>JBPCJX010000176.1:0-16376 GCA_051004875.1 Bryobacteraceae bacterium
GCGGCTCGGCGGCGCGAACTATCCCGTACGGCCGGAGTGCTTTTACTGCTCGCATATCCACTATTTCTGGTTCTCGCTCTTCTTTCCGCTGGTTTTTAGGTCAGCGGCAATTCAGTGGCAATAGAGTCTCCTATCGTAATTCGACTCTTGCTCCACATAGACGTTAGGACTCTATCTGGAGTGATTCGGCGCGAACAGGCTGAGCAGCAACGTGAGGGTTGATGGGCCGGATCACTGCGGAGCCGTTTGAAGGAAGGCGCCGCGTTTGCGGGGGACGCGGCGAGTTTGGCAAAGTGCCGCTATGGGATTTGAATACGATTTCGAAGCTTTGGATCGAGTACCGGAGCAGAGAGGCCCGCGAATCTAATCAGTGTAGAAAGTACTTCAAGGATTGGATGCAGAGTGCAAACTCTGAATATGTGAGCTGAAGGAGCGAGATGGTTGTCGCAGCCGCAATCAGAACACACCGATAGTGTGCATCCCGAACCATTCATTGATCTCGCCGCAACTGGGGCGCTATCAAGAGCTGTCAAGGTGAATCTCCCGTTTCGCTGATTGCGAGCTGAGTTCCGTAATGGTGAGTCTGTTGAGAAGAAGCATCGTCCCGCCACAAAGTGGACACAGCCATAGCGCTGAAGAGCATGAATCAGATTGAACGGATTCCGGCGAGTGGGGAGGAGCCATACTCAGCAGTTGTCTCCCGAGTGGCAACAAGATCTTTCGTCGGCGGTTGGCCAGGAAGCCGAAGAAGCGGATGCGGACGAAGCCAGGCGGAAGCACATGGAGAAGAAAGCGCCGCAGAAACTCCTCTGCCGGAACTGTCATCAGCTTTTGCTTGCTGCCGTGCGCATAGTCCTTCCAACAAAAGGTGACTTGCCCATCGGCAAAGTCAACAAGTCGATGGTTGGAGATCGCCACCCGATGGGTGTAGCGGGCCAGGTAATGAAGAACGTGCTGCGGGCCGCCGAAAGGAGGTTTGGCGTAAACAACCCAGTTCGCGAGGTGAAGCGACCGAAGATAAGCCCTGAACATCTTCGGATGAGCTAAGGCTGCCAGACCTTTCGGGAAAGCCAGCTTTCCGCGCTTAAATAGATTTCTTAAACCAGCGCGGAACTTGCCTCGGAAAACACGGCTCAGCACCTTCACGGGCAAGAAGAATGCGTAACGAGGCTGAATCCAGCGCTGGTGATTCAGCGAAAGACCACCGGCCGGAAGCACACAATGGACATGTGGATGGTGCAAGACGTTTTGACCCCACGTATGCAGCACGCGCATAAAGCCGATGTCAGCACCGAGGTTCTTGGGATCGGCGGCGATCTCCAGCAGTGTTGCGGCGCTGGCGCGGAACAAAAGATCGTAGACGACTTTCTTGTTGGAAATTGCAAGCCAGGAAAGCTGATGCGGCAACGTGAAGACGACATGCACGTAAGGCACATCCAGCAGTTCCCGTTCGCGGGCAGCGAGCCACTTATCACGAGCGCTGGTCTGACACTTGGGGTAATGGCGGTTACGACACGAGTTATAAGAGATGGCCTGATGGCCGCAGCGAGAACACCGATCCACATGGCCACCACCCAGTGCCGCCGTACGGCAGCGCGCAATAGCGCGCAGTACGCGGAGATGCTGCCAGCTTAAGCGGGATCGATTCTTCTCGATGAAACTTCTGCCTGCTGCACGAACGATGTCGGCCACCTCGAAAGGTGGCTGATTCATCTCTTGTGCAGTTTTCGCGAGCGCTTCACTTGCTCGGGGCCCGACAACTGAAGCTTGTCAATGGGCGTGCCCGCCGCCTTCAGGTGACGTTCGGAGAGGTGAAGATAGATGGATGTCGCTTTCAGGTCGGAGTGACCGAGCAGCAACTGCACGGTGGGCAAATCCGCTCCACCTTCCAGCAAGTGAGTCGCGAAACTGTGGCGCAGTAAATGCGGACGAACGCTTTTCCTGATGCCTGCAGCTTGCGCTGCTTCCCGGCAAGCCTGCCAGAGCACTTTAGGCGTGATCGGTTTATCGGCTCGCCAACCGTTTTTCGTTCCCGGAAACAGATAGGTCTTGGGGTGCATCCAGCGCCAGTACTCACGAAGAGTCTCGAGCAGCTTCGGACTGAGCGGCACGTCGCGGTCACGGTTCCTCTTGCCATGGCGAATATGGATCACCATGCGCACGCTGTCGATGTCCTCTGTCTTGAGATGACATAACTCGGCCCGGCGCATGCCCGTTGAGTACAGCGCCATCAGCATCGCGCGGTGAAAGAGGTTGCTGGCTGAATCGATAAGTCGAACCGCCTCCTCTTGTGTCAAGATGACGGGCAGCCGGCGGGGTGCTCTCGGATACGGAACTTCTTCGACGGGATAGTTGCGCTTCAGAGTCTTGCAGAAGAAAAAACGGAGCGCTGCCGTGTGATTGCCGACCGTGCGCACGCCCTGCTTTCTCTCTTGTAGCAGATAAACCTGATAAGCACGAATCTCATCCGGCCCGAGTTGATCCGGTGGCCGATGGAAATGTTCGCGAAGTCCTCCAGCGTCTTGATGTAGGACGTTACGGTAGTCTGAGAGTAATTTCGACGCCGGAGTTCCTCCAGCATCAGTTGACGTAAGTGGGTCACAAGTTTCTCCTTGTGACCCCACACTCTATCGACCTCTACTCATCGGTCACCGCCCACGCGTAGCGTCCGCCGCGCGGCGGCTTCGTTCTAACGGCGCATCTCTAACAACCACTACGGTTGTCAAGCGATCTTGAGCGCACTTCTTCTGTGAGCACTCTGAAGAGTACATTGCCGGACCTACTGACGACTTGAACTGACACGCCATACAACTAAGGCTCGTCGATTAATCTTTCGGGCGGAACTCAGTCCGACCCAAGCATCTCTCCGGTCACAACATCGACCATGATTACTACTTCGGACTCACTTCGTCAGGGAGCGGGACGCTCCATCAGTGTTGCGGTGATCGACTTCACACCATACGCCGTTACGAGCTATCCCGCGTACGAACCGACTTCTACCGCCGGCTGAAAACTCCGCTGCTTGCGCCACATCCAATACAGACTCACTGCGAGCTTGCGAGCCATTGCTACTTTTGCGATCCGGCGTTCGCGGCGCATCGCCAGGTGGAGAAATCTGCTGCGCCACTCCGGATCGAAACGCGCAGCCGCTTGCGCTGCCTCCACCAACAAGAAACGCAGCAGAGAGCTGCCTTGCTTGCTAATATGCCCGAGTCGCCGATGAACACCACTCGAGGCTTCCTCGGGAATGAGTCCGACATAACTGCCGATCTGCTTTCCACATCGAAACCGCTCCGGGTCTCCCACAATGAGCACAAAGGCGAGCGCCGTCACCGGGCCGACGCCAGGATGCGTCATCAGAAGTCGAACGTCAGGTCGCTTCTCCGCTTCCTGCTGAATTGCTGCGCTGAGATCCTCTACGCTATCGTTGAGTCGATCTAGCAAACCCAACAAATCCTGCCGTCGCCGTGTCGCCCAAGGGGCGAGTGGCAACTGCTCCAATCGTTTCCGGCCTTGCTCGCTCCGCAGTCCCCCTCGGCGCTGTATTCCTTCATTCATCGCGACGGACTGCAACTGGTTCATGATCCGCGTGCGCATCTGTACCAGTCGATGACGATGCCAAAGCAGCTGGCGGAGATCTCGATTCTCCAGACTGGGCACCCACACTCTTGGAAAGCGATCCTCCATCAACAGCTTCAGCAGAAATTGGGCGTCTTGTCGGTCAGTTTTCTGCTTCCGGACGCGCATAGCCGTGATCTGGGCTGCATCTCCGATCCACAACTCATAACCCAACTCCGCCAGCAGTCGCTCGAACCATCGCGTATGCCCTGTGGCTTCCAAACCAACTCTCACGACGACTACTCTCAGTTTCAGATCGCGGTAAAACTTCTCGGCTTCTCCGTCACTGTGCTTTAACCTGTGCTCGCCGTAATCTCCTGTTTCTGTATCTACAAATGCGATTTGCTGCACACTCGGGTGATAATCACAACCTATAATCAGCATCTTTGGCTCCTTTCTCCCGAGCCTTCGTTCGTTGGCTGCTACAAGTCTAAGTTCGCCGTTGTTATGGAATCATCGTTTACGAATCCAACTAGCGCTACTATGACTTGGCTCGGAAGCTCGTTGCAGATGGCAGACGAGAACGGCGTTTATCGGTACGTATCCGGTGCAGATGTCGGATGTGCTTAGTTCGAAACGAGTTTGCGGAAGTCTCGAGGTCTCCAGAAGCCAGAAGGAACGGTAGCGCGTTATACGTCAACTTGAAAATCCGGGTGCGATAGATCTACCCTTCGCGACAAGGCAGGAGAAATCCGCACAGCCGTATTGTTTCCGAGTCGGCGACGATCCAAGGCTTTTCGTGGGTGCACACTGGATCCTAAAAAACTTACCTTTCTCAAAAAGAATGAGAGAACGCAAACTCGAGAACGTCGATGTTATCAAAAGTCGGCGCGATCGATACAAATCTTATGGAAAGTTGCTGCGATCACATCTTCATGCGACGTTTAGCATCATTTTTCAACGCCCTGCGCGGACGGATGCGGCAAATTTTCGCACGCTGAAACCCGGCGGTCTAGTCGCGGTGATCGAGTTCGCGCCGCGTCCCACTCTTTGAAGGCTCAGCGGTGACGCAGGTACTTCGTCATCCTCTCGTTGAAAGGCTTCGTGATCGCGGGCAGGTAGCGTTTGACGCTTGATTACTGCTGACAAACCCAGATGACCAAAACTGAATCGCCGGTTTTGACGTAAGGCATCTTGAACTTTCCATTGGTAATCGTGAACCCGACTCCCGGCGTTTCAACCAATCCGTTTCTAGTGACCATAGCTCCTTTGGGATAGACTCAACTCTGATTCCCCGGGCGACACGCGCTTGACTGCGCGCTGCCAACGCGATGGCTGGCGACCCGACCAACCCTCAGGATACATTTCCGGTGTGTACGAACTCCCTGAAACGCGCTTCCTCTATGTGGTTCTCGCGAACTGCAGCGGCACTCTCGCCGTGTTCCGTGTCAAAGAAAACCACGCAGGCAGGAAACTAAACGGCTGCGTCGTTGGCCCGCTGCGCTAACTCGGGCTCTCTGATCCACCCCAGGAAGCGGATTTCCGCCAATATCTCGCCAACACGTCGACAGTTCTTCGAGGTGTTGGGTTTCCGCGCAAATTCTCGGCCTTAGGGTGGTGATTTGGTGTTGTCATTAGCTGGTCGGCGGCATTCGTTCGGCGGTACTGACTGCATGTTTGTTGGGATGTTCTGCTCGCTGCTTTTCGCAGTACGTAAAGCGGCCATGATCACGACACCGCCCGCACCGTGTTGGAGAAAGAGCGTTCCGATCTGCCCCGCAATGTTCATTTCGCCGAGTTCGACGGCCGCGCCAGTCCGGACCCGGGTTAGGATCGACGCTGCATCCTTCCAAGGCGATCAGGAACCTAGGAAAACGCCCTATCGCCCACCAGCGTTCCTGCAACCAGGCAATCGCCCCGAACATAACTCTTCAATCGGCAGCAGAGGAGGTAATCAACGGGAAAACGAATTCTCACGTTAAACGATCTGCATACTTACGTGTTTCGTTGCAACGAGCCGAACGGGGCCGAGTAGGCCGGAAGGCGGCAACTCGGGCGCGCCCGAAACCTCAGGCTCGCCCCAGCGTGCTCCGTATGTCTCAGAAACGCGCTGCCTCTCAGGTCGTGGCTCGTGAGCGATGTTTTGAATCCAAAGGTTTGCGACGGTGATTCGCAAGGCGTTGCGGCCTTGCTTGAGAGCGCCACTCGCCGGGAGCTTTCGAGAACCCTTCCACGCGGCACCAAGCGCGACTCCGTTCAGTTGAACCTCGGCCGTCTCATGAACGGTCCCGAGATCAATCGACCACGTTATGTCGTCGCACAGGCTTCCCATCTCAAATGTGGTCTTGTAAGTGCCCCACCCACTGTACTGTTCGGCGTCGCGCAGCTCTGTCCACGACCGGAGACGGTCCAACTCGATCGAAACATCTCTTATTCTCAAATTCCAAGCACCTTCTAAGCGCACGGCATCGGGCACGTCCGATACGGCGAAACGCTTCGTCTTCCCGCTCGAGAACGTGACGAAATATTGGCCACTCGCACTCACTTCCCCGACGAGGATGTTGGCCTCGGAGGTGCGCTCCAGCCGTAGCAGCCTGACATTGGTCCTGGAAATTAGGGGACCGCCCCCGCCCGTCCTGAAAGCGACGAAGCTTGACTGAAATGGTTCAAGATCAAGGTCAATCTCTGTTGCGTCCCGCCCACCTGTCGTGACGTGCTCGTATGCCAGGATCTTGCGGATCTCCCCCGTTTCAGCGCTCCACACCTCTGGAGTCTTATGCCCGCATGCGAAACGGACTCGCAAATAACGTTTCGCGTCCGAGATGTTGCTGACAAAGTAAAGATCACATTGTTTTGTCCGGCGATGCACGAAGCCGGTGCCCTCGCGCGCACACTGCAACTCCGCCTCGTTCTTCTGACCGGCGTCAAGAATCGTAAAATCCGGTTCAAGAAAGTCGTTCAGATGGCGCAGCGCGGTATCCCGATCTGAAGCGAGCACGACCTTTCCGTCGCCCGCCGCCCGTGCGCGATCGGGCAACACAGTGCTCCCTCCGAATACGTCTGCCAGCAGGCTTTTAAGTCGCATTGTACGCGTCTCTTGTTCTACTACCCCAGGTGCCATATCGGGGAGCTGCGCGATAAAGATCACGCTGCCGCCATTCTGAGCGAATTCTGTAATCCGCCCCAGTGACTCCGGCGTCATGAGCCTGCATCTCAGAACAATGACGACGCGATACTCTGCGGTTCCCGCGCGAAGAACGCCGCCCTCAACCTTCGCGATTTCTGTGAGTGCGTGGTCGTTGATGACATCGAAATCATATCCGGCGAACCTGAGTTCGTGGAACAAGTCGAGTCCAAGATGACTTTCGATCGCCTCATCTACGTTTAGGCTGCCGCATCCAGACTTCGCATAGATGTCGGCCATTGGCAAATAAACCGCAATGGGATTGACCGCCCTTCCCTGGCGGAGTAGAGCCGCACTGCGCCGCGTGTAGCGCGCAAGGTGGATGTAGTGCCGCCACCAGGTGTTGTTGTGGTTCACCAGGGTAGGAGCGTAGAAGGTCCATCCCGGCACTCCCGCCCCCGGCGGCGAAGACGGGTAGCCGTGATTCACGATCTGGTTGATGCCATCGAGAAATGCCGCATCGGTAGCTCCCTTCATCATCTCCAGCGTGACGAGAAAGAGCCGTTCCCGAAGCCACGTGAATGTTTCCGACGAGATGACGGGTCTGCCGTAGACGTGACCCGCGGAACTCGCGATCCGCCGGTGCTTCAGGTTCACAAAATAGCGGTCACTCCGCCCGTAATTCTCCCCTTCTGGGATGTGCGCGAGACCGTAGCCACGCATCACGTCGCCCATAGCGCCATGCGCCTGGATCCGTACGGTCGTCCCATGCGCCTCAGCCCAGGAGACTAATGGTCGAAAGAAATTATCCAGAATCAAATCTGAAAGCGTCAGGTGATAGTCGTAGCGGACGTGGGGCGTCAAAGGCCCGGCATTCTGCCAGAGTGCCGGAAGGTAAGGTGCAAGATCGTAACCACGGCGACGCTCGAACTCACTGAGCATGGCCGATGTCCAGTCCGCACCGTAGACTTCGAGGCTATCGCAAAAAACCGAGCGAATCGGGTTAGGAGTGACGGTCTTCAGTTCGTGCAGCGTGCGATCAGCGACAGCATGGAGGAATAGGCTCACCGCCTTTGCATCGAAGTGATCGAGAACGTAGCCTTCCATTCCGATCGTGGGTCGCTTCACCTGCATGAGGGTAGGGCTGTCTATGAAGAGCGTTACCGTCCACTTCCCGGCCGGTGCATTCCAGCCTGATCGAAGGAAGGCCATTTGGGCCGCCCGTTGGCCCCGCGCAATGACTTTCGACATCGATAAATCCGGCTCGCCGGATGACAATTCGGGCGCAGCAACGATACACAACACGTTATCGCCCTCCGTGAGCTCCCCTGCGACGAACTCAAACGAACAACGCCGTGGACCTTCGATGTCCTGCCGGAGAACACGCAGACGACGCGCGGAAAGCTCGAGAGGAATCATTGGGCCCCCATAGGGCCATCCGCTCCCCAACGTGAAATCAAATAGTAAACCTAGCCGGGTGGTCTCGCGCGCCGTGTGCCGCACTAAGTCGAACCACCTGTCTGAGAAATAGGGCGTGTTCAGGATTCCGCGTTGCGGATCGTCAACTGCGAGCGGGTAGACCGGCTGGAGTTCCACGCCGCCGAGCCCGGCGTCACGCATCAACGTGAGTTCCCGCGTGATCTCGTCGTGCGTTATTGCACCCCCAAACCACCACCAGCGCGTCATGGGCCGCGCTGTCGCGGGCGGATCCAGGAATACGGCTCGCAAGGAGTCCTCGTTAAGATCCAGTGAGACACGTTGCAGAGACCCGGAGACTCTCGGGCGCTGCTGCCCAACAGATCCCACTACCCCCACGACCGAACCGGTTACGCGAAGGAATCCCCGCCTGCTGAGTTCGGTTTGGATCCCTCCAGGGCCGGCGCCCAAGGCGAAGCCGTCCATTATCGTCGTTCAGCCGCCCGCGGCCGCATCGGAACAAGCTCCAGCATTGCCGCTAACGCGCGATCACACTGGCGCTGAGTTGCGAGCAGATACCGATCCAGACCTTTTGCTTCTGGCGTGAACACGGTCTGCCCTTTTGCGGTTACGGAGATTCGCCCGGGTTGGGAAGTATCGAACGACTTTTCGGGGCGCACCGCATACAGGACCGAAGTGAGATCCCAGGTGGGCCGATCATAGGGCATGCGATCATAAAGCCGGTACGCCTCTGCCACGGGATGATGGGCCACATAAGTGAAATCTGTCTCGATGCTCCTTGCCGGATACAGAATTCGTTTCCCGATCTCGTACCCACTCACCACGACCGGTACTGGACAATCCGACAAAAGGGCTCTTTCCGCCTCGAGATCGGTAACAATGTTATATTCGCCTCCGGCTCCGGTACTGAAGTTCCCCCCCATCATCGAAATGAAGCGGACCTTGCGTCGGACCAATTCCACTCCCGAAAGTGGGCTGACGCTGTCGAAAGGCGACTTCAGTAAGCGAGCGAGATTCGTACTGAAACCGGTCTGAACGACAACGACTGCCCCATCCTCCTCCGCAGCGAGTATCCGGCGCAGCAGGAGAATGGCCTCCGGTGCATCACGCCCGCTTACGAGTTCATGTGGATATACGCCAGTGGAGCAAATTTTCCGTACATAGTTGCCGTCTTCGCGTGTCTTCCCATCTCGCACAGCACCGATCGGTATCTTCGGCCGCCCGTAAAACGTATTCAGGATGTCCACATAAGGTGCGGCCCATGGATTGTCCTTACTTACCGTGACTGCCAGCAATGTGGCTTCGCCGCGGGTTTGAAGCGAATGGATCAAGGCAAGTGCAAGCGCGTCGTCGATGTCATTCCCGATGTCTGTATCGAAGATAAGACGCACTGGCGTAGCCGCGACCGTAGCAGGCATCGCGAATGCGAGAAAACACATCAGGAGCCGGTGTATCATCGCCGTTCAGAGTACACGAGCACGCTCACCGAGCCTGCGGGAAAAGTATGGTGGAGTCCCTCGGCAGTCATTACAGCATGTGACACGATCGGGCGAACGGCGTCGGGGTGCTCCTCATCGTTGCGGCTCAGGAGAGAGGGTGCAGCTAGAGTGAAGATGGTGACGTTCTGCCGAGCTCTAAAACCGCCTAGGTGAATACCGCAGAGTTGCGGATTCGCGGGATTGCGGTTCACTACAAATAGTGCAATTTCCCCACTGTCTGATTTTATGGTTGCGAGAACATCCAGGAACGGAACATCGGGAATCTCCGGCGCAAAGACCTGGCCGTTATGAACTGCGTAACTCGCGACACGTGTTTCGCTCTCGAGGATTGTATCGCCCGCATACTTTGAGTAGAGATATAAAACCCAGTATTGCGGCGTGACAAATGTCCGCCCACGTCTCTTGTGGATTCCAGCGAACTCTACGAGCCCTGTCATATTCGCTAGCGGAATCAAATCCGCATGCCGTGCAAGCATGTTGAACCATGCGCCGGCTATTACGGCGCCGCCCATGTTGTCATAGTTCGGCAGCAACGAACCAGCCGGGGAACGGAACATCCACTCGCTGTATGACACTTTGACGCGATCCCGCGTGGATGGGAAAGACTGGATCTGAGCTCGAAGTCCCTCGAGCTCCCGGCCCACCCCTACAGGAAGCGCTAAATCCGCTGCAATCACGTTGTCGGCGTCCGCGCTCCGATCCACCGTATGTTCGAGATCTGCAACCAAGTGGGTTGTGATGTAGTGCAGTTCCGGGCCGGCGCTCTCAAGCAGCGCGCCATTCCAATTCTTGAAGGAATCGATCTCTCCCCCTGTTGCCAGAACGAGCGTTTCGGATGGCACAACCGAAAGGATTCCGTGGAAGAACGCGAGATATCGTTCCGCATACGCTTGCGGCGTATACCAGCCCAACTGCGCATCGTCGTACAACTCGTTCCCCAGCTCCCAAGCACCGACCCTCCACGGAGCGCGGTGCCCATTCGCCGCTCTCCGTTGCCCCTGTGTGCTGTCCGGTGAACCCTGCAAGTATTCAACCCATGCCCTGGCTTCATCAACGCTCCCGCTCCCCAGGTTTAGACAGATTTGCGGAAGGGCGCCAATTCTGCCGCAGAAATCCATGAACTCGTCCGTGGCGAACTCGTTATACTCAGGCGTTCCCCACGCTTGATTGAGCCTTGTCGGACGCTGATCGAGCGGCCCAATGCCATCCTGCCAGTGATAGCCGCTGCTGAAATTCCCTCCATAGCGCAGCAGCGAAGTGTTCAAATTTTTTGCCAGCTGCAATACTTCCGGATCAAGACCTCGGACGGAATCCGCCGGATAAAGGCGGATCTCATCGAGCGATACTCTCCCGCCGTTCTTCACCGCCAAGGCAAAGTCAACGGGTTCTAACGGCGAAACAGCTCTTGGCGCGACCTGCAGATCGAAGCACAGTTTCACCCACTTGTATTGCTCCGAGACGTCGAGGGTAGTAGAGGCAATAATGTCGTCAGGACGATTGTGACGCCTGAAACTCACGGTTAGGGTTATCGTTCCTTCCGAAGCAAAGGCGAACAACACGCCCCGGTATGCCGCCTGGCGCTCGATGGGCAGGTAGACGGACTGACGAATGCCGACTTCATGACCAGGCAGCCCCATGACATACAGGCTCGACGTTGAATTCGCGGCATGTCCAGAACGCGACTCGTATCGCCTTCCGTCGTGGTGCAGAGGAAGCCAGGGCAGCGGAACATCCATGCGAGTAGAGTTGCGGAAAGCGGCTTCGGAGAATTGCTTCTCAATATTTTCCGGGCTTGCCGGATAAGCCTCTAGGCTCGGGTTATCAAGCAACTGAGCCGAGACGCCGCCAAATATGGAAGCACCGATATGTTCAAGGAACGTGCCGTAGATTGTTCGTGGAATGCGGAAGGAAGCGCGATTCTCGGCGAGCACGGTGATAGAAGCCTTGCTGTCGGCCGAGTTTACGTATCGCCCAGGTGCTTGCGAGAACAGTAGCCCTGCAAACAATCCTCCCATCGCGAGTTTACGAACTGGGACAGGTGCAAAGGTCCGGCGCTGCCGGAAGAACATTACCAGATCACCTTCAGGGCGAACTGAATCTGCCTGTTGTCTATTGCTGTGTTCGTGATTGTTCCGAATCCTCCGAGAGGATTGAAAGCGCCGGGAACAGGATGGCCATTCGCATCGAAAGTCGAGTAGGTGTCAAGGTAGGGAAGAGGCATCCCCAGCACGGGGTGATTCAAGATGTTGAACCCTTCCATGCGGAGTTGAAGCCGCAGTCGCTCCGTTAGGCTGAAATTCTTGTCAGCGCTAACATCGAGGGAGAAGAATCCAGGTCCCCGAAGAATATTCCTGCCGGCATTTCCGAATACCTCATTATTGGTCGGAAGCCGCAGCGCTGCAAGGTTCCACCATCCGTAGATGCTGTGAGGACCGGAATTGGGATCGGCCGTACCGGTAACACTGCAATTATCCTGCTCGAAGTTGACATTGCTAACGGCTGGATCGTTCCCGACTAGACAGGAGATCGGAAGCCCCGAGTGGACGATATTAATGGCCCCTACTTGCCAGCCCCCCAAGACTGCATCAAGGGGCCTCGACCAGTTTGCGCCATAGATCCTGCCTTTTCCGAAAGGCAATTCGTATAACAAGCTGTTTGCAAGATTGTGCTTGATACTGAAATCCGATACTCCGTAATCGAGGCGCCGGTCCCATAAATGGGGAGTAGCAGGACTATATCCGCCTGTCCGCGTTGCTGAGGCGAGATCCAGCCCCTTCGACCACGTATACGCCGTCAAGAACGACAAGCCGGAAGACCAGCGCTTCTCGACTTTGGCTAACAGGGCGTTGTAGTTCGCCGAAACGTCGTTCTGCTCATGCCCATAGAACGAACCCAGTCCGGGGAACTCGCGCGGGAGGTATTGCACCGGCTGCGCTACGGAATTGCCGTTGAAGCGCGGCAACGTCTGGTTCGTATCCACCAGTTCCGGTAAATGCGTAGATGCGGATCCGACATAACCGACCTCCAGCACGAAATTTTTCGCGAGCTGCTGTTGTATCGTCAGGCTCCACTCCTGAACGCGTCCATTTTTGTCACGGGGGTCCCAGCTTCCTCCGCCCGGGCGGATTAGCTTCGTGGCCTCGTTTGCAAACACCTGGTTGACAATCGTGTACTGGGTGGAATTGCTCTCGCGGATCGACCGCGGTGCGCTGCGAGCCATATCAAACCATGTGTTGCCTATTTGGGGCGGATAGAAAATACCGGCTCCCGCCCGGATCACGGTTTTGTCATGGAGTGCTGCGGGGCTCCAAGAAATCCCCAGGCGAGGGCCAAAGTTAGTCCGGTCCGGGAAAACCAGGGACCGCCCGAACCGATTATCTCGCACATAGGGGAGATAGGTGGGCGAGTTCGGGTTCTCATCTAGCGAGACCGGCGGGAATCCCTGGTAGCGATCGCCGGTGCCCGGCCGCACGATGGTGGCCAGTCCATTTGGTCCGAAGTCAATGTTCAGGATGCCGTCTCGAGTGTCATACCAATAGGGCATGTAGTCGTAACGCAGCCCGAAGTTAATAGTGAGGTGCTGGGACACCTTAAACGCGTCCTGAATGTAGTAACCCTGCGTCCAGCGGCGAAGATAAACATTTGTGTTCCCGAAGGAGACTGAGGAGTTATGACTGATGCCCAGGAGGAAAGATGCCACGCTGAGGCCGCCGTTACCCGGAGATGTGGAGCCATCCGGGTTGATCGCTACCGGCGCCGTGGCGGACGCGAAGATCTGGAAGTACCCCCTCGGCACATTATCTGCAAACACGTTTAGCTGCTCGCGCCGCAACTCCACGCCCGCTTTGATCAAATGCCGGCCCCGTGCCCACGACCAGTCATCGCCGTATTGGAAAACATTATCAGCATTTTTCAGGGGGTTCCCAAACGCGTTCTGCCCAAGGTTCACGTAACCGTCATCACTCTGGAACTGCGGCATCCCGTAATCCTGTGGCAGTTGCGAAGTGCCCGGTATGCCGATTTCGGCGGCCACGTTGTTTTTGTACGACAATTCGCCGATCCTCGAATCGACGTAACGAAGGTAAGAGAACCTGGCTTCGTTCGTCATAGTTGGACTAATGGCCCATAGATAATGGAGACTTGCGGTCCCGGTTCGAACCTCTTCCGTCGCTCCCGCTCCCGGTAGCACGCTGGGGTTGATGGCGTCTTCCGTTCCGAAAGAATACCGCCCCCACAAGTTCATTTTCGAGTTCAGTATATAATCCAGCCGGCCCGCACCCTGGTCGTAGTCTGTGGGCACCGATAGCACTCTGACCAGATTGTCTTTCAGAAAAGAGTTATTCGGCGCCGGGACATACGGCGTGCTCAGGAACTTTGCGATAGCCGGATTGATGCACTCTGACGGAATCATATTGCCGGCGAAGGGTACGTTTGTGGTCGGGTTCGGATTGAAGCAACCTGTGGGTAGATTGTTATTCGCCGCAAACAGCGGTATGATGTTCCCGCTCGAATCAAGCCCCGTACTGTGGGGCATGTACACGGCAACTCCGTAACTGGACAGATCCCCGCTCCGAGCTCCCACCGTTGGGACGGATGCAGCGCTGGTTGCATTGGTCCTGTCCCGCAAGCCTTCATAGTCGGCAAAGAAGAACAGTTTGTCCCTCAAAATTCTTGAACCGGCAGCTCCGCCGAATTGATTTCGGCGAAAGGGAGGCTTCGGAGCTCCGGAGCCATTCAGAATGTCATCGAAGTAGTTCTTCGCATCAAACGCGGAATTCCGCAAAAACTCAAAAACCGTGCCATGAACGCTGTTGCCTCCGGTCTTCGTAGTTGCGTTGATTTGGTCGGCGCCGTGTCCGTACTCAGCGTCGTACGAATTGGTTTGCACCTTGAACTCCTGGATCTCATCCACCGACGGCACGGCGGCGAACGTGTTGAAGTTTGGCTCGGTGTCTGGATCTCCATTCAGCAGGAAATCCGTATCCTGAACACGGTTCCCACCTATCGAGTACTGCGTGGTAACTCGCCGACCGACTTCACGAACCTCTTCGAAGCTGTAATTGCGATCCTTGGTGAATGTGACGCCGGGCGTAAGAATCGCTAGATCGAGGAAATTTCTGCCGTTCAGCGGAAGATCTGCGACCCTCTTCGTATCAATCACCTGCCCGACATCCGCAGTCTCGGTATCGAGTAGCGGCGCCGACTCGCTAACAACCACGGACTGCGTCACGTCACCCAACGCCATGGTGAGGTTAACCGCCGCAATCTGGTCTACCCGGAGTTCAAAGGGTTGTACCGCCGTGGCGCGAAATCCAGCTTTGTTCGCAGAAACCGTATAGTGGCCCGGCAGCAAGCCGGAGACTGTGTAGTCACCACTGCCCGTAGTACGAGTTAAGCGAGGAGCGTCGGTTTCTATCTTACGGACAGTAATCTCGACGTCCGGCATCGCGGCGCCGGACGTATCTGAAACTACTCCATTGATAGTGCCCGTTCCGATCTGCGCGGTTGCCGAGCCAGCAGAGGCCAGCAGGATCATGCTCAGATACAGCCCGTAGGTTTGTAAGCGATGAATGGTCATTTCCAGCCTCCCTGCTGTGGTGTTCTTCAAGAAATATATGCACACCGTTGCAACGTGTCAAGGAATTGCGATGTTTTACCGATTATGACGTGACCCCAAAACGTTTACGCGGTCGACAATTGGCTCCACTTTGACCGAACAGGCGCTCCTCGTCAAAGGTCCAGATTACTCCTCACGGCGAAGGGTGGAGCTTCGGCAGCATTCTTGAACAACGGCACAGGAGGCCGTCAGAATGCCTAAACATCGCCGAAAGAAGAAAGCGCCAAAACGTGTCTTAGCACTGCCCGATTTGGAACAGACAAAGTCGGCTGTTCTCAACAGCCTCACGTCGAAAAGCGGCCAACGTAGCTATGATCACGCCATCAACGAATTCGTCGATTGGTACTGCTCGGAGCCGCGCCTCGCGTTCAATCGCATGGTCGTGCTCCGTTATCGGATCTTTCTCGAACAGAAGCATCTCGCTCCGACCACCATCAATCTGCGCCTGGCTGCGGTTCGGCGAGTGGCGTACGAAGCTGCGGATTCCGGTCTGTTAAGCCCTGAGTTAGCAGCGGGTATTCGCCGGGTCAAGGGAGTTCGCCGGATCGGCGTGAGAGTCGGGAATTGGTTGACGGCCGAGCAGGGCAAACGTGTCTTGGCTGGCATACAAGTTAGCGACATCCGCGGGAATAGAAACTATGCCATGCTCGCGCTGTTAATAGGATGCGGCCTGAGGCGGGGCGAACTGCTTGCGTTGAACTGCAAATATATCCAGCTGAGGGAAGAGCATTGGGTAATTGCCGATCTCAGCGGCAAAGGCGGACACGTCAGAACAGTTCCCATTCCCACCTGGGTCAAAACGGCAATCGACTCTTGGATCGAGGCGAGCGGAATCACGGAGGGATGTGTGTTTCGTGCGATCAACAAGGCGCGGAAGATCTGGGGCCAGGGGATGACACCGAAAGTAGTCTGGGAGGTGGTCCGGAAAGCAGCGGAACTTGCTGGTATTGAAAAATTGGCACCCCATGATTTGAGGCGCACGTGTGCTCGTCTGTGTCATCTCGCTGGTGGAGAACTCGATCAGATCCAGTTTCTTCTCGGACATATCTCCATTCAGACCACCGAACGGTATCTGGGCTGTAAGCAGAAGCTTCGCTGCGCGGTCAATGACAAGCTTGGCATTGAGCCATGATGAACCTCG
>JBPCJX010000177.1:0-49125 GCA_051004875.1 Bryobacteraceae bacterium
GGGTCGAGTTGCTGCCATTGTCCATGTTGTCGCCACCATCAACTTCCCAGTTGTTGTACTCAGTACGCCCGCCATTGATGCTGTAGGAAACGTTGCCGTAGACGCCAACTGTGCCCTCGTCTTGACCGGTTTGGTTGCTGACGCCGGGCACGAGCGTGACCAATTGCGTGAAGTTCCGCCCGTTTAAAACGGTTTGACTGATCTGCTTACCTGTGACGACTCCCGATAGTTCGGAAGACTCCGTTTCCACCGGGGCTGCGTTCGTACCGGCAACCGTAACTTCGGTACTCACTGCGCCGACCGTAAGTGTCGCGTCTGCGCGAGCTTTCTCGGCCACGCGCAGCAAGACGCCTGTCAGTTGATACTTTTGAAACCCATTTGCGGTAACAGAAACGTTATAACTACCCGGCGGAAGGCCCGCTACTAAGTAGTCGCCGGACGCATTCGAAGTTGTATCTCGAGTGAATCCCTGCTGAACGCTAGAAATGGTAACCGTGGCGTTCGGGATAGCCCCGCCGCTACTGTCGCGCACACTACCCGCAATGGAACCGTCACCCGTTTGCGCCCAAGCGACCGCAGTGAGGCTAAAACTCAGCACTGCAAAAAGAATGTATTTGACCCAAGTTCCCATAGAACCTCCCCTACCAGTGTCTAGCAATATAAGGAATGTTACGTTCCGTGTCAAGCCCCCTGTTTTCAGAACTTAGCCCGTGAGGGCGGTTGCCCTGCACGTCGCAGTGCCACTTTCCCCATTGGAGCTTCTTGCTCTCAAGGTGATCGGCGCGTGATGCATAGGTAGAGTAAGATAACCAACGAAGCCATGCCCAATCGAGGAAAAGTAAAAGTCGGAATCATTGGTTCCCAGTTTCAGGCTGACATTCTGGCCACCTCCTTCCAGATAATGCCGGAAGAAGCGGAGGTAGTCGCAGTGGCTTCGCCGAGTCCGGGCCATGCGGACGAGTTCGCGAAAAAGTTCGGCATTCCGCGCACCTTCCACGACTACCGCGAAATGCTGAAGGACCCGGAGATCGAGATGGTCACGATCACGGCACCGAACTATCTGCATGCCCAAATGACCATCGACAGCGCCAAGGCTGGCAAACACGTGATGTGCGAAAAGCCGCTTTGCGTCACGCTCGAAGAAGCCGACCAGATGATCGACACCTGCAAGCAGCAGGGCGTGTTGCTGATGTACGGCGAAGAATTGTTTTTCACGCCAAAGTACCTGAAGGCGAAAGAAATGGCCGATCAGGGAGGATTGGGGAAGATTTACCTCGTCAAACAGAGCGAAAAGCATTTCGGGCCACATAGCGACTGGTTCTGGGACGTCAAACGCTCGGGCGGCGGAGCGCTCATGGACCTCGGCTGCCATGGCATTGCGTTCTGCTACTGGTTTTTAGGGCGGCCGCGAATCACGAGCGTGCTTAGCCATCTCGGCACTTATGTCCACGCCGACAAAACTAAAGGTGACGATGACGCAATCTGCATCCTTGATTTCGAAAATGGCGCGGTCGGTATGGTCGAGAATAGCTGGGCGCGTCGCGGCGGCATGTTCGATCGCATCGAGGTGTACGGTGAAGGCGGCGTCAGTTATGCCGACTTGCATATGGGAAATGCTCTCCCGACTTATAGCGAATACGGCTTCGGCTATGCAGTGGAAAAAGCGCCTACAACCAGGGGCTGGAGTTATCCGGTTTTCGAAGAACTATGGAACTACGGCACGCCGCAGGAGTTGCATCATTTCGCCCGCTGTGTGCGTGGCAAGGACACACCGCAAGCTACCGGTGAGGACGGGCGTGTCGTGATGCAGATCCTTTATGCAGCCTACGCATCGGCCGGCTTGGGCCAGAAAGTGAAACTCCCCTATAAGGCGCAGGCGAAGACTCCTATTGATGAATGGCTAAGTAGGAAGGAAAAATGACCCTTCCTCTGGTCGAGAACATCCTCGCCCAACCGGAGGCCATTCGAACCGTAGCAGCGTATCAATTTGGCGAAGGCAAAGGCGCACTGCTCCAGTCCTCTGCTCTGTTGCGATCCCGCCGCCGCATCATTCTGAGCGGCATGGGTGGCTCGCTGTCCGCGTGCATTCCGATGGCCCACTATCTCGCCTCGAAAGGTGTGCTCGCCCCGGTGATTGAAACATCGGAGTTGTTGTATTCGTACGCGCCCACTGTTGATGAGAGCACCGCGCTGATCCTCGTCTCGCGATCCGGCGAAACCGTGGAAGTGACGAAGCTGCTGCCTATTCTTAAAGAGCGAAAGGCGGCCGTAATCGGCGTTACCAACGTACCGGGGAGCACGCTTGCATTGAGCTCGACCCAATCAGTCTGCGTACACAGCCCGCCCGATCAGTTGGTAGCCATACAAACTTACACCGCCACCTTAATCGTGCTTCTACTTCTCGGTGCAGCTTTCTCGGATGAGTTCAATTCGAATCTGCGATCAGAGTTGGATATTACCGCGAATGCGCTTTCCACTTGGATACCGGAGTGCTTCAAAACGAGCAGCGGCTGGGATTCGTTTCTTGAAACGCGCTCGCCTTTGTACCTGCTCGGACGCGGTGCTTCTCTCGCTTCGGTTGCGGCGGGTGTGCTAATACTTCACGAGGTGGCGAAAGCATCCGCCGTCGGAATGTCGGCGGCTAACTTCAGGCATGGCCCGGTAGAGGTGGTTGACAAGCAATTTCGCGGAGTCGTCTTCGGATCCGAGCGTGGCACAGCAGAGCTGGATGCAGCTCTCGCGGAAGACCTGGGCAGAATGAAGGGCGATGTGCGCTGGATCGGACCTCCTATACCAAGTCGCAAGCTCGTTCCTCTCTGTCCGTGGCCGGCGAATGTGCAAGACCGATTTGCGTCGGTTTTCGAGATTATCCCGCTACAGATCGCGGCGTACCAATTGGCAGAAAGGCGCGGCGTTATTCCGGGTGAGTTTCGATATGCTCCTGCGGTCACTATGTCAGAAACAGGTTTCAGTGGTCCTGGTTTGTCATAGGCGCCCTTGGTATCCATAAATGGCCGTTGCTCCAGCTCAACCATCTATCCTGTGCGCCGATATCGGCGGAACATCTACGAAGGCGGGCGTCGTCAATGCGGCGGGTGAATTAGCACTGCTTGATTCTATTCCCACGCGAGGTCCGGACGTAGGCTCATTCGCCGATGCACTCTGCGAGATGATCGAGCGTGTCCGAAAAGCTGCCGTCGCCGAAGAGCGGTACCTAGCAGGCCTCGCCGTTGCGATAGCGGGATTCCTAGATCCCAATCGCAGCCGCATGGTGTACAACTCAAATATTTCCTGGCTCGAAAATTTTCCACTTCGTGATCACCTCACCCAGCGATTCGATATGCGCGTTGAGCTTGAGGTCGATTCGAACGCGGCTTGCATGGCGGAGTATTGCTTCGGCTCTGGTCGAGGCTCGCGGCGTTTTCTTTGTCTTGCGGCGGGTACCGGCTTGGGAGTAGGCATGGCCATTGATGGACTCCCGCTGCGATTTGCCTACGAGTGTCTCGGCGATATCGGCCACATTATCGTCCAGCCCAATGGACCGCTTTGCACCTGCGGTGGGCGCGGTTGCGCTGAAATCTTGATCTCGGCGCCGGTTCTGGCCGAACGTTATAGGGAAAAGCGTGTTGCGGGCTCACATGTTTCGTTACGCGACGTGATCTCTGCAGCCAGAGATGGCGATGATCTCGCGATCTGTATTCTTCGGGAAGCCGGGGAATGGCTTGGAATCGCGGCGGCCTCGATGGCGAATGCGTTCTTGCCGGATCGAATCGCGATTGCCGGCGGGCTATCCGCAGCAGCCGATCTCGTAATGCAGCCAGCCGAGCGTGCTTTTTATGGCTCCGCAAGTGAATTCGCACGATCGCGAGCGTCCTTATGTCAAGCTGCTTTAGGGCCGATGGCTACGTTGACCGGCGCTGCGTGGCCCTTCGTGGCCGAAAAGCCTGGAACCCGCACATCCTGAGCGGCACGTGCTGAAGTCTAAGTTGGAAAGGGAGAAATGGAATCAATCGTTCGTCGTCGCGAATTTCTGGGAATGTCTCTGGCATTCGTATCCTCTTTAAGAGCGGCCGAACCCCAAGCGAATTTTCCGACCGAGCCGCGTCAGAGATTATCCGTCTCAACGTATCCGTTTCGGTCCGTCATCGATTCTTCGCGCCGCCATGATCGCGACCGCAGCAAGCTCGGTATGACCCTGGAGCAGTTTGCTGAAACTGTTCAAAGTAAGTTCCAGGTGTCAGGCATCGAGCCGTGGAGTCCGCATTTCAAATCCGCCGAACCGGATTATATGCGTCACGTGAACGACGCATTCAAAAAAGCGGGACTTCGCGTCGTGAATCTTCCGGTTGATGAGCCAGTGAATCTCTGCAGCGCGCAAGCTGGGGATAGCGAAAGAGGACAAGCGCTCTACAGAAAGTGGGCGGATGCGGCCGTGATCCTCGGCTCACCCGGGATTCGAGTTCACGCGCCCGAAGGCGAAATAAATTGTGCGGTACAGGCTCTCAAAATCCTCGCGGAGTACGGCGCTCAGAAGAATGTCGTCATCAATCTGGAGAACGACAATCCCCGCAGCGAGGATCCTTTTCGCGTCCTCAAAATAATTGAAACAGTGAACAGCCCTTATTTGCGCGCGCTTCCCGATTTCTGCAATTCCATGTTGATCAAGAACGATCAGCAATACAACGACCGCGCACTCCAGGCGTTATTTCCTCACGCCTTCAATATCAGCCATGTAAAAGATATGGAAGTTGACGAAGGCAAGGTTTACCGTGTCGATGTGGATCGAATCTTTGCCATCGCTAAAAAGGCGGGCTATCGCGGCTATTTTTCGATGGAGTGGGAAGGCAGCGGCGATCCATACAACGGAACGCGGCGGCTACTGGAGCAGTCTCTGAAAAATTTGGCCTAGCTGCGGCTTATTGCCCGGCACTATCTTCTTCCCCGCATATTTTGGCGACGTGCGTGCATCATCACTGGTATGAAGCCGCCGATCAAACTGAGTCTCATATGTTCACTTCTGCTGATATCCGCTGGCGCGGGCCTGTCCGCGGAGTCGCGGAGCGCCCGAGTTGCCGGTCACCGCGATTACACAGCCGGCGAATTCGAGAAAGCTGCATCTCATTTCCAGCGAGCGCTAACGGCCGATCCAAACGACGCAGATTCTTACTTTTGGCTCGGCAAGTCCTACGAAATGCTCGCAGATATCCGTGGCCCGCTCCTTGGCAGCCGCGCTTCCTTCAAAGCCCGCCTCTGTCTTGCCAAAGCGCTACACCTGGCCCCTGATAATAAGGATTATCGTCGCGAGCTCTTCCAGCTTCTGATGGTATCCGACCACTCTCCCGGTGCGCTGCGCCAGGCAGAGAGCATTATCCAAATGACACCTGAAGCCGATCCCGATTATCCATTTATGCTAATGCGATTGCACCAGGAGTACCGGGCACGCTCATCTCCGGAGGATCGGATCGGCTCTGCTTTTTCTGTCCTACCGCAACAACTCGCCCGCATAGCGCACTGAGTCGCATTCATGCCGATCGGCTAGAATGGCCGTACCAAGAGGCGTGTATGTTCAATCTTGCCGAAATCGCAGAAGACGTGTACCGGATCTCTATATATGTTCCGGAAATAAACCTTCAGTTCAATCATTTCCTGGTCAAAGACGATGAGCCGCTGCTATTTCATGCCGGGCTCCGCTCGATGTTTCCTCTCGTTCGCGAAGCAGTCGCGCGAGTCATGGATCCCTCTACAATCCGCCATATCGGATTTAGCCACTTCGAATCTGACGAATGCGGAGCCTTGAATCACTGGCTTGAAATTGCGCCGCGGGCCGAAGCTGTGTGTGGCCTGGTTGGCGCCATGGTGAGTGTTAACGATTTTTCGATCCGCCCGGCCCGGCCGCTAACGCGTGAGGACATCTTCAGTACGGGCAAGTACCGCTTCCGTTTTCTGCCAACTCCCCACGTTCCGCACGGTTGGGATGCGGGAGTTATGTTCGAAGAGACGCGCGGGACATTGTTCTGCTCGGATCTATTTCATCAATGGGGTGAGCGTGAGCCGCTGTCGACTGAAAGCATCATTGACCGGTCCCGGGACGCCCTCATCCAAGCTGAAGCCGGGCCATTCGCAAACTATGTGCCCTATACGCACCATACAGGCCGCGTGCTGAGCGATCTGGCAACATCCCGGCCGCGAATGCTCGCTGCGATGCACGGGTCCAGTTTCTCGGGTGATTGTGCGCAGGCTTTGTGCGATCTGGCAAAAGTGATGGAGGAAGTTCTGGGCCCCAGAGGTGAGGACGGCCAAACTACCGCTGAGGGCATTGTGACAGCCTAGCTGCCGCCCCGGAGCTTGCGTTTGATTCCAGAAGGGCCGTATATTGGCCTCGATGCGATTTGAACGAACCAGGACTTCGCGCATTCTGTTAGCAGTTGCGTTGAACCTGTTGGCGTGCACTCATCGCGGCAGCGCGGGGGCCGAGACGCTGACGGTCCCGCACCCAGATGATCCCTCGAAGGAGGTGGAGGCCTTCTTCGAAAAACCGACGAGCAGCGGCCCATGGCCCACCGTGATCTTTCTACACGGCTATCAATCGTGGCCGTCTGCTGGTGGCAAGGACTTCGTTAATTGGGGTGTGCTTGATAAGTTTGCGAAACGTGGCTATTTAGCTGTGGCGGTTTCAGAGCCCGGGTACGGCAGGTCCTCGGGTCCAGCCGACTTTTGTGGCCCCTTCACTCAGGATGCGGTCTTAGGCGTCATCGCAAAATTAAAACGCGACGGTTACGTGTCTTCAAACAACATCGTGATTGAAGGGATCAGTCGCGGTGCGCTGGTAGCGGGTCTGATCGCCGCACACCATGAGTCGTTGAGCGGTGTTGTGCTCATATCCGGCTTATACGATTTACCGCAGTTCGCCGCAAACCCAAAATCGGCTCAGGCCAAACAAATCGTGAGTGCTATTGTCGACGAGACCGGCGGAGCGGATGACGCCCTCCGAGTGCGTTCCGTTCTCAATTCAGCGCAAAACATCAAAGTACCAAGCTTGATCCTAAACGGTGCAAAAGATGATCGGACCGATCCCGCCCAAGCCCGACGCCTGGCTGAAGTGATCGCATCTCACGGCGGCAAGGCACGGATGATAATTTACCCTAATTACGGCCACCACATCCCTGTCGAGGTTCGAGATAAGGAAATCGATCCTTTCATAGATGGCCTCTTGGGCAAGTAGCTCGGCCGTGGCCTTTGGCTCATCGCAAGGAGAAGGAGCCGACTCCATCACCGAACTGGACACGTTCTCGAAAAACCCGTTCTAAAACGGCACATCATCATCCGTGACGCCCATTCCGCCGAACGGATCGGCTTCTTCCGCAGCCGCGCCACCTCCGGCTCCTCTACTGCGCGCTGGCGCTCCGCCCCGAGAGGCAGCCTGACCTCCCGCTTGAGCCCCCGCGTCCGACGCTGGAGCACTCTCGCCGCGCCCCCCTAAAAGAATCACTTCTTCGGCAACTACCTCGGTGGTGTAAACCTTCTTCCCGTCCTTATCATCGTAGCTGCGCGTCTGCATTCTGCCCTCAACATAAACCTGCTTCCCTTTAGTTAGATAATTAGCGAGGTTTTCCTGGCGCCACAGCACCACGTTGCTCCAGTTCGTCTCTTCTTTCCACTCATTGCTTTGCTGATCTTTCCAGCTGCGTGTCGTGGCGATCGCGAACCGCGTGACGGCGGCCCCTGACGGCGTGAATTTCGTCTCTGCATCCCGGCCCAGATTTCCAACCAGGATCACCTTATTAACGCTTCGAGAAGCCATAATCACTCGCACTGTAACACAAGAATCTGCTCGCGTACCGGTACCGTGAGAATTCGCGTCACGCCTAAGCACCTCTTGGACAAACTCGCCCCGCATCCCCCTGTCAAATTTTCTGTTGGATCGGCGCGTGTTTAGAGGATAATAATGGAACTACTGGGTTGCCACCCGGAGTTCTTTCCTTACAGCAGTCACTTGGGGGAATATGGCATCGCGGTTTTTTCGATCGTGTGCGCCCGACGGTACGGAGTGCCCTCCGCTACTTCCTGCAACCGGCAGGTTGGCGCTTCTCATATGTGTCTTCCTCTGTTCCTTGTCTACGCCCTCCGCTCACTCGCAGTTCCTTCTTAAGCCAGCGCATCCCGGCGAGCCTGTAAGTCTCTTGCCTTCAGACATCGCCATCCTGGAATCTGGGGATGCTCGCAAGGATCTTCCCTGCACGGTCACCCCCCGAAAGGCGGATTTGGGATTCGATCTGCGGTTTCACGCAGGTTATGATGCCACCCTTCTGCTGAACGCGCTAGAAGGGGATGAACAGGTTCTCACGGTTGTCTTTCGCGTCTATCCGGTCGACAACAAGCTCAATCCGGCTTACTTCGTACAACACTTTCGCGTGCCTCACATCGAGGAAGACGCCAAGGGAGAGGCGGCGCTCCTCGGCATCATCGACCTCGGAGAGGGGAATTATCACGTCGACTGGCTCATGCGCGACCGTGGCGAACGCGTGTGTTCCTCCAACTGGGATGTGGGAGCTGCGTTGGCGGCCAAAGATAAGCCCATTAACTTATTTATTGGGCCGAATCAGATCAGCGAGACCGCGCCACAGCCCTTCGTCAACGAGCCCGTCGTGCGCCCACCCGGCACGGGCCGCAATGACCTAAATGTAAAGCTTTTGGTTAACTTTGCCCCGCAATCATCAAACGCTTCATCACTTCAGCGAATCGATACCGATCCCCTAGTCAGTATCTTAAAAGCCGTTGAACGCGATCCGCACATCGGTCGCCTATCCCTGGTCGCCTTCAACATGGAGCAAAGCCGCGTCGTTTACCGTCAAGATGCTGCTGAACAGATTGATTTCCCGGCGCTCGGAAAAGCGCTCGAGACCATGAAGCTCGGCACCGTGAACCTTCAGCAGCTCAAGCAGAAGCATGGCGAAACCGATTTCCTGCAAAGCCTGATCGAAAAGGAAGTTGCTAACACTAGCCACCCCGACGCGGTGATTTTCGCGGGTCCCAAAGCCATGCTCGACGCCGATGTACCCCAAGAAGACCTGCGACGCATCGGAGATATTGAGTGTCCCGTCTTCTATTTGAACTACAATCTGAACCCTCAAGCCGTTCCATGGAAAGATGCCATCAGCCACGCCATACGCGTGTTCAAGGGCACTGAGTACACCATCTCGCGGCCGCGTGATTTATGGTTTTCAACCGCCGAAATGGTCTCGCGTATCCTGCGCTCCAAACGGCAACACGCTGTTGCCTCCGTCGGCCCTGGCGATGGACAGTAACCTCGCCAACCGGGGCGGAACGGTTTACAGGTTTTCAGAGGGATGTGCTTCGCGGTACGCTAAAAGGAATCAGGGAGAGCTACTTATGGGATTCCGGGTGCTTCGCTTCGGCGTTTTAGCCTGCCTCGTGCTGTTCGTCTCGGCCGTTTCAGTTCTCGGCCAGCAACGCAACCTCGCCGACTATAAAGACTATGTTGCGCCCTACGTCGTGTCTCCCGAGCATGCGGTTGACAAGATGCTGCAAATGGCGCACCTCAAGTCGGGTGAGACACTGTATGACCTTGGCTGTGGCGATGGTAATATCCTCATCGCTGCTGCACAAAGATACAAGGCGAAGGCGGTTGGGATTGAAATCTCAGACCATCTCGTCAGGACAGCCGCCGAGAGGGTTAAAAGAGCCGGACTGCAAAATGAAGTGAAAGTGGTGCATGGCAATTTCATGCACGCGGATCTAAGTGGTGCTGATGTGGTAACCCTTTATCTTGCTACTACAGCCAACGAAAGCTTGCGACCTAACCTCGAACGCTACTTGCGCCCTAACACCCGCGTCGTATCGTACGACTATCCCATCCCGGGTTGGAAACCAGTGGACACCTCCGAATCTGAGGGGCGTCACGGCGCCAATCACACCATCTACCTCTACCAGGTCCCGAACTCCATCCCTAAAAAATAGACCCGGTTCACGTTCCGTGAGCTGCCCGGCGGAGCTATCAAAATCGATACATGTCGACTCCGTCCTTTGATGTGTTAGGCATCGGTCTCAACGCGACCGACACCCTCTTGCTTCTTCCAGAATTCCCGGCCTACGCGGGTAAGGTTGCGTACGCGCAGGAGTTGCTCAGCCCTGGCGGGCAAGTTGCAACGGCTATCGTCACATGTGCAAAGCTTGGGCTCCGGGCCAAATACATAGGCACGATCGGTGATGATTTTCGTGGAAATGTTCAGCGCCAGAGCCTCCAGGAAACAGGTGTGGACATCACGGGCCTGATTCTGCGCCACGAGTGTCCTAACCAGACCGCATACATCCTGATTGACCAGCGCACTGGTGAGCGTACCGTCCTCTGGCATCGCGCAAATTGTCTTCGCCTCACTGCCTCAGAGATTCGTCCTGAAGACATAGCCGGCGCGAAGCTACTGCACATTGACGGATACGACACTGAAGCCGCGGAACATGCAGCCTCTTTAGCGCAACGGCAAGGAATCCCCGTTTCACTGGACGTTGACACGGTCTATCCTGGTTTTGATTGCGTGCTGAAACACGTCGACTATCTCGTGGCGAGCTCGTCCTGGCCCGGCAAATGGACCGGCGAAAAGGATCCGTTCATTGCGCTCGCTCGCCTTCAGCGCGAATACTCACTCCGCATATCCGCTATGACGCTTGGTGAGCGTGGTTCGCTCGCTCTCGAACAGGGCCGCTGGACGTATTCGCCGGCCTTCGAGGTCCGCTGCGTCGACACAACCGGGGCCGGGGATGCCTTTCACGGTGCGTTCTGTTACGCCATGCTCGCCGGAATGCAGATGCAATCAGTTCTCGATTTCTCAAATGCGGCCGCAGCTCTGAACTGCACAGCCATTGGCGCGCGCGGTCACATTCCCACCCGTTCCGAAGTCGACTCCCTCATCGCGCTTGCGTCCTCCGGCAAGTTACACCGTCGTGAGGATCGCAGCATTACCGAACGGCTCACTGCGCACGCCTCCGACTCCGTCATTCACAACCAATGATTCCACTGCGCGTCCTTCTCTTTCGAAAGTCGACGCCCGCGATGACCCTCCTCATCATTGCTGCGAATGTTTATTTTTTTCTGTTTGAGTTGGCCCACCCCATCTATCTGCGGGACCGCTTCATCGAACAGTACGCATTAATCCCCGACCACCTGCACCTCACAGCATTCGTCACCTCGATGTTCCTGCACGGGGGTTGGCTTCATCTACTTGGCAACATGTGGTTCTTATGGGTCTTCGGCTCCCACATCGAGGCGGCGATGGGCTCGGCCAAATTCTTGATCTTCTATCTGGTAAGCGGTGTCGCCTCAGCTATGGTTCAACTCATAACGAATTTGGGCAGCCCAATCCCCACCATAGGTGCCAGCGGGGCGATCGCAGGTGTGATGGGCGCATTCCTGATTCTCTATCCTCGCGCCCGTGTCGTAACCCTCGTGTTTATTGTTTTTTTCATAACCACTATTGAGATTCCTGCCGCCTTCATGCTCATCTACTGGTTCGCCATCCAGCTGCTCAGTGGATTAGGTTCGCTCAGCAGTGTGTCTCAGGCGCAGGGCATTGCTTGGTTCGCTCACATCGGTGGTTTTCTTGCCGGCATCTTATTTCTGCGCATTTTTGCCGGCAACCGCCCCCGCTACTCGTACTGACTTCCGTCATGCACGATCCGAATGAGCCTTTTGAAAATCTCCGCGCTCTCGATGTTCTGGCAATCGCCGCGCATCCCGACGACGTCGAACAGACCTGTGGCGGCACGCTTCTGTCCATGGCAGAACTCGGCTACCGAACCGGCGTGCTCGACCTCACCGCGGGCGACATGGGTAGCCGTGGCACTCCCGAGATCCGCATTCAGGAGTCGCAAACAGCGGCCCAACATCTGCTCCTTGCCTGGCGTCAGAACCTGCGCTGGCCGGATGCGCGTCTTGAAAACACCATCACGGCTCGCATGACGCTGGCGGGTGTCGTCCGTCGCATTCGCCCGCGTGTCGTGATTCTCCCGTATTGGACGGGCCGCCATCCGGATCATTACCGTGCCTCCGAAATCGGCTACGAAGCCTGCTTTCTCGCAGGTCTGCGGCGTCTCGAAGAGGATACCGCTCCTCACCGCCCCTTCAAACTCTTGTATTCCTCTCTGTATGCAAACGTCACTCCGTCCTTCGTCGTTGATATCTCACGACAGTTCGAGCGCCGCATGGCCGCTCTGCTGAGCTACACTTCGCAGTACGGCAATACTGAAACTGCATCTGACCTCTTTCCTTCGCACCAGGAGATAGAAGAGCGGCTCGCTGCAATCGCTCGCTTCTACGGCAATCTGATTGGCGTAAAATACGGGGAACCTTTCGTTGTAAAGGAATCAATGCAAGTGGATGACATTGTCAATATGTCTGTGCGAAGTATCTAACATTTCAAAACTCAGGAGACAAACTTGATCAAGACTGTCATAGCATCACTGCTGTGTGTTCCTTTTTTAGTTACTGCGGAAGTCCCCGCGAGGCGTCTGAACGCCGCTGCCGGAGTCATGTCAGAGGTAATGTCGGCGCCTGATAAAGGTATTCCCTTAAATCTCTTGGCGCGTGCGCAATGCATCGTGATCGTGCCCGGTCTGAAAGGCGGCGCTTTCGGTGTCGGCGCCAAATATGGCAAAGGCTATTTCTCCTGCCGCAAAGGTGCCGATTGGTCCGCGCCCGCATCGGTACGCATTGAAGCGGGAAGCGTCGGGTTTCAAATTGGTCTCATTGAAACGGACTTGGTCCTGCTGGTCATGAATCGCAAGGGCGCGCGCCGCTTGCTCATAGATAAATTCACACTCGGTGGTCAAGGTGAAGTCGCTGGCGGGCCTGTAGGACGATCGACCACAGCCCAAACCGACATCAGTTTAAGAGCTGAAATGCTTGCTTGGTCTCGTTCCCGAGGCGCTTTCGCAGGCGTCTCCTTACAAGGAGCCACCTTGCGCCAGGATGTCGGCGACAACGAGGAAATCTACGGACGTCGGCTCAACAACAAACAGATCATTTATGGCGATATCCGTTGGCCTCAAGAGGCGAGCGAGTTGCATAGCGTTCTTGATCGGTACGCAACCCGCGCCCGCCATCGCCGACTGCATCGTCGCTGACGCGGATTTATCGCGGATCAAAGTCGAAGGAAGTCGCTTTTTGCCTTGACGCCTACGGGCCAAAGCGCACCTTTCTCCAGCTTCCGAATCGGCATTTCGTCTATAACGGGTAACAGTCAAGGACCTGCCGCAGCCGCGTCCGTAGCGAGCCCTCTTATCTAGAGCCTAGTTCGCCGTAAGTAGAGACCGGTGGAAGGCACCGACCTGTTACGCGTTCGCGAGCCGGATTCTGCCCAAAATACTTCATGGGTAGTTCCGGCACAATTATATTCAACTACGGAAACTATAAACCCGATGCATGAGTGCAAGCGGCGGTCTGGCTCAATTCTCGGTTGACGTGGATTTCTTAAGAAGCTTGCGTAGTGCCTGGTCAACGTGTTTTTCGATAATCGCCTGGTCTACAGGATCGTTATGGCCGATGCGGAGAACTACTTCTTCCCGGAATTCACTGCGATCATTAACGCGGCGGATGATTAACTCAAGCGGATCAGCGGGCTTTGAAACCACGCATGCGATCTCGAAATGTCCGTTGCCACTCAGCGTTCATAGCTTTCAATTCGCACTCCTACAAAATCTCGGTTAGGTCATTTTCAAGCGCGGCATTTCGGCTTTCACTTTCGGGCCGCCCATGTTCTATCTTTCGCTCCTTGAATTCGTCGAAGTCATATGTGAGTACGAAAATGTACTTACATATGTTGTGAGTGAACTTAAAAATATCTTCTGCGTCCTGTCTGTTGAACTCAGCACCTGAAGGATGTGCCGCCCAGTTGCCAGTTCTTTACCCCATTCCAACAAGCGGTCGTCGATTTTATCTTCGTCTCGAAGTTTTTAAGACCAGCACTAGGCATAAGGTGTCCTTTTTCGCTCTCATTAGCAGGCCAAAAATATCGTCCAATGCCGTCAAGAGTTCGGCCACTCATCACAACGCTTGCGGTATACGCTCTCGCCTTCAGGCAGAGATTGGCTTTCCAAAGTGAGTTGCGAATTTGCTCCGCAATAGCCCAGTTGATGTTTAAAGGCGGGGCTGGCCAAACCCGAACTGGCTGATCGTTCTACTCCATTCACCCGCGTCGTCTGAATAATCAATCGCTTCCGGAAGACCGAGAATGCCTGTTGACATTGCGGGCATTTCGCTAATGACATAGGATTCAGGAATTTCTTCATCAGTACCACGTACTCCGGTTCGCCCAACTACGTTTGCGGCCACTATTGTTTCGCATAAATGACACTCAATGAAATAGCCCCACGATATAGCCCCGAATCGGGTATGCTGATCCATCACCCAGAGCCATGTTGGCTCTGAGCCGACATTACGGCTCTGCGCGGCAGACGCCCAACCGATGTAGAGAGTGATGATCTTATAAAAAGATTTTTCGCGTAGGCATACGCTCGGAGCATTCCACAAGATCCCATGTCAATCGTAGCTGCCAAGCAGGAACAACGGCAATCTGAAACTAGGGTCACCGCCAGTCTAATAGACGGCGAGGAATGTGCATCCGAATTCCAAGAGGCACAATGAGCAAAGATCTAGAAAAGAAGATTGTCCGACGTGAATTGCTAATAGACTGCCAAAAATATCTGGATGCCGTGCTAGATTCGCCAGAACTCGTCTCCGAATCCTCTCGTGTTGCCCGAGCCTGAGCAACACTGCGCCCATCAATCGTGGCCTTCGAGACAACACCTGGTGCGCTCTTTCATACCTTGAAAGGTTTCCGGCTTTGAAAGCTCGGGCAAGCGCGACAGCTTGCCGGAACGATAAGCCGATTCCTTCGCCTGTGATTGCATCTACCGATCCGGAAGCATCCCCTATCAAAGCCACTCCGGGACGGCACACGCGCGCTAACTTTCGTGACACGGTTAAAGACCCGGTCTGTGCCGACGAGGGCGAGGCCGACGAGAGGCGGCTCCTGATCTCTGGAAAATTCATCAGCGCTTCATCCAGCCGCAACTTAGGATCGCTCGACAGCAATGCGACGGAGATTTCATTCGCCGAAACGGGAGTGATATAGAGCTGACAACGCTTTCCCCAATGCAGTTCCATGTACGCCGACCAAGGGCGCAGGCGATAGTGGCGCCTGAACCCGAAGCGCCGTACCTCGCGTTTGCGTTGATCTAAACCGACGTCCCTTCTGATTTGCGAATTTTGTCCATCCGCACCGACCACGAGTCCCGGTTTTATCATCGGGTCATTCACAAGAATGCCGGCCACTTCCGCCCGTGTTCGTTTGGTCCCCCAAGAGAACGAAACTCCTACTTCCTGCGCGCGCTCGACTAAGAGGTTGTGGAGAACCGTCCGGCGCAAACCGATCCCTGCGCCATTCGGAAAATCGGCAACAACCGAAGACTCCCGATCTGTGAATCGAACGCCTCTGAATCGGAACCCCACCCCGGAAGGTATCGCCACGCCTAGCTCGTCTAGCGCAGCAATGCTGTCGGGTAACAAACCTTCGCCGCACGTTTTGTCTATGGGAGGAACAGCACAATCCGTTAAAGTGACTGTGAACCCTTGCCTACGTAGCGCAATCGCTGCCGCCAGCCCCGCGGGCCCGCCCCCGATTACGCATACGTCCGCACAGACGCTCATATACCTACACTTATCTTTTTCAATTCCTCGCGATACAGCTGATTGCTTGGAAATTGCGCCGTCAATTGGGACAGCAGCCGCTTGGCCTCCCCCTGATTGTTGTCTCGCAGCGCAGCCACTGCCAGTAGCAGTTCCGCAAAGGGCTTAAGGTAATGTCCGTTTTTAGCCGCCAGCCGCAGCTTGGCCAATCCTGTGTCTTTATTGGTTTTCGCCCCGTTCATTCGCAATAGCCATCGCACAGGCGCGGCCTTCAAACTCAACACATAATTCTCAAACCCGATGGCGAGATATGCGTCATAGCACTCGGGATGCTTCTCGAGAAGTTGTTCGGCTCTGCCCCGGGCTCGTTTCACTTCATTTAACGACGCGAAATATCGTTTCTCAATCAGCGCCGTGTAGTCGGCATGTAACCCCATCCGTAGCACCGTGGCTAAGAAAGCTGTCTTGTCATCGGGAGATTGTTTCAGAATCGCCTCAGCCAGTCCCTTGCTCCGTGCCAGCGCTGTGTCAAAGTCACGCTTCGCTATCGGATCGGGCTGCCCCGTATGGCTGCGAAAGAACGCGTTATCATCCACGAAGAACTCCGACTTTAAAATCTTGAGTCTGTCGAATTCGGAGTACAAGTAGGCAGCCGCATCTGAAACCGGTCCCATGGGATCGGCCGGATGACTGCGTTCCCACTCTTGAAAACAGCGATGAGCATCGTCGAATGCCAGGTTGTACATATCGTTGTATCCCTGGTCGATCAGATCACCGGTGTTTGCCTTGCCAGCCACAGGGATCACAGCAACTGATCCGCACACGACAACCGTCATCAATGCGTGCGTAGCCATCCATGCTCGCCTACCCACCGACCCCCAGCCAGGCGTCGAACCGTCGCGGGACTTAGTCATTCTTCAACTCACGAATCCAAATGTCGCGGAAGTGCACGGGGTGGTTATGGTCCTGGAGTTCAAGTGGAAGTCGGTCGGGTGTCTTCTTGTAAGGCGGGCGGCTCATGTGCGCCGTTGGCCCGGTCAGCGAAACATGATCCTGCACCAAAACGCCGTTGTGCAGCAGCGTGACCGTCGCGAGCCGGGCCAGCGTTCCGTCGTCCGCAAATCGCGGCTCGTGAAACACAATGTCGTATGTCTGCCATTCCCCAGGCGGAAGCGTCGCGTTCACCAGTGGCGGCCATTGCCCGTACACGGCGCCAGCCATTCCATCCGCATAGGTCGGACTCTTGTACGTATCCAACACCTGCATTTCATACAGACCCATCAAGAAGATGCCGCTGTTTCCCCGATCTTGATCCTTGCCGCGCGGAGGATTGGGTGCGGCCCACTCGACATGCAACTGGCAGTCCCCGAAAGCCTCTTTGGTGCGGATGGCACCGGTGCCTGGCGCCACCTCAAAATAGCCCTCGCGAACAATCCACTTCACTGGACCGCCCTTAACGCTTTCCCAGTTCGAGAGATCCTTTCCATCGAACAGGACCGTCGCGTCAGAAGGCGGCCTCCCGGGCTGTTGCTGTGTGCTCGGCGTTCCCGGCGTGATGGCCGGAGGAACCGGCCGGCTCCGATCATTCGCCTTCCACGGGATGACCGGTATCGTCACCGCTGCGAGCACCGGCAGCGCCGCTAACAAAAGAGCAAATCGCCTCGACATGACTCCAGTATGCGCCCCACTTCCCGGGCATAGCCCAGTCGGCCTTATGACATTCCAGAATTGCGCCTACCGAAGTCCAATAAAATTGTCCGTGATTTTTTCAAAAATTCGAGTTAGAATTATTCCACTTGCGACCACATCCTACATAGTGTTCACTGCATCAGCGCTAAACGTGCCAATTAGGAAAAGGAGTAGCCCTATGGCAAATAATGAGGCACTGTTTAGTGCTCTTTTTGCACCAACATTTCGATTGCCAAATAGCATCCCGGCTATTCCTGCGTCTTGCCCTGCGTCTTGCGCCCGTGCCGACGGGCCCGAACTCGGGGCAATTTCGCACCTGCCCGAAGGCGCGGAATTAACACTGTGTGGAGAGGGTTTCAACGAGACCACTCTTAAGATTCGTTGGGAGGGGCAATCCTATTTCATATTCGCCCAAGATATTGCACCGCTGGAGCCAGCCCTCGAAGCCGACATTTCGGATCTGACTGGCACGCCGCGCAAACCCTCCAAGCCTCAGCTCGCCCAGCAGCTTACCGCTTCTCAGGTAGCGTGAGTCGGAGTACACGGCGAATCGAGGCGTCTAACGGAACCGCGACCGTAAGGAAGCGGTTTCTGACCTCTCCGTGAAATCTCCCGCTCTCCTCGCATAATGTAGGTGATGCAACTCCTCCGGTTCCCTGTGGCTGCTCTGATTGCACTGAGCGCTCCACTGTACTCCCAAACGCCATCAACTCCGCTTCGCGTCGGTGTCGTTGGTCTCGTACACGGTCATGTGGCTGGATTTTTCAGCGCGGCCATTGGTCGGTCAGATATTCAGATTGTGGGCGTTACGGAGCCCGATCGCCAACTCTTCGACCGCTACGCCCAGCAATATCGCCTCGATCCGAATCTCCACTTCTCAACGCTGGCCGAAATGATCTCTCGTGCTCACCCGCAGGCCGTTCTCGTATACACAAACACCTTCGATCACCGCAAGATCGTCGAGGAGTCTGCCCGTCGAGGCGTCCACGTCATGATGGAAAAACCGCTCGCTGTTAGCTACGAAGATGCCCGCGCCATCGCCGACGCAGCCCAGAAAAGCAAAATCCATGTACTCGTGAATTATGAGACCACTTGGTATGCGAGCAACGAAGCGGCCTACGAGATGCTTCACCAAGGCACAGTTGGCGACCTTCGGAAGGTCGTGGTTCATGATGGACACCCTGGACCGAAAGAAATCCACGTCCAGCCGGAGTTTTTCGCCTGGCTCACGGACCCCAAACTGAATGGCGCCGGTGCGCTTTACGATTTCGGCTGCTATGGCGCAGACTTGGTGACGTGGCTTATGCAAGGACAGCCGCCCCGCACGGTTACCGCCGTTACCCAGCAGATCAAGCGTGATATCTATCCGAAAGTGGACGATGAAGCGAATGTAATCCTGACTTATCCATCTGCAGTTGCGATCCTGCAAGCCTCCTGGAACTGGCCCTTTGATCGGAAAGACATGGAAGTGTACGGCCGCACTGGTTATGTGAAGACGATTGTTCGCGACAAGATAGAATTCCGCCGTGAAGGTCAGAAGGACGCCCAGACTGCGCCCGCCAGAGCCTTGTTAGCTCCTTACGACGACCCACTGCACTATCTCGCTGCTCTCATTAAGGGAAAAGCGCATGAAGACAGCCTGTCCTCGTTGAACACAAACCTGATAGTCAGCGAGATCCTTGACGCAGCGCGCCGCTCCGCCGAATCAGGCAAAACCGTCACCTTGCCTTTAAGTCAATAACTTACTCCGCCCTTTTTTGCGGCGACGACAGCCTACTCTAGTACAACGATCAACTTGCACCTTAACATTGCAGCATTTTTTTCCAGAAAAACGCCCGAAATGTTGATAGGGTCCGCGCAGTGAGGCCACTAAATGCCGGAGGGATTAGTATGACGAGCGAAACGATGTCCAAGGAAGTACAGCAATGTATCGAAGCGTGTAAAGAGTGCCAGAGATGTTGTGTGGCACTGGAGAGAAGCGGCGGCGTGGACTCCAGGACGATACAGACGGCGAAAGACTGTGCCGAGATTTGCCAGACGTGTTCGAATTTTGTGGGGCGCGAGTCGTACTACGCCACTGCCATCCGTAAATTGTGCGCGGAAGTGTGCAAGGCCTGTGCGGCAGCGTGTGACAAAGCGTCGCAAGGTAGTATTGCGAAGGAATGCAGTACAGCATGCCGCCAGTGCGCCGAGGCGTGCGTGAAGCTAGGCTCTCCGGTCCACGCATAGATTTATTTTTCACTCGCTATTCGGGCTTGTCGGTGGAGATAGCCATATCTCCACCCTCGGCATAATACTGGTACTTCGGTTCGGTATAATGTCGTCTTCCAAGCATGTTCTCGACCCTTAGCCCGAAGCACCTCCTCCGCCCTTTTCTAACTCTCACTCTATTAGCTGCCAGCGCTATCGCAGCGCCCAATGCCGGAAAATCGCAGGCCGTCACCGGATGGGTTCTGGATTCCGCCTGCGCATTCACGAAACAGCTGGAGAAGCCAATTAGTCGCGACTGTGCCCTCGCCTGCGCCAGGAAAGGTTCGCAATTAGTGATCCTCCAGGATGATGGAACCATCTATTGGCCGATTGCCGAGTCCACCCCCGCTGCCGGCCAGAACGAGCGTCTCCTCCCTTACGCTGGCAAACGTGTGACCGCAACCGGCAAAGTGTATGCCAGAGGCGGCTCCCAGGCCTTGGTCATCGAAAACTTAGCCGCCGCAAGCAGATAACTCTCCGTAATGATCGAACCATCAGTGAAACCGGACTTACCCCGCGCGAAGCGGCACACGAAGCTGAAGCTACGTCTGCTCAAAATCACTGCTGGGGTCGTTCTGTTGTATCTCGGCGCGATGGCTGCCTTCGCGTATGCCATGCGCCTGCCGCCTGAAAGTTTCTCGCGCGTGATGCTGCACGTCGGACCCATTCCGTTCCTTCTCTTCCCGTTCGAGGGTATGTGGAAGAATGCCCGCCAGGGCCGCGTGCATGTCGGAGACGCCGCTCCCGATTTCACCCTTCCGCTTCTCGACCACTCCAGTCAGGTGACGCTTTCCTCTTTTCGGGGCACGAAGCCGGTCGTTCTGGTCTTCGGTAGCTATACTTGACCGCCATTCCGCCGGGAGGTTCCCGCGCTCAACAAGCTATACGCCGGATACAAGGACCAGGTCGCCTTCTATGTCGTCTATATAGCGGAAGCACATCCAACCGACATATGGCAGATGCAAAGTAACGTCAAAGAGGGCGTTCTTTTCCGCAATCCAAAAACCAACCTCGAGCGTGAACAGGTCGCGAACTCGTGTGTGCGGAAACTCCACATTGCGTTTCCCGCCTTGATCGATTCCATCGATAATCACGTTGAGAAGGCGTATACGGGCTGGCCCGATCGTCTTTTCTTGGTGGGGGCTGACGGAAAACTACGTTTCAAGAGCGAGGCCGGGCCATTCGGCTTTTTACCGAAAAATCTCGAAGCAGCTCTGGCACAGACGCGCAGTGAAGCTTCGTTGAGCCAGCGGTTCTAATTGCGCACGATGATAGACCCGTGCGAAATGAATCCGATCGCACACAGCAATCCATTTGCACAAGCGGTTTGCAGCGCACCCATCCACTGGAAATACAGCGCGTGTGAAATGATAGCCGCTGGCACAAGATAGCCGAGCGCCACTCCGCACGCGCGTGAAGTAAGTCTGTGAACGGGCCCGCTCCGGCCGGCCCAACGCCAGAAAACCTTCTCCCGGCCGGTCTCGTGAGTGACCTATTCATACCGGAGCGCACGCATCGGATCAATCTTTGTAGCTCGAGATGCTGGCAGATACGCCGCAACTAGCGATGCAATCGCGATAAGAAAAACAGCACCGGCGATAGCAAGCGGATCTGCAACGGGTACACCGAAAAGAAAGGTCCTGATCCAGCGCGCCGCCACCCACGCTAAAGGCAGTCCGAACACAAGCCCAGCCGCGATCAAGACAACCGACTCGCGCAGCACCATCCACAGCACGTTCGCTCGCTGTGCTCCAATAGCTATCCGAATACCAATTTCGGTTGTTCTCCGCGCTACGGCGTATGCCACTGTCCCATAAATCCCAATAGCAGCTAGCAGCAGCGCAGCGACTCCGAAGATACTGCACAAACTCGTCATCATTTTCTGTTGGTACAGCGACTCATCAACCTGGTGATCGAGAGTGGTTACATTCAAAACCGGTAGCTTGCTGCTAATGCCGCTCAGAATTCGCCGCACCTCTCGTTTTATCCCGAAAGTCTCGCCTGAGGTACGAAGCAGCAAGCTGCCTGCATAAGGGTCATCCCCTCCCAATTGCCACGCCGCCAGGAACGCCATCGGCTCGGCCTTCTCGCGCAGATCATAGTACTTCGAATCTCCGACAACGCCGACAATCTCAATTCCTGGAGGCCGGAATGGAGATCCTAGTGCAATTCGCCGGCCGATCGGGTTCTGACTCGGCAAATATTCTTTGACAAATGACTCGTTTACCACCGCTACGGCAGGAGATGCGGGCGTGTCACGCGGCCCGATGGTTCTGCCCAGCAGAACTGGAATCCCAAGCGTCTCGAAAAAACGCGGGCTGACCTCCACCCTATACAGGTTCATCTCTTTGCCTGCACTTGTCGTATAACCTTGAATCGAGAAACTGCCCGAGGAACTGCTACCGCTTTCAGGGGTGTACCGTGCAATGCTGGCTGAAATCACGCCGGGAATCTGGTTTAAGCGCTCGTCAAGCTCGCGGTAAAACGGCAACAGTTCGTTCTTTTGATATCCCGCTAGGCGTGGGTCGGTGTTTACAACCAAGACATTCTCACGCTTGAATCCGAGGTCTTTAAAATTCAAGGCCACCAGACTGCGTGCCAGCAAGCCGGCACCGAGCAGAAGGACAAATGACAGCGCAACCTGGAGAACGATGAGGCTCTGCGCGCTCACAATCCGTGAGGTTCCAAACTCGGCCGGTCTTACTGCCATGCCCAGCCGCGGCTCCATCCTGCTGAACCGCAGTGCGGGAAGGATGCCGAACAGAACTCCGGTCGCTAGGGAAATTGCGAGCGTGAAGGCCAGCACGGCCGGATCAGGCCGAACCTTCACGACAGGAGTGACATGCAGCAAGAGAATCAATCCTTTCACGCTCCACCACGCGAAGCCCGTGCCTGCAAGACCACCGATTAGCGATAACAATACGCTCTCCGTCAGCACTTGGCGGACGAGTCTTTGCCGCGACGCTCCTAGCGCTAGCCTGGTTAGAAATTCCTGATGTCGAGCGGAAGCGCGTGCTAGCAAAAGTGTCGCAATGTTCGCGCAAGCAATCAAGAGAACAATGCCGACCACCGCCATCAATACGTGCAGAGGTTCCGAGTAGAAATATCGGAGCCCTGAAATACCGGTTCCGCCCGGCTTCAAGTCAAGGTGAACATCGTGGATTTTCCGCTTTGTCGATACCGAGAGATGACTTCCTGTTTGCTCGGCGTAAAATTGCTGCAGTTGAGTACTAACAGCCGCATCTGCACTCTGAATGGTAACGCCTGATTTGAGCCGTCCCAGCAGGTTGAGCCAGTACACATCACGGGCAGCTAGCCACGACTCGCGTTGCAACACTTGTGCCTCAAAGGACAGCGGCAGCCAGAAGTCAGGTGGTGCCTGAATTCTAACTCCAAAAAATTCTCGCGCCGCAACACCAACGATGACGAAAGCGGTTCCATTCAAAAACACAGTTTTGCCCAGCACGGCGTTGTCTAGGTGAAAATGATCCTTCCAAAACTGATAGCTGATAACCGCTGCAGGCGGCGCGTTATTTGCATCGTCCTCTGGCCGGAGAATTCGGCCGGCTGCCGCATTCACACCCAGAACCTGGAAGTAGTTTCCAGAAACGAGATGCGCTTCTGCCTCTTCCGGGGGTCCGCTTTCAGCAGAGCCGGCGATATGCATGACGACACGATCGGTCCCTTGCCGAAATGCGCAAAGATCTTCAAACGAGTTGTTATGTGTTTTCAGATATTGCCACGAAGGATAAGAAAAAATGTTGCTCGGAAAATCGTCTCCGCTGTAGACTCCGGCATCGATGCCGTCGTAAAACAAAACCAGCCGCCCCGGATCGCGCACTGGCAGTGATTGAAGCATCACCGCGTTGATGAGCGTGAATATGGCTGTGTTGGCGCCAATGCCGAGCGCCAGGGAAAGAACCGCCACGGCAACCAGGACTGGCGCTTTGCGAAGCTGCCTCAACCCGTATCGCACATCCTGAACTAGCGTTTCGAGCCAAAGGATTGTACTCGCATCGCGAACTTGATCTTGAATCAGCATCATATTCCCGAACGATCCGCCCGTCCGCGAACGATGGAACTCGAGTTCCTCCTGGATTTCGGCCTCAAGCCGCTTCGGCCGAAAGAAATTCAAGATTTTGTTCAGCACGATTCCCTCAGGCAAAGTCGAGAAATGTCGAGACGGCAGCCGTATGTTGCCGCCAACGCTCTAAGACATCTTTCAATCGTCTTTCGCCAGCCTTGGTCAAGCGGTAATAGCGGGCACGCCGATTGTTCTCCGACGCTTTCCACTCAGCCTTGATCAGCCCGTCTGCCTCCAGGCGTCGAAGCGCGGGATACAGTGAACCCTCCTCAACTCTGAGCTGATTTTGTGAGGCAGCAAGGATACAGCACGTTATCCCGTAACCGTGTTCAGGCCCGCGCGCCAGTGTCTTTAGAATTAGAAGATCGAGCGTCCCTTGTAAAGCGTCTCGTCCCATGCCGCTCGTCTTTCCCAGACGTCTAGGAGAAGACTATCTCAATCTGATATGCGCGGTCAAGGGAAAGCGTGATGCTGGCCGCTGGACGGGCACCAATTCCTGAGAATCCGGATCTCTGCTCGCCCACTACTTATCTAGGCCGCGACTCGACTCGCAGGCGACGGGGAGAATTGCGCCTGACAAAATATCTAGTAGCTCTCTTAGCAGTATGTCTTTTGTCACCTTTGACAAACGGCCAGCCTCGGCAACCGATTCCTGGAAAGCTCCCCATCAAGCGAGTTGTCCTATTCAAGAACGGCGTCGGGTATTTCGAGCATGTCGGCGCCGTTCACGGGAATGAATCCGTCACCATCGGCTTCACCTCAGGACAGCTGAACGATGTTCTGAAGTCGCTGACCGTCCTCGATCTCAACGGTGGACGCATAGTCGGCGTAGCTTATGGCATTGCAACACCCCTCGATCGGCAATTAGTCGATTTACGCCTTCCGGTTGGCGAGAAGACGACACTTGCTGAGTTTCTGGGCGCGCTTCGAGGAACCAGACTGGAGGTCAGAAGTGGTCCGTCCATTGTGACGGGCCGCCTCTTGAGCATTGAGCGCAAAACGCGAATCTCCGGCGGAACCACCCTTGAGGTCGACTATCTCTCTCTGATTTCAGACGGTGGTGAGTCGCCACTCTCATTCCAGGTGGAGCGCGGTTGACCGGCGCGATCACCGATCCAAACGGGGGTGCTATCCCGAGAGCAACTGTCAAGGCCTTTGATGCAACGGGCACTCTTGTAGGCGAGGCCATGGCGGATGAAAGTGGCGCATATGGGATTGCGTCATTACCGGATGGTCCGATTCGCCTTCGAGTGCAGTCGACTGGATTCGCCTCAACCGAAATTGCAGGCCTTCTCGTCTCGGCGCAAAAACCAATCCAGCAGGACGTACGCCTAAACGTAGGAACTGTCTCCCAAGCGGTCGAGGTACAAGCTGGCGCCCCGTCTGTCAATACAGAAACTAGTTCTGTTGCAGCCGCGCGGAACGCCGGAAGTGGGAAACAACTGGGCAGCGGTTCTGGACTAGGTTCAGCCACAAGTGGCAAACGCGCCGGCGGTGGACTCGGTACTGCGTCCGGAGGTGGGCGAGAAAGCAGTTCCTTGATCGATGCCGCGCGAGCGGAGGTGGAAACTGCTGCGCGCAGCGAGGGGCTGGGAGATCTGTTTGAGTACAAACTAAAAGACGCGATTACCATTTTGAAGAATCGCTCGGCCTTAGTGCCTATCGTGCAATCATCCCTTGCTGTCGAGAAAGTTTCTATTTGGAACGAAAAGGCGGGGCTGCCGCGGCCCCAGCGGGCACTGTGGATTACGAACTCCACCGGCCTCACGCTGGATGGCGGCAGTGTCAGTGTCATCGAAGACAACACATTTGCTGGGGAGGGTATTTTCGGTCCCATTCGCTCGGGCGAGAAGGGTCTGTTTTCGTATGCCACAGACCTGGCTGTTAGTGCCAGTTCCCGCATCGGCACAGAACAGGAACGCGTTTCCAGAGTTCGGATCGATCGCGGAACGATGATTCAGGAGAGCGAGATTCGTGAGAAGAAGACCTATACCTTCCGCAACGAAGACAGCACTGCGCGCTCGATCATCGTGGAACACCCGGTTTGCGAGGCGGCTACGAACTTCGTGGTGATGCGCACGCCGCCGAGACAACCGCCGATTGGATGCGCTTTCGACTCCAAGTGGAGCCGAAGCAGACCGCCTCGCTAGTGATCGAGGAAGCGCGGCCCACCGAGGCAAGCTTCGCACTGACCAACCCTCTCGAGTGAACAATTGACACTTTTTGTGAGCCAGCATTCGATCGATCCCGCCATTGAAGCAGCGTTCCGAGACATTCTGGTCCAGAAGGATGCAATCGCGAAGCTCGAAAGTCAGAAGAGCAGTCGCGATGATGAAACACAGAAGATCTTCGATGACCAGCAGCGCCTGCGCGAGAACATAAAGGCCTTAAAGGGTACTCTGGAAGAAAAGCCGCTTCTGCAACGCTAGACACAACAGCTCAACGAGCAGGAGAACCGTCTTGAGACAGTGCAGAAAGAAAACATTAGTCTCGATGGTCAAATCGAAGCCGCACAGGCCCGGCTTGATGCCACTATCCAAAAGCTCTCGTCGGATGTGAAGCTCTGATCGCCAGGGTCACGATAAACTAGCAATCAGGAACGTTTGAAAAGCTTCGTCACAGCACTTTTCCTGACTGGCTTCGTTTGGTACTTTTGCCTCGTCCCTCCCGCCTCTTCGAAGGAACGTTGGACCGAATCTAACATTGGCCCCTTCTACGTCGATACAGACGGAGATACTGGTACCGCTCGCGATACCCTCACCCAACTGGAACAACTCCGCTGGGTCTTAGGTGGCTTACTCGAGTCGAAAGATCTGCCCAGCGTGTGGCCGCTCCGCGTGATGCTGACCCGAAATGAAAAAACGAACCCAAACCAGTCTCAGGACCAGTTCGTTTCGCAAAACGGCCAATACGTATTTCTCACCCCTTCGACTACTCACCTTCTTTTAGAGCAAGTTGCGGTGATTTTGCTTGACGCGAACACTCCTCGATTGCCGCCGGAAGTCGAATCCGGACTTCGCCAACTCTTCTCGACTTTGGAGGCTCACGGCAGTCGCGTGACCTGGGGTGGTCCGCCCGCTCACCCGAACCTAGACTGGGCACGCATGCAGCTCTTCGCCACCAAATTCGAGTACGGCTCCAGCTTCCATGTCTTCATGAACGCTCTGCGCGGCGGCAGCACTCTCCAGATGGCCGAGCGCAATGCCTTCGGCAAGGATTCCCAGTCGCTCGAGCAAGAAGCGAACGCGAATCTAGCCGCTCATAATTGGCAGCCCGTTCCTGTCTCAGGCCGCCCGCTCGATCCCAAACGCGATTTCGGCGAACACTCTCTGGAAGGCGCCGTAGCTGCCGTTTATTTAGCCGACGTCCAACTCTCCAGCAATCCCAAAGCAGCCGAAGCGGCGTACAAATCCGCCGTTGAGGCCGGTGGTCCAGCAGCCGCGCTCGGCTATGAGGGCCTCGCGAAGATGGCCAGGCTCGACAAGGAAGATCCGAAGCCGTTTCTCGAGAGCGCCATGAAAGCCGGCAGTAAAAGCGCTCTCGTATACGTTGCTGCTACCGAGGGTCTACCAGCAGATCAAGCCACACCGCTCCTAAAGCGAGCCGCTCAATTGAATCCGCTCTGGGCTGAGCCTATTTTTCTCCAAGCCCAGCTCACGTCCGATTTGGCTCAGCGCGAGGTGCTGCTGATGAAGGCTGTCCAGCTCGATCCGCGATCGACCAAGGCTTGGCTCGCTCTCGCCGATACTCAGACGGCGAACGGCCATGCCACAGCCGCACAGGGTACGTGGCTGCGTGCCGAAGATTCCGCTGCGCCAGGACCAGAGCGGGACCGCATCCACCAGCTTCGGCTCGGCTCAGAGCAGGAGCGCCTCAACGCCGCTGAAGCGGCCCGCCGCCAAGAACGGGAATCCGCGCAACGGGATGACGAGCGTTCCCAGCAAGCCGAAGCAGCCCGCATCCGTGCCGCCGAGGACAAGGCGAATCAACAACAGGAGACCGCAGCCGGCGGTGTCAAACCCGAGAAAGTGGTCCCTTGGGAAGAAACAGTCCGTCAAAGGAAGATTCAGGGCACATTGATTCGTGTGGATTGCCTTCGCGCTTCCGCCCGCATCTGGGTGAAGGATAAGGCCGGTAAGATCATGCAGCTATTTTTCAAAGAGCCGAGTCAGCTGGGTTCCGTGTGCGGTCCGCAACCGCAGGCTCGACGAGTTTTGGTGGCTTACTCGCCCCGCGACGATGATCGCCTCAACACTTCCGGCGACGTGGTAAGCATCACTTTTCAGTGACTCCGGTCATTCGCAGCGCAACCTTCAACGATGGGCCTGCGCTCGTCAAAATTGAGCTGCAATCTTTTGCTGATCCAAGTTGGGATCTCCCTAGCTTTTTCAAGTACACCTGTTTTGTGGCCGAAGTTCACGGTACTATAGCTGCCTTCCTTGTTTCCCGCGAGGTTTCCCCGGCGCTTGACGGCGCATTGCCGCAACGTGAAATTCTTAACCTTGCAGTGGCCCCTGGCTATCGCGGAACAGGACTGGCGACAGCGCTTCTAAAACATGAACTTAGCCTCCAAGCCACGCACTTCCTCGAGGTGCGCGAGTCGAACCTCGCAGCCCAGGCACTCTATCGCAAATGCGGATTTGTCGTAACGGGTCGGCGTAGGGGCTATTATGAGTACCCCCCCGAAGCCGCTATTGTCATGACTGTGAAAAAATGCTAATTTTTGAATGCGGTCGGCCAGTGGTCACCGGTCGGCGCGTGAATTCATGCACTCTCACCCCACCGGGCCAGATTCTTTCCCCCAACATTCAGAACCGGACTCGGCGCGGCTATTCAATAAGGAGAATACCTTGATGGAGAATCGCACGCAAGATGAAGAGCTGAAAGCGCATCTGCTCGAAACCAATGAGCAATTCAGGACGCTTGCCGGGCAGCATGCGCAGCTTAAACGACAAATTGAGGAAATCGAGTCCAAACCGCACGTCACTCCCGCGGATGAAATAGAAGAGCAACGCCTCAAAAAGCTCAAGCTTCACGCCAAGGACGAGATGAATCAAATCATCGCGCGGTACAAACACGCAAGCGTCAGTTAATCGTCCTGTTCTCTAATCAGGGAACGCAAGACCGGTTCCCTGATGCACATTTCAACTCCTCACGTATGGAAGGCGCTAATCACCCGAAGACGTCTATAGCTCCAATGCTCTCGGTTCGAAACGGGGCCAAAGCGATCGAGTTCTATAAGGCGGCGTTCGGAGCTTCCGAATTGTTCCGCATCGACGACGAGAGTGGAGCGGTGGTCGCTCGCCTGTCCGTGGACGAAGCCGAATTCTGGGTCGCTGACGAGTCTCCGGAGCACCTTAACTTCAGTCCCGAGTCCCTCGGCGGTGGTTCTGCGCGGATGGTGATGATTGTGAAAGATCCGGATGCCGCTTTCGAACGGGCAGTCACAGCAGGAGCCACTGTCGTGGGGCCCGTCAGCGACCAGTACGGTTGGCGATTAGGCCGAATCGTCGATCCGTTCGGACATCATTGGGAAATTGGCAAACCTTTGGCCGACGGCTCTTGAACTCCCTGCGCCGCGCGAAGAATAGAAAGCATATTGCCGTACAGTTGCATCCCACAAGCGGACACAACTGGCGCAGTTTTTTGCCGCAAATCTGAGACTTACAAGCGCATCGGTTTGGCAGCACGCCTGCTGCACCCGAGCTATGGATTCTGTGCTGCAAGACCTCGCTTACGCAGTGCGCCGCCTTCGCAAGAGCCTTGGGTTTACGGTTCTGGCGATAGCGACGCTTACTCTCGCGATTGGCGCAAACACGACGGTTTTCAGTGCGATTAACGCGCTAATTCTTCGTCCCTTGCCGGTTGAGCAGCCTCAAGATCTCGTTTTTTTCTCTGGCCCAAAGGGCTCGCAAAACCAGAGCTACCCGAACTACCGCGATTTCCGGGATCGTACCCGAACACTTTCCGGCCTGATCGCTTTCCGAGTGGCGGCGATGGCGCTTAGCCACACCGGAACCAATGCACGGATCTGGGGCTACGACGCAAGCGGCAACTACTTCCAAGTACTTGGAGTGCATCCTGCGCTGGGTCGTTTTTTCACCCCCGCCGAAGACCAAAAACCACGAGCCAATCCTTATGCCGTTATCAGTTATTCATGCTGGCAGCACCGGTTTGGGGGAGATCCTGCAGTCGTTCACAAGACCGTCAAGCTTAACGGCATGGACTACGCAATTCTGGGCGTTGCTCCCAAAGGCTTCATCGAAACAGAGCTTCTCTATGTGCCGGAGATTTGGGTTCCGATGTCAATGGAGGCGCAGATCGAGCCTGGCAACGACTGGCTCAAGAACGAATATACCTGGAATATTTGGGTTCTTAGCCGCATAAAGCGCGGCGTTTCACGCGAACAAGCACAGAGCGAAATCAATGGAATTGCCGCGCAAGTAATCCGAGAGCGGCCGAAAGCAAACGATGGAATGCGCGTACATTTCACGACGCCAGGCCTTTTGGGCGATTTCTTCCGCGGTCCCGTCCTTGCGTTTGGCAGTGTACTGATGGGCGTTGCTGGCCTAGTGCTTTTGATCGCTTGCACGAATCTCGCTAGCTCGCTGCTCGCCAGAGCGGCGGATCGGAGAAGAGAAACTGCAATCCGGCTCGCGTTGGGCGCCGGACGAATGAGATTGATTCGGCAACTTCTTACGGAAAATCTTGTCGTCGCGCTTGCGGGTGGTGCGGTGGGTCTTATATTAGCGTGGTGGCTCACGGGCCTTATCACGACCGCCAGCCTTCCGTTCGACTTTCCGTTCAATAAAGCGCTGACAATTGATGTTCGCGTACTTGTATTCGCGTTGTCGGCTTCCGTGCTGACCGTGCTGTTTTTCGGGCTTGCACCAGCGATCCAGGCGACGCGCGCCGATTTTATCCCGGCGCTCAAGAACGAGGTTTGGTCAAAGCGCTTGCACCGCTGGGAACTGCGAGACGTGTTCGTCATAGGTCAGATTGCACTTTCGGTTGTTTTGCTAGTCGGGTCGGTGCTCGTAATCCGCAGTTTGCAAAAGGCCCTTACCGTAAACGTCGGGTTTAATCCCCGAAATGCCGCCTCGGTTTCGTTCGATGTAGGGATGCAGGGATACAGCGAAGCGCGCGGCCTTGAATTTCAGAAGCGCCTGTTGGAAAAGTGGCAGACGTTGCCTGGAATCGAGTCAGCAAGTCTCTCGAATACCATTCCGCTGAGCCTTGATGTCTCGCACACTTCGGTCTTGGCGTACGGCAAACCAGTGCCGAAGCCCAGTGAAACACTCAACGTGGCCTATTACTACGCGGGTCCCGGTTTTTTCCACACCTTACAAACGAAACTGCTCGACGGCCATGAATTCAATTGGAGAGACGGGCCGAAGTCGCCCAAGGTGGTGATCATAAACAAGGCGCTCGCAAACCGGCTATTCCCGCATGAACGCGCAGTCGGCAAACGCGTCGCGCAGTGTCCGGACAATTGCTCGTGGTGGACTGTCATCGGCGTGGCGGAAGACGGCAAGTACGAGTCACTGAATGATGAAAATCAACCGGTGATCTTCTGGCCGATGTTTCAACGTTATGAGACCACGACAACCTTGGTCGCTCGTTCCCACTTGCCCGCCGACCAGTTGATTGGCACTTTGCGTGACGCTGTTCGAGAGCTTGATCCTACTATGCCCTTGTTCGATGTAGCCACGCTGGAGCGCCATCTCGCCCTGCCGCTTACGCCCGCCCGGTTGGCCGCATCGGCGCTGGGAGGATTTGGCTTCCTGGCGGTAGCTCTCGCCGCTATTGGAGTCTATGCCGCAATGGCGTATGCTGTGGCTCGGAGAAGGCGTGAGATTGGCATTCGCATCGCGATCGGAGCGACCAAGAGCAACGGTCTAGCCTTAATCATGCGTCGAAGTGCAACCCTTCTCGGAATCGGAACGCTGTTAGGCGCTGCAGCGGCACTCTCGGTAAACCGGTTGTTCAATGCGGTTCTTTACGGAATCAGTCCGAAAGATCCGCTGACCTACGTTCTTGCTGTGGCGCTAATGATAGTGGTAACTCTTCTGGCCTGCACCATCCCCGCGCGACGTGCATTGGCAGTAGACCCAGCCTGTGCGTTGCGTGAAGAATAAGGTAATCAGTTAATTGATCTGAGGAGTGTTCGTCCCAGGGTCGGTGCTGGTCGGATTGTCACCCGTATCGGCCGGACGGCGTTTCAGTTTCGGACGATCCCCATCGTCGCCCTTGGACTTCTTCGAAGGATCAGTTTCGTCTTCGATGGGGGCATTCGAGTTCGGATTCCGTCGCAAGGTTGGCTTATTCGGGTCTTGGCTCGCTTGGTCGGGTCGACGTTGGTTCTCGAGCATGGTCAGCCGGGCCTTTACGTCGTTGAATTCCGAAGTGGTGACCACGTATTCCGGTCTTGCTTTCAAGTCGGCAATTTGCTTTTGTGATTTCCCAATGCGATCATCCGTCATCGGGTGCGTGGAAAACAGTTTCGACACGCTGCCGGGCTTGCGTTTTTCATCGGTCTGGATCTTCTCGAAGAAATCAACGAAGGCGGTCGGATCATAGCCGGCCTTGTACATGTATTGCACGCCCAGGTAGTCGGCATCGGCCTCAAAACCGCGCTGGAATTTGAGAAAGCCCATCGGAATAAGAAGGCCCGAGGCTTCGTAGATCCCATACGCTGCTGCTCCACCCATAAAGATGAGCGGAATGGTGGCCAACTGCGCAATCTCTCCGCGCGTCGCCTGCCGCGTGCCGTGACGGGCCGCGACGTGTGCGATTTCGTGCGCCATCACGCCAGCCAGTTCCGCCTCGGTCTCAGCCCTCAAGATCAAGCCGGTATCGACGAAGAAGAAGCCACCTGGTAACGCGAACGCATTCACAGTCGGGTCCTCAATCACTTTAATCGTGAACGGTACCTTGGCATCAGAATTCCGCACCAAATTTTGGCCAATGCGATTCACGTACTCCGATACCACCGGATCGTTGACGATTTTGGATTGGCGTTCCACCTGCTGTGCAAGCTGCTTACCGATCGCGATTTCCTTTTCAAGCGAGTAGAAGTTCACCTTCCCGGAGACATTCCGGTCGCCGATGGCATCCGGATCCTTTTTGGTGTCGTTTGGAAACGCCGTGAACGGCGTTGCTATCAACAGGGCTAAAGTGATGCTGGTGAATGATTTCAGGTGGATGAGTCGCCGCATAAAGCTCCTTCTACGACCAACGAAACCTCGGGGGGTGGAGGGCAGCCCGCAAGAGAATGTTCTACATCTCCAGTATAAGGCCAAATCACAGATATGGGTGCGCACCCAAACAGGAGAGTCATAAACCTTAACGTATGCTCGAAGACATGGGTTACGAAAAAGTAACCGGCGTTTTGGCCGAGCCCCTCCACGTGCGCTATGGCGAGGAGTTTCCGGTCAGCCGGGAGCTTGTTTACCTGAACCATGCGGCGGTTGCCCCCCTTTCGCGGCCAGCGGCTGCGGCCATGAAGGATCTGGCAGATGACGTCTGCTGCCACGGTTCACTTCATTACGACAAATGGATGGAAGCCTACGCCGGTCTGCGAACGGCCGCGGCAAAGCTGATCAACGCCTCACCGGGTGAGATCGCGATTGTTAAGAACACATCGGAAGGCATTTCGATTGTGGCCGAGGGCCTGCACTGGAAGCCCGGCGACAACGTGATCGTGTTCGAAGAGGAATTTCCCGCGAACTACTATCCCTGGTTGCGGCTCGAAAGGCGAGGCGTCAAACTGACTCGGCTTTCAATCGACGATCCTATCGAGAAGGTCGCAGCGGCGATTCGAGGGGCGCGGCTGCTGGCGGTCAGCTATGTGAATTATCTAAGCGGATTTCGGGTGAATTTGCAGCGGATCGGCGAGTTGTGCAGCGAGCATGGATGTTTCTTTTTTGTCGACGCTATTCAGGGGATGGGCGCCTTTCCCATTGACGTGAAAACGTGCCACATTGATGCGCTTGCGGCTGATGGACATAAATGGATGCTCGGGCCCGAAGGAAATGGCGTTCTATATGTGCGGGAGAAATGGCTGGACGCCATTGAGCCGGTCGAGTTCGGTTGGACGAATCCGATCAACTATGCCGATTACAGCCGCCGCGACATGACGCTTCGACACGATGCCGGGCGCTATGAATGCGGAACCTTGAACACCATCGGCTGTTTCGGGCAGAGGGCGGCGATCGAATTTCTCTTAGAAATCGGGATCGACAACATTGCTGCCGCTGTCAACTCACTGGCAAGTGGATTAGAAGCGGGTGTTCGCGCGAAAGGTTACGAGGTGATTACTCAGCGGAGGCGCGACACTGGCTCAGGAATTGTCAGCTTCCGGCACCCCTCCATCGATTGCCGATCAATTCTAAAGGATCTGGAGCGGAATCGGATTGTGGCGGCATCCCGGCAGGGCTGGATCCGAATGTCACCGCACTTTTACATCAGTCCAGACGAGATTGAACGCGTGATAGACGTGCTTCCAGCAGTGTAGTTGGTACCCTGAGAACTAATTGCATGGATAGGGCAGTACAAGCGTTGCGAAGGGCAGGGAATCGCGCCGCATCGATTCTAATTGCGTTTTGCATCGCATTTGCAACTGCCGGTCCGGATCTGCTGCGGGCGAGCGAACCACGCGAGCCTTGCTGTCGCATGAAGCATGCCTGTGCTTGCCACCGGCATACTTCGAGTGGACAACCGGCCTGGTCCGCGCTGCCCCGCTGCTCAAACAGTTGTGGTCAGCTACCGAACGTAACCCCCAGTTGGATTGGAGCGGTTGCCCGTTTAAGCCACCTCACTGCCGCACTCCCGGATGATCAGACCGCGATTTATGACGGGAGTCGCCGAGTCGAAACACAGCAGAACACTTCGCTACATCAACGCCCGCCTCCGACGAAGTCTTGAAACCGCTTTAAAGACTTTCAGTTTTTAGATAAGGATTGTGATGTCTAAGCTGCCCTGGAGACAGGCGCGCCGGTGTGTCTGCCTCTGCTTGGTTAGTGTTTTGACTAGCTGCATGGCCCTTGGCGTAGCACTCGTTTCTCTTCGGGGGGTGGTGCACGATCCCGACCATCTTCCGATTCCAAACGCCAACATTTCTATGCAATCCATCACCTCGGATTACAAGTTGACGGCACAAACTGGTCCGGCCGGTGATTTCGTGCTTAGCGCTGTTCCGCTTGGCGAATACGTTATTAAAGTTGAACATCCCGGGTTTATTCCGCAACAGCAGAGCATTACTGTCAACAGTTCATCGATCCCCATTTTGCACTTTGCATTGAAAGTTGCACAGCAGAGCGAGACAGTGCAAGTGTCCGAGCATAACGACGTACTGAATACTGCTTCTGCTACACCGACGACCACCATCACTCGGCTTGACATCGATCGCACGCCGGGAGCAAATCGGGCGAATAGTCTCGCGATGATTACCGATTATGTGCCTGGGGCCTACCTGGCGCATGACCAGTTGCATGTGCGCGGCGGGCATCAAGTAAGTTGGCTGGTGGACGGCGTGCCCGTGCCTAATACCAATATCGCCACGAATGTGGGACCGCAGTTCAATCCCGAAGATATCGACACATTGGACGTGCAGCGTGGGGGATACTCGGCTGATTTCGGCGACCGCAGCTATGGCGTGTTCAACATCGTGCCGCGCAGCGGATTTGAACGAGACCGCGAGGCGCAGTTAGTCGCCAGCTTCGGCAACTTCAATCAGACTAACGATGCATTCAACATGGGGGATCATACCGAAAAATTCGCATGGTACGGCAGTATCAACGGGAACAGAAGTGATCTCGGTTTGATGACTCCCAATTCGGCTGTTATTCACGACCGCCAGGACGGGCTTGGCGGTTTCGGCACGCTGTTCTACAACTTCACGCCGCAAGATCAATTGCGAGTGGTGGGTGCCGCGCGCCGCGATAATTATCAAGTTCCGAACACTCCTGAAGACCAGATTGCCGGCGTCCGCGACAACGAATTTGAAAGAGACGTCTTGCTGAACCTTTCGTGGGTGCATACGGTAGGAACCGGGCAGTTGCTGACCATCTCGCCCTTCTATCATTTCAATCGCGCTGACTACCTGGGCGGGCGAAACGATCCCGGCCTGAGCACGCAGGCCAAGCAGAGGTCTCAATATGGAGGCGCGCAGATCAGCTACGCTGCGTTATCAAAGCGCCACAGCGTTCGCGGGGGATTGTATGGGTTCGATCAAAGCGATTTCAATCAGTTTGCGGTAACTGCGACGGATGCCGGCGGCCCGTCGCTTGCGCAACGTATCTCTCCCAGTGGCTTTTTGGCCGCAGCCTTCCTGGAAGATCAGTTCAAGATTGCTGAGTGGCTGACGCTTTCAGGCGGCGTGCGGCTTACGCATTTCAATGGCTTGCGTTCAGAAAATGCAGCCGATCCGCGGGTCGGCGCAGCGGTTCGAATCCCCCGGTTGCACTGGATCCTGCGAGGTTTTTACGGCGCCAACTATCAGCCGCCTCCTTTGTCGACCGTCGCGGGTCCTCTGTTGCAATATGCGCTCGAGCAAGGTTTTGGTTTCTTGCGGTTGCATGGAGAACGGGACGAAGAGTATCAATTCGGCCTTGCCATTCCGTGGCGTGGCTGGGTGCTGGATGGCAATCATTCGCATATGCATGGGACGAACGTGTTCGATCACGACGCGCTTGGAAACTCAAACATTTTTCTTCCGCTAACGATCAGTGCGGCCGTAGTAGACGCATGGGAAGTGACGTTGCGCTCCCCAATGATGATGAGCCGGGCACAGGTCCATTTGGCCTATTCGAGCCAGCGAGTCGTCGGTTCGGGGAATGTGACAGGCGGGCTGACAGACTTTTCGCCACCTGTAGGCGGGCTGTTTCTACTCGATCACGACCAGCGGCACACGCTCAATGCGGGAGGGTTTGTGAATCTGCGCTGGCGAAGTTGGATAGCGGGAAACGTATACTATGGGTCCGGTTTCCCTGACGAGGGTGGCCCGGCGCGGCTGCCGGAGCACACGACGGTAGACCTCGCATTAGGGAAGAATTTCGGTGAGAGCTGGAGCTTTTCCGTTAATGCCATCAACCTCGCTAACCGTCATTTTCTGCTCGACAACAGCTTGACCTTCGGAGGGACGCACTACTTCAATCCGCGCGAGATATACGCGCAGGTGCGGTACCGTTTTCACTTCTGAGACTTCGCATTATCATGGTTACTCGAATATGAATCCATATGCATCGCATTTAGGAGCCCGCGATCCGCTGGATGTGATTGCGACGACAAGCGCGGATCTACAGCGCCTTTCGAAAGCACTCGGTTCAGAGCGTCTCGAGCAGCCGATAGGTCCCGGAAAGTGGAGCCCACGGCAGATTTTCTGTCACTTGGCGGATGCTGAAGTGGCGTTTGCATTCCGGTTGCGCCAAGCTCTCGCCGAGGATCATCACGTCATCCAGCCGTTCGATCAAGATAAGTGGGCGAGCACGTATATGGGCTACGAAGCTGGTGCGGCGCTTGGTGTTTTTTCGGCGGTTCGCGAATGGAACCTCGAGTTGATCCGCGTAGTAATACCCGGAGCGCTCTCGAAGCCCGTGACTCATCCTGAGCGCGGGGAAATGACGTTTCAAGTGCTCATCGAAACGATGGCCGGCCATGATCTAAATCACTTGCGACCGCTCCAAGCGTTTTCCGGAAGCGTTGCATCAGCCAAATAGACGGGAGGACAGGCGACTCGAAGTGGCGGATTGCGAACGGCATTCGCTATCATAGAAAAGATCGAGTTGTGCTCACGCGGACGCGGGGAAATATGCGCCGCGACGAATTGCTTTGAGGCGCCGCGCGCCTGCGGTTCCGAAATCCAACGAAAAGGTCTAAGTTATGTACGCAGTCAGTGAAACCGGCGGCAAACAATATCGCGTAACGCCCGGGCAAACGATAGAAGTGGACACGATCGCCGGCGATATTGGCGCGGCTGTGGAGTTCGACCGTATCCTGGCAATTTCGAATGAGGCTAACGAGATGGTCCTGGGTGATGCTCTCAAGACCGCTCGGGTACGGGCCAAAATTGCTGCTCACGGGCGTGGCGATAAGATCCTCGTTTTTAAATTCAAGCGCAAAAAGCAATATAAGCGCACCATCGGTCATCGTCAGAATTACACGCGAGTGGAAGTGCAGGAGATTCTGCCGTAATGCGGATGTGGGTGCATTGAAAGGTTTGCAATGGCACATAAAAAAGGCTTAGGCAGTTCTAAGAACGGGCGTGACTCAAATTCGCAGCGGCTCGGCATAAAAGTGTTCTCAGGCGAGGTCGTGACCGGTGGCTCGATCATCGTGCGGCAGCGTGGCACGCGCTACAAGCCTGGCAAGAACGTGGGGCTCGGGAAAGACGATACGCTGTTTGCCACCGTTCCGGGCACGGTCGAATTTCGCAATCGCGGTCGGCTCGGCAAGTTCGTCAACATCATCGCCCAAAGCTAGCTCCCATAGTTGTTCATCGATCAAGTCACAATCTCTGTAAAAGCCGGTAACGGCGGCAACGGCTGCCTCGCGTTTCGCCGTGAAAAATATGTGCCGCGCGGTGGTCCGAGTGGCGGCGACGGTGGACACGGGGGCGATGTCGTCGCGGTTTCGAGTGAGCACTACAACACGCTGCTCCACTTGCGGTTCAATCCGGAACATACGGCTGAGCGTGGCCGGCATGGTGAAGGCAGCAACCGAACGGGACATGACGGAGCGACGATTGAGGTGCCGGTCCCGGTAGGCACGATCCTTTACAACGCTGAGACGGGTGAGCAGGTGTTCGACTTTACGGCACCAGGACAGCGCTGTACTGTTGCTCGCGGCGGTCGGGGAGGGCGCGGCAATGCGCGGTTCGCCACTTCGACGCACCAGGCCCCAACCGAACATGAAGAAGGTCAGCCCGGTGAATTTTTCAAGCTACGGCTCGAGTTAAAGTTGCTCGCCGATGCTGGGCTGCTCGGATTTCCCAATGCAGGAAAGTCCACGCTGATCTCACGCCTTTCTGCGGCGAGGCCGAAAATCGCAGATTATCCATTCACCACACTCGAACCTGGCCTTGGAGTCGTCGAGGCGGGTGATCATACATTTGTGCTTGCCGACATACCGGGGCTGATTGCAGGCGCGCACGAGGGACACGGGCTCGGCATTCAGTTTCTGCGCCACGTGGAGCGCACGCGTTTACTGGTGCACCTTGTGGATGTTTCAGATTTCAGCGGACGCGAGCCGGGTGAAGACTTCGAGATAATCCTTGACGAGCTCGGGCGGTTCAGCGCGGAACTCAAGAAGAAGCCGATGATCGTGGTGGCGAGCAAAATTGATGCCTGCCAAGACCAATCGCGGATTGAAGCTGTGCGGGCGAAGGCTGCTGAGCATGGACTCCCCTTTCATGAGATTTCGAGCGTCACGGGCACTGGCATTGAAGAGCTTCGTTACGCGATCAGCTCCCAGCTGCTTAGCAATACGGAACAGGATAAAATTTCGGTCGGAAGCTAAACTCTGCCGGTGCAGGGCCCGGTCTTCAAAACCGGAGTGCGGCACTTTTGTTGTCACGGGTGGGTTCGACTCCCATTAGCTTCCGCCAGCTATCTCAATGATTCCATTAGCTTACTTTACCGCTCCTTTGCCATGTAGTACCCCATGTAGTACAATCCGCCCATGGCCCTCAAGCTATTTCGACGGCATGGGAAGGATTGCCTGAAGCGCTATCCACCACAAGCACGCTTGTACAGGCCGAGGACTAAAGCTGAGTTAACGAAGGACTGCAAATGCGCAATTTCGGCGGAAGGCACTCTCCGTGTCCGCGGATACATCACGAATAAAGCGACAGGAACGGCTTCGTGGGAGGACGCCGAGAAAACGGCTGCAGACTGGGACCAATGGGGAGACTTCGTTCCTCCTAAACCGGAGCAAAAGAGAAATCCTGATATTCAGTACGCAGTCGAGTCGTTTCTCACTTCAATCGGGCCTAATGGCCGGAACGTCGAACCAACCACGGTGAAGAAGTTCGAGATCTTGCTACAGCAGCGTCTAGTTCCCTTCGCGCGGCATCGCGGGTATAGTCTCATCCGAAATTTCGAAGATCTCGATGCCGTGACGAAGTTCGTGGAGTCGTGGCGAAACCTGAATCCACATCGCAATAAGAAAGTAGACGGACCTCTTCCGCTCAAACCGCTTGCGAACTCGACGAAACGGGCGGACCTGGAACGATTTCGTGCCTTCCTGCGATATTGCGAGGAGCGTGCATGGATTACGACAAATCAAGCCAAGAAGATTCGCTTCAAGAGCAAGGTGGAAAAGAAGTTTGGTTTTGAACCCGAGGAAGAAGAACGCGTTTTCGAGGCGATCGATTTGGTTGACGACGGACGCGGAAGAACGGGGCAGTACAACGCTCAAGAGCTCAGGGCCTTTTGCCTGGTGATGCGTCACGCAGGTTTGCGTATCAGCGATGCGACAACCTTGAACGACAAGCAGCTCGTGAAGAGACAATCGGGCAAAGGCTGGGCCTTCCGCGTTTATCAGCAAAAGACGGAAGAATGGGTGTACGTACCGATTCCCGAATTTGTCGAGCAGGCGCTCAGAGAACTGAGATTTAAAGGTCATCGGGACGGCAGAAAGTATTGGTTCTGGACCTGTGAGGGCGCCGTTGATACGGCCGTAACAAATTGGCGCGAACGCGTCACTCGGCTATTGGCACTTGCCGAACAAGAACAGAGATTCCTGCATGCAGCCACCCCGCATACTTTTCGCCACACGTTTTCAATTCGGCATCTGAATGCCGGCACCGACATTAAGTTTGTCAGCCGATGGCTCGGGCACGCGAGCATTCTAACCACGGAGAAGCATTACGCGCATGCAGTAAAAGGGACGATGCTTGCTTCGGAAGAGGCGTACGACCGATCACTAGCGTGTCAGCTGAGTTAGCATTGTAAGGCTTCACCGGGCACGTTAGCAACGAAAAGTCCGTACGCCCTTCTGGCCTAACCTCCGTATGAGGCTGCTCCCACGTGGGGCCGAAAATGCATCTGCCGCCCGAAGCCGACTTTGTCCGCCCATATTCGAGCGCCTCTCAGGCCGGCGTAACTTGACAGACTCTCACCCGGACACTCGCAAGAGATTGAAAGCGACAATTCTGGTTTTGTGAAGGTAAAAAGTTCCGCTCCCTTCCTTCAAAAAACAAACGGGCAACTTTGAACATGTGAAGCAGACTACCGGGCAGTAAATCGCACGTTGTTCGTAAGGCGGGGATGCGCCTCTCCCAGAGATAATAGACACTTACATTCATCGCAAGAACCAAAACCGTGAACAGGCGCAAAGCACCCCATGCAACAGTACAGCCATCCCGAGAGAATAAGGAAGTGAACAAGCCGCCGCCGCGTTCGGCTACAGCGGGGGGCGCGAACAGTTGAACGCGGTTGAAATAGAAGAAGCGATCTCGCAAGTGGCGGATCAGCCGTTCGAGGCCACGAATTCTCCCTACGCGTTCCTTGAAGCGTTCGGCAACAAAGAGACGACCATTAAGAGACTACGAGCGGGCGCCTCAAACAAGTCGGATCTCGGGGGTGTGCTCCAGACCAATAACATCCACATCGCTACATGCGAACCGGGGCAGGTCACAAAGACGCTGGCTGCGCTGAAGGCAAGCCCTTCGACCGCCAAGGCGAAAGCGCGATTCATTGTTGCTACTGATGGAGTGGATTTCGAAGCGGAGGACTTGGCGACGGGTGAACCGCCCGTCGTGTGCGCTTACCGAGATTTCCCCGACCATTTTGGATTTTTCCTACCGCTTGCCGGCATCAGCACCGTAAGGCAAATCAGCGAGAACGCCTTCGACATCCGGGCCACCAGCCGCCTGAACAGGCTCTATGTCGAGCTTCTAAAGGACAACCCCGAATGGGGCACGGCCGCGCCTTCAAGTTCAAGAAAGAGCGAGGTCGGCTCCCCTCCCTGGCCTCGCAGGACGCTTGGGAGAAGCGCATGGCCGAAGGCGCCGCCGCTTTTGTTCGTTACAAGGATGAGGGGCGGTATGAGTGACATCGATCTCGACGCGCTCCGCTTGGAGGTGGACGAGTTTGCGGAACCAGAGAAGAAAGGCGGCCGTTCTCCGCGGGAAGAGCGTATTATCGCAGGCTTCGAGGAGATACAGCGCTTCGTTGACAAACACGGCCGCGCACCGCAACACGGGGAGGGCCGCGACATTTTCGAGCGGCTGTATGCGGTGCGCCTTGACCGCTTGCGTGAGCTCGAGGAGTGACGATTCTTACTCGCTCCCATCGATCATCAAGGCTTGCTGACTCTTGCGGAGGCCGCCGGGGTCCCGGTACCCGAGGCTATCAACGATGACGACTTGCTCGCCGAGTTGAAGGACCCCAGCTACGCAGGCTCGATCACGGACCTGCGTCATGTCCGCAAGAGCGCTGAAAAGCACGCCGCCGAGGAAATCGCCAATCGTGCCGTTTGCGAGGACTTCGAAAAGTTCAAGCCCCTTCTTGAGCAGGTAAAGAGAGAGCTAAAGTCCGGCCTCCGTCAGGCACTGCCTCTCCATAAGATGGATGAAATCAAGCTAGCTGAAATTCAGAAAGGGCAATTCTTCATCGTCGGCGGCCAGACAGCGTACGTCGCCGAGGTGGGTGAGGGATTCAGGACGGGATACGACCGGCGCGACAGCCGGCTGCGCGTCATCTACGATAACGGCACCGAAAACAATCTGCTGATGCGCTCCTTCCAACGCTCGCTCTACCGGGATGAGGCGGGTCGGCTGATCACAAACCCAGATTTGGGGCCGCTATTCGCTCATGAGACCGCTGATGCATGACCGGGCAAGCGGAACAATCTATGTTTTACCACGAGACCTTGAGCGCCGACATTCCCAGCATGAGCGATGCGAACGGGTGGAATCTGCCGCAGCATTATTTAACCATTCAGGCCGCTGACATCGACGGAAAACCCGGAGCGGAGCTTATCGGTCGCTCGGTTACGAATGTTCAGACGTGGCGCTTTGCCCGCACCACTTTGCAGGCGAAGCAGGTAGTCGGGGCGGCTGGCTTTCCACCGTTCACGGGCCTTCAGCAGCAGTATTACCAGTACGTCAGCACCAAGCTGGGCAACGGAGTCGACATCCGGGCTAACTATGACCAGCTAAGCTCTGACCTTATTGTCGGGCTCAAAAGCACACTTGAAAACTTGTCGCCACCTACCGGCGTTTTGCCAACGGATCCAAACTGGCAGGCGGTTCAAAACAGATCCTAACAGAGCTTACGTACGTCGAGACCGCCAACGATTGGGTACTGGGCACCCGCGGTAGCCAAACCCTCACTACCCAGATCTTTACGACAATCGGGCTTGACGTGGGTGGGGTAGCGGCTAAGTTGTCGAGCGTGAACAACTCAACTGTTGTCGCCGCCGATATCCTGTCATTGTTATCCAAGATCGCGCAGGGAGTAGGGGCGCTTGCCGGCGTGCCTGTCGCTCCCGGAATGGCAAGCCTGTTGTCCACTCTATTTACTGCCGTCGCCAACCAAGGTGGAGCTCCCAACCTATCGCTCGCCGTGGATCAAGTTCAGGGGAAGGTAGCCACATCCTACTCCGACGCATTGAATGCGAATAATACGACTCATGAGGCTCTCGTGACCAACTGGTCTCAACTCAGTGCGTTTGCTGCGGCAAAAGTGGGAACTGTACCGACTGACGACGACCTGGAGCAAATGCGCAGCGCGGGTGAGGTTCCTTACGCCATTTGGCTAATCCAGACCATCTCACCAGCAGCATGGTCCGTGGTGATTCCACAGCCGGAAGTCTTGCAACCTGAAATCTGTGATAACCCCGTGCCTGAAAATTACCCTGTTGGTTCTAGTTCTTCAATTACCACGTATCCCGTCGGCAATAATTCTGGGTGTGGCAACGCCTGGTTTGGGTCTTCGTGCGGCTTCTTCGGTTGCTCCACACCGGCCGGGAGTGCGTTTGAGTTCCTATTCGGAGGAGATTGCGAGGTCGGGGGGCCGCCTTGCCCGGACCCCGTAAACGGCCCTTTCGGCTTGAATCCCACCGACGCATTCCTCGGCCAGAATGGCTGGAACCTCCCCTGCTTTGGAAGCGATTGCCCGTTATCCGCCGGCGTGGCGCTCGCACCTGGCCGTACTCACAATGCCCGCGCCGCGATTCAATCATTACTCGCGTTACTGCGGAGCACTGTGACGGATCAAGCGATGCAAACTCGCCTGGCAGAACCTCTGATGGCATCGCTTGCGGCCCTGAAGACCGGCGGATCCACTGAGCGGGACTTCGCTCTCCACGCGTTACAGAATTTTGTATTTGAAGCTGAGGCGCCCGCGCACCGGGATTTTGATGCGAAGACTTTGATCGCCGCTGCAGAAAAGATTCGAGGCCAATTGACTGATGACGCCTCTCCGGCAGTCGTGTACACCCGGCACACTATGTGAAGTTTCTCGCAAGCAAGCCAATTCACGTATCAATTTCGGGTGAAGATTCCGCTTACTTCGAGAGCTAAATTCTCGATCAGCACTCGGGGTGTGCTTTCACAACGCTGGTGTCTTATGAGCCGTGACGTGTCAGTTCAGACAGTATGACTTTCGATACGACTTCCAGGATTGCTGTGGACTGAGACTTGTTGTTTCGGTCGAGACGATTCACGTCGATCACTAGCGAGGCATTGAGCTTCGTGAACAAGTACATATCACTGCTGTACCCGTTGATGGTTCCCGAGTGCCCACATACACCCGGCGCGATGGCGATCCCCTCTCCATACAGTGCGTTTGTTCCTTGAAGGGGCTCACCCTGCATCTGCGCTTCAAAAGCCTCCCGCGAAAGCAGCTTTCCGGTGCAAACAGCGCGAGAAAAGGTTTGAAGATCTTCAGCATTCGAAATGACAGCACCTGCCGCACCTGCGAGCGGAGGATTAAAAAGCGTCTTGTCTTCGAAATCCTTTGTCAATGGGTTCCAGCCGTACCCGTGAAGGTGACCGGGAACCTCAATGTCAGTAGGGTATAAGGTAACGGCGCAGATGCAGCGGTTTGATCACCGTCTCAGTGATGAGAGAGCCGATGTCCTCACCGGTGATTCGGTGGATGATCGCGGCCAGAATGTCGTAGTTGAAATCGGTGTAGACGCCGATAGTGTTTGGCCGGATGAATTTGGAGCGAACTTTTCGTATGACTTCATTTCCTCGTCAAACGAGTGTGCGGGCGCAAGCGGATGGTCGTAGACGCGCGCCAGAACCTCATCGTCGTTCGGCGCTGGGATGCCACTGCGCATTCGTAGCAGATCATCAATTGTGATGATGTCTGCATTTGGAAAATCAGGGTACCACTTGGAGATGGTGTCCCTTTTACAAACCCTTCCCTCATCGACGAGAACGAGTATCGCTGTAGCCCCAAAGGGTTTTGTAATGCTCGCAATTCGGAACGGCTCATTCCGTTTACGCGCGATGCCGGCGGCAATATCCGCTGTGCCTCTGACAAAGGAATATCTCCCCTTGCAAGGCACTCGAATTTCGACCTCCACGCTCGGAAGGTTATTCTCCTCCATGATCCTTTCGAGTTGACTGTCGAGCCTTCTTGTGACCTCCGGTGCAAACAGCTGGTTTTCAGCCAGCCTCCCAGTCTGGGCCGAGGCAATCTGAACACCCGAGAACACAAGAAGAGAAATGGCGAACGGCAGTCGCCGCTGACTCCGGCGCGACAGCGTATTTACTTTGGACATGGTGTCTCCGAGATGCTGTTGAAGGTGTGTTGAACCCAGGCCGCTAGTTTATCAAAATACATTGGCCTCAAAAGCCACGCAATCGGGGCAATCACGTTGACTTACTCAAGAATGTTCAAGAGAACTATCCCGCGTGGCTCGCGGCCATCGCGCGCGCCCAGCACCACGTCAGTTCGAAAGCTAGATCATCCACGAAGACGACACCGGACGCGACTTTGCTGAGGCTTTGATTACGAAATCGCGCCAAGGCGCGCTGGTTCGGCTTTATTTACGACTGGATGGGAGGACTCGCCTGTGCTTCTCGTGATCTCGTCGGGTGAGCGTTGAGGCTTGAATGGGAGTGCGTTGACTGAGATGAATCGCTGGACTGTGAGTTCAACGTCGAGGTTCAAAATTCGTACCGCGGTGATCAGGTTGGGAAGATTTAGGGTCGAGTACCCGGCCCAGAGCGGCTCAGATCGCCAATGCAGCAGAAGCAGAAATGATGCGATTGTTAAGCAGCGCGTGCTTCGTACCGATGGTGAAGGCCGCCGGCTGGTCGAAAGCTCACTACACGTTCCCTGTTCTGGTAATTGGGAGGTCCGGTATCTGGCGCATCTTTCGCAAGCGATAGGTCGCAGCGGCTCTGGTGATAATACTCGAGAAGTTGCCGAACATGACGCGACAGGCTGTGCTGATTCAAGAGGATCACATGATCCAAGCACTCCCGGCGAATGGTTCCAATCACCCGTTCCACATAGGCGCGCTGCCAAGGCGATGCAGGTGCCGATAACACCTGTTCAATACCCATGACTTCGAGTTGCTGAACGAACACGGATCCGAAGATGCGATGCCGACCTCGCAATAGGTAGCGAGGTGCACTATCCCAGGGAAAGGCCTGCAGCATTTATGAGGGACCCAGTCGGCAGTCGGATGCGCCGTGATCGCGGGTGATGAGCCAGTACCACGAACACATACCAGTACCACGAACACATATAAGATTCATCGAGGCGAGTACTCCCGAACCTGACGGAACTCCCAAGTTCTCAATTAGATAGAGTTTACGAGATGCACAGCCGTATTCCGACTAGGGCTGCTGTCTTCGGCTGGTGAATCTCGCGGTGGGCTGATTTAGAATTTAGAATACATAAGGACAGTCAGCCATGATACTTTCTCCAAGCAAGCTCGTTCTTGCCTTATTGACTTCGATTCCCCTTCTTCAGATGCATCCGCAAATTGCGGGCGCAACCGATCGCGAGAAGCCAATCGGCCCATTGTTACAGCAGATCGAAACTTTTGTTCTGGACGGCATGCAGAAGACGCAAGTGCCCGGGGTCGCAGTCGTAGTCGTTTATCACGACAAGATCGTTTACCTGAAGGGTTTCGGCGTTCGTAGAGCCGGCTCTCGGGTGTTAGTCGATCCGGAGACGGTTTTTCACCTGGCGTCAGTATCGAAACCGATCGCGTCGACAGTAGTCGCTGCCCTGGTTGGCGATCACGAGGTCGATTGGGACGACAGAATCATCGACCTCGATCCGGAGTTCAAGTTATCCGACCAGAATGTGACGGAGCAAGTGACGATACGCGACCTGCTTTCTCATCGTAGTGGTTTGCCAACCTCCGCAGGAGACGTGCTCGAAGATCTCGGGTTTTCGCGCCCCGAGATACTACATAAAATGCGCCTGCTGCCTCTGCCGGGCACATTTCGCAAGACCTTCCAGTACAGCAACTTCGGATACACGGAGGGCGCAATTGCCGCTGCGAAACACGTGCGAAAACGGTGGGAGGTGCTCGCCCATGAGCGGCTTTTTGAGCCCTTGGGAATGACGTCAACCAGCTATCGCTATTCCGATTTCGAAAACTCCGAAAATAAAGCAGCAATCCACGTCTTCGTCGACGGAAAACCTGTGGCGCGGTACAAACGGAATCCAGATGCGGAAGCGCCGGCCGGAGGTGCCAGTTCCTCCGTGCGGGATCTCGCGCAATGGCTGCGCCTGCAATTGAGGGGCGGCACGTTCGATGGCGAGCAAATCGTCAGCGCGGACGCCTTGAAACAGACCCACTCCCCGCAAATCGTTACCGGCCCTGATCGTGTTAATGGAGGAAATGCCTATTACGGACTGGGCTGGGACGTAAACTACGACCGCCACCACAACGTGATCCTCAGCCATAGCGGTGCTTTCTTTCTCGGGACAGGCACGGCAGTGAGATTCTCCCCCTCGGAGCAACTCGGAATTATCGTGCTGACGAACGCGACGCCGACCGGGCTAGCGGAAGCGGTTACTTATACGTTTTTCGATCTCTATCAGCAAGGGAAGCCGAGCCGGGATTGGCTCGCGTTGTTCTCCGACTACTTCCGAAACCTGATCGAATCAGAGAACAATTCAGATACGAATCCGAACTATGCTAAGCTGACTCCCCCGGCTTCTCCTACTCCCAGCAAACCACTCTCGGCCTACGTTGGAACCTACTGTAACGACTACTACGGCAAAGTGGAAATCAGCGAACATCGTGGCTTGCTATGGATGCGCTTGCCTGCAAAAGGCACGTTGTACACCCTCACGCACTGGGACGCAGATACCTTCCTCTACCGCTTCGAAGCCGAGCAGGGTATTGGCACTCGAGCGGTTAAGTTCATGTTCGGCGGCACACCCGAACTGAGGATCGACAACTTGGCCCTCGAAGGCAACGGAGTCTTCATTCGAATCGATCGGTGAGTCCAGTTCGTTTCACGTCCGACTGAGAGGGAAAATATGGCAGCTCGCGCAAATATGGAAATGCAGCCCACGCAAGCCACGCGAAAAGAGTCCAGTGCAACAACAGGTTGGACCTGAATGGAGATTCTGTCTTCCGGCCTCTCATAAAGGCTAAATTGAGCAAAGCGATCGAGACAATGTTTATAAACACAACCGCGCACGTGTATTCAATGCTCTCCCATTCGACTCCTTGCGTATGCAGTCGCACAACGCACACGTGAGATCGGCATCCGAGTTGCCTTGGGTGCCTGTCGAACTCAGGTGCTCAGCACGGTCCTGTATCACACCTCAGCCATGGTCGGCATCGGGGTGGTCATTGCATTGGCAATAGCGTCGGATGGGTAATAGCGTCCGTAGGCGTGCGACCGCTCCGCTCATTCCTCTCAGTGAGCGCATCGGTCGAAGATCCGACTATCATTGCAAGCGTGCTGTTAATTTTGGGCGCAGCAGCTATACTGGCGGCTGTTGTTCCGGCACGCCGGACGTTGAGTATCGCGGTGCGACGATTCTCAATCCTTCGGAAGTTCAAGCCGAGAATTGCCGCAATTCTTTGCTCGATTTGCTGGCGCCGATCAGTCGCAGGATCCGGCGCTCCACTGGTGTGAGTTCCGCAAATCCAGCATTTTCGCGCTGCGTTTCGGACCAAACGGCTGGGCTTTGTGGGAAACGGACCCTGCCGCCTTTGCTTAGTTCACAAAAGGACCTTCGTGTTCAGCTTCTGCTTGCGAAGGTTGCAGGTGAAAGTGACTCGCTGCTTGATGATGTTCTTATCAAAACCGCATTTGTCCGTCGCATAGCAGATAAACACTCCACGGTTTCCGGATTGTTCTTGGATTCTCGGCCACCCGGAAACTGACAACCTCGGATATCGGAACGGGAAGTCCGCTAATTGTCGCCGAACCAGGTTCGATACCGATATGATCATTGAC
>JBPCJX010000178.1:0-16407 GCA_051004875.1 Bryobacteraceae bacterium
CCGCACATCCATATAACGCTTTCAAGTCGCGATAAGCCCGCCTTTGGCGGGCACCTAGAGAAAGGTTGCCGCGTTCTATATCTCGCAGAAGTAACGATCGTGAAGTATGCGGGCCCGCAACTGACCAGAAGGAACAACGCAAATGGCCTCTCGCTACTGCAACCGAAATAACCATTCTCTTGCAAGTAAGATGGCATCGAGACACAACGTTCTGGAAGCTTATGCGCAGCGAATCAGCCTGTCCGTTCATTGCATATTTCTGATGCTGCGATAGCAAAGGCATCGCTATGCCTCGTAGCTGTCGTCACAAGTGCGCTGCCGAATCCAATCTGCTAGGGGGCGCAGGGAAGAACGTGGGCATGATGTCGCGCCGCAATGGACATGGCAGCCACATTGAGCCTCTTTTTGTTCTAACCCATTTGGGAGCGCTGCTCACGCGATCAACGCCTATTACGCTCGGCGTAACCTGACTGTGGTGGTCGTACCGGGGTTAGTAGCAAGGAAACAATAACAAAGGCGCCCGTGCCATGGAAGGGCCGAGCTACTACCCGCGACCGATATAGGGCATAGTGGTGGCCATCACGGTCATGAATTGGACGTTGGCCTCGAGCGGGAGGTTGGCCATGTAGAGGACGGCGTCGGCTACATGGCAAACGTCCATTCGAGGCTCAGGCAGCACAGTGCCGTTGGCTTGTGGGACTCCGGCCTTCATTCGCTCGCTCATTTCCGTGGCGGCATTGCCTATATCGATCTGTCCGCAGGCGATGTCGTATTTGCGGCAGTCCAGCGAGATCGATTTCGTAAGTCCGGTGATCGCGTGTTTGGTGGCCGTATAAGGAGCGGAGTTTGGCCGAGGCGCATGCGCGGAGATAGAGCCGTTATTGATGATGCGGCCGCCACGTGGATCTTGAGCTTTCATCAAGAAGATGGCCCGCTGTGCGCAGAGAAACGCGCCTGTCAAATTGACCGCGACGACCGCATTCCATTGCTCGACCGAAACATCTTCGACGGGCTCCGCCGGGCCGCTAATTCCAGCGTTGTTGAACAATACATCTAAACGGCCGAAGATCTCTTTAGTCTTGGCGAATAGACTTCGAACTGCGGCCGGGTCGGTGACATCGGTCGGTACGCTCAGCATCTCACCTCCGGCGCGATTCGCTTGCGCGGACGTTCGTTCGAGTTCTGCCCCGCGCCGCCCGGCCAGTACAACGGAATAACCGGCTGACTGAAAGGCCAGCGCGACCGCGCGGCCGATGCCCGAGCCTGCGCCAGTTACCAGCGTAATTCTCCGACTGCTCATAATTGAATAGAACCATTGCGCATAAGAACAGTAGCTGCCCGAATCGCCGTATGTCGATCACCACTGGCGCACTTTGGGCGATCGCCATGTCGCGAAGTCGGCAACCCTCTTCGATGCCGATTGTTCGTCAAGTACCCGCTGTTCCCGGTGCAGGATTGCAAGATCTGCGCTAAGGCCCACAGATACTCACGATATCCTAGCGCGCGGGTCATACGTTCAAATACTGTTGGCCATAAAGTCTTCCAGACTGCAAGCAAAAGCTCGAGCAAGTGGCTAACATCGCTTGCCGCAATGTATTGATTCACTTTTTGACTCTGCTGGTCTCTTTCGTAGGCCTGAGCGAGAAGGGTTCAGCGCATCTGTCAAGGGCGTATCTCTGATTGGATGAGGCGCCTGCCGGGAAGTTGGCCGGACAGAAACGGACTGCTCGTCCCCTTTAGAGTCGCAAATAGTAGATCCACTTTTGGGATCACTGCGGTCGAGTTAGCTTGTGGATGACATCTTTGTGTTGCGGGTATCGAGCGAGAAGGTCGGGCCGCCGCGCCATCTCGAAATCTCTGAAATCAAAACCTGGCGCAACCGTGCAACCGACGAGCGCATACGTATGTGGCCATTCCAGACAGGAGCCAAACCAGTGCCCCCCAGGCATTACACACTGAAACTGTTCGTCGGCTTCGGCGTTCTGCCCCAATCTGATCACGCTGTAATTGCCGTTCCCATCGATACTATGAACGAGCAACGGTGAGCCGGCATAGAAATGCCATACCTCGTCGGACGTCAGGCGGTGCAGCGCGGAAAAATGTTCACCTTCCAATAGAAAGTAGATCGCCGTACAAGCCCTGCGAGGTCCCCGGAAAGTAGTGGGCAGAGCCGGTTCCGGGATCACGACCGACGACCGGTAACTCTCGCGGAAGAAGCCGCCTTCGGGATGTGGCTTGAGTTTCAATTGATCAATCCAATACTGTGCGTCGGCCATGCCTCAGCTTACGGTGCGCGATGTCGATCGTTCGAAGACTTCGTGATGGAAGAATGCGGATTGACACCCCAACTGTGATTGAAATACGCTTATATGGAGGTGTAACGACTGCGGTCATCATCCCGCCCTGCGGACAAGACCTGATGGATGTATATTACGCCTACGTCACGATGGCCGCCTCCGGCGTTGTGACTGAAGCTCAACGATGAGTCTTCAAATAAGGTTAGCCGGCGGCTGCTCAACGAGCACGGCGCTCAAGCCATCATGGCTGGGCGGCACCGATCTTGCATTGATCTACGATCAGCAAACGTCCGAATTCCCGCTGATCGGCTGCGCAAGCATTCATGTTGACGCCATTGTTCGACTCGCCCTCGGATAGCCATAACCACTATCGGTACGCGTGACCTCAGCACCCCGCATTGTTCTGTCAAGGTTCGTTCGTCACGACGGGCAGCTCTACAAAACTGGCATGCTCGGGCGTGTGGTACACCCGTTGAGTGGCCTTCTTGTAATCCGCTGCGTGCGCGAAGAAGATGTTAGGCACAAAGGTCTGCGGATTCCGATCGTACAAGGGGAACCAGCTTGACTGCACCTGCACCATGATCCGGTGACCGGGCAGGAAGACGTGGTTCGCCGTCGGAAGCGCAAATTTGTACAGCAGCGGAACATTGGCCGTGATAGCTTCAGGGTGCGAAAGGCTCTGCCGATAGCGGCCGCGGAAAATGTCCATTGAAACCGCAAGCTGATACCCGCCGAGCTCAGGCTGGCCTGGCACTTCATCCGGGTACACGTCAATTAGTTCACTACCCAGTCGCTATCGGTGCCGCTCGTCGAAGCTACCAGATTCGCAATGGGTTCTCCGCTAATCTTTAGCGGCGCTGTCAGCACATCTGTCTTGAACGTGAGGACGTCTGGTCGCCCGGAAAACTCGCGCTGATCGTCGACCAACCAACGCACCCAGGAAAGATTCGCCGTGTACCCGATAGGCTGATTCGGACGTGTCCGAAACGGTACCGGCTTTGCCGGATCGGAGTCGTACTCCTCGAAATCCTCGACACCCGACGGCTTCGTAAACGCGAGCTTTGCACCGGACGCAAGGTAAAGCGGTGTCGGCTTCGGATCGCATCCGATCGGGCATCCCGAAGGCCACGTGTTAAGCCGCAGCCAGCTATTCGTCCCGGTAGCAAAGGCTTGCACCGGGGCGAGATCCATCGCGGGAGCTTCAGTCTGCAGGTAATGCGCAACAAAGGGCGCCAGGATCTGTTCGCGGAAGTAAAGTCCCGTGTCGCTGCGAAACTTGATCGGGCCAAGCGAGTCCGCTTCCTCGATCTCTTGCCCGTGATGCCATGGACCGATCACAAGAAACAGCTTGTCGTGCCCCCGGTCCTTCGGCGCCAACACCTCGTAAACTGCAGGAGCACCATAGATGTCTTCCTGGTCCCAAAGACTGTGTACCAGCATCGTTGGAACAGTAAGCGGTTCTTGTGCCAGCGCTCTGTCCACCGCCTGCTCGCTCCAGAAACTGTCGTAGGACGGATGCGCAATCACCTTCCTCCAGAACCCGATCTGATCCATATTGCGCTGTTCGCCTAACGCCCCCGCAGACACCGCGCTCATGTAAGTGTCGTAGTCGTCGAAGTGGTTGCTCAGCCAATGGGCATCATTACTGCGGGTTGCCGTCTGCTCGTAGATGTAGGGCATCCCCTGCTGGCGAAACGCGCCGTTGTAAAACCAGTCGTCTCCGCGCCACCCATCAACCATCGGGTTCATTGGGACAACGCACTTCAGCGCTGGATGCGGATGAACCAGCGGCATCAGCGACAAGAAGCCATCGTAGGAGATGCCCAGCACTCCCACTTTGCCATTCGACTCGGGGACGTTCTTCACAAGCCAGTCAATTGTGTCGTAGGTGTCGGTCGATTCGTCTACCGGCGTCGGATTCAGTGAACCGTGAACAGGCCGATTCATAACATAATCGCCCTCACTGCCGTACTTGCCGCGAATGTCCTGCACGACGCGGATGTAGTGACCGGCTTGTATGGTCTCTGTGGCATTGTCATAGCCCCAGAGGCTTGTGCCCAGATGCACGCTCGGCGTGTTCATAGTCAATTTGTTCGCATTGTACGGCGTGCGCGTCAGCAGGATACCCGCGTTCTTCGCCGCTTTCGGCACAAGGATCACGGTATGAAGCTTTACGTGGTCGCGCATCGGTATCGAGACTTCACGGCGCTCAAAGTCCATGCCGGAGGTCGGGGCTCGGAAGGTCGACGGCGTTTTGCTCGGGTAGTTTGGGTAAAGAGGCGTAGTCTGGGCGTTCGCACGCCCTGTGACGAACAGTATTGAGGACAGCCCCAGGCGAACGAAGGAGGCCCAGCCGGCATTTGTTGGCATATGGCCCTCATTATCACCGAGAACTGCACTCCGCTTAGGCGTACATTTTGTCGGTGAGCGAAGCAGATAGAGAAGCGCATCGGTTCGGCGGCCCCAGTTAGGCGACCACGATGTCGCCCTTTTTCAATCGCCACAAGCAGCGGCTCCATGACGGGCGTGTAATCTCCTTCGTGAGCGTACACACGGCGGCCTGAGCCGATCTGGCGCGGTTTGTTGGGGTGTGAACAGATTTGGGGCCCCTCCAGCGGATTAGGACTGATTCGCCCTTATCACCCCCGCCATTGGTTCGTCACCAGCGCACAGACCGCCGAATTATGTGAAGATAAAGGTAAGAACGATTCGAGGGCATGGTCATGTATGCAGTTACCGCCTTTGAGGTCTGCATGCTTGTAGCATTCACAGCCGTGCACCGGGCGGCTCAAATCCATCGGACTGCGGGTTGGCAATAGCTGGCCCTGCTAAGTTTCCGGCCGCAGTTCCAGACTGGCGTTTCAGTCCTTTCTCTTAAATTCAAAATGCCGGGCATTCCGACGTATGGTGCGGATGGCTTGCGGAGGCGCAATCACTCGCTCAAGACGGTGCTGTACCTTGAATCGCGCAAGGCTGCGGTCCTGCAGCGCACAAAGAACGGTGAGGTGTTGTGCGCGCAGTTTTGCGGAGGCAGCAGCATCCCAAGCCGAACACGGCCTTAGTCGGGAACTCACTACAGCTACTTCAGCGGTCGACATGGCTGGGTGCTTACCCGACTACCGCGCATTTCAGTCGCCAGCGCGCACGGTCTGACCAACAACGAATTAGCGGCTGAGGTTGATTACGAGCGCCGACTCGTGTTTCGCGCGGTTCCGGTGAGCGTGCGAAAGTAGGGCACCGCCTGTAATCTGCTTGACGGACAGGAAGACTTGATTCCGTGATATTGTTCGCCTGCGAACTCTACCCCTCTGAATGCGAACAGGTGGGACCCGGTAACCGCTATCTTCGATGTGCGCTTGTATTCCTGCAATCAATCATTTAAGCTTCGTTCGCGTTTGGCTTTTCAGATGCAACTGAGACACTTGTCGCTGAAGAAGGTAGCGAAGGCGATATGACTCCGGGGAACCGAAGGCAGTAAAAAGGAGAACTTGGGGAAGATGAGTACGCTTGGTCTGCTCGAAGGCGCTTGGCAGGATCTTCACTATGGCGCACGGCTGCTGCGGCTGAACAGGGGCTTTTTCGCCGTTGCCACTCTGTCGCTCGCACTGGGCATCGGCGCAAATACGGCTATCTTTCAACTGCTCGATGCGGTGCGGTTGCGCATGCTACCCGTTTTGCATCCAGAACAGCTCGCCGAGTTACAGATCGCCAAAAACGAGCATTGCTGCTCTGGCAATTTCTCCGACCGTCGTCCGCACTTTACGTATGCGCAGTGGGAGCAGATTCGCGATCAGCAGCAGGCGTTGTCAAGCATCTTCGCCTGGGGAGACACTCGCTTCAATTTATCTGAGCGAGGCGAGGTTCGCTTTGCTGAAGGCCTTTGGGTTAGCGGCGAGTTTTTCCGAACCCTGGGCGTCCAGCCGTTGCTCGGCCGCTTGATCTCCGCTGAGGACGATCGCCGCGGCTGCGGCTCGCCCGGCGCGGTCATCAGTTACGCCTTCTGGCAGAGTCACTTTGGTGGCGATCCCGAAGTGCTCGGGAAGAAGGTTTCACTGGACGGAAATCGACTGAACATCCTCGGAGTCACACCGGCGAACTTCTTTGGCGTGGAAGTTGGCCGCAATTTCGATGTCGCCGTTCCGGTTTGCGGCGAACCCATAATCAGTCGCGAGAACAGCCACATGGCAAAGCGGAATCATTGGTGGCTTGCCATAATTGGACGTCTCAAGCCCGGCTGGACCATCAACCGGGCGTCCTCGCAGGTCAATGCAATCTCCGGCGAGGTGTTCGGAAACACTGTACCTCCGAACTATCGACCCGACGCTGTTAAATACTACACGGCATACAAATTGACCGCCGTGGCGGCGGGCTCGGGCGTATCTTCGTTACGCCAAAGGTATGAAGAGCCCCTCTTGCTGTTGTTGGGACTGGCCGCTCTGGTTCTACTGATTGCCTGCTCAAATCTGGCGAATCTGATGCTCGCTCGTGCGAGTACGCGTGAACGCGAGATGGCTGTTCGCCTGGCGATCGGCGCAACTCGTGGACGTCTCATTCGCCAGTTGCTCACTGAGACCCTGTTTGTAACGATCGTCGGAACAGTGATGGGCGTCTTGATCGCACAGTTGCTCAGCCGCTATCTAGTCTCTTTCTTGACCACGGGCGATAATCCCTTGTTTGTTGAGCTTACCCCAGACTTGCGCCTGCTTGGTTTTACTGCTGCGGTAGCGATTCTGACCTGCATTCTTTCCGGTCTGACGCCCGCTTTGCGGGCAACGCGAACCGCTCCTGCTTCTGCGATGAAAGCTTCCGGGCGTGGTCTTACGGCCGACCGTCGACGGTTTGGCCTTGGCCGCGCACTGGTGGTCACCCAGATTGCACTTTCGCTCGTGCTTTTGGTCGGCGCTCTCCTGTTCGTGCGCAGTCTGCGGAACTTGCTGACGCTCGATGCGGGATTCCGCGAAGATGGCTTGCTCATTACCAGCATCGATATTTCTCGGCTTCGTTTCTCTCCGGCACGGCGCGCAGTGCTTTACCGGGAACTCTTGGACCACGTGCGAAGTACGCCTGGCGTGGAGCAGGCGGCCACGGCATCGATCGTGCAGGTTAGCGGCGACGGCTGGAATGACTCGATCGAGATTCTTGGCCAAAGCGCGGGGAAACGCCTCCTACCGTGGTTTGATCGCGTGAGTGCAGGATATTTTCGCCATGGGTACGCCGCTGATTGCAGGCCGTGACTTTGATGGTCGCGACGCGCCCTCCTCTCCGGAGGTCGCCATTGTAAACGAGGAGTTTTGCAGCAAATTTCTGGGCAAAGCGAATCCGCTTGGTAAGCAGTTCCGCGTTCTCGCTGGACCGGGAGAGGACCAGCATGTTTATCAGATAATCGGCTTGGCCAAGAACTCGAAATACCAGAGTCTGCGTGATGAGTTTCAGCCACTGGTATTCGTTGCGGAGACTCAAAACAAGGAACCTGGACTCGGAACTAACATCATCGTACGATCGACAGCTCCGGTCGGTCTCTTGATGTCAGAGGTGAGGAAGACTGTTTTGCACCAGAACGCCGGAATCTCACTTCAATTTCAGATCTTCAAAACGCAGATTCGGGACTCCCTTCTACGAGAGCGGCTCATGGCGACCCTGTCCGGCTTCTTTGGGTTTCTCGCCGCTATCCTCGCCACAGTTGGTCTCTATGGCGTCGTATCTTACATGGTTGCGCGCCGCCGCAATGAGATAGGAATACGCATCGCGCTCGGAGCGAATCGAACCAAGATAATCCACCTAGTGGTGAAAGAAGCAGCCATACTGCTCCTGGCAGGATTGTTCATCGGAACCGCCCTCGCGGTAGCGACTGCTCAAACCGCAAGCGCGTTGCTGTACGGGTTACGTCCAACAGATCCCGCAAGCATTACGTTCGCAATTTCTCTTTTGGCGATTGTCGCCTTGGCGGCCAGCTTCCTTCCCGCGCTGCGTGCCTCTAGGGTGGAACCGGTAGTTGCGCTTCGGGAAGAATAACGATCGGCTGGCCCGTCCAGAACATTTTCGGGAAACACTGTTTTCAGCTGATCTTTGAGTTAACAATCATCGGAGTGACCCAGCTTCGACGACCCTCGGGCCGGGGCGGGTCAAATCTCTACCAACCCTCTCGCGTGACCGTAGTGCGCATTCGTGTGAACGTCCGCAAGTTTGGGGTAGGGGGTCTGAAAGTGAAATCGAATCCTATGAAAATTGAAATTTGGCCGGTCGACAAGCCCGTGCCGTATCCGAAGAACGCCCGTAAAATCAGCGATCAGGCGATCGAAAAGGTGGCATCGAGCATTCAAGCGTTCGGATTCCGGCAGCCCATCGTGGTGGATAAGGCGTGATCGTTGTCGGCCATGCACGGTTACTGGGAGCGAAGAAGCTCGGTCTGGAGCTTGTTCCCGTGCACTGCTCCGCCAACTTAACGCCCGCCGAGGTCCGGGCCTATCGATTGGCAGATAACCGAACCAACCAGGAAACGGAATGGGATTCTGAACGCCTTTGTGAAGAGTTAAAGGATCTCATGGTCCAGGATTTTGATTTGGCGCTGACGTGTTTCGATCCCGATGAAATCGCAGCGTATACCGTCGAGCCGATCCAGGGTTTGATCGATGACGATGAGGCGCCTGCGGTTGAGGAGTTCGCGCTCACCGAGCCGGGTGATCTGTGGATGCTCGGCAAACCATCGGTTGCTGTGCGGAGATTCGACGTCGATGAATGATGTCGAACGCTTGATGCAAGGGCAGAAGGCCGACCTGGTGTTTACCGATCCGCCCTACAACGTCGACTATGAGGGTTACACGGAGGAGAAGCTGAAGATCCAGGGCGACAAGATGACGCCCCCGCAGTTCCAGAACTTCCTGGCTTCCGTGTTCTCGTCCTACGTATGGGCGGTAAAGCCGGGCGGTTCGATGTACGTTTGCCATCCGTCCTCCTGGCAGCGGGAGTTCCAGGTAGCGCTCGAGTCTTCGGACTTCGAAGTCCGTTGCCAGATCATTTGGGCGAAGAATACCTTCGCCTGGGGTTTCGGTCGCTACAAGTTCCAGCACGAGCCGATCTTCTATTGCCACCGCACGGGACAGAGCGATCCCTGGTACGGAGACAAATCGCAATCGACGTTATGGCAGGAAAAGAAGCCTGCTGCGAATCGCCTTCATCCGACGATGAAGCTGGTGGAGTTGATCGAGCGGGCGCTGATGAACAGCAGCAAGGCAGGCGACGTTGTTCTGGATTTGTTCGGTGGCTCCGGATCGACGATGATCGGGTGTGAAAAGATGGGTCGCTCGGCTCGTCTTATGGAGCTCGATCCCAAGTACTGCGACGTGATCGTGAAGCGGTGGCAGGACTTCACCGGGAACATCGCGCATCTCGAGGACGGAAGTACATTCGCGCAACTTGAATTGAATCGAAAGAAAGCGGAGCTTGCTTGATGCAACGCGGACCAGCTCCCAAACCGACTGCGCTCAAGAAAGCGGAAGGCAACCCCGGCAAGCGCAAGCTGAATGAGCACGAGCCCCAGCCATTGCCGGGTGTCCCTCACTGTCCGGATCACCTCGACGCGGTAGCGAAGAAAGAATGGGCGCGGCTCTCGGAAATTCTTCTCGCGATGAAGGTTCTCACCGAGGCCGATTACATTGCTCTTGGCAATCTCTGCCAAGCCTACAGCACGCTGATCGACGCTCAGAAACATCTGAACAAGGGCGGGATTCTCTTCAAGACGCCTAATGGCTACATTCAGCAGAATCCGCTGCTGGGAATCATCCGGAATCAGATGCATATCGTCAACGCTCTCGTTCGGGAGTTCGGGTTGACCCCATCCAGTCGCACGCTCTTGGTAGCTGAAAAGGAAGATGACGGTTACGACGAGTTAATGGAGATCCTGTCGCAACCCAGGTTAAGGCGAGCATCGGACGGCATTCCGCCTATTCAGTGAACAAAGTCCAAGTCTAGCGAGTGAGTTATGCGTCGACGTGCGTACTGAAGAATTGGTCCAGCTCTGCCTTTTTCGTGGCAGCGAGCCACCCGAGATCTGCTCCACTTCACTTCTCGAAAGCGGTCGGAAGTTCTTCGCGAACTGTCTGTTTTGAGTAATGTACTCGAGCTTCGGCATTCCCACAACCGCGGTCGCTACTGGAAGTGAAAGCGAGTATCGCAGCAGTTTCTCCGGTTCGGCATGCTTCCAGAGTGCTTCCTCCGCAAACACCTTCATTGCAATGACACCCACGTTCTTGCGGTGAGTTACGCGCAATGCGGTACTTTCGAAGCTTGTCGTCATATGGGAATTCGGAACCAAACCGCTCTTCCCGCTTTTCATTCCGGTGAGTGCAGTTGAAATCGTGCCGCTCTCGAGCCAAGCGAAGCACTGTCGGATCTGTATGGCTGGCGATACCGACAAACCGCATCAGCTTCTCATCGCGAAGCTTCATCAGTTGTTCCAACACGCCCCCTTTCGCCTCAATGCGCGCTAGTTCGCTTTCGGTGGTAAGCGAATGAATATGAATTAGGTCGACCTGGTCCACCTGGAGCGCCCGTAGGCTGTCCTCGACCACGCGCCCGCTCTCCGCGCCGTTCCGGTTGCTGAGTTTCGTTGCAAGGAAAACCTCTTTGCGGCGTCCTTTCAGCGCCTTTCCGATCCGTCGCTCGCTCAGATGGTTTTGCCCATAGTCATCAGACGAATCGATATACGTGATGCCGAGATCAAGGGCTTTCTTCGCAGCCTCTAACGCTTCCTCTTCATCCTTGTACATCAGAAAGCGGCTTCCCGCGCCCATGGCTAGAATCGAGACCTGCGCTCCTGTTTTGCCCAGCGTTCTGGTCGGAAGGGCGTCGTTCCGCCCTGCGCTGTCGCTCTGTATGCAAATGCAATTCCCGTCGTTACCACGCTTTTCCAAGAATTCCCGCCGGCTTGTCTTCATTTACCCCCTAGATTGCCAACCTATCAATATCGGAATATGGGCACATGCTTCGACTGTGCTTCCGCTCCCTTCTTGTCCCGTTCATTCCCCTGCTGCTTGCTGCCCAAAAGGCGAACTCGCCTGAACAGTCAGCCATTCGGGAGCTTGTCAGCAGGTATGTCGATGCCCGAGAACATCGCGATCGTGAAGCGGTCGCGAAACTCTTTACTCCTGATGCCGACCAACTCGTCTCATCGGGCGAGTGGCGCCGAGGACGTGATGCAGTCGTACGCGGCACGCTCGCCAGTTCAAATTCGACTGGCGGCCACCGAACCATCACGATCCAAACCATCCGACTGCTTGCGCCGAGTGTAGCTCTTGCGGATGGACCGTACGAACTCACAGGTCTTGCCGGTGGAGAAGACAGAAAGATGTGGACAACCTTTCTGCTCACCCGAGGGCCCGAGGGCTGGCGGATCGCCGCTATCCGCAACATGCGCCCGTCGCCTTCTGCGTCTCAAGCGAAATCACCTACTGCTCGCCCTTAGCCGAACATCCGGGATGCGAAGTGCTTGCGCAACGCCAGCGCATCCCAATGCAAGGATCAAGCCCGGACAAAATCGACGTTCGTATGGCCCAGCGCAAAACTACGCATACGGGTAATTTACGTGATGTCCTGCACTGTTCCCAGAAATAAACGCGGTGTATCGGGACAATCCTATCGCTGTGTTCATCGCTCTGTGATGGTCCTCCTAAGATAATGAAGACGGACCATCGGGAGGCTCGTGACGACGCGTTCGAAGCGAGGTTTAGAAACATGGCCGTTCTTGCCGTTCATAACGATTGCGACCGCAATTGCTACGCTATATCTCGGCCAAGAGCTCGTAATCCCGTTCGCCTTAGCGCTTCTGATGAGTTTCCTTCTTACACGGCCCGTCACATGGCTGGAGAAGTTGAAGCTCGGCCGTGTGCTTTCAGTTTTGATCGTCCTGACGGTTGCATTCTGCACAGCGGGCGGAATGCTTTGGGTGGGCGCCACGCAACTTTCGAGTATTATCGGCGAAGTGCCTCATTACCAGCAAAACATTATCAAAAAGCTCGAAGCGATACGTAATCCGGCGGGTTCAGGTCTCGCAAAGGCGGCGGCCAGCATACAGCAAATTACGACGGAGCTGTCGCCGAGCAGTTCAGCAGCGGAGAAACAGAAGTCTGTTTCTGAACAGAGGCCGAATGCAAAGCGCACCGCCCATGAGGCGCAGCCTACTACTCCCGTCCCAGTTGAGGTTGTTCCGCATCACACGAGTACATTAGAGTCGCTCGGACTCGTGAGCACGTCGCTGGCACGTTTTTTCGCCAAAATGATCGCGGTAGTAATCTTAGCGCTCTTCATGCTCATCAATCGTGGCGACCTCCGGAATCGGCTGGTGCGACTGTTGGGGCAGGGCCATTTAGTGGCGGTGACAACGGCGCTCGACGATGCTGCCGAGCGCGTCAGCCGGTATCTGTTGACCCAGTCTCTTGTCAATGGCACTTTTGGCACGCTGCTAGGTTTGGGGCTGTATTGGATTGGCGTGCCTTATGCCCATTTTGGGGAGTGTGCGGAGCTCTCTTACGATTCATCCCATATGTAGGTACTCTCACTGCGGGTGCCTGTCCTTTACTTCTGGCTTTGGCAGTTTTCGATGACTGGACCAAGCCCCTGTTCACTTTGGGGACCTTCGCCGCCATTGAGGGGATAACCTCATGCATAGTCGAACCGTGGTTGTATTCCACGCGCACAGGAATTTCATCGCTGGCCATTCTCGTATCAGCAGCTTTTTGGACCCTCTTGTGGGGGCCGATTGGCTTAGTGCGCTCAACCCCTTTGACCGTCTGCTTGGCTGTTCTGGGGCGCCATGTTCCACAACTCGAATTTCTTTACGTTGTTCTCGGCGATGAGCCGGTGCTCTCCCCAGAAGCGCACTATTACCAGAGATTACTTGCCATGGACGAGGATGAGGCAAGAGAAATCATAGACGAACATCTGAAGGAAAAAAGCTTAGGAGAGGTCTGCGATTCAGTGCTCATCCCCGCACTATCGCTAGCCGAGCAGGACCGTCACCGCAACAGGCTCGACGAGGAGAGGGAGAGATTTATCTACCAAAGTACGAGAGAACTGATTGAAGACCTTGGTGAAGGCTCCGAGTCTCCCGCCATTGTGCGAGAACCGATAAGCCGGTCCACCTCGCCCTTTTCCGTTTATTGTTTGCCGGCGAGAGACGAGGCAGACGAGCTTGTCAGCCGCATGCTTGCGCAAGTTTTGCAGCGATCGGGCTATAGCGCCGAAACCATCCCTCTCGGCCCAATAGAAGAAATGCTTGATCGCCTTACGAAGGCGAAACCGGACGTGTTGTTTGTTTCAGCCTTGCCCCCGTTTACGGCTGCTCACGCGCGCTCTGTTTGCAGACGAGCCCGGCAAAGATTACCTGAGCTGAGAATCGCCGTCGGATTTTGGAACTCCGGCCCGCAACTCGATAAGCTGAAACAACGTTCAGGCCCCGAGTGCTCCGATAATGTGATGACAACTCTCGCTCAAGCAGAATCTCAAGTGAGAGTGTTCGAATCAGCAATTACCGGCCCAAAAACTTTGGTGACAGCGTCGAGGCCTGCCGAAAGCCGCTCGTGATCGATACTACTTTGCGGCGTTTTTTTGGGCGAGCGACATCATAGGCGATAGCTAGAATGCCGCCGACACTGGCGACACACCATACACGTTCACTGCGTTGTCGTAGTTGGGCACGTATACTTTTCCGGCGGCCACCAGTGGTGGAACGAATTTCACCAAAGTGCCCAGGCGGTCGCGATTCATGTGCTGCTCGCTATTCCAGATTTCTTTGAGAGTTTCGGCATTAAAGGCGTGCAATACACCGGGCGCGTTTCCGTGATCGGCGCTTCTTCCATCGGCAGCCGTCGCCCACAGCACGCCAGTTGCGGACTTCATCCCATTGGAAGAGACAGTGAGAGCGCCACCTGGCGAACCTTGCGACACGACGATTCCCTTTGCGTAGGAAGCCGGCTGAAGCAGGTGGCCATTGAATCGAAATGCCTTCGGAACATCGGTTTCACACCACAGGAAGAGCATCGGCCCGGCAGGCCCATCCCAATAGGCAGGGCCGGCCATGATGCGCCCTCCGTTCACTTCTACCGCTTGTATCACTCCGTCGTTGTCCGCGGTCATGTGGCCCAACTTGTTAGCGTCAAGAAGATAAATGATTCCCTTTTTGCTCCCGCACACCAGAATGTCCGTACCCGGGATGAGCAGCGGCCCGGTGGACCCCAAGTCTGCATCTTGATCATTGAGCTCCCCATAATCGTAAGGCGTGAAATAGTCTTCAATCACGCCACTGTTGCGCACGTTCAGTTTGATGACAGAGGTACCGAAGTTTCTGTGGCCATCCCAACCCCCATTGCCCACTTCAAAATACACTCCACCATTTGCGTCGATCGCCGGTCCTCTACCCGATTGCCAAATTCCCCCATCCGCAGTGTCGGGCGTGGTGCATAATGCACCGGTCTGTTTGAGAGTTTGGGCGTCGTAGGTCATAATCCACCCGTGGTACGGCTGAATATCTTCGTGTGAAGCCCAGGCGATGACAATCGTTCCCTTGACCAAGGCCAAGGCGGAGCGTTGGTTGCCTGCTCTTGGATCGAAATGCAGCACCCCATTGACCGCGTCGCGGGCTGAGCTGTTCACGCTGGCCTCTACCGTCACCGCCTCATCTTTGCCGCCCTTGATGTCCAGTTTGTGCAAGCGCTGCACGTATTTGCCGTTTTCTTTAGTGCGGGCGACTAGGTAGATTACTTCGGCAGAGGTGTCAATCACCGGCGTACTCTCAATTCCGGCGTTGCCCACAAGATTCAGGTCATTGCTGTTCGTAATGTCAGTAATGGGGATGGGTGTAACGCCGGCGATCTCATTTGTGAAATCGCGCATCCACAGCGGCGGCCCGCTTCGATCGGCATCAAAGGCGTATAGTTTGTCGTTCATGGTGGCGACATACAGGACGTTGTGCGTGCTTTGTCCCGGAATCCGTACCGCCGGCACGTATAGTGGCTGCGCGTAAACAGCTCCATCGACGTAGTAGCTGTACAGCTTGCCGAAGCTGGCAGCATTCACGTTCGTGGAATTCAGCGCAGTTTCCTGCGTGTTTCCTCCGGTCGGAAATCGATCGTACCGGTTCATGGGAACGGCGCGCTGGGCGGTGAGGCTGAGTGCCGCAAAGGCGTGTATTAGCAGGGCGGCAAGGAATTTGAGCATTTGAAAACACACCTCGGGTCATTATATGAATGTCCTTCGTCGAGTAATTACGGGATCATGCGCGTTTGTTTCTCAGTATCAACCTACGCTGCCCTGGCGTACGGGACCACAAAGATACTCCAAAAGCGCGATTGCAGTTAAGAGTGACTTGGTTCTGCTTGCGTTCGTATTGCACCCTGAGAGAGATATGATCGAAAGCCGCTTTCTCGAGGATTTAGCAGTTGGCGAAGTCAACACCACGCCTGAGGTTGCAGTTAGCGAAGCGGATATCATCGAGTTCGCCCGGCGCTATGACCCTCAAGATATGCACACGGGTGCTCACGCATCCTCGTGCGATGTATTCGACGCACGGGTGAGGCCGACATTGGCCCGAATCGCAGAGGCTATGCAGCTACTGAACCTGGCCGGTGTCCGCATCATGCGTTACGGCCCAGAGCTCCGGTTAGGCATCTGGGAAGACCTTGACGGCCCCGAGCTACGCGCTGCGATCAACGTCGTGGGCATGGATGAGCTGCGAGTTGTGCACCTTGAAAGCGCCGATGTGCCGATTCGATACAAGGTGCGCAGCTGTCCAGACCGGAACCCGGGGGAATCGTTCGAAGCATGGCAAACACGAGCGCTACGTGAGGCACCCCAGTCTACGTAGAAATCCACGTAGCCCACGCATGCTACGTACGCAGCCCGTCAGTGCAATTTCGGCTATCAGGCTTGAAGCCTGGTCTTCTGCCCATGGGGTACCTTTGTGGCCACGTGAGCATGTAACAGCACGTGATCCACGTGCTCACGCACGCTGCACGTGCGCTGCGCTGTACAAGGTGGCCCAGCATCCCGAAAACTGGGTGTGACCACATCAGTACGTGCGGCCAGCACGCAGAGCACGCTTACATGGGAACGGCAGCAG
>JBPCJX010000179.1:0-140203 GCA_051004875.1 Bryobacteraceae bacterium
CACCGGGATCATCACGGTCAATGGATATGGGGCAACGATCGCACGCAGTCAAGTTTCGGGGACACCCCCGTTCCGCATCTTCGCCGTGACTTCCGGCGGCAATCTCACCCTCAATGTCGTTACCGTCAAAGGCGGCCTCGCCGCCAATGGTTGCCTCGGCGATGATCTTGGCTCATGCGTAAGTAAGGCAGGCGGCCTCAGTGTTGAGGCTGGCGGCAAACTCGCGTTAAATCACAGCGTGGTCACTGAAAATCGCTCGACCGTGAGTACGGCTGGCGGAGTTGGTGGATTTAGCCGAGGCGGAGGCATCGACAACTCGGGCATCGTGATATTGAACAACAGCTTGGTGAGCAAGAACGTTGCGTCTTCGGGGACCGAGGACGGCCGCGCCCAGGGCGGGGGCATCTCCAATAGCGGTCAGCTCACGCTATGGTGCAGTACAGTGACCCACAACACAGCTGCGGAGGACAGCGGCCTTGATGGGGCTTTCGCTGACGGTGGAGGTATCTTCTCCGCAGCAGGCAGGCTCATTATGCGACGCAGTATGGTGTCATACAACACCGTGAGCTCGAACGCTCCAGGCGCTCAAGCCATTGCAGGTGGGATCGAAGTCGGAGTAGGCAGTACCGCGTCCTTAGCGTACAACGTGATCCGGAATAACACGGCGACTGCCACTGGCGTTGCCGTGGCTGGCGGGATTCACGTTGCAGGGACCGCAACCTTGTATCACGTCGCAATCTTCGGCAATGTCGCGAACTCGTCCGCTGGCCCTGAGATCGCCGCCGGTGGAGGTTTAGCTATCGCGGGTTGCCGGCCGGTTGCTGGTGGCTCTACTTGCATTGCGGGCAAGGCGAAGCTTCTTTACACCGTCATCTACAGCAATGCTACGCGCGCGCCAAATGGCTACGCGCTGGGCGGCGGTATCGATAATGGCGGCACGGCAACGCTGGCTTACAGTAAAGTGGCCAACAACACAGCCGCCGGCGACACACTCACGAACTCGCTGGGGGGCGGAATCTACAACGCAGATTGGGAAAGCTTCTACTACGGCGGTACGCCCGTAAGCGGGTCACTTACCCTATTCAGTTCTCAGGTAACCGGCAACCATCCGGACCAATGTGATCCGACGGGCAGCGTCCCCGGATGTTCAAACTGAGGCGGCAGTATCACAACAGGAGGAGAATGTATGTCACACGTTCAAAGGCGAGTCTGCCCAATTGGATTGAAATCGCTACGCCCAGTGGCGCTTGCGTTATTAGCGGCCGGTCTGGCGCACGCCGTCACTTTAACCGTTCCGTGCTCTGGCAGCGGAGGTGGCGCAAGTGGTGTCATAGCTGCCATAAACAGATCCAACAACACGCTGGGTTCGAACACGATCAATCTGACACCGGGGTGCATCTATACATTAACTAGCCCATACCAAAACTACAACGGTCTGCCGGAGATCACCGGCATCATCACCATCAATGGGTACGGAGCAACCATTGCACGTAGCCAAGCAGCCGAAACACCCACATTCCGCATCTTTTTCGTGGCTTCCGGAGGCACCCTCATCCTTAACACCGTCACGGTCAAGGGCGGCTATGCATATACCCCCAGAGGCACTGATCCCTTCGAAAACCCCCAAGCCTCTGGCGGCGGTTTAATGGTTGGTGCTGGTGGCACACTTACGTTAAATTACAGCGTGGTGACTGCGAATGTCGCCGACAGCGCTGACAATGGCGTGGGCGGTGGGTCCGCTTATGGCGGAGGGATCTACAACGGGGGCAGGGCCACGTTGAACTACAGCGTCGTCAGCAAGAACACGGCGACTTCCGTCCTAGCGTTTGGCGGGGGTATCGCCAATGAAGGTGGTGGTGTGCTCACGCTGAACTGGAGTACTGTTACGCAAAACAGAGCCGAGGCCTCATACGAACCTCGGAGTGCGATCGGTGGAGGCATCTACTCAACAATTTATCTACCAGGGGGCCGGCTCATCATTCGCCATAGCGTCGTGTCGTATAACACCGCCAAGGCTGAAATTGGCGTACAGGGAGGTGGCATTGCCGCCGCCGGCTCGATGAGCGTGGCCTACAGCCTGATCCGCAACAACACAGCGACTGCGACTAGCGTATATGGCAAGGCGCGGGGCGGCGGGATTAATCTTGTCGGTACTGGAGAGGTGGGGTCGCTCTATCGTAGCGTTCTCTACGGCAATACCGCAAGCTCGAACGGAAGCGATAGTAGTTCCAGGCCTCATGCGGCGGGCGGCGGTCTAGCTATCTCAGGTAAAGCGGCGACACTTCTCTATACTGTCGTCCACTGCAATATTGCCCGGGCGTCGGCTGGCCAAGCGCGGGGCGGGGGCATCGAGAACAGCTCCACTGGCATCGCAACCCTGAAGTACGGTAAAGTCGTGAACAACACGGCCCAGGGCGCCACGCTCGCCAACTCGCGGGGCGGCGGAATTTACAATGCCAACCCCGCGAGCGGGTCGGTAACCCTCATCGCTAACCCGGTCACAGGTAACCATCCCGATCAATGTGATCCAACCGGCAGCGTCCCCGGGTGTTCAAACTGAGCGTGGCCGTTACCAAAACGTGAGTGTGAAAATATGAACGCCGCGTTAGCGCGTGGCGAAAGTGCCTATGAGGTCTCTCGTTGAGAACGTCGACTTTGACGGTGATCGGGTAGGGTCATCGGTTCGCAGGCTTTCAAGCCTAGTCGCGGATCAGTAAATCTCCGGCTCGGGCATCTCCACCTTCCCGTTGAGAAAATCGAAATCACAACCGAGGTGCGCCTGCGTGACTCGCTCAAGATATAAGGCGCCGTAGCCGCGCTCATACTTCGGAGAAGGTCGAATCCAGTTCGCGCGGCGGCTCGTCAATTCAGGCTCCGGAACCAGCAAATCCAATCTGCGGCTATCAATATTAAGCGAGATTGGGTCGCCGTCCTGCACTAGGGCCAAGGGGCCGCCGATGTAGCTTTCGGGAGAAACGTGAAGAACGCAGGTGCCGTAAGCCGTGCCACTCATTCGCGCGTCAGAAATGCGAACCATGTCGCGCACGCCTTTTTGCAATAGCTTCTTGGGAAGCGGCAGCATGCCCCATTCCGGCATTCCCGGACCACCTAACGGTCCCGCATTCTGCAACACCAGAACCGAATCTTCGCTCACCTCCAGGTCCTCGTGGTCGATCCGTGCTTCCAGGTCTTGATAATTCTTGAACACGACAGCCGGGCCTGTGTGCCTTAACAGACGCGGGTCTGCGGCCGATGTTTTGATCACAGCACCCTGCGGAGCTAAGTTGCCATAAAGAATCGCCGTGCCTCCGGTCGAGGCGAGTGGGTCCGCGCGAGGCCGAATGACTTCAGAATTGATGGGAGAGGAACCGCCGATGTTTTCTCCAAGCGTGTGTCCGTTCACCGTCACGCTGTCAAGATGCAACAAGTCGCGCATCTCGGCCATCAAAGCTCGCAGCCCTCCCGCATAGTAGAAGTCTTCCATCAAAAAGGCGCCTGAGGGACGAATATTGGCAAGCACGGGAACCTGCTCCGAGATCTGCTCGAACCTCGGGAGTTCGAGTTTAAGCCCGCAGCGTCCAGCCAAAGCGACAACATGGATGATTGCGTTAGTAGAGCCGCCAATCGCCATGTCTACGGCAATCGCATTCTCAAAAGCATCCATCGTAAATATGTCCGAAGGTTTCAAATCCTCCCACACCATCTCGACAATGCGCTGCCCGCAGGCTACGGCCATGCGCGGGTGATTGGAGTCGGCTGCCGGAATCGACGACGCGCCTGGCAGCGTTATTCCGAACGCCTCACTGAGCGCCGTCATGGTCGACGCTGTCCCCATCGTCATGCAAAAGCCCGGCGACCGTGCGATACCATCTTCCAGCGACTTCCAATCTTCCTCGCTAATGGTGCCCGCGCATCGCTCGGCCCAGAATTTGCGAACATCTGTTCCGCTGCCAACTGATTGGCCTTTCCAATTACCGCGCAGCATGGGGCCGGCCGGCAGATATATAGCGGGAATATTCATGCTGATCGCGCCCATCAGTAATCCCGGTGTGGTCTTATCGCAACCACCCATCAACACTGCCCCGTCTACCGGTAAACTGCGAAGAGCTTCTTCCGTCTCCATGGCAAGAAGGTTCCGGTACAACATGGGGCTGGGCTTCATGTAGGTTTCGGTGACGGAGAAAGCAGGGATCTCCACCGGGAAGCCGCCGGCCTGCCACACGCCACGTTTCACTGCCTCCGCCCTCTCGCGCAAATGGTAGTGGCATGGGTTGATTTCGCTCCACGTGTTTATGATTGCGATCACCGGCTTGTCGGCAAAGTCCTCCTGGCGATAGCCCAGTTGCTTCATGCGGGAGCGATGGTTGAAACCCGGAATCTTGCTGCCGCCGAACCAGCGGTAACTGCGAAGTTGTTCGGGTCTAATTTTCGTGATAGGCAAGATGGAGACCAACGCGTGTCATTCAGAAACTACAATCAATGTACAGTAACAGAAACAGCGGAAGCATTTGGCAAGCGGTGCATCCGCGTTAGATAGTGTAGATGGGCACATCTTCAAGGCAAATACATACGATTGATTCGCACACTGGCGGCGAGCCTACGCGGGTCGTTGTGTCCGGCGGTCCACCTCTCGGTCATTCATCGCTTGCAGACCGGTTACGATGCTTTCGGTTGCACCACGACCGCTTCCGGTCGGCTATTGTCAATGAGCCGCGCGGATCCGACGCAATTGTCGGCGCGCTACTTTGCGAACCGGTCGATCCTTCCTGTTCCGCGGGCGTCATCTTCTTTAACAATGTCGGTTACCTCGGGATGTGCGGTCATGGCACTATCGGGCTCGGTGTCACTCTCGCGCATTTGGGGCGGATCAGTCCTGGCGTTCAGCGCATCGAAACGCCCGTAGGTATAGTCGCGATGGAGCTTCACCAGACCGGTGAAGTCTCGTTCGAGAATGTTGCGAGTTACCGACTCGCAAAGGGGGTCGTTCTAGATCTGGATGGTTTCGGTGCAGTCACGGGCGACGTGGCTTGGGGCGGAAATTGGTTCTTTCTGACCCACGATAGCCCTTGCGCATTGCAACTGCACAACCTGGATAAGCTAACGTCCTACGCCTGGAGCATCCGGCGCGCGTTGGAGGCCCATAAAATTATGGGAGCGCATGGGGAGGAGATCGATCACATCGAGATCTTCAGCGAACCTGGGGAACTCGAAGCGGATAGCCGTAATTTTGTTTTGTGCCCCGGCGGCAGTTACGACCGGTCTCCGTGTGGAACCGGAACCAGTGCAAAACTGGCCTGCCTTTACGCAGATGGCAAGATTCGCGAAGGTCAGGTCTGGCGGCAAGCGGGGATCCTCGGCAGCATCTTCGAGGGATCGATCAGTATAAGAAACCAAGCCCTGTTTCCGCGTATCAAGGGAGCTGCATTCATCACCTCCGAAGCCCACCTGATCATTGACGACAAAGACCCCTTTGGCTGGGGCATTCGGACTTGAACGCCGGGTGTCTCGTGCGATTTGAAAAAACGAACCCAATTCGCGAAGCGGGGGAGTTCGTTTGGTAATTTGCGCGCAAGTCTTACAAACTACACAATCCAATCGTCTGCTCACCGCACAAACTGGTCGATGTAACTCGCGCCGAGGCCGACCTCTGTATAGTGGCTCAGACACATATCGATCTTAGTGAAAACATCCTCGAATCCAGTGTTTTTGCCCTGCTCGTCAACGTAATACATGCATCCGGAGACGTTGAAAAACGTGATCATCTCTTCCACGTTAGCGTCCACCGTGAGTGTATGGGTTTCGCCTGGGGGCTCGAAAACGTAGTCGCCCGCGTGAGCGACCCAGTCGTGTTCGAGGTAGCGCCAAGATCCTTTAATGACATATCCATGAACTGGCGCGGGATGCCGATGGCGACTCAGAATGCCGGCGCGCCGCACGCGGAGCAGATTGCACCACTGCCCGTTCAGCGTGTTTAGCATCAGAGGCCGAAACCATACGCCAGGGGCTTGCGGCACCCACACACGTTCGTCTTCAGGAAGGGCTCGAGTTACGATCTGCTCGGGCGAGAGTGGATGAGTGGTTTGCATACGAGATTGATATCAAAACTTAGAAGACCGAATAACCGCCATCAACGGTGAGCACGGCTCCGGTGACAAAAGAAGCCAATTCGGAAGCTAAGAATAACACTGGTCCGGCGACTTCCTCCGGACGGCCCCAGCGTCGCATGGGGGTGCGGGAGATAAGCTGTTCTGAGCGGTTTGTATCGTCCTGAAGCTTTTGAGTGAGCGGAGTAGAGACCCAACCAGGCGCGACAGCATTCACGCGAATGTGATCAGCCGCCCAGGCGATCGCGAGTGAGCGAGTCAGCTGAACGATTCCACCCTTACTCGCGCTGTAGGCGGGAACGCGGGCTCCGCCGAAAAAGCTGAGCATCGACGCGATGTTCACTATGCAGCCGGAAGATATCATCAGCTTCGAATGCGCTGCCATACAAACGCGCAGGGCGCCAACGAGATTTACGTTGAGCACTTGGGTGAAGACTTCTATATCGAACTCCTCGTCTCGCCGGATGATGCCTGCGGCGTTCACGACGATATCGATGTTGCCCATGGTGCCGATTAATCTATTTACTGCGGTGGCATCGGTGATGTCGAGAATCTCTGTTCGGGTTGGATCTGGCAAACTTTCATTTGAAGCCAAGCCGACCGCCATCACATTGGCTCCGGCGAGCGAGAAAGCCTGAGCGATGGCCCGGCCGATTCCACTTGTGCCTCCTGTGACGAGCACCCACTTCCCGGTGAAATCCAGCATGAGCTACATTATCGGAGACGCCCAAGTCTTTCGTCCGTTGTAATTTGGGGGTAATGTTGCGAGCGGCGTTCGGACTGATCTTGGCCGTCTCCGCGCTACTAGGTCAAACAGGGAAGCCGGAAGCAGCGGCGCAGGCCAGCTTGGGAGTGAGTTGGGCACAGAAAGCAAATTACCGCGAAGCCATCCAGGCTTATAAACGCGCGATTGCCATTGATCCGAACCTGCCTGAAATCTACTTGAACCTGGGACTCGCGTGGTTCAAACTTGGCAACTTCCGAGAGGCTCTTGCGGCGTTTGACAAGGAGAATGTCAAAGCACCCAGCGACCGCGTCACGACACTGCTAGGGATGAGCTATTTCGGGCTTGGCCAATATCGCGAAGCAGCGGAGCGGCTGAAACCACTTGCGCGCGGTCAACCGGCCAATGCGGAATTGTCGTATTTGCTGGCCAAGTGCTATTTGTGGTCGGGCCAGTATAAGGAAGCCATGAACCTGTTTAAGGGGCTGCTGGATCGCGATCCGAATTCTGTCGCGGTGCACATGCTGCTGGGCGAGGCGCTTGACGCGAGGTATCGGACGGCGGATGCCATCGCGGAGTTCGAGGCGGCCGCGAAGGTGGCGCCTACGCAACCCGACGTGCACTTTGGACTCGGATATTTGTACTGGAAGCAAAAACGATATAGCGAAGCAGAGCGCGAGTTTCGGGAGGAGTTAAGAAACAATCCAAAGCACGCCCAGGCGAACGCCTATTTAGGTGACTTACTGATGAAAACCGAACGGAAGGAAGAGGCGCGGGAGCTACTCGAGCACTCCATCCAGCTACGGTCGGACCTGCATGTCGCGCACGTGGACCTCGGCATTCTGTATACAGAGGGTAACCGCCACGAAGCGGCGGTGGCCGAATTCCGCCAGGCGATCAAGATCGATCCAGCGAGCTTTGACGCGCATTACCGGCTGGCGCGATTGTATCGGGTACTCGGGAGAACCGCCGATGCCGAGGCGGAGTTTGCGATCGTGCAGAGGTTGCACGAAAAGAAAACGGAGGAACCGCTGATGAAGATCAGCGGCCCTCAATAGCTGCGATTCGGCTCTTAAAAATTCAATTAGAAGTACAGCTTTGCTCCCAGTTGGAAGACGCGGGGATCCCAGGTAGAAGTCACCTGGCCGAAGTTGCTGTTCGAGAAAGTACTGCTTACGTCCTTAAATTGAGTGTGGTTGAAGGTGTTGAAGCACTCGAAGCGAAGCTCGAACCGGCTGCCGCGTGTTTCGCTGAAGACGAAGCTCTTGAAGAGCGACAGGTTCCAGTTGTCGCGGCCAGGACCTCGGATGGCGCCTTTGCCGAGGTTGCCCCACGCGCCGAGCGCCGGCTGACAGAGAGTTCCCTTACAGGAACCTGAGGCATCGGGCACGTTATCGAACCAGCTTATGACATTGTGAGGATAGCTGATACCGGCAATGACATCCGGCCGGTTGGTTGAGTTGGGTAAGCCGTTGCCGCCTTGTGAACCACCGAGATTAAGATTCAGCGGGAGCCCGGTTTCTGCAGTTACGATTCCGGATAGTTCCCAGCCGCCGAGCGTCGACTTGAGCGCACGGTTTTGGCTATTCCTTAAGAATGGAATCTCGTAAATAAAGTTGATTAACGCGATGTGCGTCCGGTCAAAATTACTCGGCCCGTAGTCATAACCGCGATTGTAGGGGTTTGAAACGTTGGCAAGGTCGCTGTTGTTATTTCCGAATACGGGATCCATAGACTTCGAATAGGTATAAGCAAACTGCAGCGTCAGGGAGTTCTTTATTTGGGCACGAAGGTTCATTTGCAGTGAGTTGTAATTTGAGTTCTCAGCGTTCTCGGATAGTCTGATCGAGCCGAAACCAAGATAGGGAACTACTGTGTTGTAGTTAATGCTTCCATTGATCAAGGCGGGCAGAAAGCTTTGCGAGGGCAGGTTAGTTTCGCGGTAATCATTTTGGTGGGCGTTTTCGTTACCGACGTAAGCCAGCGAAAGTACTGAGTTTTGCCATAGCTCCTGTTGAACTCCGAAGCTCCATTGATAACTCGCTGGATTTCTGTAATCGGTATAAGCAAGACCGGTAATGCCGGCCGGCGTGATCGGAGCGGTCAGGACTTGGCCTGTTGTGAGGCTGAGGTTTGGATTGCTGAGGGAGACATTGTTGAACGTCGTGCTAGAGCTAAACGGAATGTTGGGGCCGGCGTTGTACACATCGTTGCCCTGGATTCGTTCGTACATGATTCCGAAACCGCCGCGCAGAACGGTCTTGCCTCTACCGCTGACGTCATAGGCGAACCCGATGCGAGGTCCGAAGTTGGCCCAGTAGTTCTTAACCAGACCGGAGGGAATGCTGTTCTGGCCGGCGATGCCAATCCCGTTCACATAAAATTGGTAACCCTTCAGGATCGGGTTCGGGCTCGTGCCAAGGCCAGGGCTACTGGGGCTGATGCTGTTACCGCCCGGCAAGAGGATGGCGACATTAGCGGGATTATACAGCCCGGGATAGAAATTCGACTGGCGGTTATTCTCTTCATACGTATGCGGGATGCCGTCCCAGCGCAACCCGAGATTCAACGTCAGACGAGGGGTGACCTTCCAGTTGTCTTGAATGTATGCGGCATACGATTTGTTATCCCACTTCCCCGCGTCTTGCACTGCGAGTTCATTGTAAGAATTGGAATAACCTAGCAGGAAGTCGGCAAAATCGTTGCCTGTGTAGTTGCCATTGAATACAAAGTCGCCTTGAGTGGGGCCAAAGAGATCCTGTACTTTCTTGTAGAGCGCCCAACTAGCCCCGAACCTGAGCTGATGCGCTCCTTTTATCCAGGAAACATCGTCACGGACCTGGTAGTCATCCGCCTTGTTATTCCAAGGCCAACTCCCGCCGTTATATTTCGTGCCGGTAGAGCCGCTCAATTCAATAGCAGGGATGCGGTCCAAGTTATTGCCCGGAAACAGTTGGGGAATAGTTACGTTGCTGGGACGCTTATAGACACCCGTGGGCGTGATGTTGATGCGATTACCGTTGTAGTTAAAAGCGGTTTCGTTGAGCAGTGTTGGGCTGATGGACACGGTGGCGTGAATGACCCCGCTATAGGAGGGATTACCGAAAATGTCACCGATGGTCGGCACGTTGTCGTTAGTCCACTGCGCGTTTCCGTAGGCCTGGCTGATCTGCTCGTCTACCCAATGGCCAAAAATGTTGAACTTGTCGCCGAACCGTTGGTCGATACGGACTATTTCTTCCCGAACTTTGGTCGGAAGTTTGGTGCCGCCTACGAACTGAACTCCGCTAGTTGGCGCAGGAAAAATACCAGCTTGCAACAGCGCTTGCGCATTCGGATCGAGCAAAGACACCGGGATTCTGTTGCCTGGAAAAGGAGCGCCGGGCGCGAGCCCCAGGCCGGCGTATTGCGCCTGTAGGGCCGGAGAGATCTGGCTGGCGCTTGGAACATGAATACCGGTATTGAACTGACCGCCGTACTCGCTGGTCGCGGGGACGGTCTGGTTGTTAACCCCGCCCTGTATCAGCTTCCGCCATTCCATGTTGTAGAAGAAGAAAGTTTTGTCGCGGTCCTTGTTGTATACCTTCGGAATAAATACTGGGCCGCCGATATTGAACCCATATGTGTTGAAACGTAACTCGGGTGGTTTATTACCCGCCGCATTGAAGAAGTAGTTATTTGCGTCTAGCGCGTCATTGCGGAAGAACTCCCAGGCGCCAGCATGGAAGTCTTTCGTTCCTGATTTGAAGACCATAGTCATCGTTGCGCCGGAAGAAAGACCAAATTCGGCACTGTAGTTAGAAGTGAGCTGCCGGAACTCCGCTATGGAGTCTACGGAAGGCATGATGCTGATGTTGCCCGACCCCCCACGGTCATAATCTTCGCCGCCATCCACCATATAAAGGTTATGGGAGACACGTAGGCCGTTGAAGCTCACCGCCGAGTCGCCACCTACAGGTACCGGATTCTGGAAATCCGCCATGTTACTTGACGCTCCCGCTGTGAGGGTTGCGAGCGAGTAGATGCTTCGACCGTTCGTAGCAAGCTGTGATACTTGCTGCCCGGTGATCACGTCGCTCACTTCGCCGGACTCGGACTGGACCGCGACGGCTGTTGCTTCGACGGTGACACTCTGTTGCGTGTTCCCGACTTCCAGCTTGAGATCCGCACGAGTGCGCGCACCTACGTTCAACGTAATGTTCTTTTGCTCAGATGCCTTGAAGCCCGATGCTTCGGCACGGACAACGTAATGACCAATAGAAAGGTCCGCAGCTAAATATTCGCCCCCCTGATTCGTAGTAAGGTGCGTCGCTTGGCTCGTATCCGTGTTCGTGATGGTGATTCCTACGTTGGGCATGACGGCGCCCGACGGGTCGGTCACTGTTCCCAGCAGGGTTCCTCCTGTTCCTGTCTGAGCCGAGGCTGCGAGGACGAAGGTCAGCAGGAGTAGGAAACCAGAGACAAGCCGTGGGATGCCAAGCGGAGCCGAGACAGTAGTGCTCGAGCGAAACAGCTGATTTGAATAGTGCATATGTGGCGACCTCAAAATCCTTGATAAATCTGACGTGGGGGACAACCCTAAGAAGCTCGCCGTTAAGTATGGCGATTTTCCATCTCGACCGCTAGGTTAAGCTCGTTAAACAGGAGCGTTTGCTTACACACCCCCAATGTTAAATGCAATTATTGCCTGAACGTACCGGAAATGCATTTAACAGATTTAACGGTGTGCGACGCGCCCTTTTCGCCCCCCTCTTATTGGTGTTATACTGCTGCCCAATGGGTTCTGTCAACGCTGCGGGTCCTGATTTACATGTGGAAGCGCTGCAAAGTGCGTTGACTGCTGTACTGACATCGAGAACGTTTTCCAAAACTCCACGTCTCGTCGCGTTGCTTGAATATCTCTGTGTTAGATACTTCCAGGGCGACACGGAATCCATTAAGGAATACAACATCGCCACGGATGTGTTTGGCCGAGCCGCTGATTTCGATCAGGCCAGCGACGCCATAGTGCGGGTCGAGGTGCACCGCCTTCGCAAGAAGCTGAAAGAATTCTATGCTGGCGAAGGCGTGGAACAGGCGCTTGAAATCGTGATCCAAAGCGGGCACTATCTCCCGGAGTTTGTCGTCCGCCGTAAAAGATCTGAAAATCATTGAGGCTGCCGAGAGCGGCCCTTTGTTGTCCCATTCAGAGACGGCGTCTTCCGGAACGTTGCAAACCGCGAGATCGCGCTTCCCCGTTTGGCTCACTTTCCTTGCAGTCGGCCTGGCCCTTGCGGTGCTCGTTGCGGTCGCTCTCACTTCCTTAAAGCGTACGCCACACAACCAGTTATCCCCGACGGTAGCAGTGGTCACGCCGTCTGCGCCAGTTGCCATTCGCGCCGGTGAAGGCGCTCGCCTCCTTTGTGGCTCATCGAAATCCGGATATCGAGACCGCCGCGGCAATGAATGGGGCACTGATGCGTTCTACTCCGGCGGTATTGCCAGCGAGATTGCAGTGCAGCCGATTTACCGTACGCGAGATCCATTCCTGTTTCGGAGCATGCGCTCTGGAGAGTTTTCGTACAAGATCCCACTCAAACCGGGTAGCTATGAAATGCGGCTCTATTTCGCCGAGACCTCCTATAGTCCGAGCGGTGTGATGGACGGCGGAGAAAACGTTCGGGTATTCACTGTTCTGCTAAACGGGACCCCCGTCCTGCGCAATTTCGACATTACCGCCGATGCGGGGCCGAGTACGGGGGACGTGAAGGTCTTCAAGGATGTCGGCCCCGCCAGCGATGGGTTTCTGCATCTCGCATTCTCAAAGGTGACGGACGTACCGTTGGTTAACGCGATTGAGATCGTGCCGGCAACGCCCCATCGCCTCCGCCCCACCCAGATCATTACGCAGGACAATACAGTCATCGATCGAAACGGGATTACCTGGGGTCCCGATGACTACTTCCTGGGCGGGCGCACCATTGCGCGGTTTGGAACCGTGCCCGGGCCGGACGATCCTGAAATCTATGCGCGGGAGAGATACGGGAATTTCTCTTATGCGATTCCCGTGGCTAAGGGCCATTACGCAGCGAGACTGCATTTTGCAGAGACATTTTGGGGACCCGAGAATCCCGGCGGGGGTGGGGAGGGCAGCCGGATTTTTGACGTCTACTGTAACGGCACTGCGCTACTGAGGAACTTCGATATTTTTCACGAAGCGGGCTCGCACCGCCAGGTGATCAAGACCTTCCACGGGCTACACCCAAATGCCCAAGGCAAGTTGCTCTTTTCATTTATTCCGCAGATCAACTACGCCAATGTTTCGGCTATCGAAGTTCTTGATGAGACGGAATAAGGATCTGCCAGCACTGTCTTTCTGTCCACGGCCAATGAATAAGCTAAGCCGATGCAGCGGTCGAAAGGTCAGTCTCTCGATCACCCGGCCCGGTAGTCTCAAGCAGGCCGCAAAGCTGGCTTAGAGTGGGCCGGGATGCGGGATTGATGTTCAGACAGGCCAGCAACACGCCTCTGAAGGGGTCGGGCAACTTTGCTTGATAGTCTGTCAGTACCTTCCGCAATGTCTGGCCGAATGCCCAAACGTCCCAGGCGGGCGAAATCAATCCCTGTGCCGCCTCCGGGGGACATGTATCCCACGTCCGCCGAAGCGAGAGCGTCTCCTCACCGGTGTCTGTGCCCGCCACGCGCAGTTCGCTGAAATCGCTCAGCTTCCAATCGCTTCCGATCGGAACCACGGTATCTGGTGAAAGCACACAATAGACCAAGTTTCGGGAGTGCAAGTACTCAAGACCGGACAAGACGTGCTGTGCAAATCGTAGCGCTTCTTCCGCAGCAAGGGACTCGCTGACCCACACATCACCAAGTTCAGTAACTGCGTACGTGAGGGTGCCTTGCTCCCTCTCCAGCGTACCCGTTTCCAGGTACCGAAGCAGGTGGGGGTGCTCAAAATACTTCGCTTCGAGAAATCTGCTGACTCTTTCTCCCTGGTGCGTTATATCTTCGAGGAAGAATCGCACCAGCACTTCGCAAACGTTCTCAGTTGCATCTAGATAGTCGGCCCGGAACACGGCCCGCTTGGAATTCGAATGGAGAAGCTGCCGCAGCTGAACGTCGAGCTGAAGCTCGTCACCTGTCAGTTGATCCCAAATTGGTTCATGCATGCTCTCTGGCTGACTCGCTAGTCGGTCGAGCTCATCGCTCGGGCTCACCGGGCGCAATCACGTCACCGCGGTTTTTCTCCAGGGCAATGAGTCGCGGGTCCCGCACGGTGGTTCGTTTTTTCACGATTCGAATCTCTTCCCGCAAGATGAGCTGCTTTTCGATCTTCAGCCGTTCTTCCATGACGGGAATAATCGTGACGCCGTCCTCAATTCGAATTTCAGCCGGTGCGTCAAGGATACGGTTAACGGGAACGCGCTGCACATCGATGTCTTCTTTGAACAAGCGAGAATCCACATTGGCGCCGTCGTCCGACAGGGCGTTCTTACCAGAAGCTCTCGAACCGTTTTCCGGTTGCGCCCCGCTATGAGATTGAACCTCCTGAAGATAAAAGGAACCATCTTGCTGCGGCTTCAGAGCAGCGGACGGCACTGTGAGTTCCGTACCGTTGCTGAGCTTTACGGTGTTGAACTCTCGCTTGTCAAGAAAGCGGGACGTTCTCAAAACTGTACCTTTCTGCCCACTGCTTAGTCTTACTTCAAACTCCTGTAACTCTGCCATCACTGCTTCTCCTTATAAGCATCACTCCCATTGGCGGAGGGCTGTTGTGGTCGATACGTACTGACCGACTCGCCCATTTTGGTGCCCTCTTGTCCGAAGATCACGAGGCGAAGAAATACATCGCCATGCACCGGCCCGTAGACCATTGCTCCCCTTCTTAAGAGATTTCCGTCAACCATAACCTGTTTCTCCCGCCCTTTCCCCTCTCGAATCGTCAGCATGCCTCCTGTCGCGGCAACCAGCACCGGTGCCGTACGATCCCAATCCAGCCGCAGATCATCGCCGTTCCTCTCCGCCCGCAATGCCAATCCTGCCGGATGAGAGCTGCCGGACTGTAGCTCGTGAGCAGCCGCGCTGGGACTGCCAATTCCCTGTCGTACCAGCGCGGAATTCCTCAGCATCAGATAGCCCGTAAGGAGAGCCAGTATGAGCGCGGCAAGCAAAAAAACCGGGCCGCGGTTCGAACGCCGTTCGACTGGAACAAAGTTTGCCGGCGCATCGGCCGTCCCTAAAATGGGCCCATACTCGGGAGCGGAATTTGCACGCTTCAGCATCGGTGCAGGTTCGGTCGTATCAGGGAGCGTCGCCGTATCAGCAGCTGCTGTTGTGTGCTTTGCACCGTCTGCCGATAAGCTGTGCCATAGCTCAAGCCACCTCGGCAATGCTGATGAATCTTCCGAAGAGTGGAACTGACGCAAGACCTCGCCCTGATCGCCTAAGAAGAGCTTGACACTGCTCGATCCATTCGCGCTACGCTGGATCAGCAGGATCACTGGGCTGGTATCTGGGAAGCATGCGCGAACGAATCCAAGGTCCTCTTCCGTGAGATCCAGCTGGTCGCCGATGTGGCTGCGATAAAAGCCGATCACAGAATGTTGACCCTCTGGAATCGATTTGAAAGCCGCTATCGAGCGTTCGAATTCGCTTCTTCCTGGCCCGGCAAGCGCATACGCATGATCCGGCGGCTGCATTAGGAACACGGGCTGGCAACCGGTGATCTCTATGGTAGGACTGACCTTCCCCAAAAGAACTCCGGCAATTTCCGCCGCACCCGTGGGATTTGACGTGAGCGCCCAATTGATATCCTCGTCAATGCGGCGTACTGCGTCGGGATTCCACCGGATCCGGGACGCGGTGCTCCCCAACCAAGGGTTCATGCTTTGGGCAGTACTTCCGTCCGTTGATGTTTGGTCTTCGGGCATCGTCGGTGGCCCTGCCTCTTCCGTAGGATCGGCTTTCAATGTCGAAGTACTATTGGCCCACATACTCTGTTTGTCGTTAGTCCGGCATGGACGTCACCATGCGAACTCTACCATGGTCTCACGGGATTCTGTTTCTGTGCGTGCTACGTGCAAGGCGGCATTCCTGTCGCTATTGCTCCTTGTTTTTTGGAGTTGCAATAGAACACCGCTCACAAGTAGCAAGAGGTCACTGCCAATGATGGATATCAGACTTACGGAGGGATCAAACGGGAAAGAGGTCTTCTTGAACGTTGGTCAGACCTTTACTATCGCTCTGCCCGAGAATCCCGCCACTGGCTATCGTTGGATTTTCGCACAGAATGGTGGGCCGATCTGCTCATCGGTTGGCGACTCTTTCGAGCCCCGCACACACCTACTCGGCAGTCCCGGCGTTCATGAGTGGCACTTTCGGGCCGATACGCGGGGAACGGCCATGCTCGAGATGCGGCTGGCGAGGGAATGGGATCCCCATAGTACTACGCGTTCGCTGTTGCTGCACCTGCACGTGACTTAGCGCGCTTCAGTGACCGCGCGAATGGTCCAGAAATCACTCGCTAAATTCTGATCAGTGAGGTATGCGTAAGGGAGATATCCGTAACCATGGTCACCCCAGGTGGATCCCCAAGAATTCCGAAACTTGAATCGCTGGGTTTTATCATCGAATCCCACTCCTAGAATGGCGTGACCTCCTAGAACTTTCTCCTGGGTTGTTGGAATCGGTATGATGCCCGTTTTCCCCACCTCATCCGACATCATGCTTTGATAGACGGTTATGCCGAATACAAAAGGATATCCTTCCGCCAAGCAGCCCTTCATCGTGTTCTGGTCTTGAATCAGGCGCTGGTACGTGAGTGCTTTGTACTTCTTTGCGTGTGTGAAGCATTTCTGCGGCGGCTTCTGGCTAAATTTTCCGACGTCATACGGCCACTCGGTTTCCGGGCACACCCCGTTTTTAGCGACCACCTTAATGCCGTCTCGGATCTGCGCGCCGCTGTCTTCGTTGATCGTTCCTTCTATCGCCCGCTCTTCGTAGTAAATGAATAACCGGGAAGGAACGAAAATCTTCGGCTGTTTCTGCTTGATTTCATCGAATTGGAACGCGGCGGCGATTGCATTCGCCGTGCAGCTGCCGAGCTGTTGCTGATCATAGACGTCCGGACACTGTCTCGTCAGGTCCGCCGAGGCTGGAATCTTCTGCATGACTGGTGTGGGGGCCGCATACATGAAATCCCGGTGGTCGGGAAGATCGGGAATCCATCCGAAACGAAGTTGATTTTGTGCCATGAAACTTCCTGGTGAACTGAAATACGAACTATATGTCCTCGATCATCTGCGATTTTACTCCACTTATGGCTGGAAGAGCTGCAAATAATTTGCCAATGCGGCCGCCCGGCATGATGTTAATTTTGGTTGCGAGTCTGTGCAATATGCACTCCGGAGGCCGGAGATATATATCGAAAATGGATAATGAGGGCAAGCTCCAAGAGGGACGCGAGCGGTGCTTCTTAGGTTTGGGGAAAATCAGGCGCGTCGAAGTGCGCACGTCTTGGTCCGTCGGTTCAACTAAGGCGTGTGCAAAGCGGCTGAATTAAGAGAGGCCAAGCAAGGCCGGAACTTCGCTGAGGTCGTTTATTTCGATCGAGGGCTGCGCCTCTTCCGAACAATTCACACCGCAGTGAATTCCGCCGGGCCGCCGTACCCTGATGGTGCGCCAGCCTAGACGGTTGGGAGCAATGAAGTCTTTGATCGGATTGTCGGCAATATATATGCACGCTTCTGGCGCGCAGTCTGCAATCTCCTGCATCTGCATAAACGCCCGCGGATGAGGCTTGCTGTATTCAACACCAATTGACTCGGTCAAGATAATGTGGTCACAGCGCGACGTCAGGCCAAGGCGTCCGACTTTCATCTCTTGACACAAAAGCGGGCCATCACTGATAATCCCGACGAACGTTTTGCCGTTGACACTGCGGAGGCATTCCTCGCTGTCGGACAGCAGGCAGATCGCTGGGTCATGGCCGCGGTAGATTGACACCATTGTGCGTATCAACTCATCAGAGGGGGCAATAGCAAATGTCGCAAGGGCAACATTAAAGATGTTGCGTCTGTGACCGACTTCGAAGCACTTCCATGCTTCGTCAAAGAACGTATCCACACCGAGAGCGTCATGAGCCCACTCGCCGACAGCGCGAAATCCACTTCGAACGTAGTCGCGTTCTAGGTATAGGGTGTCATCTATGTCAAACACCGCGCATTTGATTTTCCTGGTTGCGATACTGGCCATTACGGTTTCGGACTTGCACGGTCGGCTGGAATTATCTCTTTCACGAGCCAGAACGCTTCAGCGGCATGGGAAATCACATCCGGCGCCATGCATCCCGCTCATCCATCCGCCTTATCCGAATCATCTATACAGTTCGAGGTGTGGGGGTGCATCGCGCAACTTTCCAGCTTGCGGGGAGAAGTGCCGGGCGTGATTGGCGTTCACAACCAGGTGGTCCTCAGCGCGCGACCAGGAGGCCATCTCTAGCGTTTACGTTCCAGTTCACGATTCGTGTGCGCCGCTGATTCGGTTTTCTTCATTTTCGAATTCCTGTGCCAGCATTGGTCTCACAGCATCCGGAACCAGGCTCAATTGCGATTCATTTGACGCATATACACCCTCGCGTGTCAGCGCTACTCCGATCGTTCGCCACAGAATTTTTAGGTCCAGCCAAATACTCGCATTGTTGATGTACCATACGTCTAAGGCGATTCGCTCTGTCCAGGCGCGCTGTGCCCCGCCATTGACTTGTTGCCAACCCGTGATCCCGGGACGCAACGCAAGCCGTTGCTTGTCTCTTTCGGTGTAATAGGCAAGAAACTCCGGCAGCAAAGGTCGGGGGCCGACAATGCTCATTTCACCGCGAATCACATTAAAGAGTTGGGGCAGCTCATCCAATCGGAAGTCCCTAAGGATTCTGCCCAGGGGCGTAATTCGAGGATCAGCGCTATGTGTAAATGATTCGGCTAGTGAGGTCTCCTCGTGCACTATCATTGTCCGGAATTTAAATATTGTAAAGATGCTTGCATTTAGACCTAATCGCTTCTGTCTGAAGAACGTGGGGCCTGGAGAAGTGACACGCACAAGAATTGCAATAAGCCCCAGTACGGGACTAAATGCAACCAGTGCTGCACCGGCTAAGAATAGATCCAGTGTTCTCTTAATAAATGGATACAAAGTACCCGGCCGGCTAGATACGCTCACAGAGTTCAGGTTTTCAATGTTCATATTTGCATCCGGTTATTGCCGACGCCGCAGCAAAGTACGGTGTCAGAGTGTGAAATAGAGAGTGCGCTGACGCTGGGGGGTGGTCGGCGACGCGATGATCGACGACCTTCGATAGTGGATGCGCGCTGACGCTCAATAGTTGAACGCTGGCGTGGTGCGAACTCCCCGGCCGTGCCCATTGTGGCGCACGGGCGTCGCTGTCAAGAGTTCCTCATCCTGCAGCGTTTGGAGCACATGCGCACTCGGACTATAATCCGCGACCATGTCTTTGAGCATGAGTACCACGCTCCGGTCGCGCGCCGCGCACATACGTTTCAATTCATTCATCGTCGCGGCAACATCGGGCATTCCTGCCCCATTACCGGTGAAGATGTGAATTTTTTCGTGGTAGGTCGGCAGCGTCTCTTCGTCGTTTGTGCTCAACTCTTCGTACAGCTTTTCGCCTGGTCTCACACCTGTAAATTCGATCTTGATGTCTTGGTCCGGGCGCAGTCCAGAAAGCAGAATCAGTTGCCTGGCGAGGTCAACAATCTTGATCGGATTACCCATGTCCAGCACGAAGATTTCCCCTCCGTTGCCCATGGCGTAGGCCTGCATCACAAGTTGGGCAGCCTCCGGAATGGTCATGAAATAGCGGCGCATTTCGGGATGGGTGACGGTAATAGGGCCACCGGCTGCAATCTGGCGCCTGAAGATCGGGACGACGCTCCCGTTACTGCCAAGCACGTTTCCAAAACGCACGGAAACGTATTTTGTTCGGCCGGCTTGAAGCGAGCTGACGAGCAACTCGGCTACTCGTTTGGTTAGACCCATAATGCTAGTGGGGCGAACGGCTTTATCGGAAGAGATCATCACAAACTCATCCACGCCGAATTCGCCTGCCAGAGCGGCCACGTTATAAGTACCGAGAACATTATTCTCAACGGCCTCGAATAAATGGGTCTCCATCATGGGCACGTGCTTATAAGCGGCAGCGTGAAAGACGACTGCAGGCCGGTACATCTCAAAGACCTCACGCAGGCGACCCCGGTCCTGAATATTGCCAATTATGGGCTCAAGATGAATGCCCGGGAACAACTCGTGGATCTCGCGCTGCAAGTGAAAGAGCGCCGTTTCGGCAATCTCAAACCCGATGATGGTTTTGGGATTAAAGCGTGCGATCTGCCGGCACAGCTCGGAACCGATGGAACCAGCTGCCCCGGTCACCAGCACCACCTCGCCCTGAACCTTCCCGCGGATCAGATCTGTATCCAACCTCGCAGCGGTGCGGCCTAGGAGATCTTCGACCGCAACGTCTCGAATCTGAGTCGCAAGCCCACGCCCCTGGATAATCTCTGATAAGGCTGGAATAGTTTGAAAGCGCAGCTTTGCGGTGGCGCAGTGTGCGAGTATGTTCCTCATTTGGGTGCCATTAGCGGACGGAATCGCAATCAGCACCTGGGCGATATCATACTTCTCGGCGAGTTGCGCCAGGGATGCGCCCGGCCCGAGTACTCTAACACCTTGTATAGTCATGCCCGTCCTGCCGGGATTATCGTCGATGAAGCCACAGATGTGGTAGCCCAGCCTGCTATTGGAACGCGCTTCGCGCAGCACCATCACACCAGCGGTCCCGGCACCATAGATGAGTGTCCGTTGACCATTCGTCGCCGCACGCAAGTGCGACAGCTCAAGCGCCATTCGAACGCCGGCTCGCACTCCCACACCCAGCAAATAGCAGATTAGGAGATCCAAGATGTAAAGCGACCGAGGGAACCCGGCAGGACCTATTGCGAGGATTACCAGGAAGCTGGCGAACGTAGCCGCCAGATTCGCCCACAGCAGTCGGACCGCGTCGTGCAGAGAAACAAATCTCCATCCGCCGCTCCACAGGCCGAGCGAATAATACGCCAGAGCCTGCATTGGTACCCAGACGGCCAAGGCATAGGCAAGCATCAACGTCCGTTCCGGCGGAATCGTGAATTCAAAACGCAGCAGAAAGGCGCTTATGCCCGCCAGCAGAAACAGGCATACCTCTGCCCCCCGCACAAGTGCGAGATAGGCGAACCTATGGCTGATCAAACTCCGAGAAAGGCGATATATCGCCGACATTTAATTCTCCCCCACTTCTCGCAAATGCTCATTGGCATTTGTCTTCTTATTGATATCGTCTCTATTGCGTATTAGATCTCTACTAAATTTCCATTAATTCTTCTTCAATTCACCGCAGCCGCAAGTTCTTCGCCTCCTACGGGCCACGCTGACAGTTGCGGTATCCGTTTAGCTCGTTTATTTGGTGCTTTCCTGCACTTTTCCATTTCGCTTACATCTACAGTAAACGGGCATGACTTCCAGCTGGCATTGATGACCCTAGAATAAGGGATGAGTCGCCCCGTCAACAATTTGCTCCCGACGAGCCTCACCGCGCGGCCAACTGCCCCATAGTGAGCCGTCGCTTTTAATTCTAGCTCAAACCGGGTGATTTGAGATAGGGTTTACTGCCTCGCAAGCGGCTTTCTTAGCGGCCCAGTACTCTAGTACTTTCATTCCTGGTGGGAGTTAGCGCTGGCGGGCTTCGGAGCCGAAGCGTTGATCACGGGCGCTCTGTATATAGGGAAGTAGGTTGGAGCGAGATAACTGCCGCTGTTCAACGCCGCTTGTTTTCGTCTTTCTGCCGTAAGGAAGTCATAAGCCTCCGTATTGAGCACCCATCTACCGGTGTAGAACGGCAGATGCGTGCTCGAAAACATGGCCTTGAATCGGAAGAGCGGGTCATCATCCCGGCTGCCGCGCCCACCACCTATGTGAAGAAATCTATTGCCTCTGGCGCGTGCCAAAAGTTGAGCTCCATGGAAAAGCCATTTGTTGGGCGAAAGTGCGGACGAGCGATCATTGGAGGCGGCAAGATGCACGCTGACAATTCCGCTGTACTCGATCAGCAGGAGAGCAGCGCCGACTGCACCGTCCCACAGAGAAAGAAAAAGACTACCGTGTGTCCCAAGTGCCTCTTTTAAGGCAAGGAAGTAATCGCGAGAGAAAAAATAGAACGGGGCAGCATTGTTGCGCTGTAATGTGGCGTAATACATCAAGATGAACTCGTCAAGATGCTCCCACCCCGGATCGTGCAGGCTGGTGAACCCTTGCTCTCGCTCAACTCGCCGGAGGTGCTGACGCAACTTCCGCTGGTAATCCGACCAAATCTCTTCAGGTGATTTGGACAGATCAATGGCTACGGTTTTACCTTCTTTATAGCTATGACCGAGTACACCATGTGGTGTCCACTCCGGTTGCAACCAAGCCTCGTTGCCGAGGATCGGGTTAAAACGTGTGAATACGCTGACTGCCATTTGGGCGCGCCAAGCCTCTACGCACGCTTCCCAGGCATTTACTAGGAATGATTCATCCTCCCTACAGTTGTAAACAACGGGTCCGGAATACCCGTACACTGACGTAACATCCCGAAACTGAGTTCCGAGACCGCCCACGCCACTAATTGGCTGCAATAAATACGGCCAAGCGACGAATTTGTCTCGGTTACCGTATACCAATAGCCACGCTTCACTGTTCCCGGCGGCCGAGAAGGCGTGGTACTTCGCAGTTTGAAAAAAATCGTGCGGAACGCGCGAAAGATACTCGTCCCATTCAGGCGAGCAGGCCGGCACGAGTTGCGCGGCAGAAGCTATCGAGCTATGTCGGCTGATTTGCTTCACAGGCCCCGAAAAAGTCCAGAGTTTCGGAATTTCAACTGTGGCGACGAAATGGAAACTCGCGCATGTGGCATTCTGACCCGCTGCGGACGGTTCGCTTCGACTCCGAGCGACGCTTCCCCTCTACGCTCTGCAACACCCGGACCCGCATCCGGCAAAGGCTCGATTTCGGACCAGTGGCACCCGTACATACCCACCGGGTGCGCCGCTGTATCGGGCTCAGATTCTCGTCCGGGTTCAGCCCACACAGTTTGAAACATCGTCCGGCGCTCTCCGGCTTCAAACACGCCAAGACCGGTCGCAATCCAGCGCTCCGATGGCAGTTTTTGCCCCATCGGCAAACCGCTCGCAATCCGCTGCCGATATGATCTCGATCGAGATACAGCCTATTGTCAAGATCGAACACCATGCACTGCAGCACAACGACCAGCCGTTTGAAGCGTTGAGTGCGGAACAAATACGGCTTCGTCATAACGGAGCATCGTCAGACCGTCCTCCCACCCGTCAAACAGTTCCCGCGGCTCGCGTCCCAGAATTTCTTCGATCAGCCATCTTGCGATGGGAGCGCCCGCACGATGCGCAAGTGGGTAGCCGCCACCGAAGCGGGCGTTGATTTCGATGACTTTCAGATCGCCGGCCGCAGTCGAGAAACACTGAACGTTCAGGGCCCCGAATGCGCCCGGCATGCTCTCGACTATCGTGGCCGCCATTCCCATCATTTCGCGGTTTTTGACGGTGACACCTTTGGAGACTTCACCACCTCGGACCTCCATCCGGAAGTGCGGAACCGCGCACAGACAGCGGCCTTGGCGATTGACGAACACGTTGATAGTATGTTCGGCGCCCTGGATACATTCCTGAACAATCACGCCGTTCGACTTGGAGACGAGCGCGGCCAATTCCGCGAATGAAGTCACTATGCGCACGCCTTGCGAGCCGCTACCATCGATAGGTTTGACGATCAAAGGGAGCACCCAGTCGCTCGAGTTCCCGAGTACGACTTGGGGCGCTGCTTGCTTGGGTACCGGGAAGCCCTGCGCGACGAGCCATTCGTGGGTGTGGATCTTGTCATAGCAGACGTTGATGGTATCCGGGGATGAGATTGCAATCGCAGTGCCCAGTTTGCGAAAGTGGTCCCGAGCGGCGGCGTAGGCAGGAAGCTCGGTATCAATGGTAGGCACGACCAAATGAATCTGTTCCTGTTCGCAGATCTGCTGGATTTCCGGAATAAAATTGGGATCGGTGCACCTTGGCACGAGATAGAAATCGTCAGCGAGTTGCACGGCAGCCGAATATGGCGTCGCGTCGACGGCGATTACGCGGCCAGAAATCCCCAGTTCTGAGAGGCTTTCCCTGAAGCAGTTCATCAGGCTTACCCTACGGCCCGCCGACGATATCAGTATGTTCACGTGCATGTGCGCCTTAGTTCCGTATCCGAGTGGCTTCGGGGTTCGGTCGGATCCGTATTGATCGTGCAGGAACCCTCAGGTTATAGAATGTCCGCACGATTTGCCTCAGCACGATCCATACTGGCGTAAAGAGAATCGAGAGGTCAAGGCAGCCAACCATATCGTCTAAGTACGCTGGTCCGGCCCGGTTCAGCGCAATCCAGCGCTGGTGGCTCGGGGCCGCCACTTCTCTCGAGAGTAATCTCACAAGAGGAGAAAAGATTAGAGAAAGATGAAGGTTTCGTTGGTTGCCCCGCTGAACCTCTGAGTGTACGGCTCTCTGAAAGCTGATCTCAAGCACTTATGTCCCACAGGAAAGCGAACGATGCCGGCGCGAATCTGTGCGCCCGAACATCAGAAATCGCCGAACGGCTAAAACGAGACTCTCCTTGCACAGGCATTCAAGCATTCGCTTTCAAGAATAGCAGCGGTAAGCGCAGTAACCGCGCGCTCACGAGATCGTTTGCAGAGAGTTCCGTCCCGCCAGCGCTGTCGCAGGCGTCACTGATTGAACTGCGTTCCGCAGTTCGGTACAAACTCGCTCAACTTGACCTTCGGAGAGATGATTAAAGAAGGGCAGAGCGATCGTCCGATCCGAGACATGTTCCGTCACTGGAAAGGCGCCCGGGCGATAGCCGAACATCCTTTCATAAAGCGGCTGCAGGTGAATCGGCGGGAAATAATTGCGGCAACCGATGCCGCGCTTTCTCAACTCGGCGATAACTTGGTCGCGCTCGGAACGCCCGAATTCATCGGCTAGCCGGACGACATACACGAACCAACTGATACGGCACTGTGGCTCTTCAATCGAGGGGGCGATGACCTCCGGAATGGCCTTGAGGGCTGTATCGTAAAGCTTCGCCACCCGCTGGCGAGCCTCAACGACCGCGTCCAGCCGCGAGATCTGCGAGATGCCGAGGGCGCAATTAATATCACTTAGCCGATAGTTATAACCCAGCTCATCGTGCTCCAGCCATCCCTCCGTATCCGAGCGACCCTGATTGCGCCAGCTGCGGCAGCGCCGAGCGACTTCATCGTCGTCCGTTATGATCACTCCTCCCTCACCCGTCGTGAGCTGTTTATTGGGATAGAATGCAAACACGCCGGTTTGACCAAACGTGCCTACGGGCACCCCTCGGTACTGAGCCCCGATTGCTTCGCAAGCATCCTCAATGACGGTAAGGCCATGTTTCCGGGCTATGTACATGATCTCGGAGACGGCATAGGGTCTTCCAAAAACGTGTACTGGCAGGATGGCTTTCGTGCGCGGCGTAATGGCCTGCTCGATCTGGGCAGGATCGAGGTTGTAAGTTAATGGATCGATATCAACAAATACGGGTTTACCGCGCTCAAACAGAATGCAATTCGCTGAGGCGATGAAGCTGAAGGGCGTCGTAATTACCTCATCTCCATCAGAGATCCCCGCCGCCCTGACACACAGGTGCAGCCCGCTTGTGCCGCTATTAACTGCGATTGCGTGCCGGGAGTTCGTGACGCGAGATACGGCCTGTTCGAAGGCGGGCAGTTTCGGTCCGAGACTCAGGGCGTTTGAATTCAGAACTTCGAGCACAGCGGCGCGGTCTTGGTCGGTCAGATCAGGCGACGACAATGGTATCTTCAAACTTTATTTCTCCAATGACTTATGAAATCTAAGAGCGTTCATCTGTAGTATCGCAAGTGGCGGCATTTCGAGGCTGTTCCGGCTACGCCCGCCACCGACTACACCTTCTATCCCCTCGAGAGCACCAGCTTCAACTCTTCTCAGACCGGGAACGGGCTCCGCACGGTTGAATGTCCGGCCCTTTAAAAACGTCAGCACCGCAATGTAGCAAACAGAGCTACCGCTAAGTGGCTCACACGCTACAGGTTCAGCGCTAACACCTACCTACTAAGTGTCGCGTTTTGTTCTTTACTCAGTCAAGCAAGACCCATCTGGGATATATTTTTATGCGTCTTACGAGGGGGATAGAGCTGTTTGTCCCGAAACCCTTCATTCATGCCTCGGGGCAACCAAAAAATGAAGAGATATTGACCCACTCACTGCCCCAGCGTCCTTACCGACGAAGAATCAGATTCTCCTCCGCAGTCGCGCTTTCGAGAGCTTCGAGCGAGATCGTCGATGCACCGAGTTCGCCAACAACCATGCCCGCTGCGAGATTTCCGAGCCGGCACGAGTTCTCGAGCGATAAGCCTGCCGCGAGCCCCAAGGCCAACGTTGCCACGACAGTATCGCCTGCACCAGTGACGTCATACACCTGCCGGGCCCGGGCCCTGATTGTCACCGGTCGTCCACCGCGTTCAAAAAGGCTCATACCTTCGGAGCCTCGCGTGATCAGAAGACTCGCGCTGCACCTCCTCATGATCGTTTCCGCGATATCTTCGATCAGAATGCCCGAATCATCTCGCGCATGAAAGCGGCTGTCATAGGTTCCCGCGAGCCTCCTCGCCTCATTAAGATTCGGGGTGATCACCGTGGCCCCAGCGTACTTCGTGTAGTCTGAGCCTTTGGGATCGACAACAATGGGGATGCCTTTTGCGGATGCCGCTGTGATGACCGTATGGCAAACCTTGGGAGTCACGACGCCCTTAGCGTAGTCCGAGATAACGCACGCATCAGCATCGCGCGCGCATTCGGCAGCACGCTTGGCCAGTGCGTCCTCCTCTTCAGGCGACAAATCGAGACGACACTCCTCATCAAACCGAACTATATGCTGTCCCCCTGCCATGACGCGACTCTTCGTCGTCGTGCGACGGTCGAGGGCGGCAATCAAGTACTCCGGGGCGACAGTGCGTGCGGAGAGTTCTTGACGCAGTTGCATCGCCGCGCCATCCGCGCCGATGATGCCCACCAGCAGCGCACTGCCTCCCAGGCTGGTAACGTTCGCTGCGACGTTCGCCGCCCCACCCGGATGAAAGCGCCGACTCTGAATTTCGACGATCGGCACTGGAGCCTCCGGTGATAGCCGGCGGACCTGCCCCTGGATATGCTCATCGAGCATCGCGTCGCCTACCACCAGAACACGCCGCCCTGCGAAATGGGAAAAAATGCTCAAGACACTCCTTTACCCGGGCTTTGGAGCCGTTGGCTTGCGGCGCTAGCCTTGCTTCACGTATGCACCGCGGCCGTAGCCATAGCGATGACAGCCATCGCTCGCGTTCGCCGCGAGTTTGTTCAACACAACGCCTGTCACCTGTATACGCAACCCGTTCATCGTATTCAGCAGTGCCGTAACAGCACGCCGATTCGTCTGCCCTGCCACTGTCACGACCACAACACCGTCGACATGCCTCGCGATCTGTAGCGGTTCGGCGAACCCAAGCATCGGCGGAGCGTCGACCACCACGAGATCATACTCCTTCTCGGCTTCCGAGATAATTGAGGCTATTTCTCTTCCCAGCAAATCAGGCCCTGTTCGCGTCAGACGTCCGGAGAGCAGCAGATGCAACTCGGGCGTCTCATCCACTCGCGCAACCGCCTCGCGCCATGGCATGCCTTCCGTAATGACGTTCATCACTCCCACGCTATTCGATACGTCGAAGTATCTATGAATGGAAGATGTTCTGAGATCGCAATCGATCAGAAGCGTTCGGCGACGCTGCTCAGCATGTGCCAGTGCCAAATGCACAGCGATCGTACTTTTCCCCTCGCCGGGAGCCGCACTCGTCATGAGAATAGACTTGAGGCGCCGATCCGTGCTGCACAGAGTGATCGCATTGCGAAGTGTTCGGATAGCTTCCAGGTATGCCGCTACTCGCTTGTTATTCGCGTCTTGCCATCTCATCAAAGCACCCGAGGCTAGCAATGTACTTCGGGAGCGAGCGATTGGAAGCATCCCGATTATGTCCACATCTAAAATTCTGTGTGCTTGCTCGGGGTCGCGAAACGTATTATCCAACACGTCGCTTACGATGGCCATAACAATCGCGAGAATCGTCGCAAACAAACAGGCCAGCAGTACGTTGAGCCGAATCTTTGGAGATACAGGTTTAAGAGCGGGCCTCGCCGAATCGGCCAGCCGAATCGAATTATCTTGAAAACCAACGCTGACTCCCGGGTCCCTGACCTTTTGAACGAGTTCTTGGTACAACCTCTTATCGGCTTCGGCCTCGCGCTGCAGGGATTTGTACTGAGACGAATCCGCCTTCATCCTATCGAGCTCAGCCTTCGCCGCCGCTACTTCCTTGCTGAGCATGCGCTCACGGCCAGTCGCCTGAATATATTGCGCCTCTAGGCGTTTCGCGATATTCCTCCGCAGACGATCCAATTGCTTTGTTAAGTGGGTCACCAGCGCTGCCGCTCTTTTGTATTCACCGCGGTTGGCGCTGAATTTAGCTTTGACATCCGCGAGGTGCTCATTTGCTTCGTTGAGGCGGTTCGTCAGTTTAAGTGCCTCGCCTTGGTTGGAGAGCTTCGCTGCTTCGAGTGAGCCCGTTTTCACCGAGTTGTATCGTGTCTCTTTCGCGACGCGGTCAGCCTGCACGTTCGTGTATTGCATACTCAGCTTCAGCAACCGTGCCGAAAGAATATCGGTAGCTTGGTCGGGATTAACTATGTTCGAGTCGCGCTCAAAGCTTGCCAAAGCCTGACTTGATCTCTCCATTTTTGATTTAAGCGCCTGAAGCCGCTTCTCCAGGAAAGAAGAGAAGTCGGCGGAAGAGCGGATACGAATATCGTAGGTGTGCTCGATGTAGCTGACTGCTATCGCATTTGCAATGTCCGCCGCCGAATGAGGGTCGGTGGATCGATAGCTGATTTGGAGCAAGTAGGTGTTGAGAGGACGCGTTACTTTCAGTTTCTTTAAAACAATAGGCGCTTCTGCACGTTTAAGCGCCGTCCATTTGGGAGTGTCCCCGTATTGCTGCCCGTGACCGAGCAGGTTGTACTTCAGAGCAACTGGCCGGAGGACGGAGTCCGATTGAATTAGCTTGATCTGAGTAGCCAAAAACTTGTCCGTATCGTCGAGTGGTTGCCTTTGCGAGTCTTGCCCCATAATGCCCTGAGGCACTTGCCGATCGACGTCAATTGTGGCTGTCGATTCATAAACCGGAGTAAGGCGCTTTGAGATAATTAACGTTACGAGTGCGATCACGGCTACAAAAAACAGAATCTTCCAGCAGTGACGCCTGATGATCCACCAGTAACGTAAGAAAAGCGGTGCGGCGGGTTTGCCATCTGCCGGACCGATATAGCCGAGTGCGGAATTGTAAACCGGCGCGAGTTTCGCACGGGAATCGATTAGGGCGGGTACAGAGCTCTTGGTTTCCGGCATGTAAGGCTCAACTCATCCCCTCTAATATCCCTCATGCCTACATCCTGCGGTAGGCGAGCGCGGCGGAGCCGTACTAGAGCATCGAACCGGGAGATGCCCGGGTCTCGCTACCATGGTTTGTACCGAGGTTAGTTCTGGCAGCCGAAGCGAACCGAAAGATTTTTGATAGGGAGGCTCTTGCCGCTTGGGTTGCCGATCAGCGGTCGCCGGGGCACAGGATCGGCCTGACCTGTGGGGCGTTTGACCTTCTGCACGCCGGGCACGTAGAGTACCTGACGCGAGCGCGCCAGCAGCACTGTGATTGCCTCATCGTCGCTGTGAATTCCGACACTTCCATTCAGACCTACAAAAATCCGCTGCGGCCAGTAAATAAGCAGGAGCATCGGATGTTTGTTGTTGCCGGTCTAGCGGCCGTCGACGCCGTCACCTTGATGCCGGAAACACGGCCGCTGTCACTGATAAGACTCCTTAAGCCTGATGTCTATATCAAAGGAGGCGGCTATACACCAGAGGAGCTAAAATCGAAACCTATCGTCGAGGCATACGGGGGACAAGTCGTTTGCGTCCCCATAACCTTTGATACCAGTACCTCTGCGATCCTCGAGCGAGCCGCAACTATCGAGTTGCACGCGGCTGCACCGCGATTCCCTGGCGATGGTCAGCGGCGCCTGGCTTTTCTCGATCGCGATGGCACCTTGATCCGCGACGTTCCCTTTCTGCATGACCCCGCACTGATTGAACTCATGCCTGGTGTTCTGGAGGGGCTCAAAGCCCTGCAGGATGCGGGCTTCAGCCTGGTGATGGTAACCAACCAACAAGGCATCGGGCTCGGCTACTACAGTGAGAGCGACTTCGTTGAGGTAAATCGGGCGCTGTTGCGCCAACTCGCTTCAGCCGGTATCGGCATTTCAAGAATTTATTACTGTCCTCATTCCTACGCCGATCGATGCCAGTGCCGCAAACCCGGTTCGCTTCTGCTGAAAGAGGCGCTAAGCTATTACGGAGCGGCACCTGAACACTGCTGTTTTCTCGGCGACTCGGTCGACGACTGCATGGCCGCTCAGACCGTAGGATGCCCCTCAGTTCTAATATTCGGGCAGGTTCCGGAGACGCCGTGCAGCTACTCTGCCGAGTCGTTCACCGATGCGGTCCGCTGGATCATCGAGCAAGTAAACTGACGAAAGGATGTGAATGCCGGTCACGATTGGAGCCAAGCCGTCCCCCGATTTCTCGAATCCAATCGAGTTATTAATCGATTGCCACCGCCGCATTGAACGCTTTTCGGCTGTCCTGATGAAGGTGGCCGCACAGGTGAAAGGCGGCACGATGACAAAGGAACAAAGTCGTGAGTGGGAACAGGCGCTGGACTATTTTCGAAATGCGGCACCGCGGCATACGGCCGATGAGGAGGAAAGTCTATTCCCGCGATTGCGGCGTATGAATCAGCCCGAGGTTGAAAGCGCTATAGCGGAAATGCAGAAACTCGAAGCCGATCATGAGCAGGCCGCAGGATGGCACAAAATTGTGGATCAGCTCGGCAGAAAGTGGCTCTCTGAAGCCATGCTCGTTCCGCACGATGCTGAACGGCTCAATCAGGCGCTAGCTAACCTTTCGCAGCTGTATTCCCGCCACATCGCTGTCGAAGATGAGAGCCTCTTTCCGGTTGCGACCGCCGTTCTAGCCAATACTGAAAAGGCAAATATCGGCGCCGAAATGGCGCACCGTCGCGGGCTCGATCCTCGACGACTCGCGGAAAGACTACTAGACCTAAACCAACGGCGCGAAGAAACCCTGGACAAGTAAATCTACCGCTGACTCGATGGCGGCACCAAACCCTTTAGGCGAAGGTAGACGGCCAGAATGCCATATTGCTCGGTGTCATGGAGCGTATTGGCAACCAGCGCTCCCAGCTTGGTTCTCTGGCCACGCGGCGTCTTGATCATATTGGATGCGTCTGCATCCGTCGCCGTCTCGTAAGCTTTGTCGCATTGCGCAAACGCCTCGTGGAGAGCGGCAACCAAGTCGGCCTTCGAAGTTTTTGATGCTGCATCGGCGGATTTCTGCGCGCCCAGAATAGCGGAACATGTGCGCATCTGAGACTCGGCCACGTGGCCCAGAACCTGAGCGAAACTCCGAACATCGGAGGTAGGTTTGAAACTGTAATTTTCTTCAGGCATCTCCTCTGCCGTTTTGATGAGATTGTTCTTCACTGTCTGATACGACTGCTTGATCTCACTGCTGAGTGGATTCTCGGCCCTTGTCTCAACGCCGACCGCGGGCGCGCGATTTTGCGCTCGAAGTGTATAGCCGTACGCGAGCATCGCGCTCACTGTCATTAGCAAACAACGCTTCACTTTGCTTTCTCCTCTCTTTCTCACAATACATTCTTATTCGCTTGCTTGCGCTATGTTTGAGAATCTATGCAGCACGTCCGCTGGTGCCTTATTTCCCTCTTCTGCCTCTCGCTTGGCGGACAATCCATATCGCCTGACTTGTTCAGTGGCCTGAAATGGCGATTAATTGGGCCCTTTCGCGGAGGGCGCGCCGTAGCGGCATCGGGCGTTTCAGGCAACGGGCGCACGTTTTACTTCGGCGCGGTGGATGGCGGAATCTGGAAAACAACCGATGCTGGCACTGTGTGGACGCCTATCTTCGACACCCAGCCTGTAGCTTCCATCGGAGCCCTTGAGGTTGCACCCTCGAATCCAAATATCCTTTACGCCGGGACCGGTGAAACGGATATCCGCTCTGATCTCGCCACAGGTGATGGCGCATATAAATCTACTGATGGTGGACAGACCTGGAAAAACGTTGGCCTGAATGACACGCGTCAGATCAGTCGCATTGTGGTTCATCCCACGAATCCGAATATCGTTCTGGTTGCTGCGCTTGGGCACGCCTACGCGGCGAATGATGAACGAGGCGTCTTTCTGTCGACGAATGGCGGCGAGACCTGGGAAAAAACGCTGAACCGAGGCCCGCAAATTGGTGCCGCCGACCTGGCCATGGCAATGGATGAGCCGCGAATTGTATTCGCTGCCGTGTGGAATGCGCATCGTCCACCTTGGATCACTTACGCTCCGATCTCCGGTCCTGGAAGTGGACTCTATCGTTCGACGGACGGGGGTAAAAATTGGCAGCAGCTCAGCGGTCACGGCTTACCTCAGGGTGAATGGGGCCGTGCTGGTGTCGCCGTAACGGGCGGAACTCACGGCAAACGAGTGTATGCCACGATTGACGCGAAAGAAGCCGGCCTGTATCGCAGCGACGATGCGGGCGACACCTGGACCCGCGTGAACAGCGATCCTCGAATTATCAGTCGAGCCTGGTATTTCAGCAGCATCACTGCCGATCCCAACGATCCGGATGTCGTTTACATACCTAACGTCGCCTTCTACAAAATGACGGAGGGCGGAAAAACCTTGAGCATCGTCCGTGGCGCTCCCGGCGGCGATGATTATCACCAGGTTTGGATCGATCCGGCGAACTCTCTGCATATGGTGCTCGCGACGGATCAGGGCACAACAGTAACTCTCGATGGCGGCCAGACCTGGAGCACTTGGTACAACCAGCCAACCGCGCAGTTCTACCACATCATCACGGATAACGCTTTTCCGTATCGCGTCTACGGCACACAACAGGACAGTGGCACAGCCGCCCTCCCCAGCCGCACGGATCACGGCCAAATCGATTCACGGGATTGGTTCTCGGTGGGCGGCAGCGAGAGCGGCTACATCGCACCCGATCCGAGGGACCCCAATATCATTTATGTCGCCGGAACTTACGGCGAGGTGAGCCGCTTTGACCGGCGAATGATGCAGAGCCAGAACATAGCACCATGGCCGACCTCTGGTTTCAGTCTGGAGGTCGGGCAGCGGAAATACCGCGACCCATGGACACCCGTTCTGGTGTTTTCGCCTCTACAGCACAACGCGCTTTATCTAGGGACACAGTATGTGATGAAAACGCTCGATGGTGGCTTGCACTGGCAAAAGATCAGCCCGGATCTGACCGGTGATTCGAGAAGTGATATTCACGCTAAGCCAGAAGGTCCAGTCACTATCGAAAATGCCACGCGCCTCGGATATGGAGTGGTCTACACCATCGCGCCTTCGCCACTCAACACCGCGGAAATCTGGGCGGGGAGCGATACAGGACTGGTGCATCTCACCCGTAATGCCGGGAAAACATGGTCGAACGTCACCCCGAGCGGGCTCTCGGACTGGAGCAAGATTACCCACATCGAGGTTTCACGTTTCACCCCCGGTGAGGCTTACCTGGCTGTTGATCGTCACCGCCTGGACGACATGCGTCCCTATCTGTTTCGTACGCGCGATCACGGAAAAACGTGGACGCCCATCGTTGAGGGCATAACCTCTCACGCGTTCTTGAATGCGGTTCGCGAGGACCCGAAGCGAAAGGGCTTGCTATTTGCCGGGACGGAGTTCGGCGTCTACGTGTCATTCGACGACGGAGATCGCTGGCAGCCATTACAGCTCAATTTACCTGTAACCTCCGTGCGGGATTTAGTGATTCATGACAGCGATCTCGTGATCGCCACGCACGGCCGATCTTTTTGGGTTCTCGATGGTCTTGCGCCGCTTCGCCAGATTACTCACGATGTTGCTGGTCTCGATACCTGGTTGTTCAAGCCGGATCGCGCCACTAGGATCACAAATGACATTTTCCTCGGCACACCACTCCCACCTGAGGAGCCTCAGGCGCAGAATCCCCCGCCTGGAGCATATCTGGATTACTATCTACGACAGCCTGCCAAAGGCGAAATCGTGCTCGAGATTGTAGACTTGTACGGCAAAATCGTTCAGCACTTTTCGAGCCGTGACAAGCCGCCGAATCCGCCAGTGAACCTGCCAATTGCTTCGCGCTGGTTTCCGAAACCTCAGCAATTGACCGAAGCGGCAGGCATGCACCGTTTTGTTTGGGATCTGCGCTGTGCCGCTACCCGCGACAACACTCCGGATGATGAGATCGGTAATGAAGGCGGTCCTGCTTGGCGGGCGCCTTTGGCACTTCCGGGTACATACAAAGTCAAATGGACTGTGAATGCGCACCAGCTTATTCAGCCTCTCGAAATAATCATGGATCCGCGTTCGCGAGCCACTACCGCCGATTTGATGCAGCAGTTCCAGTGGGCTCAGCGTGCGTTCGCAGATATGATTCGCGCAAGAAAGGCGGTAGCCGATGTCGACGCACTAGAGAAGCAAGTTCGCGATATGAAGCTGAACTTGGACGAGAAGCAAAAAGCCTCGCTCGAAGGTTTAAAGGAAGGGCTGCACTCTACTGTTACCGGGCTCACGTCGGCCCTGAATGCACTGGAGAGCGCGGACCGCACTCCGCCTTCTCAGGTAATTGCCTTATATCTCGAATCAGCCAAATCGTTAAGAGCCAAATTGACGGATTGGGAGGCGCTGAAACGCGCGACAGGCTTAGACAAAACCCGTAGTTCTCCCAAAAAGTATTAATTTGGCATATAATTCAGCAACTCTCAGCTTCGCTGGACGACGCAGAGATAAGGAGGGTTCGCACGCGTGGTATTTGAAATCGGCCAAGTAGTTAACGGGTACGAAATTCTCAGTGAACTCGGAAAGGGCGGAATGGGACGTGTGTATCGCGTCCGCAATATCATTTCCAACCGCGTTGAGGCCATGAAGATTCTCCTCCCCGATTTCGCCCCGGACGCTGAGCTTACGGATCGATTTGTGGGAGAAATTCGTACGCTGGCCCGGTTGGAACATCCGAACATTGCAAAATTCCACACTGCTTTCAAGCTAGATAACCAACTCGTCATGATCATGGAGTGCGTTGAGGGCTTGACGCTCGCGGACCAAGTGAAACAGGCTGCCATTCCGCTTCCGGAAGCGCTAAACCACATCACGCAGGTCTTATCCGCATTAGCCTATGCGCACGAAAATGGCGTCATTCATCGTGATATCAAGCCATCGAACGTCATGATCACGCCACATGGAATCGTAAAACTGATGGATTTTGGAATTGCGAAATCCACGGCTGACCCTCTTACGACCCGTTCGGGCGCGACCATCGGCTCCATTCTCTACATGTCACCCGAGCAGGTGCGCGGTACCGCTGTCGATGCACGTTCCGATCTCTACTCTGTTGGCGTTTTGCTGTACGAGCTGACAGCCGGGCGTCGTCCTTTTGACGGCGAGAATACGTTCGCAATTCTGGATCGCCAACTAAATACAACGCCGCAACCGCCGATTGAGTTGAACCCATCGTTGCCCCCGGCTCTGAACGAGATCATTATGACTGCTCTCGCAAAGGAGCCAAGTCATCGCTTTCAAAACGCTGTGGCGTTTCGCAACGCTCTTCAAAATGTGAGTGATCAGCAGACCGCGGCACAGGCGGCGACGCTTCCCTATCCAGTGGCTCTAGGTCCTCCGAATTCAGCTCAGAAGGTTCTCCCTCAGGCCACTCCCGCCCAGAGTGCGCAGAACAGGAGCCATCGCAGTTTATGGATGGCCTCGGGTGCAGTGGCTTGCGTTTGTGTTCTGATTGGTGCGGTTGTCCTCATGCCGCACGTCTGGAACACCCTCGCTGCAAATCGCGCGATCTCTTCGAAGTCAACCGGAAAGACGACGAATGAACGTTCGCCCCAAGCTCCATCGCCCGCCGGGAATCAGGCCGTAACTCCGGTCGGCAATGGCTCTACACAGCCGTCAGCCGCGCCGGGAGTTCCTGCCGAAAACCCTTCGCCACAGAACAAAATGGATAGCGGTACGGATAACGGCAATTTACAATTCCGTTCGCAACCTGACCAGAACTCGCGCGCCGTCGACCGAAAAGCCGTTCGTCGACTCTCTCAAAACGAGAGTGTTAAAACCGAGCCGAGCCCGCCTCAACCCACGCCGCCTTTGCAACCTAATGTGCCGGACGCGCAGCAGCCTCAGACTGTGGCCCCGGAAACCGGGCCTTCGCAGGACGAACGGGAAAGCCTTAATAGCAGTTTGATCCAATTGCAAGCGCGCGCCGAGGCCGTGAAGAGCACTCTCGACCGATTAGGCCAGCAACAGGCGGCTAGTGGACTTGGATTGCGCCAGGACATCGCGGCTTCGGCAAACCGTTTGGATGGTTATTTGCAAGCCGCGGAAAGAGCGCTCCAGAATAATACCGTGCGGGATGCACGAAAGAATATGGACCGCGCTGATGGAGAACTTAATAAGTTAGAAGCCTTCTTAGGCAAATAGGAGCATCGTCAAAATGAGAACTTACCTTGCACTGCTAGGTGCGGCACTTGCGCTCACCCCCGCTTTTGGACAACAGGCACCCCAGGAGAAACGGCGCGTCGCCGTGATTGATTTCGGGTACGGCGCCGTGATGAGCAGCGTACAGGCGTTGTTTGGAACTACTCAGGATGTGGGCCGCGGCATATCGGACTTAATAATCGACAGACTCATCAACGACGGTACGTATCGCGTCATCGAGCGCCGTGAGCTCGACACGCTTTTGCAAGAACAGAATTTTTCCAACAGTGACCGGGCCGATGCTGCAACGGCTGCTAAAATCGGGCGTTTGCTCGGTGTCGACACGATTATCACCGGCGACATCACGCAGTTCGGGCGGGATGACCGCAACGTCGGAGGTGGTGGCAGCTTCGGCCACTGGGACAAGTACGGCCTCGGAAATGTAGGTGTTCGCAAGGCGAAAGCCGTCGTCGGGATTACCGCTCGGATGGTGGACGTGAATACGGGAGAGATTCTGGCTTCCGTAACTGGGAAAGGGGAATCCACACGCTCTGGCACGAACCTAGTTGGTGCGGGCGGAGGCTACGCCAATGGCGGCAGCGGTCAAGTCGACATGAGTAGCTCAAATTTCAGTCAGACGATACTCGGCGAGGCTGTCAAAGCTGCCGTGACCCAAGTGAGCAGTCAACTCGAACAGAACGCTAGTCGCTTGCCGCATGAGACGGTGCAAATCAAGGGAATGGTTGCCGATGCCTCGGGCAACAACCTGATTATTAACATAGGCAGCAGCGCTGGCGTGCACGTCGGAGACAGACTCGCGGTCACACGCGTGAGCCGAGAGATAAAGGACCCGGCCACAGGCAAGCTTCTCCGCACTGTGGAAGAACCTGTCGGCGAACTCAGCATCACATCCGTCGATCAAAGCTCTGCGGAAGGGCGTTTTACGGGCTCAGGACAACCTAAGGTGGGCGACGCAGTGAAAAGTGTACAATCGCACTAACGCACGTTCGGATTCCCCGGTTCCGTGCTCTCGCTAGTCAGACGCTTAGAGGCTTTCACCGGAGCCGCCGGCAAGATCGTTAGTGGCTTCCGCCAACGCTCTTGGTCTGTGACCACGGTCGCGCTTGGTACGTCCAGCTGCGGCTGTTGTAGTCGCTGATCGTTATCAATATCAGAATGCTGACCCATACCAGGCCGGCAATCACAAAGAGCTTGGTCAGACTGGTCGTGAAACGGACACCCATAAAGATCCAAACGACTAACGACGCCTTGGTGACAGCGATTAATAACGCAACCACAATGTTCCACGGACCCAGCTCAATGTATGATACTGTGGATGTCGTTCCAGTTAGAACGATAAGAGCCGCCCACACTAAAACCAGAGTTTTTACTTTTGGAATATGTGCAGTCATCGGCGATGTCCAATCAAATACAACAGCGGAAACAGGAAGATCCACACGATATCAACAAAATGCCAGTAAAGTCCGATCATCTCGACAGGAGCGAAGTAATTTGCATTGAACACGCGCCGCATCGCCTGCACAAGAAGGTACGTTAGCAATCCCAGACCGACGATCATATGAATTGCGTGCATCCCGGTCATGCAAAAGTACAGGAAAAACAGGATCTGCGCGTTATGGGCGTACTGCGGCGCCTCATCATAACGAAAATTAAACCCAGGGACCAGATGTTCCACCCACTTTGAGTGGTACTCAAATCCCTTGATCACCAGGAAGATCGTTCCAAAGATCATCGTCAGGATCAGCAAAACGATCAGATCTTTCCGTTTGCTAAGCTGCGCTGCACGAACAGAAAGCGCCATGGTCAAGCTGCTGCAGATCAGAACCGCCGTGTTAGTTCCGCCAAGCACGACATCCATGTAGTTGCTCGTACTGGCGAAGGCGGCTGGATACATCGCGCGATAAACGGCGTACCCCGCGAACATACCGCCGAAGAACAGTACCTCTGTGACCAGGAAGGTCCACATACCGAGCGTGGACGCATCCATCTGCTGTTCCGCTGTCGCAAAGTGATGGCGAAGATGTGTAGCCTCTGCCGACGGTTCGTGGCCCACGGGGATGACGGTTTCAGCCAACGACTTCCTCCAGCTCACCGTAGTTGTACGCTTCTTCAGTCACAATCGGCGTCTCATCGAAGTTGAAAGTGGTAGGGGGTGATTGAATCTGCCATTCCAGTCCCGACGCGCCCCACGGATTCTTGCCCGCCTTCGCGCCTTTCTTCAGCGAGTAAATCAAATAGATCATCGGAATCACATATCCAATGCCCAAAATGGACGCGCCTGCCGTAGACAACACGTTCAACATTTGGAACTCAGGTGGATATGCATGGTAGCGCCGCGGCATCCCCAGGTAGCCCAGTATGAACTGCGGGAAAAACGTAAGGTTGAATCCGATGAACACAATCAGTGCCGCAAATTTCGACCATGCTTCGGAATACATACGGCCTGTAATCTTCGGCCACCAGAAATGAAGGCCGCCCATAAACGCCATCACCATCCCGCCGACCATGACGTAATGGAAGTGGGCCACGATGAAGTATGTGCCGTGGGTCGGTACGTCCACCGCGAGCGTCGCCAGGAATAATCCCGTCAGGCCGCCGATCGTAAACAATCCTATAAAACCGAAGACGTACAGCATCGGCGTGTCGAACGAGATCGAGCCCTTGTACATCGTGGCTGTCCAATTGAACACCTTGATCGCGGACGGCACTGCAACCATGAAGCTCAAAATCGAGAACGCAACGCTCGTATACATGCTTTGGCCCGTGACAAACATGTGATGTCCCCACACCACAAAGCTCAACACCGCGATCGCCATGCTCGAAAAAGCTACAAAGTTATACCCGAACACGCGCTTTCGAGAAAAGCAGGCAACAATTTCGCTGATCACTCCCATACCGGGCAGAATCATGATGTACACGGCCGGATGTGAGTAAAACCAGAAGAGGTGCTGGAACAGGATCGGATCGCCGCCGATGTTCGGATCGAAAATCCCCACGTGAGCAATCCGTTCAAACGCCAGCAGCAAGAGTACGATCGCCAGCACCGGAGTGCCGAGGACCTGAATTAGTCCGGTTGCGTAGTTAGACCAAACGAATAGCGGTAGTCGCGACCATGTCATGCCCGGCGCCCGCATCTTGTGAACGGTAACAATGAAATTCAGGCCGGTCAGAATCGACGAAAACCCCGCCGTGAACACCCCAAATGCAGCCGCCAGCACATACGAATTCGAGTACGTGCTGCTGTACGGGGTATAAAACGTCCAGCCCGTGTCGACGCCGCCTCGGAACACGGCGTACATCGTAAGGATGGCCCCGACGACGTAGATGTACCAGCTAAGAAGATTCACTCTCGGGAATGCCAGATCTTTCGCACCAATCATAATCGGTATTAGAAAGTTGGCCAGCGTGGCAGGTATCGACGGGACCAGGAAGAAAAACACCATAATGATCCCGTGCATCGAGAACAGTCGGTTATATGTCTCAGCCGGAAACAAGCCCTCTGGCACTAATAGGTTGATGCGAAAGAGCACTGCGAAAAATCCGCCGACGAAAAACATCAGCGTGATAGAGATCAGATAGAGCATCGCTATCCGCTTGTGGTCGGTCGTGAATAGCCAGCTTTTCCAGCCGTGCTCTACATTCAGGTAATTCACCGGCTCTGCTGTGCGCGGTGTCTCGTGTGCCAGGGTTGCCATACTCAGATTTCTTTCTTCTACTGCGGTTGCGAATTCACGGGTGTGCGCGAAGCGCCCGAGCTGCTCGTCGAAGCCGCTCCTCGTCCTTGAGGCGCGATCACTACCGGCGGCTGCTGGCTGCCTTGCTGCGATGCCGGGGTAGTCGGCGAAAGCGATTTGATATAGCCGATTAACTGAATCACTGCCTCCTCGCTCACCTGTCCCTTAAAGACGGGCATTACGTTCGGTTCGAAGCCTGACACAATTTTAGCGTTTGGATCCAGAATGGATTCCCGAATGTATGCGTCGTCCGCGTTCACGGTTCGTCCGTCGGCTAGCTGAACTGGCTTGTTATACAGGCCGCGCAAGTTTGGACAGCGCCCCTGTTGGTCTAATAAATGGCACGTAGAACAACCAAACTGCTGAAACAGCTTTTCCCCCTGCTCAGCGAGCGTCCCCTGCGCCCCCCCACCGCTTTGCCAATTCGCATATTCGCGCTGATCCATAACGTCCACCCAGCCGATCATGCTCGCATGTCCCGTTCCGCAGTATTCAGTGCAGAACAAATGGTAGTGCCCAGGCTTATTAGCCGTGAACCAAATCGTGTCATAGTGTCCGGGTACGACGTCGTGTTTTACTCGAAACGCCGGAATATAAAAGCTATGGATAACGTCTTCAGATGCCATGGTCAGCTTTACCGGCTGTCCAACCGGCACATGAAGTGCATTGATCTCGCGGCCACCATCTGGATATTGAATCTTCCACATCCATTGCTTGCCGGTGACGAAGATTTCCATTGCGTTCTTCGGCGGCTCCGCATTCGCGAAGTAGAGGTCCGCGCCCCACCAGAACATGATCAGCATCACCAGGAAGGGAAGAATGGACCACGTCAACTCCAGTCTTGTTGAACCTTCGATCTGAGTCGCTTTCGGGTGTACGTCCCGCCGGTATTTGTATGCGAAGAGAATGATGGCCGCAAAAATCAACACCGTCATCACCGCCGAGACGGCAACCAGGAAAAAGTACAGTTTGTCGATTTCATGGGCCTGCACCGACGCCGTCGGCGGAAACAGCGGCATCTGCGCCAGGACGGACAGGTTACCTGACATGATGCACCTCGTGCCAATCGGCAGGCGTCGTCTGCCTCTTTTCCCGGCGCATCAATACCAAAATCAGCGCTACCAACCCAACCAAAGTGATACCGGCTGCGATTCTGAGCACACTCAAAATCGCGAGTGTGTATTTACCCTGCGCTGCGTCATAGTGAAAGCAAAACAGTAAGAAAGCATCAACCGGAGAACCGATCTTATGCTGCGACGCGTCTACCAGCGCGAGCCGCACATCTGCAGGCGCGTATCGCACGCCATACAAGTACCTGGAAAGCTTGCCGTCCGGAGTCGCCACCATGATGCCGCCGGCGTGCACAAACTGGCGTGTAGGCTCATCCCACCTGTAGCGGAAACCTACCGCCGAAGCAAGGCTCGATATCGCATCCTGCGTGCCCGTCAGGAAATGCCAGCCCGAATTGAACGAGGCGCGACCAAACTCTTTCGCATAGGCACTCTTCGTCTGTGCCGCCAACTCCGGCTTCTCCGCTGGATCGATGCTGGTGATAACCACGTTGTAGTCCCGCCCGGGCTCGAAGGCTACCCGGCGCAACGCGTGCACCATTTCGTTCAAGGTCAAGCTGCATAGGTTCGGACACTGGTAATACACAAGCGCCAGAACCACCGGTTTCTCGCCGAAGTAAGTTCGAAGGGGAACAGCCCGGTTGGCTTCATCACGAAACACCAGGTCCAGAGGAACCGGAAAGTTCAACTTCTGGTCCAGCCCGACACCTTTGGTAATCGCCGGGGGGCCGGTCTGCCCCGCCATAAAGGAGGTGCTCGCAAGGACCATCCACGCGATCAAAATGAAGCTACTACTGCGCACGTTTCCGAATCTCTCCTTGAATTTGCGGAGGCCGGTACGCCGGCGGCATTGCGTTTATGCTGCCGGAGAAGTCACGTCCACCGCCCCCTGGCGTCGTTATTCCTGGCGGTGCATTGGGTGCGACGTTAAGCTGGGACAAAACCGCGTCCATGGCACGATCGATCGGAATGTGTGCCCGGCCGTCGGCGTCTTTGCCATAACTGCTCAGAACCTGATCCTCCTGGGCCCGCACGTCGGGTAACGTCTCCCACGGATGTACCTGAAGTTGGGGTTCCGGCGGTAAGATTCGCGCTGGCGCAAGCGGGCTGGGAAGCTGTCCTGGCGGATGCGTCTCTTGCAGGTACTTCTGAAGTCCTATCGTGATTGCAAATACAACGGCCAGCGTTCCCGCGATAATCGCGAGCGAGTAGATCACCATCTTTATACTTGCGTCGACCGCCTCGAACGATGTGCCTCCGTGTCCGACGTGTGGCTCTGTCTCGATTGGCTCGCCGAGACTTCGTGTTACCTTTTTTGGACTGCGTTCCGTGCTCATGCAACCGCCTCTGGCATTGGCTCAGCCACACGGGGATCGCGTAACGGTAAGAGAGGCCGCCTCCGCAGCTGCCCCAGATACACGTAAGTCCAGATTCCTCCGACGCCCAGGAACGCGGCGAAATCAGTCCAATACAGTGCGAACCCGTGCGTCCGGTATGTGGGCGCCACAATCCAGAAGATATCGACGGCCCGCGCACAAAGGATCCATACAGCCACCCTCATAAGACGAATCGGATTTCGCTTGCGTGCCTGAGACAGGAGGGCCAGAAAAGGAATCGCGAACATCGAGAAGGCCACTATTACCGCCAGAGCCTTCCAACCTCCCCTTACCCGGACCAGATACCATTCAATCTCCTGCGGCAGATTGGCAGGCCATGTAATGATGAGTTGCGACGCAGTGAGATAAGTCCAGAAAATCGTAAATGCAAACATCATGTTGCCGAGGTCGTGGAGCACCTTCGGGTTCACGCGTCCACCAAACTTATCTTTGCCCGCGGCAAGCACCAGTACAATAATGATCAGCGCAAACGCCTGCAAAACGTCGCCAATCAGAATCATCGCCCCGTATATGGTCGAGTAGTACTGCGCGTCGGCCGATAGGACCCAGTCGATATAGGCAAAGCTCGCGCTCAGCGTGAAAATCAAAAGACCCGGCGCGCTAAACCTTCGCATCCGCTCTCGCAGGGTTACATCTCCGGTTTCATCTTGCAGGTCCGCCATCTTGTATACCCGGAAGCCCCAGAAAATCCAAATGGCGAAGTAGACCACCGTACGCAAAAGAAAAAAGGGCAGATTCAAGTAGCCCTGCTTATGCAGAAGAAAATCATTGTGCTTCACCGTCTCCGGTTGCGCCCAAGGGTAAATGTCCCTGATACCAATCAGAATCGGTATAAACAATACGACCAGCAGTGGAAGCGTGCGAACCGCGGCTCCTAGCAGGCGGCGCGTCGTTACGCCCCACGTTCCACCTACCACGTGATTCATCAGCAGCACGCCGAGACCGCCGATCGTAAATCCTCCCCAGTAGATAAACGCAAAAAGGTACGACTGAAAGAATTCCGCTCTATTTGCGAAAAATCCGGCGCAGCAAAGCAAAAGCCCTAGCGCGCCGATCACCCCTGAAATCTGTTCCAAACGAATTGCCCGTGGCCCAAGCCGTTCCTCAGGTATAGCCACAGTGGTCCTGTCCCGGTGATCGGTCACTTCAAACCTCCTCCGGTGGGGCCGCCAATCTGTTCACGCTGCGGTGCTCGCTGCATTCGGGACCCGTTCGTCCCTGACGCGCTCGCGTTTGCCAAATTCGGTGGCGCATTCTGACTCAATTGCAGGGCGCGGATATACGCGGCAATTCGCCATCTATCGTCTACAGGAACACGCGAAGCGTAGCTGTACATAGCGCCAAAGCCATTTGTCATCACATCAAAAAAGTGTCCGATAGGCGCGGTCACAAGGCGGGGATCGTGATAGCTCGGAGGCTGTCGCAAGCCGCGTAACACAATCATGCCCCGGCCGTTTCCAAGGCGGCCGTGGCACGGCGAACAATATATGGTGAACCGCTCCTGGCCTCGTGCCAGGTCTGCCCGCGTGATTTGAATTGGGATGTAGTCAATGTCCTTGCCATTCAGCTTCCCCGTATACCGAGCCTGATCCAGGTGGAGCTGCCCGCGTGCCACTGTGTCTTCAATTGTCGGTCGGGCAGATCGTCCGTCATCGAAAAACGTCGTTCCTGCCAGGGGCTTGTAGCGCGGCTGGTCGTGCATATCCTGCCGGCACCCCGTCGCAGAAAGTGCGCCCAGCACCGCCGCCAGCACACAGGCCCACACCGCGGTTCGTGCGCGTGATGCCAACGGATTACGTCGGGACAACCGTTACCTCGCTTCCCCCCTCATCGCGCAAGAATTTGAGCGCCTCTTCCGTGCGAAACCTCGGATCGGACGATTCGAGGCATAGAAAGAATTTGTCCGTCGACGCTCTGGCAAATTCGGCAACGTTAAAAACCGGGTGATACGGTTTTGGCAATCCGTTCATTGCGAGCATCGAGACCAGCGCTGTCAAAGAGGCCAGCAGAATCATGCACTCGAACGTGATCGGAATGTACGCCGGCCAACTATGTAAGGGTCGGCCGCCCACATTGTGCGGGTATGCGATCACGGTGATCCAATAGAGCAGACCGTAGCCTCCTACGACTCCGCAGATGCCGCCGATGAGTACCCAAAACGCAACCCAGTTCTTCTTGTATCCGATCGCTTCTGCAAGTCCTTCAACTGGCATTGGAGCGTATGCGTCCATTTTTCGATAGCCTTCCGCATAGGCGCGCTCCGCAGCTCGGATCAATTCCTCCGGCGTATCGAACTCTGCCATGGCGCCATAAATCGACGGCAACTCATTGAGCACTACCTCATCGCTCATAGGCAGCCTCCATGTGCTTTTCGTGATGCACGACCTCGCGTACTTCGAAAATCGAGATGGACGGAAGCAGGCGCACAAAAAGGAAGATCAGGAACATGAAAAATCCAAGTGTGCCGGCGTAGGTTGCCCAATCCCACTTGGTTGGTACGTAGATACCCCAGGACGATGGCAGAAAATCGCGGTGCAGGCTGGTGACGACAATCACGAAACGCTCCAGCCACATGCCGATATTCACTATGATCGAAATGCACCACACCAGCGGCACGTTGAGTCGCACCTTGCGCGACCACAATGCCTGAGGAATTGCAATATTACAAAGAATCAAAAGCGCGTAAGTAAAACCATATGGACCCGTCATGCGGTTCCAGTACATGAAGCTTTCGTACCTATCGCCGCTATACCAGGCAAAAAACGCTTCCATCGAGTAACCGTACGCCACGATCAGCCCCGTGCCCAACATCACCTTAGCTGCCGCCTCGATGTGCCGCATCGTAATCAAATCCTGCATCTTGTACCAGGAACGCAACGGAATAATGAGCGTCAGCACCATTGCGAATCCCGAATAGATCGCGCCCGCGACAAAGTACGGCGGGAATATCGTGGTGTGCCATCCGGGTATGATGCTGATCGCGAAATCCATGCTCACTATCGAGTGAACCGAAAGAACCAGCGGTGTCGATAAGCCCGCCAAGAGCAGATACGCCTTTTGATACCGATGCCAATGGATGGCTGACCCGCGCCAGCCGAGCGCGAGGATGCCGTACGCGCGTCTTACCCATAGCTTAGGCGCGGTGTCGCGCATACTGGCGAGATCGGGAATTAAGCCGACATACCAGAACACCAAAGACACGGTTCCGTAGGTTGAAACCGCGAAAACATCCCATTCCAGTGGGCTTCGCGGCTGTGGCCACAACCACATGCTGCTGGGATAAGGAAACAGCCAGTACGCTAGCCAAGGACGCCCTAAGTGCAGTATTGGAAACATGCCTGCGCAGGCGACCGCGAAGAGCGTCATCGCTTCAGAAAACCGGTTGATCGACGTGCGCCAATCCTGATTCAAGAGAAAAAGAATCGCCGAAATCAGTGTCCCCGCGTGACCGATACCGATCCACCACACGAAGTTGATGATCGCGAAGCCCCACCCAATTGGTATGTTGATGCCCCAAATGCCAACGCCACGCAGGAATAACCAGCACATCGCCAGCACGAGTACGTTGACAAACACGAACGCAATAAAAGCGCCAACCAGCCACTTCTTCGGCGCTTTCTTGAACGGCAGGTAGACGACACCGGCAATCTTATCGGTGACGCTGTTGTAATCGTGCCCCGGGCCGAGTATCGAGTCTGGTCCGGGATCGATTACCTGAACGTTCGATTCGAGCAGCTTTTCTTCAGGATTCTCTCTTGGCACGCTGACCTCTCAATGCCTCGTTCGAATTTCTGACGTAACCGAGATACGTCGTACGCGGGCGCGTGTTCAGATCATCCAACAGTCCGTAATTACGGTTAAGTGCGTGAAGTTTAGCCACTTTGCTGTTCCGATCGTTCAGATCCCCAAACGTGATCGCTTGAGTCGGGCAGACCTGCTGGCACGCGGTCTGGATCTCACCATCACGCGCGCGCCGCTCTTCCCTTTCCGCTTGAATCTTCACTTCTTCAATACGCTGTATGCAGTACGAGCACTTCTCCATCACTCCGCGGCTGCGCACCGTGACGTCCGGGTTGCGCGCCCCGTACAAACTCGGCGTCTGCCAGTCTGAATACAAATAGAAATTGAAACGGCGTACTTTATAAGGACAGTTATTCGAGCAATAGCGAGTGCCGACGCAGCGGTTATACACCATCTGATTGATTCCTTCGTCGCTGTGCACCGTCGCGGCTACTGGACACACAACTTCGCAAGGTGCGTCCTCACAATGCATACATGGAATCGGCTGGTTGTACATCTCGGGCTCATCGAGATTACCCGAATAATACCGGTCCACCCGAATCCAATGCATGTGCCGGCCGCGCGCTACTTGATCCTTCCCCACCACCGCAATGTTGTTCTCGGCCTGGCAAGCAATGATGCAGGAGTGGCAACCGATACAGACGTTCAGGTCAATCGCCATTCCCCATTTGTAGCGGGTGTATGGGAACTGATTCGGGTAGTAGAGGGTGAGATCCGGCGGAAGCGGTTTTTCCTCCACCGTCGGGAAATCCGGGTGCTGTCGAAACTCGCTCAGGTCGACTGCGCGCACTGGATCTCGCCCGGCCATAGTCTGTGTTTCTTGAATGTTTGCAATCCGATATTTTTTGCCCGTCTTCGCAACCGAGCCGCCACCGACATATGGCGCAGCCGCCGTTTGAATTGAATACGCGTTGTATCCGATCTTGTTTCCCACGCGCCCGGATCCCTCGCGTCCGTAACCGAACGTAATCGTGACAGAATCTTCAGCATGTCCCGGCAGTATCCAGGCCGGACCTTCAATGCTCTTGCCCTCCATCGTTACGCGCAGCACGTCTCCTTTTTCGACGTGCATATCAATAGCGGCTTTAGGACTGATCGTGACCACGTTGTCCCAGGTCATTTTGCTCTGCGGCTTCGGTAGTTCTTGTAGCCAGCCGTTATTTGAGTACGTGCCGTCTCCAATGGTCGGATCGGGGCGCAACACTACTTCCGTCCCGCTGATTGCCGCCGACGTCAACGCCGGCAGGCTGACCTTACCTCTCGCATGTACTTCCGTAGCCGCTGTTCCCGCTACAACGCCGTCGTGCAGTGACTTCGGCCATATCGTGTCGAAATCGCCGCCTTTGTTCTGGGCTTGCCAGTAGCCCTTCACGATGTCGTGCGAGCTCAGGTCCGGTTTGCCTTCGAGAATCGTGACGATCTCGTGCGCCGACTTGCCGTTGTATAAAGGCAGAATCAACGGCTGCTGAATGGTCACAGTGCCGTCGAATGCGCGGGAGTCCGACCACGTCTCCAGATAATGCGCCTCCGGGACATGCCAGTGACTTAAGATTGAAGTCTCGTCAAAAAACTGTCCCAGCCGAATCACTAGGCGTGCTTTCCGGATAGCCTCCGCAAAGCCCAGCGAAACCGGCGCGGTGTATACCGGATTTGAACCTAAAATGACGAGCGTCTCGATGTGCCCGCCATTCAAATCGCTTGTGAGTTCTTCGAGCGAATGGGTTTGATCGGGCTCAACTCCTTCGAGAATCCGTACGGTCTTGCCCGTGTTCCCCAAAGCTGCATTGATGGCGTATGCCGCCAAATGGACGCTCTCAGGCTGAAATTCGCCCGGTATGACGACTGATCGCCCTTTTGCGCCGGTGAGGTCTTTTGCAACCGCATTCAGCCATTCCGGAGCTGCTCCCACCACGTCCGGCGTTGCCACACCACACGCCTTCGCAAGTTGATACGTGATCGCCGGAATGAGACTGCTTTTCACTGGGAAGCGATGATCGGCCAAAGACCCGCTGACCGAAGGCGCGGACTCGATCGCGTACAGCCTGCACGGTGTTTGCCCATTATCCACAGCTCGCCGAGCTGCAAACTGGCGCGCGTAAGGAAGCATGGCAGGCCCCACGTTCATGAAATCGCTCTCGAGACTCACAATGACGTCGGCTTGCGAAAGGTCGTAAACTACCGTCGCATTCCGGCCCGCGATTTTTCTCGCCGCACTGCCTATGGCGGGACTCACGTTCGGCTCATGTACGTACCATTTCGACGCCGGCCAGCGTCCGCGGATCTTATTGATTTGGTCAATCAAGGTTGGGGATGTCGTCGCGCCACTCAATATGGCCAGGCCTTCGCCCTTTCGCACGTCAAGGCCCTGCGATTCAGTACTGAATGCGCCGGTAAATGCGCTCCACGTACTCAGGCGTCCTTCATGGAGCACCGCTTGCGCTCGATCAGGATCGTAGAGATTCAAGACTGACGCCTGCTCGAAAATGCTTGTAGCGCCGAGGCTGGCCGGGTGATCGGGATTTCCTTCCACCTTGGTGGGCCGGTTCAAATGGCTCTCGACAAGCAAGCCACGAGCGTAACCGGCGATGGGCATGGCGGTCGCGTAAAACAGCGGAACTCCGGGAATCACGTTCTCCGGTTGCCGTACATACGGAACGATATATTCCGGTGGCTGCCTCGTACACGCTGCAGCGCCGGCCATTGCGAGCGAAGCCGCCATCACCTTCAGCAGGCTTCGTCGGTCCACTCCTTGTGGTATCTGTCCTGATAAACCCGGGAATTCCTGCTCAACGTATTCACGCAGTTCATCTGTTTCAGCGGCTTCTTCCAGCGTGCGCCAGAACGCGGGGCCGCGTCCTGCAGCTAGTTTCTCGCGTAAAGCCTGCAGGTTCGGCGCCGGCTTCGACGGTGACTCCAGTAAAGATTCCAATGAGACGAACGTAGATTCCTTCATCGATGGCAAGTAAAACAATCCGTCAGCGAACGCGCATCCTGAACGTGATACTCCGTGACCAGCTTTGGACCCAGCTCTGCCTGATTGGCCGGGTACTCATAATCGATATTGAAGACCTCGGATTTCGGCCGGATATACTTCGCCGGGTCCCGGTGACAATTAACGCACCAGTTCATATAAAGCGTGTTCACGCGGTACGTCAGCGGCATCTCGTCGACATGCCCATGGCAAGTTGAGCATCCTATGCCTTTATTCACATGAATGCTGTGATTGAAATACACGAAGTCGGGTAGATCGTGCACGCGCCTCCATTCAATCGACTTTCCGCTCGCCCAACTATCTCGAATCGGCTGAGTCACCGACGCGTTCGACCAGATTTGAGAGTGGCACGTCATACAGATCTCCGTCGCAGGAAGACCTGCATAATGTGAAGTCTCGACGCTCGTGTGACAATACCGGCAATCGATACCGTCGTCTTTCACGTGGTGCTTATGACTGAAAGGAATGGGTTGTTCGGGCGCTACCCGAACGAAGGTCATCCACGTGCCCCGATCCGCGATGTAGGCGATGCCCAGCGTTGTGCCGAGCAAAAGGATTACGACTACGATCGAAACCTTAGCAATTGTGTTCGACGCCGGCCGAAAAAGTTGTGGCATCTATCGAAACCAAACTGTGATTATAACCACCCTCGCAGTGAATTGTTCCGCTTTGGCAATAACAATTCTAGTCTTAACGTAATCGGCGCGATATCGGTACTTTCACGAGAACGTCACTCAAATTATGTTTAGATGCAAGAATCAGTTTTGAACAATCTTAGCCTAGCCCTCGCATTACTTGTTTTCGCATCGTCCTTATCAGCCGCGAACCTCGATGACGCGACTCGTGAACTCTCACGCGAGATCTTTCAGCAGCTGATCGAGATCAACACGACGGACTCCGTCGGGAATACGACCATCGCGGCGCGAACCATGGAGAAGCGTTTGCTCGACGCCGGGTTCCCAACGCAGGACGTGACCGTTCTCGGCCCGACCGAGCGTAAAGGGAATTTAGTAGCACGGCTGCGTGGAAGCGTCGGAAACGCCCTGAAGCCAATCCTGATTATTTGTCATTTGGATGTCGTCGAAGCCCGCCGTGAAGACTGGACAACGGATCCTTTTCAGTTTGTCGAGAAGGATGGCTACTTTTATGGACGAGGCACGCAAGACATGAAAGACAGCGATGCCATTCTGGTGACCACCTTCATCCGATTGAAGCGCGAAGGCTACAGGCCTAATCGCGACATCATTCTTGCGCTTACTGCCGACGAAGAAGGTGGTACCGCGAACGGCGTCGATTGGCTACTGAAGAATCACCGCGACTTGGTCGACGCCGACTTTGTACTCAATCCCGACGGTGGCGGCGTCACCACCGAGCACGGCAAACCAGTCGACGTCGACCTAGACGCAGCCGAGAAACTCTATGCGGATTTTCAACTCACGTCGCGAAATCCTGGCGGTCACAGCTCTCTGCCTCTCCCAGATAATGCGGTCTACCATATCGCTGACGCGCTTGGTCGCTTGGAACACTCCCCATTCCCGTTCGAGCTTAATGCGGTGACCCGAAGCTATTTCGACCGTATGGCCGCACTCGAGGACAAGAAGACCAGAGACGATATGAAAGCGATTTTGCGAACGCCTCCCGATCCAAATGCCATCGCGCGTCTGTCAACCGATCCCCGCTACAACTCCACGATGCGAACAACCTGTGTCGCGACGCGCCTAGACGCAGGTCACGCCAATAATGCTCTTCCGCAAACAGCGCAAGCGATCGTGAATTGCCGCATCCTGCCAGGCCATTCCCGGGAGGAGGTCCGGCAAGACCTTGTGCGCATTTTCGCGGATCCGAAGATACAGGTGGACTATATCGACCCGGCTACAGGCCAGACGGTCGGACACGCGCCGGAAACTAAGGCGCTTTCTCCTCCTCCGCTCCGCTCTGATGTGCTGAAGCCGCTCGAGCGCGTAGCCGACGAGATGTGGCCGGGTACGCCGATTGTGCCGGAGATGGAAACCGGAGCGTCGGATAGCATTTACACGATGGCTGCCGGCCTGCCAAGTTACGGGATCAACGGGGTTGCAATCGACCGCGACGACGTACGAGCGCATGGCAAAGACGAGCGTCTGCGTGTCAGCTCATACTATGACGGCGTGGATTTTTATTACCGCTATTTGAAAGCGCTGACTGCGCCGCAGTAGCTGGAGGCAGAAGCTGCGAGTCGGCGGCCTTAAATGGCCCGCCCTTCGAAGAACGCGTCCTGCTGGTGAACGATGGAAGGCGGGTTGGTGAACACGATCGAGACGGTGTCAAAGCGAACCTGACTCCACTCGAGGCCCGCGCGAGTTGCATAGCTCCGGGCTGCACGAACGATACGTTTTTGCTTCTCTCCGTCGATAGCACGCTCCGGGCTGCCAAACTCGGCAGAGGTACGGGCCTTCACTTCGACGAAGACCAAGATGCCGTTATCACGAGCAACGATATCGACTTCGGCCTCTCCAGCACTGGGGCGGTAATTTCTGGCCACAATCATGAATCCCGCGCTGCGCAGATAACGGTGCGCCAGATCTTCGCCACGGCGGCCGAGTGCCGCGTCAGCCGACAGTGTGTGGCGCTGCCGAAACTGTCTCGCTGAGTCACTTAGCTTCCACAGCAACTGCCTGGGGTGTATGAATCCGACGGGTCTTTGAGTGCTTCCAGTTGCCATTCGATTACCTTGCCTCGCACGAGATAGCAAAGGTAGAACTCCCAAAATCGCCGGAATCGCCGAAAACGATTCACCAGGAATTCGAATCCTAGATATCTCCAGAAAGCAAGTAAGTTCACCCTGGTTGAAATCTCACGGAAACGAGCGTTCGAATAGTAGCCGAAGCCGCCATGATCATCGCCGAAATAACGGAGCGAAAAACTATTCAGGTGCCAGCGGTGGGTAGGATCGCAAAAGGAGCTGAAATCGGTGTAGTGGGGCGTAACGATAATGACGCGTCCGCCGGGCGCAAGTAGCCGATGAAACTCTTCGATCGTGCGGATCACGTCAGCTACGTGTTCGATCACGTGAGTGGCGCGGACCTCACGGAACCCGTTGTGGCGAAAGGGGAAAGGAAAATGATCCAGGTCTGCAATCACATCGGCGCGTGAATGCGGGTTCCGATCCACTCCTATAGCGCCGGGGTGCTTATTGAGCCCGCACCCAACGTCTAGAACTGGAAGCTGACGTACAGAACGGGGCGCACCGGCGGATACCTCAGGTTCAGAGGTTAGCGTTCCTGAGCCTTCAGGCACTGCTCTAGTGTATCGATTGCGTAGGCGGCCTGATCGCGCGTGATAACCAACGGCGGACAAAGGCGGATCGAGTTCTGGCCAGCGCCGAGGATCAGTAATCCGCGCTCGAAAGCCATCATCTCAAGCTGGTCGCGCAGCTGAGGCGCACGCTCCTTCGTCTGCTGATCGTAGACCATCTCAAAGCCGATCATTAAGCCGAGCCCGCGCACATCGCCTACATGTCTGAAGCGGCGCGGCCACTCTCGCATTCTGTCCAACATGTATGCGCCTATTGTTGTCGCATTCGCCATTAAGCTCTCTTCCAGCAACTCGATCGTAGTGAGCGCGGAGGCGATGGAGACGGGGTTGCCTCCGAAAGTCGAGGCATGGGCGCCCGGAGGCCAGTTCATGACCTCGGCCCGGGCAACCGTTGCAGCTAACGGCATTCCGCTGGCGAGTCCCTTCGCAATCGTGACGATATCGGGTGTCACTCCGAAGTGTTCAGAAGCGAACATACGGCCGGTGCGGCCCATCCCTGACTGGATTTCATCATGGATCAGCAGGATGCCGTATTTGTCAGCTATGCGGCGCAGCTCTTCATGGAATCTCTTAGTGGGGACAAGATAGCCGCCTTCGCCCTGAATGGGCTCGACAATGATCGCCGCGACTTCTTCTGCTGGAAGGATGGTTTTGAAGAGTTGCTCCTCGAGAACTTTGAGGCACTCGACATCACAAGTGGACGGCTCTTTTGCATAAGGGCAGCGATAGCAATATGGGTACGGAATGTGCTGGACGGGAAGCATGGGATGGAAGCCGCGGCGCTGAATGACCTTGCTTCCGGTGAGCGAAAGCGCTCCCATCGTGCGCCCATGAAATCCGCCCAGGAAAGCAATGAATTTGTCTCGTCCGGAGTGATAGGTCGCCATTTTGAGCGCTGCTTCCACGGCTTCAGCGCCAGAGTTGCCAAAGTAAACGCGGCGCTTTACACCACCCGGCGTGAGCGCGGCGAGTTTTTCAGCCAGACGCACCATGCCCTCGTAATAGAAATCCGTTCCCGACATGTGGAGGAATTCGGCGGCCTGTTTTTGAATGGCGCTGACCACACGCGGATGCGCGTGACCGGTGGCGACAACTGCAATGCCGGCGTTGAAGTCGAGGAAGTGATTTCCATCGACATCCTCGACAACCGCGCCTTCCCCTCGCTTCATCACAAACGGATAACAGCGCGTGTAAGAGGGCGAAAGAACAGCCCGATCTCTCTCGATAATCGCCTTTGCCTTGGGTCCCGGCAGAGGAGTGATCAAATTCGGCAGCTGTGGGTCGACAGCAATCTGGTTCAGCATAGAAACCTCGATTTTTCTTTCTAAATAGGAACGAAGTGGAGAGGGGCCGCGGGACGGCGCAACTAGTCGGAGCCGAAGAGAGAGGGGCGGGATATGGCGGGAACAGCCATGCTTCTACTTTAAGGGAAATGGCGAAAAAAGGCTAGTTTCTTTGGTGCGCCAATCGAACACGTGTTCGTCCACTCGACTACGATTTTTCTGATCTTTGCCCTACTTTGGTACGGGTACTTGTGACCGCTACAATAAGGCCATGCCTGAGGAAAAAACATCCTCGCCCAGTTTTGAAGCGAGCCTTGAAGAGCTCGAGCGCATCGTAAAGGACCTGGAAAAGGGCGATTTACCGCTGGAGCAGAGCTTGGCCCTATTCGAGTCGGGCATGCGCTTGAGCGCTGACTGCAAACGGCAACTCGAGGAAGCTGAATCGCGCATCGAGATTTTGATGAAGAAGGGCGCGGACGTTGTCGCGGTACCCTTCAATCCTGAAAAACCCCTGAAATGACAAGCGCAGACCGAGCGAGTTTGCACGAATATCTGGCCGAACAAGTACAAGCGATCGATCATGTTTTGGATTTCTGGGTGCCGGACGAGGGTGTCGATCCTGTCTCGATTCACACCGCGATGCGATACAGCCTTTTCGCAGGTGGAAAACGGATCCGTCCAATTCTGGCGATTGCCTCTGCGCGCGCGATATCAGCCGATTCAGGAAACGGCGTGGAGCACGCGGCAGCTGCGCTCGAGCTTGTCCACACCTACTCTTTGATACACGATGATTTACCGGCGCTCGACAATGATGATCTGCGTCGGGGACGCCCAACGTGCCACAAAGTTTTCGGCGAAGCGATGGCGATTTTGGCTGGAGACGCGCTGCTCACCCTTGCCTTCGAGGTGCTCAGCCGCATAAAGCAGGTTGACGCAGAAAGAAAGATTCGACTGGTTGAAGAATTATCACGCGCAGCGGGAACGGTCGGCGGCATGATCGGCGGGCAGGTGAACGACCTGGAGGGTGAGCGCAAAACGCCTACACCGGTTTTGCTCGAATCGATTCATCGCGCGAAAACAGGAGCCTTGCTACGTGCAAGTGTACGCGTGGGTGCAATCTATGCCGGCGCGATTGATTTTGAGCTAACAGCGCTCTCACAGTACGGTGAGCACGTCGGACTAGCATTTCAAATCGTCGACGACTTGCTTGATGTTGAAGAGCCATCCCAGGCGCTCGGAAAAACGGCAGGCAAAGACGAAGCGCAGCAGAAAATCACCTTTCCGGCAGTTTACGGTCTTGAGCGATCCCGTGAAATGGCGGAAGAAGAACGACTACAGGCTCACTTAGCTGTTCAAACGTTTGGTGATCGAGCTGAGCGATTGCGGCAAATTGCGGATTTTGTGGTGCAACGTAAGGCTTGAGGAGTGAAGCAGCGTCTCGATACTTCGCTGGTCGATCGGCAATTGGTTGAAACGCGCCAGAAAGCTCAAGCGCTCATCCTTTCAGGAAAAGTGAGAGTGGATGGCCAGAAGGCAGACAAGCCTGGCCGGACGGTCAACAGCGAGACGCGCATAGAGGTAGAGCAGCCGCTCAAGTATGTGAGCCGCGGTGGTCTTAAGCTGGAGGCGGCTCTCAGTGGGTTCGGCATGCGGGTGAACGGCCGCGTCTGTCTCGATATCGGTACATCGACGGGCGGCTTTACGGACTGTTTGCTTCAACATGGTGCGGCACGTGTGCATGCAGTAGATACGGGCGCGGGGCAAATTGATTGGAAGCTGAGGACCGATGAACGCGTAATTCTGCACGAGCACGTGAACGCGCGCTACCTGACGTTTGAAGAGATTGGCGAGACCGCTGATGTGATCACCTGTGATGTCAGCTTCATTTCAGTAACGCTCATGATTCCCGCATTGGCCGCCTTGCTCGCAGCGGATGGCGATTGGATCATTCTGGTCAAGCCGCAGTTTGAAGTAGGACGCGAGCTTGTCGGCAAAGGCGGCATCGTGTACGATACGCGAGCCCATCAATTCTCGTGCGATAAAGTGACTACGGCGTTACAGGCAGCAGGTTTTCGGACTGCTGGCATGGATAGTCCGCTTGCGGGGGCAAAGGGCAATCGTGAGTTCCTGGTGCACGCCAGGCGGATTTGAGCGATATCCTGAATGGAGTTAAGCTGTTCTTGCGCTATCGAAGCCCATTGCGCGGCGGCTAAGAAAGATGCAACAGATCGCGACAGTCGCCATCATCTCAAAACCGAAGATCGCGCACGCGCCGGAGATTGTTTGCGGCTTGCTCGAGTGGCTGGACGAGCGAGCAATACGCTATCGCTGCGATCAACAAACCGCCGAGTACGCCGAGCTGAGCGAGTATCACTCACGCGAGGAATTGCCCGAAGGCGCGGATTTGGTGATCGTGCTGGGGGGTGACGGAACGCTTCTGTCAGCTGCGCGAGTGGTCGCGGGCCGCGAGATACCCCTTCTGGCCGTGAATCTCGGCCGGCTAGGATTTCTAACTTCCATTACTGTAGACGAGTTGTACCCGGAATTGGAGCGAGCGTTGCGAGGCGAACATCGGATCGCTCGGCGCCGAATGGCAGAGTGCGACCTGTTGCGTGACGGAGAAATTATCGCGTCCTATTCAGCGCTGAACGATATCGTCATCAACAAATCTATGCTCGCCCGAATGATCGATCTGGATACTCACGTCGACAGCCACTTTGTCGCCGCATACAAGGCTGACGGGCTGATCATTGCAACACCCACGGGCTCCACCGCGTATTCGCTTTCGGCGGGTGGCCCGGTCATTTTTCCGTCCGTCGCGGCCTTCTGCATTACGCCAATTTGCCCCCATATGTTGACAAACAGGCCGGTGATCGTTCCAGATACGAGCGTCATCAACGTTCTCAGCCACGGAGACGAAGGAACTTTTTTGACCATCGATGGGCAAGTAGGAGAGCCGATGTCAAAGGGCGACCGCGTAATTTGCCGATCCTCGTCCAAGACCATTAATTTGATTCGTCCACCCAAGATGCTCTTCTTTGATGTGCTCAGAGAGAAGCTGAAATGGGGCGAACGATAGTTCATGGCGTTAGTGAAGAAACTTTCGCTAACTTCTTGGATCTTTATCGCCTTAGTGCTTGGGATCTTGATAGGAGTCTTCTTTCCTGAGTTTGCAAGACACCTCGCCCCGATCAGCAACATTTTTCTGCGGCTGATCAAATCGATTGTAGGTCCGCTCCTGTTTGGCACGCTCGTCTATGGCATCGCATCCGCCGGCGAGTTGAAGACGATGGGACGCATCGGGCTCAAGGCCATCGCTTATTTCGAGATTGCGACGACTCTCGCTTTGCTGATCGGGTTAGTGGTTGTGAACGTGATGCGGCCTGGCGCGGGACTAAGACTCGCGGGAAAATCGGGCGCCGCTCAAACCGTGCTGGCCGAACCTGCTTCACTTAGCCAGATTTTGGAACACGCGGTCCCTAGCAACATTTTCGAATCACTTGCGCAGAACGATGTGCTCCAGATGGTTGTTTTCTTTTTTCTGTTTGGTGCAGCGTGCTCAGCGATCGGCGCGAAGGCACTCCCAGTCGTGACTTTTGCAGGCTCCGTGGCAGAGATAATGTTTCGGTACACAAAGTACGTCATGTATGTTGCGCCTTTCGGAGTTGGTGCCGCCATAGCGGTCACGATTGGATCGAAAGGAATCGGCGTGTTGTTCGGCTTGGGAAAGCTGGTCGGCGCACTGTATTTGGCGCAGGCGTTGTGCGTGCTTCTGGTACTTGGCTCATCGCTGGTAATCGCGGGCGTGCCGATCGCACGATTTTGGCAGGCGGCGCGACAGCCATTCCTCATTGCGTTTTCAACTGCCTCGAGCGAAGCCGCATTGCCTCTGGCTCTTGAGAACATGGAACGCTTCGGTGTGCCGAAGCATATCGTCGGCTTTGTGCTCCCGACCGGCTACAGTTTTAACCTGACCGGGTCCACTCTCTATCTGTCGCTGGCTTCAGTCTTCATTGCGCAAGCGGCAGATGTTCACATGTCTTTAGGAACACAAATCAGCATGATGCTTACCCTGATGCTGATGAGCAAAGGCACGGCTGGGGTACCGCGGGCCGCGTTGGTGATCCTGGCTGGCACGCTCGGCACGTTTCAGCTTCCACAGGAAGGAATCACCTTAATCGTGGGGGTCGATGCATTGATGGATATGTGCCGCACGTCTGTAAACGTGCTTGGCAATTGCGTGGCTACAGCGGTTGTGGCGCGTTGGGAAAGAGTGCCGCTCGGCCGTGTAGGGAGTGACCTGGAAGTGGCAATCGCGGAGGCGTAGCTGGTTCAGGCGTTCTTCTCCTCTGATTCCTCTCCGTGCTTGACGATATCGCCCTTTTGAAAGAGGATGCCCTGTAAAATCGCGCGCCATTTCGGCTTGCGCCTCAAGAGAAATTCGAGATCCATGCCAAAGTGCTTAAATTCCTCTCCCTGAGCATCCTCCATAATCGCTCTCGCTTCCTTGTCCTTTTCCACCGCCATCCGTTGCTCGTACCAGTTGATGGCGTCCGCCTCTTCGCCCAGTGACGCGATCATGCGCGCAAACGTGCGCGTCTCCTGCGGCAGGTCGTGCGCTGGCTCATGATACTGCTCAAATCCCATCGTTTACTCCCTCGCTTTTTTCGCAAAATGTTACTTGATGCAGCGGATGCGGCGGATAGAAGTTGCCTTGCCGGTTGTCTCGTCCGCGTTGATGACCACCCCGTGCAATTCGATCCCATGGCGCGCAGCCTCCATGCGGCCGGCAACTCCGGTCAAGAAACGGCGCAGGATGATGTCCTTCTCTACACCAATGATTGAATCATAGGGTCCAGTCATGCCCGCATCTGTCTGATACGCCAGACCGCCGGGCAGGACACGAGCATCAGCGGTCGGAACATGCGTATGGGTTCCGATCATGGCTGTGGCGCGGCCATCAAGATGCCAGCCCATGGCAACTTTCTCGCTGGTCAGTTCGGCGTGAAAATCGACGATTCGGATCTTGAGCGATGAATCGAGTGACCCCAACAGTTCGTCTACTTTGCGAAATGGACAATCAATGCTCGCCATATGAGCACGCCCTTGCAAATTCAGCACCGCATAAGGTACGCCGTTGCGCGCCGTAGCTGTGTAGACCCCGTGTCCGGGCAATCCGTTGGGGTAGTTCGCAGGGCGGAGGACACGAGCTTGACGATCCAAATAATCGTGAATTTCGCGTTTGTCGAAGCTGTGGTTCCCGCCAGTGAGCACATCAAGCCCGAGCGCCAGCAGCTCTTCAGCGATCAGCGGAGTAATGCCAAAACCACCGGCACTGTTCTCGGCGTTTGCGATTGACAGGTCAATCTTATATTCGCTGACTAGTTTGCTGAGATGTTCGGCGACTATACCTCGGCCACCGGAGGCGAAGATATCGCCAATAAAGAGGATGTTCATTAACCAGGAATGGCGAGGGGAAAGCGTTCCCTGCGAGAGCCTCCTGCTTAGCCCCCGTCACTGACCCCATAAAGAGCAGGGGGGAATCCTCCGAGCGCCTTTAGGCTTCTCCATGGCATCGTATAGAAACCGGAGCTTGCACACCAGCGCTTAACTCGAGTTGGACTCCATGACATTGAGTATCGGATCAATTTTTGGAGACCAAGAAAGAAGCTCTCGCAGGGAACGCTTTAGGATCCAGGATAACAGATCCAGGAAAGTACCTGCTTTAAGCACCCCGCGGGAGCAGCCCGTCAGTTTGCCTTGAGTCGTTCGGCAATCTCTTTTTCCGTGATGGCCCCTTCTCTGATAACGCGCCAGTAGGGTTCCGTAATGTCGACCGTTGTGGAGCCCGGACCGCTGCACAGACCGCCGTCGAGCACCAGATCGATTCGTCCATCCATAGTTGCGAACAGGTCTATGCCGCTCGAAATCGTCGGCTGGCCGGACATATTTGCGCTGGTCGCGATCAGGGCATGGCCTGTTTTCTCGACGATCGTATTTAGCACACTTGAGTTCCCATAGCGCATCGCCAGCCGGCCCGTGTTGCCAGTGACTTTTAGCGGCACGTTGGCCGATGCGGGAACGATCATGGTCAAAGGACCCGGCCAAAAATGGCGGGCCAGAATATAAAACCGGCTGGTCAGCTCCTTCGCCAAGTCTTCCGCCATGAGAGTGTCCGAAATGGCCAGCGGCAGTGAACGCACGCTCTCGCGTCCCTTGGCGGCAAACACCCGTCCAACAGTGTGGAGATTGAAAGGGTCCGCAACCAGGAGGTATAGTGCGTCGGTCGGGACGCCGACAATATGGCCGCGCGCAATTTCTCCCACAGCACGATCGATTGCTCCGGTGTAGGGATTGTCAACGTCGATTTGAATGAGGTCGGTGGCCACTAAAAACGATGCCTGGGATTAGGGATGCCCCGGAAAGAATATTTTGTCAGTTTAGCGTTCGCCGAGAACTTCGGCAACCTGTACGGCCATTTCATAGCGCCCGAACGGCGCACTCAATTGTACGCCTTGCACCATGGAGCGGACCTGTCCTGACATTTCCTGTGCAATGGCGATACCTTCCGCGCGAGCCTTCTCAGCGGTATCTGCTTTCCGCATTCGCTCCATGTATTGCTCGGGAACGGGAACACGAAGCTCGTTCACCATAAATTCGGCATTGCGATAGCTTGTAAGAGGCCAGATTCCGGCAATTATCGGAAGCTTGTATTGCTCCGTCTTCTTCAGGAATAATTCGACAAGGTTCAAGTCAAATACGGGTTGAGTAACGACGTATTCCGCCCCGCCTTCCACTTTCCAGGCAAAACGGCGTAATTCTTCGTCCATGTTGAGAGCGCCCGGGTTGGCTCCTACGCCGAGAAGCAGGGCGGTTTGCGAGCCGATCGGGTTGCCGCCGATATCAAGACCTTGATTGAGGTTGTTGACAATGTTTGTGAGCCCGATGGAATCGACGTCGAACACCGCCGTTGCATCCGGGTACGCGCCCATTCGCGGAGGGTCGCCAGTAATGCAGATCAAATTTCGTACGCCTGTCGTGTGTGCGCCGAGCAGTTCCGATTGGATGCTGAGGATATTGCGATCACGGCAGCAGAAATGAAGCACCGCTTCGATTCCAGCTTGCTGTTGGATCAGCTGGCAGGTGACTTGAGCGCTCATACGCGCGCTTGCGCGAGGGCCATCCGGAACGTTGATGCAATCGATTCCATGTTCGCGGCACATCCGCGCTCCGGCTATTTCTTTAGAGGCGTCGATGCCGCGCGGGGGAAGAATCTCGACAAATGCAACGAATTTCCCGGCCGCCAGCTTCGCACCTAATTGCGACTTCTGGGCAATCGGGACTTTCGGGAGCGGCTTTACCGGAGCCTTGCCTTCTTCAGCAATCGGAGCCGCTGTGGCCTTGCGTTGAACAGGCTGCAAAGAACGGATTTCGCTACAAATCAGCTTAATGTGCTCCGGTGTCGTGCCGCAGCAGCCCCCAAGCACGCGCACACCTGCCTGCAAGAATCGCCGCGCATATTGCGACATGTATTCAGGCGAACAGAGGTAAATGTTGCGCCCCTCCACGTTCGCCGGCAGACCGGCGTTAGGCATTGCGCTGAGTGGCTTAACCGTGTGCGGCGCCATCTTTTCGATGGTTTCTAGTACGGTCTTTGGACCCGCCGAGCAATTCACCCCGATGACATCGACTGGCCATTCGTTTAGGCTCTTCGTAAAAGTGAGGGCATTCGTGCCATCCCGGAGCCTGCCTTCATCGTCAACGGTCACCTGCGCCATAATGACCATCTCGGATCCCGCAGCTTTCCGTGCGGCGAAAATCGCTTCGCGAAGCTCGTTTAGTTCGTAAAAAGTTTCCAGAACCAACAGGTCTACGCCGGCCGAAAGTAGCGCGTCCGCCTGTTCTTTGAAAATCGCACGCGCTTCCAAAAAGGACAGCGGGCCAAGCGGCTCTATCTGTGTGCCCAGTGGCCCAATCGCCCCAGCAACGAAAGCTTTATCACCTGCCGCCTCGCGAGCCACACGCACGCCAGCTTGATTGACGGCGAACAGTTTTTCTCCAAGGCCAAACGCCGTGAGCCGAAGACGATTGCCGCCAAACGTGTTGCTCTCGAGCACATCCGCACCGGCCTTGACATACTCCTGATGGATCTCTTTCACCAGTTGCGGGGAGGAAAGGTTCAGCTCATCAAAGCAGCGGTTGATAAAGACGCCTTTGGTGTAGAGCATGGTGCCCATAGCGCCATCAGCGAGAACAATTCCCGATTCCAGCTTTTTCCGAAACTCGGCAACGCCAGTCTGTGTCAGTGGTTCAGCGACGGTCATTTATTAGGATGTATTACTTCTGCAAGTCTAACAATCGAAGCGTGACGGGATCGCCGGGCGCAGCCTCCAAGACCTCGGCGGCGCTATTTCGCTTCACAGCCAATTCGATGTAGCCTGAACTGCCGAAGTAGGCGAAACAGAGCCCGTTCGGTGCGTCTCCGAAAGTCCTTTCAAATCTTGTGATCCGGCGATTGCCAATGCGCAGGCTAAAGCGGGAAGTGGCCATCGTCTCGAATTCGGCTGTGCTGAGATTCGTGATTGCGTTCCCAAAGTGATCGATGCTCAGCAGCTTGCCCTGCCATTGCCCCGGCTTGATCTGTTGCGCCTCAAGATCCGGAAGTAATTCGACCTTTGTGAGCCTGGGCCCGACTTCTGCCGGTTTCACCGAGCCGCTCGCGAGTGCCGCCGCAACCGGGGCGAATATATCCCTCCCGTGAAACGTTGAGGAAGGCGAGCTAAGCCCCAACTTCCGGTTTGTAATTTCACGCGCTTTGGCGTTTTTGTCACGGCGGATGATCAGGCTCAGAATTCCGTTATCGGGAGCAATGAAACACTGGCCAAGTGCTTCGACCAGCAGCGGCTTGCGCGCAGTTCCCACCCCTGGATCGACGACAATCACGTGAATCGTGCCGGAAGGGAAATAAACTGCCGCCTGATCGATTGTGTAAGCGCCCGAGTAGATCGAGAACGGCGGAATCTTGTGCGAAATGTCAACGATCCGCACATCCGGACATCGGCTAAGAAGAACACCCTTCATCGTGCCTACGTAGTGATCGGCCAGTCCGAAATCCGTTGTTAGAGTCACCAGCGGGCCTGGATGAAGGGGCTTCATACACTGTTAGAATTGTAGTGAAAGTGCCCTGTTGATAGCGCGAAATTGTGCGTCCGCCCGGATGCGCAACACTTGCCTGCTGGTTATCCGCGCGGGTTTTTAATATGCCGACTCTGTATTTCGATAACAATGCGACGACGTGTATCGCGCCCGAAGTAGCGGAAACGATGACGGCAGCGTCGCGCGACGTGTATGGAAATCCGTCAAGTATTCACATACCAGGCCAACTCGCAAGACAGAAATTAGAGAAATCCCGCCGCACCATCGCCGAGTTTTTGCATGTATCACCGGCTGAGTTCGTCTTCACAAGCGGTGGCACGGAATCGAATAATCTGGCACTGATTGGGCTGGTACGGAATCTGCCGCGCAATCGGAAGCACGTCATCACGATTTCTATTGAGCATCCCGCTGTATTGGAAGCTTGCCGGCAGCTGGAGCGAGAGGGCGTCGAGGTTACATTCGTGTGTGTCGACAATGCCGGGCTAGTTGACGTAGACCGAATCCGGCAAAACTTGCGTGCGCATACGGTCCTGGTCTCCGTAATGCACGCGAACAACGAAGTGGGTACCATTCAGCGCATTGAAGAAATCGCGGCGGTGGTGCGAGAGACGCGGGCGGCAGGCCAGGAGATCTATCTTCACTCGGACGGTGTGCAGGCTTTCGGCAAAATTGATGTCGATGTTCAGCAGCTTGGCGTGGATCTCTATTCGGTGAGTGCCCACAAGATTTTCGGGCCAAAAGGCGTGGGCGGACTCTTCGTGCGTAAAGGCACGCCCTTACACGGCATTCAATATGGCGGGCGGCACGAGAGGGAGCGTAGGCCGGGAACCGAGAATGTTCCTGGAGCCATGGCTTTCTCGCGAGCCGTGGAATTATGCACTCCCAACGATGCAAGCTTTTTGGCCGAGCTTCGCACTTTCTTCGAGGCCGAGATGCTTGCCGCGGTTCCCGATATCAAGATCAACGGAACAATAGACAGCAGACTGCCCAACACCAGCAATTTGCTGTTTCCCGGGTTATCGGCGGAAGCATTGGCCATCGCACTTGACATGAAAGGAATCGCCGTTTCCACAGGATCGGCTTGTAGCAGCGGGTCGACTGAGCCATCGCACGTGCTGCTCGCGATGGGCCGAACCCGCGACGAAGCACGATCTAGCGTTCGTTTTTCATTTGGGCGTTACAACACCTGTGACGACGTGAGCAGATTGGTTGGCGCGGTTGTCGCCTGCGTTCGCCAGCTGCGAAATGCAAAACGGGAGGCGCGCCTTGTTGGAGTATAGCGGCACGTCTCCGGTTGCCGTCGCGATGTCGGGAGGCGTGGACAGCTCCGTCGTGGCGGGCCTTTTGCAGCAGCGAGGTTTTCGCGTGGTCGGTCTCACGATGCAACTCTGGAATCAACGCCGCCTGCCAGAGCTGGTGCCCGAGGGTGGCACAGTCGGCCGCTGTTGCTCGCTCGATGACGTCTACGATGCCAGATTCGTAGCTTCAACGCTTGGGATTCCATATTACGTCGTCAACTTTGAAGAACGTTTTGAGCAGCAGGTAGTGAAGCCGTTTGTGCAGGACTATCTCGAAGGCCGGACGCCCATTCCGTGCACGCTGTGCAACAACTTCATCAAATTCGATCAGTTTCTCGAGATGGCCGATGGCGTAGGCGCGAACAAGATTGCAACCGGGCACTACGCGCGATTGAACTTGGATGAGACGGGTGGCCGCTACCAGATGCGAACGAGCTTAGACGCGCACAAAGATCAGACGTATTTTCTTTTCGGGCTTACACAGGCACAGCTCGCGCGCACCTTATTCCCGCTAGGTGGCATGATCAAATCGCAAGTGCGCGAGCTCGCGAGAGAATTGCGCCTGCCTGTCGCCGAGAAGAACGATAGTCAGGAGATTTGTTTCGTCCCAAACGGTGACTATGCGGCCTTTATCGATGCATATTTTAGAGAACAGGGCGTTGATCCTGCGGCGACAAGAGGGGAAATCATCGATACAGATGGACGGCTCTTGGGCGAGCACGGCGGCACCCACCATTTCACCGTGGGGCAGCGCCGCGGACTGCGTATTGCAGCCGGTGAGCCGCTGTATGTCATCGCGACCCAGCCAGCCACACAGCGCGTAGTCGTTGGTCTTAACGAAGACCTAATGAGGCATTCCCTGGTGGCGAGAGAAGTGAATTGGCTTTCGATCGATGCGCTTCGAGAGCCCCGCCGTGCCCAGGTGAAGATCAGAAACAAGCATGTTCCAGCTCAATCGATGCTTGTACCGGCCGGCGATTCTTCTGTTGAAGTTCGGTTCGACGAAGCACAGCGTGCGGTGACTCCAGGGCAAGCTGCCGTTTTCTACGATGGCGATCTGGTGCTCGGCGGCGGCTGGATCGACTAAACTCCAAAATTGGCTCCACAGAAGAACTGGCTTCAGACTCGCCTGGAGTACGCGGCTGCCCTGACGCTCATGTACGCTCTCAGATGGCTGCCGTTAAGCGCAGCCAACGCCGTTGCGCGCACGACCACTCGGTTGCTCGACCTCGCCCTGCCGAAGCTTCGCCGTGTCGCGCTAATAAACTTGTCATTCGCTTTTCCTGAATTGGACACGCCTCAGCGCAGTAAGATCGTCAATGGAGTTTTTCGCAGCATTGCGCGACTGCTGGTCGCTTTGGCGCGCAGCGTGTCCCTCAACTCATCGAACATTTCTCAATGGATCGCTTATGAAGGCCTGGAGAACTATTTGGAGGCTAAACAGTTGGGCCGGGGCGTGTTAATTGCGACCGCGCATCTCGGCAATTGGGAGCTGAGCGCATTCGCACATGCGTTGATGACGGAGCCGATGCATGTAATGGTGCGCCCGCTCGATAACCCGCTTATCGACGGATTCGTGGAACGGAGGCGCACGCAATCGGGTAATCATCTCATCTATAAGCAAGATGCCGCGCGCACAGTTCTGAAGGCGCTGCGAAACAACGAGGCGGTAGGCATCCTGGCGGATCAAAACACAATGCCTTCCGAGGGAGTCTTTGTCGCGTTTTTCGGAAAGCTTGCATGCGCGGGGTCGGCGTTTGTGAAGCTCGCCTATCGCTCACATGCCGCCGTCGTTCCAGGATTTGCCATATGGGACGAAAGCACGCAACGATACATTCTGCGCTTCTATCCACGAGTCGAACTGAGCGGCGACGCCCAGGCCGACACGCAGCGTATTCATTCCATCTTCGAGGAGACTATCCGGCAGCATCCCGATCAGTGGATGTGGATTCACCGACGCTGGAAAACGCGCCCGCCGGGTGAAGATCCTCTCTACTGAGCCGTACTCTTTGCCTTATGGTGTTGCGCTACAGGCCGCTGGTCGAGGCCCAGCACAGCCGTAATCACGGGTTTGAGCGGCTTGGGCACCGAGATCGATCCTGCATAGCTGAGGCGTCGTTGTCCTTTGACTTCAACCATCCGGAGTTGAACCCCGAACGCCTTCTCCATCCGTTCAACCGTCCCCTTTACGCGCAGGGTACGGGTGGCCGCATTCTCTTCTACAATCGTCAACCCGTATTGTTCGATGAAGATTCGAACTGCTGCCATGTCCTCTGGATCGGCTGCGAGCTCCTGTTCTGCCTCTTCTCTCGAAGCCCGTGGCGCCTGCCCGGATAGCAACTCTTCGCCCAGGTTCGATGTTGCGCCGGAGCTTTCCTTCCGCCGTAGAACGAGTGTGACTGTCACTTCTTCATTGAGCGGCGCGGCACCCAGCCATTGAGTTTTTGACGCGTGCTTGGGAGCGCTGCCGGATATTCGTGCACGCGGCGCGCTCATGGTCGTTGATGTAGCGGCTGATAATCCCGCAAAAATGGCTGCCCCGTTCGGGCTTCCCAGTCCAGTGCAGGGGTCCCAGCCCGATTGGGCACTAAAGTAGCCGAGATTGCCGTCATCGTTATTGCCGCTCGTGATGTCGTTAAAGGAGGTTCTAATTCCATAAAGAGCGGGATTGACAAAGCCGACGGGCGTCCCGAGTTGCTGGTTAAGTAGCGCGATCAAAGCTGCCCACAGCGGTGCCACAGCACTGGTTCCCCCGACGACCGCATTCTGTCCGTTGACCAGGATCAAATAACCTGTGGTTGGGTCGGCATCTCCGGCAACATCGGGAACACCGCGCCCTACGAAGCCCGTTTTTGGCTGTGCTGGAACCCCTGCTGACGTTTGATAGGCGGGTAAAGGGAACGCGTTACTGATGCCTCCGCCTGTAGCGCCCTCGTTATTGGCAGTCTCGTTCCACACCCCTTCCGAAGAAATCGTGCTGCCAGAGCCCTGCAAAGTTGTGCCGCCACACGCCAAAATATAAGGGCTTGAAGCAGGAAAATCTACATGTAGATTTCCGTCGCCCACGCCGTCCGTCGAGCCATTGTCGCCCGCTGCAGCGGTTACTGTTACTCCCAGCGTGGCGGCATCCTGAAGAGCCGCGTTCATTGCCGCTTGCGACTGCTGAGTCCAGGAATCTTCCGCGCCGCCCCAGCTGATCGATATCACAGAAGGTTTACGCGCCGTGTCATGGACAGCGTCAGTGATGGCATCGATAAAGCCCTGATCCGTGTTTGGAGCAAAATAGACTGCGATGTTTGCGCCAGGCGCAATTGACCCAGCCACTTCGATGTCCAGCATCACTTCGGCGTCGGCAGCGGAGCCCGGTGAGTTTGTCCCGCCATCTACGGAAACTGCGGTGATGTTCGGCTCCGTCACTCCCAAGTTGCTGAAATACGTTTGAAGATCTGTTGTCGAATATCCTCCGCCGAGTTCAATAATCGCAGTCGTTTGGCCAGCCCCAGTCACTCCCAACGGGAAGTTATACAGAGCCGCAACTTGGGGCGGGGTAAATGTCCCCGCCGGTGGGCTGATCGCCTGCGCAGGCGTGATCGTCGCGTCTGGAAGGATTCTCTTACTTCTGCATATATGCGGCTTCGCTACCGGACGCGTGTCAAGGCCCAAAACCGCAATCACCACGCTTTCCAGTTCGGCAGGGATCGTCAGAGAACCCGTACGCCCGCGGAACGTATGATCTGTAGCCTCGATTCTGTAATACGCGAGTTCTGCTCCAAACGCTTTACTCATCAATTCGGCCGTGCCGATCAGCACCACCCTGCGCTTCCTTAGGCTGCTTTCGACGACAGTCAGGTGAAACGTGTGGGCGAACTTCTCGATAAGTTCGATGTCGTCTGAATTTGCGCCATGGCGGGCGGCCAGTTGTTCGTGAGATAGATATTTACGTACTCCTCTTCCTTTCGCGACAGCGGGGTCCGCCCCCCTTCGGCGTAGCACGACAGTGACGCGGACGGGCGCATCCTTCTGGATCGTGCCTACCGGCTGTGAACCGGGGAGAGGTTGCTTCTCGCTTCCCGGCAAGCTGATTCTTCTTTCAAAAGCCATGCTGACACTCCTCTGCGATCTCGTGAGTTTTGCTTTCCCCAGTCACTATGCCATGGCTTTGCCTTGCCTTACAATGAGGGCGATTACACACGCATAGAAAAATGCCGCAGAATACGGCGATCGAAATTCGCCAGCTTACGAAACATCAGGAATTCGCCGACGCCGTTCGCCTGCAGCGAGAGATCTGGGGCTTTCAAGACGTGGAACTGATGCCGCTTCGTTTGTTCGTCGTAGCTGACAAGATCGGAGGCCAGGTGCTGGGTGCTTTCGATCGCCCCAGAATGGTGGCGTTTAGTCTATGCATTCCCGCACTCAAGCCGGGAAACAAATTCTACCTGCATAGCCACATGCTGGGGGTCCTTCCGGAGTATAGAAACACAGGTGTCGGCAGGAGTTTGAAGCTGAAACAGCGCGAGTACGCACTAGGGCGGGGAATTGACCTCATTGAGTGGACGTTTGACCCTCTCGAGATCAAGAATGCTTTCTTCAATATCGAACGCCTCGGCGCAATCGTGCGCCGCTATGTGCACAATCAATACGGAACGACCACAAGTCATCTTCATGGTGGCCTTCCCACGGACCGCCTGGTCGCCGAATGGTGGATTCAGTCTCCCCGCGCAGAAGCTTTCTGTAATCACCATGCGTTCCAAAGACCCATGACCGAAGCAGTAATTTCCGTGCCAACGCAAATCGCCAAGCTGCGTGAGAACAATCCAGAGCGGGCGCGAGAAATACAAAAGCATGTAAGTGAAAAATTCGACCGGCACTTTCAGGTTGAGCTCGCGGTGATTGGGTTCGAAAAGACAAATGAGGCAGGGAGCTACTTGCTGGGGCAATGGGAATTAAAGTAGATCAGATCGTGCTGCGGCAAATACGTATGCCGCTGGTACACTTTTTCGAGACCAGCTTCGGCCGCACGCAGGAGCGCGACATAGTCCTGGTTGAAGCCTTCATGGATGGTATCTCCGGCTGGGGTGAGGTGACGGCGGGCGAAAATCCTTTTTATAACGAAGAATGGACGGGTTCCGTTTGGTCCCTTCTGGTGGACTACATCGCGCCGCGCATACTCCGACACAATTTCCATTCTCCTGACCAGGCAGGCGCACGTACTGACCATATACGCGGCCACAAAATGGCCCGAGGCGGTGTTGAAGCCGCCATCTGGGACTTGCAAGCCCGGTTGAATAACGAACCGCTCTGGAAAACGATCGGGGGTGGCGCGCGCCGCGAAATTGCGTGTGGTGCCTCTATTGGTATTCAAGATACCGTTCAACAATTGCTCGCGAAAATCGAGACCGAACTTGCCGCCGGCTATCAACGCATCAAAATAAAAATCAAGCCAGGCTGGGATGTCGATGTCGTGCGGCAGGTACGTGAGCGCTTTCCCCGCATCAAGCTGATGACGGATGCCAACTCCGCGTACACTTTACGGGATATCGAGCACCTGAAGAAATTGGATGAGTTCTATTTAATGATGATCGAACAGCCGCTCGCTGACGACGACATCATTGACCATGCCGTGCTGCAGGCCTCGCTCGAAACACCGATTTGTCTCGACGAGTGCATACGTTCAGCCCACCATGCAGAACAGGCAATTCGTCTGAAAGCTTGCGGCATCATCAACATTAAGCTCGGGCGTGTGGGCGGCTTTACCGAAGCAAAACGGCTACACGATGTCTGCGAATCGAACGGCATTCCGGTTTGGTGCGGGGGCATGCTCGAATCGGGGATCGGCCGGGCTCACAACGTTGCGCTCTCCACCCTGCCCAATTTTGTACTGCCTGGCGATGTATCGGCGAGCAAACGGTACTGGAAACGCGATGCAATTACCCCACCCGTCGAAGTGACCTCTCGGGGGACAATTCAAGTGACGGATGCTCCCGGCCTGGGTTACGAAGTCGACAAGGAGTACGTTGAAAGCCTGGTCGTGCGCCGCGAAGTTTTGAATTGATCGCATCATCGCGACGGAAGCGGAAAACAGCGGAATCGCTATTCTGAAAACACATGCTCAAGCACAGTATTTTCCGCGAATACGACATTCGCGGCATTGCCGACGAGGAGCTGCTTGATCCGGATGTGGAACTGTTAGGGCGAGCGTTAGCCACTTACATTATTCGCCACAGCGGGCGCACGATTTGCGTGGGCCACGATTGCCGCTTGACTAGCACCCGTCTTCACGACGCCCTCATGCAAGGTCTACTTGCCGCCGGGTCCCACGTCTTAGATCTAGGAACTGTTCCAACGCCTGTTCTCTATTACTCGGCAGTACACTTCAAAGCAGACGGCGCTGTAATAATCACCGGCAGCCACAATCCTCCCGACTGTAATGGCTTTAAGACGGTGTCCGGTACCTCCACTTTGTACGGACAAGCCATTCAAGACGTATATAAACTGATCCAGAACAACGATTATGAGGCCGGCGAAGGGTCAGTGCGCAGCGTTGACGCCATCACTCCATATGTCGACGAGATCGCGTCGCAGTTTAAGTTTGAACGTAAAGTGAAACTGGTCGTGGACGCGGGCAACGGCACTGGGGGTCCGACTGTTCATCGCCTCTTTGAAAAGCTCGACGTCCGAGCAATAGAAATGTTCTTTGACATGGACGGCAATTTCCCGAATCATCATCCCGATCCGACTGTTCTCGCAACTCTCAAGGATCTGACCCACAGTGTTCGCAAGCATAAGGCGGACCTTGGGATCGCCTTCGACGGTGATGCGGACCGGATCGGCGCTGTCGACGAGCATGGAAACGTCATCTATGGCGACATGCTGATGCTTATCTTCGGTCGTGAAATTCTTTCCCGTAAACCGGGCTCGACATTTATAGGCGAAGTGAAATGCTCGCAGATTATGTATGACAAACTGCGGGAGCTTGGCGGCAATCCCATCATGTATAAAACGGGGCACTCGCTGATCAAGGCGAAGATGAAGCAGGAGCATGCCGAACTGGCTGGCGAGATGTCCGGCCACATGTTCTTCGCCGATCGCTACTATGGTTATGACGACGCGATTTACGCAACGTGCCGCCTCTTGGAGATCGTCTCGAAATCAGGTAAGCCGCTCTCGCACCAGCTTGAAGGAATTCCAAAACTCGTCTCAACACCCGAGCTGCGCATCGACTGTCGCGATGACCAAAAATTTCGCCTGGTTGAAAAAGTAGCCGAAATCTATCGCAAGCAGCGCCAAATTGTGGACATAGACGGAGTGCGGGTGCAGTTCGAAGAAGGCTGGGGACTGGTCCGCGCCTCGAATACGCAGCCTATATTGGTCATGCGCTTTGAAGCAGCAAACAAAGATCTCCTCGACAAGTACAAAAATGAAATCGAGCAAATCGTGGAGCAGGCCAAGCAGGAAATCGGACCTTGAATTTGTATACTTCGAGCGAGCGTAACGAAAGTGCCGACGTGCTCAGTTTCGCGGTCCAAAGTGCTCAGTGCGGCCAGCTAGCGGCTTAATTGCAGGACCCCCACACACGCCCACGCCCGTGTTCAACAGAGCGTTGAGCAAGTTAAACAGCACGGCATAAATCACCTGCTCGGTGACGGGTTGGCGTCCCGGCATTCGAAAAGTTCCAGGTAACTCCTTCGCAATCTGCAAACGAACTGCATGAGGAAGAGCACGTCCGGCCTTATCTCGCTGATTGGCGAGCGAGAGAGGCGTCTGCAGTACGCTGCCAGATTTGCCGTCCACATAGAACTGGCAGCGCGAAAACCAGCCAAGATTTCCGGGATCTGCCGCGTCGAACAGCAGCAGCGGAGCTTGCCGGTCGGTGGTGGACAGGTCGAGCGACAACACGCGCCGTTGATCGTCGATTTTGAACTGGAAACCCGCTTGACGGGCGATGTTTCCTATAAACTCAGGATCTAATTCGAGGAGTAGATACTTGTGCGTTCCAGCATCGAGAACTTGCATCAGCCATCTACATTGTATGTGAACCGCGCAATAATTCGCACCGAAGCGCTACAACCGCTCAAGCGCCAGTGCCTGCTGAGAATCTTCCTCGAAGCTCCTCCGCACGTCTCCGATAGACCTCATGATCGCGCTCGCTGAACTGCACGAGCTTTGCGATCCGTACAGGACCTGTATGTTCGCGCAGCCATGCAGCTACGGTTCTCACCGCGATCTCCGCAGCTTCTTCGATGGGATAACCGTACACTCCGGTGCTGATGGATGGAAAACTGATGGTCTTAACATTGTGTTCCGCAGCCAGCTTTAGGCAGTTGAGATAACAAGCTGTAAGCTGCGCTGGTTCGCCGTGCTGGCCATCCCGGTATACCGGTCCAACGGCGTGGAAGACGTATTTGGCCGGTAGCCGCCCAGCCTGCGTCACGACGGCATTTCCGGTATCGCAACGGCCAATGCGAGCGCGGATCTCATCCAGCTCCCGCATGATCTCCGGACCGCCAGCTCGGTGAATCGCTCCATCGACCCCACCGCCGCCAGCCAGCTGCGAATTAGCAGCATTCACAATCGCATCCACAGCAATCTTCGTAATATCGCCCTTCAGCAATGGGAGCTGACACAACCCGAGTTGAATGACAAAGTCGGACGGCATGGACTTCCCTTACTAAACTCGCCTTACATGCAAGCGGCTAAAGCTTCCAGGAGGAAGTCCGTATTTTCGTCAGTCGCGAGCGGTCCCATCGTTCCGATGCGAAGAATCTTGCCGGTGAGCTGACCGATTCCCCCAGCCACTTCTATCCCGTATTTTTCAACCAGCCGTCGACGCACTTGCGCTTCATCCACCCCGGCGGGCGGAATAACGGTAGTGAGATTCCAGATCCGCTCTTCCGGATTCCTGACTAGCGGCTGAAAGCCCAGCCTGGTTAACCCCGCGATTAAGCGTTCGTTTGTGCGCTGATGCCGGTTCCATCGATTGCGCAAGCCCTCCTCCTCAATGGCCGCAAGAGTCTGGTGCATTGCGTAGTAAAGCGGTGGCGATGGAGTGTGGTGGTAAACGTGTGGCGCTTCAAAATACTTCGCCAGTAAAGACAAATCCAGATACCAAGTAAAAGGAGTTTCAGGCCGGCGATCTAACCATTCCCATGCTTTTGGCGAAATCGAAATAGGCGACAAACCAGCCGGGCAGCTCAAGCCTTTTTGCGAGCAACTAAACGCCACATCAATACCGACTGCATCCAGCTCGACAGGCATAGCTCCGAGTGATGCTACGCAGTCCGTGATAACGAGGGCGCCCGCATTCCGCGCCGCAGTTGCAATCGCACGTCCCGACTGATACGCGCCCGTGGATGTCTCAGCCTGCACAAAAGCTACTACATCCGGACGCTCGCGCTCCACGAATTCCTCGGCTTCTTTCGCTGTGAACACTTGTCCCCACGGCTTCTCCACGCGTACTACATTCGCGCGCAGGCGCTCACCCATACCGATAATTCGATTTGCGAAATGGCCCGCCGTAAAAACCGCGAAGTTCGAGCCGGGCAGAACAAAATTCGCAATTGCCGCTTCCATTGCTCCGCTACCGCTTGCGGGAACGGTAAACGTCATCTGGTTCGTCGTGCCGAACACCTCACGAAGACCCATGCGGATGTCGCGAATGACCTCAAGAAAATACGGATCGAAAATGCCGACTACTGGCTGGCTCATCGCCTCGTAGGCCCTGGGGTCCACCATGGATGGACCGGGCCCATACAGCAGCCGGGTAGGGGGAGCAATGCGTTTAGTCGCCGTTGCTAACATCTCTTCAAAGTATCAGGAGTCCTGAATCGGATGTAAGCTCGACGCCTTGGACGGAAATATCCGAATGCCCGTGGGAAACGAAATGAGACAGACCTCGATCTCATCCCTGGAGAGTAATTCTACGTGGCAAAGAACGACAATCGATTGATTCTGGTGACTGGCGCGACCGGCCACCAAGGAGGCGCAGCTTTACGGCATTTGCGCGCCAAAGGATTCCCCGTGCGGGCTTTCACGCGCGATCCCGACAAACCTGAAGCCCGAGCGTTAATCGGGCACGGAGTGGAGGTAGTGCGAGGCGATCTCGATGATCCGGCCTCTATTACACGCGCGCTCGAAGGTGTCTTCGGCGTGTTCTCTGTTCAAAATGCTCACGCCGGTGCTGAAGCCGAAATCCGGCAGGGCATCCATCTTGTAGATGCGGCCGGGAGATCCGCGATCAGTCATTTTGTCTACAGCTCGGTCGGCAGTGCGGACCAGAAAACGGGAGTGCCCCACTTTGACAGCAAATTCCAGATCGAGGAACACATTCGCGGCACCGGTGTCTCATATACGATCTTGCGCCCTGTCTTTTTTATGGAGAACTGGCTCGGTATGCGCGACAGCATCTTGCAAGGGACGGTCGCGCTGCCCCTGAAGCCGGCAACGCTGCTTCAGATGGTTGCTGTGGACGATATCGGTGCGTCTGTCGCAGTGGCTTTCGAGCACCCGCAGAAATGGCGTGGTCGCACGCTCGACATAGCCGGTGCTGAGCATTCGATGTCAGAAATAGCCCAGCTACTTAGCGGCGTAGCCGGACGCGAAGTGCAGTACCAGCAAGTTCCCTGGGATGAATTCGAACGGCGAGCGGGTCAGGAGATGACAGTGATGTATCGCTGGTTCGAAGCCGTCGGTTATCAGGTCGACATATCCGCGCTCCGGCAGGAGCTTCCAAATTTAATGACATTTGAACGCTGGTTACAGACGTATTGGCCTAAAGCGTCCACCGCCGCGTCATGAGCTGCGCCTCTCTAATTATCTGGCGGTATCGAATCGTATGGTGGGCCCTAGAGAACTCGAATCTCTGACCTCTACCGTGTCAAGGTAGCGCTCTAACCAACTGAGCTAAGGGCCCGGACGCAATTACACGATATCAGGTTGCCCAATCCACCCACGCATCCTCATTTCTATTTCAATCAGCTCGGCTTCAAATGAGCGCGCCGTGTTAAAACAGGGGGCTGTATGCGTCGAATTGCTGCTTTCTTCCTTTCACTCGCATTTTGCCTTGCGCCTCTCCGCGCGCAGGATAAGACACTTGATATCGTTCACAGAATCAAGGCGGAAGCCTTCGATAACTCGAAGGTAATGGACCACCTGTTCTACCTCACCGACGTCTACGGCCCTCGCCTCACTGCCTCGCCCGAGTTCCACCAGGCCGCTGACTGGGCGATGTCGCAACTAAAGGAATATGGCATCGCCAACGTACACGCAGAAAAATGGGGGCCGTTTGGCAGAAGCTGGTCCGTTCAAAATTACACGCTCGAAATGATCACACCCCGCTACTCGCATCTGGTTGCCGCTCCGCTGGCCTGGAGCGCGCCGACGAACGGTATTCAAAGCGGCGGTGTGCTGGTTGCACCGATGCGCGAAGGTAAGTTCGGCGACATCAATCAGAACAAAAAAGATTTCGATGAATACAAGGCTCAGTGGAGGGGCAAGCTGAAAGGCAAAATCGTTCTCATCTCGGAAGCAAAGACTCCGAAGCCGAATGAAAAACCGTTGTTTCGCCGCTATACGGATGCAGAACTGGCCGACATCGCGAAGGCCCCGCAGCCTGCCGTTCACCGTAATATTCCGCTGGATCAGATAAAAATTCCTATCGATGAGGAGGAAGCGTCCAAGTATTTCGAAAGCCTGCCCAACGCCACTGTCGATCAGATGATCGATCAGTATTTCGCCCTCATCAATGAGGAAGGGCGCTTCTTCCACGATGAAGGTGTCATTGGCGTCATGCGTGCCGATCGCCGTGCGCACAACGGGTTAATCTTCGCCGAACGAGCTGGCTCACACAAAGCCGAAGACGCGATGGCGCCCGCTACTTTCGTGGTAACTGAAGAGCAGTATTCCCGCATCACTCGCTTGGTCGACAAAAAGCAACCGGTTTCAGTTCGGATGAATCTTCAGGCCAAAATCTCCGAAAACAATGTGGATGGAATGGACATTGTCGGCGAGATTTCGGGGCAGGCGAAGAGCGATCAAGTGGTGATGGTTGGAGCGCACTTCGATTCATGGCACTCGGGCACTGGTGCAACGGACAATGGCGCCGGCAGTGCCGTGATGATCGAAGTGATGCGCATACTAAAAGCGCTCAATCTGAAGCTGGATCGTACTGTCCGCATCGGCTTGTGGGACGGTGAAGAACAGGGCCTCTACGGCTCCAAGGCATATGTAAAGGCTCACTTCGCTGATCCCAGGACCATGGAAGTGAAGCCGGAACACACGAAACTGGACGCCTATCTCAACCTGGACAATGGAAGCGGGAAGATTCGCGGCATTTATCTGCAAGGTAATGATGCAGCGCGGCCTTTATTCGAGAAGTGGATGGGGCCGTTTCGCGATCTCGGAGTCACCACCACCTCGCTGAAGAACACTGGAGGCACTGACCATCTGTCGTTTGACGACGTGGGGCTGCCCGGCTTCCAGTTCATACAAGATCCGCTCGATTACGGCACCGTTTCGCACCACTCCGACATGGACACATACAGCCATGCCATTCCGGAAGATCTGATGCAGGCATCCGCGGTCATAGCAACACTCGTGTATGACATCGCGAATACTGACGAAGAGATGCCTCGGAAGCCGTTGCCGAGTCCTAGCGCCGCGAAATAGCATGGCTTCTCAGGTTCACGCCTGGAAGTGCGTGCGGTTGATCTGACCGCGGCGTTCCTTCCAATCGGCGCTCTTGAGCAACTTGGGCCCGGCTTCGATTAATCGTGGCAGCAGATCAAAAATCGCAGGTGAGGACCAACTCGTTCCTTTGCGCGTCCTGAAACCGCGGCTGTTCAGATCGTCCGCAATTTGACTGAGGCGCTTTTCCATAACGATCTTTTCGAGGATCAGCATTAGAACCGTGGTCTCGACCGGATTCGGTTCCAGGTGCAGGCCGTCCTCGCCGATGCGCAGTCCGTAAGGAATCTCTTCCGGTTCGATGCTGCTTGTTACGGACGCTGCCTCGTTAGCAGTATCTGTTACGTCTACTTCTCGCACCCACTCCACCGCAGCCAATGTCCAGCCCTCCGCCGCCCGGCGCATAAAGTAGTCCAGGGTGAGCGGTCCTCCTACCAAGTCACGACTGCGTTGTGTCATGGCGAATACCTCCGTGCGCGAGACCGGCAATTCACGTGCCAATTCTCTAAGCGCAGAACTCACAAATCGCAAAGCGCTAACGCGGGCGACGGTCATTCAACCGTGCACTTCTGGGAATCGTTGTTCCGCGGATGGGACTGCGCGTTCTGGTCCGACGCTAGACTGAAGGCGCATGCAAACCAACGCACTGATTGATGAGAAGAGTCCCTACCTTCGCCAGCATGCCGAAAATCCGGTGGCGTGGCTGCCTTGGGGTGAGAGGGCCTTTGAGAAGGCACGTCACGAAGATAAGCCGATTTTCCTATCCGTCGGCTATTCCACGTGTCATTGGTGCCACGTTATGGCGCACGAGTCGTTTGAGGACGAAAGCGTCGCTGAAATCTTGAACCGTGATTTTGTGCCCGTGAAGGTCGACCGTGAGGAACGGCCGGATGTCGATCGAATCTACATGCTTTTTGTCCAGGCATCCACGGGAAGTGGCGGATGGCCCATGTCCGTCTGGCTAACCCCACAGCTGAAGCCGTTTTTCGGCGGGACGTATTTCCCGCCCGATTCCCGCTATGGGCGCCCGGGATTCCGCGATGTATTGCAGCATCTGGCACGAGCATGGAAGCAGGAGCGCGAGAAGATTGAAGGCTCTAGTACGAGCGTAGTCGAGCAACTTCATGCCATGGCCAATTCGGCCGCTGCCGGCTTCACGCCCGAAAGAGAACTGTTTGACTCCGCTTTTTGGCAGTTCCGGCGGATGTTCGATTCAAAGTGGGGTGGGTTCGGCAATGCCCCAAAATTTCCACGGCCGGTCGCGTTGAATTACCTGCTCAGATACTATGCCGCCACAAATAGCGCCGAAGCGCTAGATATGGTCACGGCAACCTTGCACGGAATGGCTCGAGGCGGCATGCACGATCATCTCGGCGGCGGATTTCACCGCTACTCGGTCGATGAACGCTGGTTCGTGCCGCATTTCGAGAAGATGCTGTACGATCAAGCGCAACTCGCCGTGGCCTATCTGGAGGCACATCAGGTCACGGGTGAAGAAAAGTTTGCGCAAACCGCGCGAGATATTTTTTTCTATGTCCTTCGCGATTTGACGGACCCGCAGGGAGCCTTCTATTCAGCGGAAGACGCCGACAGCCCCGATCCCGAGAAGCCGTCGCATTCGGGCGAAGGCGCGTTCTACATCTGGAAAAAGGCCGAAATTGACAGCCTTCTAAGCGAAACCGACGCTGCTGTTTTCTGTGCAAGGTTCGGTGTGCGACCTGAAGGCAACGTTGAGCAAGATCCGCACAGCGAGTTTACTGGGCGAAACATTCTCCACGAAGCAACGAGCGAGGAGAAGGTCGGCCAACGGACTCACTCAGCCAACGGCGAAATACGTTCTGCCCTAGAGCGATCCAAGCGCACGCTGTTCGACGCCAGAACGAAGCGGCCGAGACCACATCTCGATAACAAAATCCTCACTGCCTGGAATGGCCTCATGATTTCGGCTTGCGCGAAAGGTTATGCCGTATTGGGAGACAAGCGATACCTCGAAGCAGCCGAGCGTGCCGTTTCGTTTCTGCTTTCCACTATGTACGACTCGACATCCGGTCGGCTCCTGAGGCGTTTCTGTGAAGGCGAAGCGGCGGTGCCGGCCTTTCTTGACGATTATGCATTTTTCGCGCAAGCGCTGATCGATTTGTTTGAAGCCGGGTTCAACCCCTCTTATTTAGAGATCGCTGTGAACCTTGCGAAGAACGGCCTCACGCAATTCGAGGACGTAGAACACGGCGGGTTCTTTACTACGGTCGGCGGAGCCAGCGACCTTTTATTGCGCATGAAGGACGACTACGACGGAGCGGAGCCATCCGGTAATTCCGTCACCGCAGACGTGCTGCTGCGACTGGCACACTTGACCGGGGATAGCAGCTTTCGGGATCGAGCAGAAAAGTGTTTACGTTGGGTTGCGCCAAGACTGGAAGCTCAGCCGACCATGGCGCCGCAGATGCTCGTGGCGCTTGGACGCTGGCTCTCGGAGCCCGAACAAGTTGTGATTCGCTGCGCCGACCTGGGATCGGAAGTCGAGAGCCTGCTCGCAGAGCGGCGCCAGAAATTCTCTCAGAGCTCGGTAGTTGTGGCCATCACGGATGAGTCAGCAGACAAGCTCGCCGAGACCGCGCCGTTTCTTTCCCACCTCGAACGCAAAGGCCGGATCACATTGTACGAGTGCCGTAACTTTACGTGCGAGCTGCCGGAAGTAATCGCCTGAACGGGCAACTCAACCGAGTTCCTGATAGCTGGCTCGATCTCGAAACAAGCTTGAGCTATTCGTAACGCAGCGTCACCATCGGGTCTACTCGCGTTGCGCGGCGTGCTGGAAGGTAGGCTGCAAGAAGCGCGATAAACAGGAAGAACATTCCCACACCGGCAAACGAAGTCACGTCCAAAGTGCTCAGCCCAAACAGAAGCGCTCGCAGTAGATGTGAGGCCGCTGCTGCCGCAGTCAGCCCGATGAGCAATCCAATGATAACGGGGCGAGGGCTTTCTCTTAGCACAAGGCCTAAGACGTCGCCCTTACTCGCCCGAGCGCCATGCGAATGCCTACTTCACGCGTACGCCGAACGACGGCGTAGCTCACGGTTCCGTAAATGCCTACCGACGCGAGCAGAAGGCCGAGGATTCCGATCATAGTGGCGAAAATGGTTGACAATCGCGAGAAGACAAAGGTCGGAGTAGCAGTGAGAAGGTCATCGAGCGTTTCGGCGTAGACGACCAGGTTGCGATCGACCGCATGTACCTGGCCTCCGATCTCAGCAATCAGAGGCTTAGGGTTGCCCTCGATTCGCACGAGCAGTGGATAATCGTCTATTCAATCGAAAGGCAGAGGCAGATAGGCTTTCCGCGAGTCTACCTCGCCCGGTAAAACACCACGGGTATTTTTCGCAATGCCGATTACCTGATATGAGAGTCCCAGCGGGATTAATTCGTCATTACCGTGGAATTCATTAGATGCGTCGAGCACGATACGCTGGCCGATCGGATTCTTGCCGGGCCACAGTTCATTTGCAACGGATTCGCTCAGAACGATAACTTGCACCGAACCGGTTTGCTGCCCTAGAAATGCTTGTCCCGACACCAGAGGAAGGCTGAGAGCTTCAAAGAAATCAGGTGCAATATACGCATAATAGAGTGTGCGCTGCAAGTTCTCGCCCGCCTCTTTCGGGCCCCTCAAGGCGATCTTTGCGTCCTGAGGCCCCCGCCATCGGGCGGATTGGCAGAGGCAACAAATTTCACACCAGCCAGTGGGCAAATACGATCACGAAGCTGGCGCACCTCAGCAAACTGCTTCGCATGGGAGTATCCGAAACCGCGAGGGAAGTTGAGATTGAGCGAGATAACGCGTTTGGTTTCGTAACCGGGATTGATTCTTACCGATCTCATTGAGCCGCGGATTAAAAGACCGCACCAATCAGGAGGAACATAGCTAAACCGCTCTCCATACCGATCTTGCTGGCCGGTGTGATAGATGTTTACAAGTTCACGTGGATTTGTTGCATCGAGCGGCTGCAAGAGAACGGCTTTGTAGGCCGTGAAGACCGCAGTATTTACGCCGATGCCCACAGCTAAGGCCAGCACGGCAATCGCAGTGAAGCCTGGATGCTTCATGAGCATTCTGAGCGCAAACCGAATATCCTGGCCAGCTGTCTCGAGGAATGTCATGAAGTCGATGTCGTGCGTGCGTTCCTTAACGAGAGTTGCGTTCCCAAAGCGGCGTGCCGCATCCAGTCGCGCTTCCTCAGGCAGCATTCCATTGTTCGCATTGGCTTGCTCGCGCATATCGAGATGGAAGCGCAATTCCTCCTTTAGTTCCGACGCAAGCCGATTTCGTTTGAAGAGCGCTCGAGTCCTGCGAATCAGACCCAAGAGAAAATCTCCCTTTATGCCTTACTCGCCGCGAAATTCAGCACGCTTGCCACTGCGTTCGTCAGACGCCGCCAGTTCCTTTCTTCCTCCGCCAATTGCTTCCGGCCAGACGTTGTGAGCCGGTAATACCGGGCGCAGCGATTGTTCTCCGAAATGCCCCACTCAGCCCTAATCCACCCCTCTTGTTCCATGCGGTGGAGAGCCGGATACAGCGAGCCTTCTTCAACGCGCAGCACTTCGTCTGAAATCCGTTGAATGTGCATGGTGATTCCCCAACCGTGCATCGGGCCATGCTGGAGAGTCTTTAAAACCAGGAGAGCCAGCGTGCCTTGAAGGATGTCATTCTTCGCTTTACCCACCAGAAGTCGTTCCTATAGATAGCTATGGGAATTGTGAGGCCCGAAAACTCTAGATGTCAAGAGGAATATCGATCTCAGCTTTCAATGCGTCATAGCGTAAACGATGTAATCCACCCCAATCCGAACTCCTAGCGCGGAGTACTGCTCGGGGTAAAAAGGATTGTCGGCATGCTCCCACGAATCGCCAAGGTCCATGTTGTGGCAAATAGCCACCATCAACCTGCCCTTGTCGTCATAAATCCCGCGCCACCGGGGTTCGTAGCCGTCGTTCTCGTAAGTCCGGTGCGAATGAATAAACTGCGCGCCGGGTACCTGATACCTCTCGTCAAGATCGTAAACCGTGTGAAAAATCGCATCGCTGCTCGGAATATCGACGATAGGTCGATCGGGGAAGACTTTCTTCATGCTTGCCGCGAACGCGTCCCATTCCCAGGTGCCGTGAAAATCGTCGCACATGAGAAATCCGCCACGGTACAGAAAATCACGCAGCTTGGCGGCCTGCAGGTCCGTCAAGTCCCAATGACCGACTTCAACCGCATACAGCCAGGGCCAATTGTAGATGTCGTCGCCGTCTTCCGCGGCCACTGGCTCCTCAACCGAACGAGCCTGAATTCGTGTGAGGCGCCTGACAGCCTCCGATAGGTGCCTGTCTGAGCGCGGATAGTCGATAGTCCAATTGTTGAAGCGCCCCCGTATAGTCGGCACAGCGCGATACATGAATCGCGCGAAGACCCACTCACCAGGAACGTTATAGTCAGGAGGAACTGGGAAATTTTCATACTCCACTCCCGGATACTCGCGAAACTCGCCCGGCTGTTGTATTTTCCGTGAGGTACGCCGCCCTACATTTGACGAATCCGTCGGAAGCGCTTCTTGGTCGGGCAGTGGAATAGTGGCGCACACTGCGGTCAGGAGAGCCAACGTCGGAACGATCGCGAAGAGTACACCGCGCAAACGCATAAAACTGCGCCGTAATTAACAATTCGACCACACTTACCCTGTCTTGCCACTCATGACTTCCGAAAATGGCGAAAGAACGCGCGAATATCTTCTGCCAGAAGTTCAGGCTCCTCTGCGGCTGCGAAGTGGCCTCCCCTTGCCATGGCCGCCCAGTGTTGGAGATTGTAGCCACGCTCAATCCATTCGCGAGGTGGAAAGGGTTCTTCTTTCGGAAAACGGGCGATAGCGCACGGCACACGCACGAAATCGTCTTTTCTAAAGTGAAGCGGCGCTCTTCCGCCTTCGTAATACAAGCGGCAAGAAGAGTGGATGGTCTCCGTCATCCAATAGAGCGTCACGTTCGTCAACAGCTCGTCTCGCGTGAATCTGCGGTAGAGATCGGCATCACAGTCGGACCAGTCGCGGAACTTCTCGAGTATCCATGCAGCCAATCCAGCGGGCGAGTCGTTCAGTCCGTAAGCCGCCGTCTGAGGGTGTGTTCTCTGTATATGTGCGTAAGCGCCGCTTTGCTCATACCAGCGTGCTGCATCCTTGAGAAACTCTTCTTCGACTGGCGCCAGTTGTGTTCCCGACTCCACGTGGGGCCGATATGATCCGGGAATGTAGTTCAGATGAATGCCAATCATCCGTTGCGCATGTCGTAATCCCAGAATTGTGCTCACGCCAGCACCGATATCTCCTCCCTGTGCTGCAAACGGGCCGTATCCCAATTCACTCATGAGTCCCGCCCACAACTCGGCGATCCGGAACGTATTCATGCCGCGGCGGGCCGGCCGGTCCGAAAAACCGTAGCCTGGCAACGATGGAACTACGACATCGAATGAATCCGACGAATCCCCTCCGTGCATTGCTGGGTCGGTGAGCAGAGGGATGATTCGTAACATCTCAACGAAAGATCCGGGCCATCCATGTGTCAGGATCAGCGGCATCGGAGCCGGGCCTTTGCCGCGCTCATGAATGAAATGAATTCCGATACCTTCCGACGTGTAGCGATAATGATGAAACGTCGAGAGCCTCTTTACCTGCGCTTTCCAGTCAAACCCATCTCTCCAGTAACCGCAAATCTCCTGCAGCGACCGGAGATCAAACCCATACTCCCGATGAGAGTCCGCCACCTCGTCGGGCCAACGCGTTAGCGCTAATCGATCTCGAAGGTCGTCTACGGTCGGCTGTGAAAAGGTATAGAGAACGGTTGTGGGGCCATCAGCACCGCCCAATTTTCTCATCGTCAACACTTCGTGCCAGATCGAAACACCATTCGATCGGTGCATGAATCAGCGTAAATTCCTCCAGCCTTACCACGAGCCTTCAGCCTCTTGCTCCGTGACGATTCGGACATGGTTCAGCACTCGTAAGTGAATGCGATGGATAATCGCGTCCGACCACCACCGCCAATACTCCGCCGGCCACAAGCCGTGTTGATACCAGGTAGTCCCTTCGAGCAATGTGCGGCCATTCGCCAATCGGGTCAGCCGGAACTGGCCTCGCTTCGAAACCAGATATCCATGCAGATGCTTTGGCTCGATTGCGGAGTAAGGAAGCCACTCGTGCATGGGAGCCGGATTCTCCGTGACACGAAACCGCAGGAGGCGCGGCTCGTCCCAGACTTCGATCGGTTCGACGAAAGCGCCGGTGGAGAACTCGCAGTACCGTATAGCTCCAGGTCCCGATCCGTCGATGCGCGCGCGTTTCGGATAGGCCAACCCGGTACGAAAGAACCACTCTTGCGGTTCCGGCAACTCCGAAAATGTAACCACGTGTTTCCAAACCTGTTCGGGCGTTGCTCGAACCACGATTTGGGTCCGCACTTCAAACACGGTTGGTGGCGCTTTGGCGTCCCATGTAAGAGCGGCAGGCGATAGCAGCAACAACGTTGTAAGACTCCGCGCTGTGACCCTCGACGACTCCGCCTGATGCGCCAACCAGCCGCCGAGCGCGCCGAGGAGCATGACTAACGGCAATGCCATGCCGATGCATACGAGACCCTCGAGCCCCATTATCAACAAAAGGCAGGTAGCTGCGGCCACCGTGAGTGCTCCCAGGCACACAGCACGCCCGGCTGTATGTGGACGAAATGTCCAGGAAGCCACTCCTCCCAAGAACACGGGCAGAAGAACGAAGATCGTCCAGCCGTATATCCCGAAGCGCAGCAGCGCAACTCCTCCGACAACAATGATGATCAAAAGCACTAGTGCCACCGGAGAACGCGCGCGCATGCCCATGGCTTATTCCTGTGTTACGAGCTCGACTAATTGCAAAGCGGTTTTCCGCACCGGCCGCATGAGCGGTAGCGCGGAGAGTCGGATCAGCGCAGCGACGCTCTTCGACGCTAGCTCCAGGAGCCTCTCGCTTCTGGCTTGGTGCGGTGAGTCATCGATGACCCAGAAGAAGATCACACCCATCTGAAAGAACCAGAGCACGTCTGGCAGCCGCGATTGGAGGTCGCGCGGAATTCGCACGCCGCAATCCACCAGAATGCGCCGGAACCAGGCGATATCGATATCGCGAATTTCCTTGGTTTGCGCGCTGAACGGTGAAAGCGGATGCTTCGGATCTGCGCCGTTTCTCAGGAGGGCTCGCAAGACGCTGCGGTTCGGCGCGAAGTGAACGAGTTTCGCTCGAATCAACTCGCGCAGTCGGGCTTCCAAGCCACGCGACTGTTCCAAAGCCGCCTCGATCTTGGGTTGCATCTCTGCGCAGGAGCGCTGATAGAAGTCCATCACAATCGCTTCCTTCGACGGGTAATAGTAATAGGCTGCGCCGGTGGCAGCTCCTGCCGTCTGCGCAATATCCCGCATGGTCGCGCTGTCAAATCCTTCTTTGCGAAAAAGCGCCAGCGCGGCCTCCAAAATCTTGAGGCCCGTCTCCTCTGCTTTGGGGGTAGTTTTCAGAAGCCGCATAGAATTGAACGTGTTCAATAACAAGTATCCGCCCTGCTGCAGAGCCTGTCAACATCTTTTTGAACGCGTTCAAGTTCTTTCACCATCTTCAAGAAATCCGGGACTGACTTAAGCGCCTTAAGCAAAATAAACTGAACGGCGATCACGATGACTAGGCGCGGCTGTCTGTCCCGTTGATTTTTTCACCATGGTCTTTAATGAATTATGAAGCTAACGCCTTTTCTGCTGGATCAGTGGCTTGAGCAGAACCACACCGTCCAGCCACCGATCGAGTTTGATTTGGGCGCGAGTACTGGCCCAGTCTGGACCGTTCGTGAGCTGCTTGCACTGACAGGTGATGAAAGCGAGCACGACCGCCTGCTCGACACCCGGCTGTTTTATACGCCGCCTGCCGGATCGCCGGAGTTGCGCGAAGCCTTGGCTGAACTTGAGGGCGTCGATCCCAGCCATGTACAAGTTGTGACGGGCGCAGCCGAAGCTCTTTTGGTTCTCTTCTTCCTCGCTGCGGAGCCCGGCGCGAACGTAGTTCTTCCCAACCCAGGATTCCCAACCAATGCGGCACTCGCAGAAGCCTTACGCCTCGAGGTTCGTTATTACACGTTAAGATCCGCCGACCGATTCCGAATCGATCTTGATGAGATTCGCGGCCTCGTCGATCGCGATACCCGCTTTCTCTTGGTGAATTCCCCTCACAATCCCACGGGAGCAGTCCTAAGCGATCCAGAGCTCGAGAGCCTGCACAATTTCTGTGCTGATCGGGGCGTCCAGTTTGTCGTGGACCAGGTTTACCACCCCATCTATCACGGTGTCGAGACGCGATCGGCAGCCAGGCTCCCGCACGCAACAGTTCTTGGCGATTTTTCCAAAGCCCTATGCTTGAGCGGCCTGCGCGTGGGCTGGATGATTGAGCCCGATGCGCGGCGCCGTGAGAAATATCTGAACACACGCAGCTATTTCACCGTATCCAGCAATATTCTCGGAGAGCGTCTGGCGACGATCGCAGCCCAGCATCGCCAGGCGATCTACAACCGCGCGCAACAGATAGCGCAAGCGAATCTGGCCTTACTTGATCGGCTCTTCGGCTCGCACGCTGACACGCTCGGATGGGTGCGCCCTCATGGCGGCATGACGGCCTTTCCATGGCTGATCGATGGATCCAATGCGCGTGATTTCTGTCGAAGACTCGTCAAGCGAGGCGTGCTGATTGCCCCAGGAGATTGTTTCGGTATGCCATCGCATTTCCGGCTTGGTTTTGGTAAGACTGCTGATGGTTTTCCAATCGCTCTTGAACGCCTTTCAGAATTCGTGCTCAGTGAAGTCGTTGCGTGAAATCACGCTTCAGAGAACAAGCCGAATTCAGATACTGCAGGGCAGACCGGCGATCTCGTGATGCGAAGCCGCAAGCGCGTCGTCTTTACGCGGCCGTCCATCCGAAGAATGCGACACGAGCCGATGCTCGTCCCTTCGGCAAGAACCGACCATTTCCCGTCTCGCCACCCATCCACTGCAAACGCCGAGACCCGTTGACCCAAGCGAATATTTTCACGCAGCCGAACCAGGTTGAACGTCACCGGAGCCGGAAACTCGAAACGAACTTCAGGCGTGGTCACGGAGTCATCGCTCGACCAGTACGTATGCCGATCGCCATCCAGCAGATTTTCCGCCCTGTACGCCCGATCGCCGCCGCGCACATTGGACGCCTTACAAACTGCGCCCGACGCTAAGTTCCGCGCAAAAGTCGAGGCCACCAGCTTTCCGAAACCGCGCAGCGAATCGGCATCCGCTTCGTAGATCAATCCTCGTCGATCGGGCGGCACATTTAGAAGAAAGCTCGCGCCTCGGCCAACAGAATCGCAATAGAGGTTGAGCAACTCGCGCGTCGTCTTCACCTTCGCGTTTTCGCTTGGGTGCCAGAACCAGCCCGGCCGAATCGAAACGTCGCATTCGGCAGGCATCCAGTATTTCCCGTTTCGTGTCCCAACCGTAGATTCCTGCTCAACCACATCGCCCGGAGCTCCCGGTCCTCCATTCGGTGAGCGCGGCGTGTATGTTGCCCAGCACGGTTCGCCCGCAATCCCCTTTTCGTTCCCAACCCAGCGCACGTCAGGACCAACGTCACTGAACAGGACAGCACCGGGCTGGAGTTGATGCTCCATCGCCCAAGTATTCTGCCAATCGTAGTAGCGCAATTTATCAATCAGGCGCTTCTCCCTCGCGCCGCCGTAGTAGCCATCTCCTCCGTTCGCGCCATCGTGCCAGATTTCAAAGATCGGACCGTAGCCGGTCAAAAGCTCGCGCATTTGCTGCCGGTAAATCTCGATGTAGCGCGGCCTTCCGTACGTCGCCTGGTTGCGATCCCAGGGTGAGAGATAAACTCCAAACTTCAGCCCCCGTCGCTTTGCCGCTTCCGATAACTCCTTGACAATGTCGCCTTTGCCGCGCTTATATGGACTGTTCCGAATGCAGTGCTCGGTGGTTTTGGTCGGCCACAAACAAAACCCGTCGTGATGCTTGCAGGTAAGAATTACTCCTGCGCTTCCCGCTTCTTTCAGCGTCTCCACAATCGCGTCCGCATCGAACGCGGATGGGTTGAAGATCGCGGGATTCTCGTCGCCATAGCCCCACTCTTTGTCCGTGAACGTATTCACTGTGAAGTGAAGAAAATTGTAAAATTCCATTTCGCTCCACTCGACCTGACGCTCAGACGGGACCGCGCTATACGCAGCAGGCGCCGGCACGCGCGACGATTTAGCAGCGATTTCTCCGAGAGCTACCGGCATCATGGACAAGAGACGACGCCTGGTGGTTTTCAACGCGAGCCTCGGTATTCCTCCGCGCATTCAGTCCCGCGGGATTCAATCATTCATATCGAAGAGCAACGATTGGGTCCACGGATGCCGCTCGCCGGGCCGGCAAAAGACTTGCAGCTAGCGTCACTAAAATAATGCCGAGTGCGGCAACGCAGATCGTAAGCGGGTCGTAAGGAGCCAGCCCGTAGAGCAGGGAACCCAGCATCCGCGTCGACGCTAATGCGAGCGGCAGACCAATTGCGATGCCGAACAAGCAAATCACAATACTTTGCCCCAGAATCATCCATAGGAGTTCGCGCCTCTGTGCGCCGATAGCCATTCGGATTCCAAATTCGGCCGTGCGGCGGTTCACGTTATAGGCCAGCGTTCCATAAAGTCCGGTCGCCACCAAAAGCACAGCGAGGCAGCCGAAACAGATGGACAGGCGCGCCACAAGCCGATCGTCTGAGATGCTGCTTTCAAATTGAGCCCGCTGGGTCATGGGTTGCAAAAGCGCCAGGTCAGTACCGAAGGAAGCTACAGTCTTCCGCACTTGGGGCAGAAAGCTCGCAGGATCGCCAGCCGTTCGAAGCTCCACGTGCATCGCCCCCCAATTCTGCACCTGCGTGAACGGGAAGTATGCCATGGGAATGTCCTTCTCGCGTACACCGGTGTATTTGCTGTTTGCCGCGACTCCCACTATGGTGTAGGCGAGCTTTGGAGCAAACGATACCTCGTGACCCAGTGGTGCGCGGGCTTTAAGGTAATGTTGCGCGAAGGTCTCGCTGACGATCGCGACTTTCGGAGCGGAGCTGGAATCCGCGTCTGTGAAATCGCGCCCCATGCGTATGGGGATGCCGAGCGTCCCGAAATAGTTTGCTCCGACCGCGTTCCACCTCATCATGTTGGAATCGGTTGCAGAGTTAGAGCGTGGATCGCGTCCGTCTACCAGAGCGTTGGTGTTGTTGCTCCAGCCTGAGCCGATCCGGTTTTGCATCACGGTCACAGACTGCACGCCGGGAAGCGTGCGCAATCTCGCGAGCAGGCCTTCATAGAAGCGGGTTGTCTCAGCATCAGAATGTGTTTTTAGCTGCGGATTCACCCCAAACACCAGCAGGCCGTCCGATTTGAAACCGAGATTCTCATGCTCCAGATTGCGGAGCGTGCGCGTGAGTAGGCCTGCGCTCACAGTAAGCACCAAGCAAAGCGATATCTGGAGGACAACGATGGCCCGTGCTGTTCGAGATTTCGAGCTCCCCTGGAACGCCGTGGCTGACGAGTTCTTCAGGGCCAAGCCGATGGGGATTCGAATGACCGTGAATAGTGGTGCCAGCCCAAAGATCAGCCCCACTGCGAGAGATATGCCGGCCGTGAACAGCAGGACGCGTGAGTCCGGCGCCAGGCTCACCTCGATTCCCGCCCAAGAAGCCAGCGCTCTGGTAGCAATTAAAGTGAAAAACCATCCGAGCAGCGCGCCGAATCCGACGAGCACTAAGCTTTCCGCGAGCAGTTGCCGAAACAAACGTGCCCGGCTTCCGCCGATTGCCATTCGAATGCTGAATTCACGCTGCCGGGCGGCATTACGCGCTACCAGAAGCATGGCTACATTTCCGCATGCAATGACGAGAATGAGCCCGACCATCGCCAGCAAAACATAAAGCAACTTTGCGAGACCTTCCTGGCTCTGACCGATGCCACGTGCTGGCAACAACGCCAGTCTGCGCGGTGTTTCGCCTTTTTGAGGCTTACTCCCCAGGTGTTCGTACGCTGCACGCTGAAAAACGGGCGTGAGCATTGCCTGTGCCTGTGTCTCGGTCACACCGGGTGCAAGCCGCCCCAGCAGCATCAGGCACCACCAATTCGGAGCCGCATAGTAGTTGTCTCCCTCAGCGCCCCAGGCGTTTAACTCAGGCCGTTTTTGCAGAGGGATCCAAACATCGGTGGGAATAGTTTCAACTCCGAAGAAATTTTTGGCCGCAACACCCACGATCGTAAAAGGAACACCTTTGATATACAGTGTCTTGCCGATAGCCGAGCAGTTCTGCCCAAAGCGGCGGGTCCAGAATCCATATCCCAAAACAGACACCCCGGCATGCTCTTTCTCATCTGCAAGGTCGAGTGTTCTTCCGCAAAGTGCATGCACGCCGAGACCTGAAAAGAAATCGCCGCTCACCATGTCGACCGCAGCTTCTTCCGGTATCGCGCCAGCGCGCACCGCGATCTTGTTGAGCCCGACAGGTACGTAGGCGAGCAGATTCGAGAACGCCTGGTGCTGAGTGCGCAGTCTTTCGAAAACATATTCACTGAAAGAGGACTCGCTATCTCCCGTGTTGCCGGCCCCGTCCGGCTGTCCGGGCAAAACATGGAGGTAAAAAAGCTGATGCGGATTTTGCACCGGCAGTGCGCGCAAGAGCACGGCGTTTGTCACGCTGAAGATCGCGGTGTTTGCTCCGATGCCGAGAGCGAGAGTCAATACAGCAACAACCGAAAACAGCACGTTAACTCGCAACATTCTGCCGCTGTGCCGCACGTCTTTCACGACGTCATCAAGCCACGTCCGACCCCACATGTCTCCCCACAGCTCGGTCGAGATCTCCTTTCTATGTCTCATTCTGCGTCCATGACGCAGCGAAAACCCACCGTGCCGCTGCGATCGTAACTCGGAGCCATCAGCAGAAGCTTGCCATGCTGATCATTCCGATACGCTTGCGGGAAATACCAGATCGAGCCGCGCGGCTGGTAGTAGCTTCCACCGCGAAGAATGCCTGCGCGTGTGTGTTCATCCACGTATTCGTCTGTCCATTGCCACACATTGCCGACCAGATCCATTACACCGAACGGGCTCGCCCCCGCAGGATGAGCATCCACATCATCCGGCGCGCGCAGCGTTCGTTCCTGGTCGGGAATCGGCACGGCAGAGCCTTGCCGTTCATTACCCCACGGATAGATTCGGCCATGGTCACCTTGCGCGGCGAACTGCCACTCCCACTCATGCGGAAGCCGTTTGCCGGCCCATTGCGCATAGGCGCGCGCATCTTCCTGAGAAACCCACGTCACCGGCTTTTTCGCCCATCCATCCGGATACGATCCGTTCTTCCAGTCCCGTAAAAAATTCAGATTGTCCTTGGCGCGGTACTGCGTCGCAGCCAGAAAATGCTTAAATTCGGCGTTGGTCACCGGATATTTGTCTATGTAAAAGGGCTTGATCTGCATCCGGTGCTCGTGGAAGCGGCGCGCCATGTCTTCCCACGGATATTGCACATCGACGCCGATATCATTGAAACCCTCGATTTCGATTCCTTGCACTTTAAACACGTAATCGCCGCCAGGAATCTTCACCATTCCTGAGGGAACCGCGCCGGGAGCTTTCGTACGCTCGATTGGAATCAGTTGCTGCGGCAGCGTTTTCCATTCGTTCGAGTAACTCGACAGTGGCGACGCCGTCATCGACTTCATACGAGCCATCAAATTCTGGATCTCCGAACCGGGCTGACCCTGCGCTTCGAGAATCGCCCCAAAGCCGTGCGCTTCAAGTGCAAACGACAATACAGCGGTGTTTCCCTCGCGCTCGGGCTTCAATTCGTTTCCGTGATAGAGGTCGAAGTATCGAACGCCATCGCGTAGGGCAACCGACATCTGGCGCCCATCGATGTTGTACTCGTTGCGATTCACAATCATCCAGACAGTCTGTTGCTCCAGCGGCCACTTGCTGGCGTATACGCCATAACGGTGCATCGGATAAAAAGGTTCCCACTGCTCACTGGTCAGGAAGCGGGCCACGCCACGTTCCACGGTCGCCATCCGCCGCGTCGCTTCGCCATCACGTGGTGTAATGCCGTTCCAAATTCCCCAGATGTTCTCCCAGCTCTCCCATCCTTCGCCATTGAAAAAAGCGTATTGCAGATCGTCGGTCTTGCTCCGGTTCCAGCGGTCCGAGATGTTCACCATGTGCCGTGTTTCGAGCCAGCGGAAACGATCCACGCCGGGGACAAAGCTGAACTGCCCGCCATATTGACCCCACGTCATCACGTTCCAGGCAAGCGCTTCATCAGAAGGACTCCCTTCCGGTTCGAATGCCAGCGGATGACCCGTCTTCTCAGCCGCCTCGGAAAATGCAAGCGGGACGCCATCCTGCGTGTCGCCATTAATACCGTCCGCGCTGATCTCCTTCATCAAATCCGCGATCGCCTGTGGCCAGGGCATACCCGGATCTCGTGTGCCCTGATCCCACATCATCATCGGAAACAATACGCGAACACCTCGGCGGTGAAAATCTCGAATCATCTGCTTCGCGCCTTCAATCCCGCCCGGCATCGAACGAATTATGTCGTGCTGATTGCGATCGTCGATGCCCATATTCGGATAAGTGGGCCAGATCAAAACTGAATCGATTCCGCCGTAGCGCTTCTCAAGGTCGTCGAGATAACGATCGACGGTGTATTTGCCCTCGATCGGATCGTAGAAGTAGCGATCCTGCACCATCATCTGTGGCTGTATAAAGCTGGACTGCGTCCATTGAAGCGCGGGCATCTCATAACGTCGGCTGTCGAATCCGATCCGAATCTTGCGCTCGAAGCACCAGTGCGTCACATCTCGAAGCCATTCGTCGTGCGCCGACGCTGTGCACGGAGTTGAGCCGCCCTCCCACGCGCCTTTCACTGCGAGGCACTCCGGCGCTGGAATCAGCTGATTTTTGGGCGGGTACTTTGTATCCTGCCCTTGCAGTGGACCAGCGCAAGCCAGCAGAGCTGCAGGAAAGATGAGAATGCTAGTGACCCGCAGCGCATCGGTCATTCAGTGGAGACCCTCCAGAACAATAACTTATCGTGTCTGAAGCGCGGAGTCCCGCCACTGACCTCTCTTGACGTGAGATGGCGTAGCCGCGAAGTCTATTTTTTGTTGGCTGAGCCCGGTTCGGACATGCCTGCATGCGCCTTGGCGACAAGAGGATCCGGCAAAGCGTATCCAGCCGCTGCTTGCAATTTGTTCTTGAACGAACCGGCGATCACGTGATCCTTACCCGCCATAAGGGCTTCAAAGCCTTCCTTGGCAACTTCGGCCGGATCATCCTTTTCGCTTACACCCAATTTAGTGTCATCAGCGCCAGCACGATGGAAGAACTCCGTTTCTGTCGCCCCCGGCATCAATGCAGTTACTGAGACCCCGGTCTCCTTCAACTCCTCACGCAGACTTTGCGAAAAAGAGCGCACGAAGGCTTTGGTCGCACCGTAAACTGCTTCGTATGGCGTCGGCATGGCGCCTGCAATAGAGGCAGTGAATAGAATGCGCCCGCTGCCACGGCCCACCATGTCTTTCACCACGTATTTCGCCAAATGGACCGTGGACGTCACATTCAAGGCCACCATGTTCAACTCTTCGCCGAGGTTTGTTTCGACAAACCGTCCGGCCACGCCAACGCCCGCGTTGATTGCTACAGCATCCACTGGACGGCCGCTGGACTGAATCGCAGACAAGAGTTTGTGTACGCCTTCGTGAGTCGCCAGGTCTGCTTGCACGGCGTCAACCGTCGCGCCGAGCATCTGGAGTTCATCGGCCGCGGTGTTAATACGGCCACCGCCGGCAACGATCAGAAGATCAAAGCCATTCTCAGCAAATTGCTTGGCCAACTCGAAACCGATCCCGGCGGATGCGCCAGTCACGACGGCAAACTGCTTTGTGGAAGATGTAGCCATTTACGTATTCCTCTCGGGTGAGACGTCCCAACCTGGAAACTGACATATGGGAGTTTTTCGAGGATCGATGTTGCCGCCGTAATAAACTACCCAGCATGCGACATCTTGCAGCCGTTTTGATCGTAGCTTCCGCGCTGACAACTCCGGCGCTACCACAAAAAAGCAGCAGCCCCTTTATCGGGCGCTGGGATTTCGACATCACGAGCGACGCCGGCCCCCGCGCCGATTGGCTGGGCATCACAGAAAAGAACGGCAACCTGGAAGTCTGGTTTCAGCCCACGGGAGGCCATGTACACCCGGTAAAGCAGTTTCATGTCGACGGTTCGCATCTAACCCTCACGGTCGCGCCGGCTTCTGGAAAAAGGCCCGCCATGATCTGGGAGCTTGATGCTACCGACGGAAAGTTGACCGGCGTCCAGAAGCACGGCGATCAATCGACACCCTTGACTGGCGTACGGGCGCCGGATTTGAAGCGCACCGCGCCAAACGAATGGACGAAACCGGAGCCGCTCTTTAATGGGAAGAACCTCGATGGATGGGAGCCGATCGGCGACGTCGCGAATAGCCATTGGGTTGTGAAAGACGGGCTGCTGATAAACGAAGCACGCGGCGCGAATCTCAAATCAACCCGCGAATTCGAAGATTTTAAGCTGCACTTCGAGGTGAATTGCCCGGAGCGTGCTAACAGCGGTTTCTATCTCCGCGGGCGTTATGAGATCCAGCTTGAATATGAGCCTGCCCACTCCGAGCCCATGGAACGCCAAATGGGATCCATCTACGGGCGCATCGCTCCCAACTCGGAACTGTCGCGCACGCCGGGCAAGTGGGAAACGTTTGATGTCACGCTAGTCGGGCGTACTGTAACCCTGGTTCGAAATGGCGTCAAAGTAATTAACGCGAAGGAAATTGAAGGTATCACCGGCGGCGCGTTGGATGCAGATGAAGGGAAGCCCGGGCCGTTCTATATCCAGGGCGATCATACCGGCGGTCTGAAGTTTCGCAACATCACGGTTGCAGTGCCAAAGACATAAAACAGCATCATCGAGCTAGCGCTTCGCATCTCGTCAGATCCCTTCGCATCTCATTAGATATGGATCTGCAACTCGAAGGCAAGCGCGCTCTTATGACTGGTTCGACTGCGGGCATCGGCTACGCCATTGCTGAAGCTTTGGTCCAAGAAGGAGCCGCAGTCATCGTCAATGGCCGGACAAAGGAGCGCGTCGAGAGAGCCGTAGACAAGTTGCGCGCACGCTCGAGCGCTTCTCAAATAGATAGCCTCACCGCCGACCTTGGCAATGCCGCTGCCGTTCAACAAGCCATCCGGCAATTTCCCGAAGTCGATATTCTGATCAACAATCTCGGTATCTTTGAGCCTAAGCCGTTCGGGGATATCTCCGACGAAGATTGGGTTCGTTTTTTCGAAGTAAACGTCTTGAGCGGAGTCCGCCTGAGCCGCCATCACCTCCCGCGCATGAAGAGCCGCAACTGGGGTCGTATCATCTTTGTGTCGAGCGAATCGGCCTTGCAGATTCCAGCCGAGATGATCCATTACGGCATGACCAAAACCGCCCAGCTAGCGATCGCGCGCGGCATGGCCGAGACGACCACCGGCACCAACGTAACCGTCAACGCGGTTCTCCCCGGCCCAACCGCTTCGGAGGGCGTCACCGAATTCGTTGAGAATCTAGCCGCAAGCCAGCAGTCCACCCGCGAGGAGTTTGAGCGGGAGTTCTTCGAGCATATGCGCCCGAGTTCGATCCTCAAGCGGTTTGAAAAACCTGAAGAGATCGCAGCTCTGGTGGCGTTCGTCGCCAGCCCCCGCGCATCAGCAATTAACGGAGCCGCCCTGCGCGTCGACGGCGGTGTCGTCCGCTCGATCGGATAGACGCGCTGAGCCGGACCGCCCGGGCGCACTTGTTGTTGCGACACCGCTCTTATGCGAGCCATCATAGCTTCAATGGGCGCGAGTATTCCCATGTCGCGTCACAATTAAATCATGCAGAACGCGAATGATCGCCAAGGTGCAGCTGAGTTGTTCTCCGAGTGGGACTCGCGCGACTCTACAAGCGCGGAAAGAGCTGCCGTGGATGAGCTTGGGCGAGTACCCTGGGCGGGCAAACTCCTCACCAACCTTAAGGCAGCTGAGTCAAGAGGTGATCGTCGGCAACAGCGGGCATATCGCTGGGAGGCTCGGATTGCTCTTTCGATTCACCGGTTGGGCTATGAAGCACGATACGAATACAGAGCAGGCGAAGACGAACAATTCATTGATTTCAGAGTAGCGTCGGAGCCCGAGCTCCTGATTGAGGCAGTTGCGATTCAGAACAGTGAAAGTAGCGAGCGGGCTGGTTGGCTTGAAGAATTGCCCGGCATCACGACATTCGGATTAACTCTCAATTCGGCCCATCCTGATCAGCGTCAAACGACTGCGGGTGAAATGATTCGAGCGGTAGAACTGCTTGCAGGCAAAGCCGCAAAGTTCCCCATAGCACGAACTGGCACATACCAGTTGATAGCTGCTGATATTCGCGGGTATAACGCCGGAAGAATTGACCTTGATGACTGTGACCAGATCGCGTTCGGACCGGCGGCGGTCCAACACAATGCGGCAAATCGACAACTCTTTCGTGGCAGGCCAGTGCGCGGTGTCTTCGATCGCGGAAACAGTCATCCGAATGCCCTCCGGTGTCAGCGGAGGATTCATGGAATCGGGCTATTTGGCAGTCGTAATATCGGATCGCCAGATGTGTTGTCCACCCGGGTTAGCATCTACAAAGCCAACCCCTGGCTGATCGCGCAGCGAGAATCCGATCTCGTCGCCCGTCTTCTTGACGGCGGGTCAACGGCAGAATCGGCCTCCTGACAGAGGTTTGACCCTGCATAGACCTATATCCCCTCCAACTATACCCATGAAAACTATATGCGCCGCGCATATATAATGAATTGTGCCCCATTCTGCCCAGCCCAACCCCGAATCACTACTCCCATTACCCTCCGCCACCTTCCACATCTTAATGGCGCTTGCCACGGAAGACCGCCACGGCTACGCTATCATCCAGGAGGTTTCCCGCCGCACGAATAACCGCTTGCGATTGGGTGCCGGCACGCTCTACCGCTCGCTTCAGCGCATGCTCGAGCAGGGTCTCATCATCGAAACCGGCGACCGCCCTGATCCTGAACTCGACGACGAACGCCGCCGCTATTACCGCATCACACGCTACGGCGAATCGGTCGCCCGCGCCGAGGCTCGCCGCCTAACAGAACTCGTCAAACTGGCCCGTGCCAGCGGCTTTGCCGGGAGGCGAACATGATGCTGCTCTATCGCGCCTTGCTGTATCTCTACCCCGCTTCGTGGCGCGCCGAGTATGGCGGAGAGATGTGCTCCGTCTTCGCTGCCAGGCGCCGAGATACCCGCGGCCTTTTCGCGCTGCTTGCACTCTGGTTGGAAGTCCTCCCCGACCTCCTCACCAACGCCATCGCCGTTCAGTGGGACCTGCTGTGCCAGGACCTGCGATACGCCGCCCGTGCGCTTCGTCGTTCGCCTGGGTTTGCCCTGACTGCCGTCGCTATCGCTGCGATCGGAATCGGTGCCACCACCGCAGCGTTCACTATGGTCGACCACGTCCTCATCCGTCCCTTCCCCTTCGCCCGCCAGGATCGCCTCGTGAAGCTACGCGAAGACGACCTTTCTGGCCTGCAGCGCTTCTGGGACGTATCGCCGGCCAACTATCGCGACTGGAAACGCATGAGCACCTCGTACGAGTCGATGGGAGCCTATCGCGGGCTGTCGGTGAACATGACCGGTACCCAGGGCGATCCACAACGCATCGACGGCGCATCCCTTACTGCGGAGCTGCTCCCCACGCTTGGCGTGCATCCCCCCTTTGGCCGTGTCTTCACCGAACAGGATGATCGTCACTCGGCGCCCGGTACGGTGATCCTGAGTTACGGCCTGTGGCAGGAACAGTTCGGCGGAACTTCCGCGATCCTCGGCCGCACAATCGAGTTAGACAACGTCCCGTACACCATCATCGGCGTTATGCCGAAAGATTTCTACTTCCCCACCCGTGAGGCCCGGCTTTGGACGCCCATGCGCTTCGCTCCTGATGATTTCGAGGATCGGACTAACACGTACATCTTCCCGGTTGGCCGGCTGAAACCCGGCGTTTCGCTCCAGCAGGCCCAGGCCGAGATGCGGGCCATCGGCGCTCGACTCGCTCGCGCCTATCCCAAGGAACTCACACAAGTCAGTGTCGAAGTCGTGCGCCTGCGTGACGACGTTTCTGAGCGGTCGCGCCTCATGCTCAACGTGCTATTGGGTGCCGCTCTCTGCGTGCTCCTCATCGCGTGTACGAATCTCGCGAACTTGCTGCTGGCCCGTGCCATGGTTCGACGACGTGAGCTTGCCGTGCGCGCTGCTCTCGGTGCTGGGCGCGAGCGTCTTGTTCGTCAGATGCTCACCGAGAGCCTGATTCTGGCGCTTCCCGGCGGCGCACTCGGGCTGCTCGTTGCACATGCCGCGCTGCCCTTGCTCGTCCGTCTCGTCCCAGTATCACTGCCCATTGCGGAGATCCCTGCGCTCGATGGACGCGTTCTGCTGTTCGCGGCCGTGCTCACGTTCGCAACCGGTATCGGCTTCGGCATCATGCCGGCCCTGCGTTCGGGTCTCAACACCGTGACCGAACTTCACGAGGGCGGCCGTTCCGGAATGGGTGGTCGGCGTGAGCGCCTCCGCTCGGCTCTCGTGATCACCGAAGTCGCATGCTCCATCGTATTGTTGGTCGGCTTCGGCTTGCTCACGCGTGCTCTTTGGCGCATTCAGGCAGTGGATCCCGGTTTCCGCGCCGATCACGTTTTGACGCTTCGCACTTCGCTGCCCATGCCGCGGTACGAAACACCCGAATCGCGCGAACCTTTCTACCGCCATGTTTTGGAGGAGACGCGACGGCTTCCCGGCGTCACCGCCGCTGGATTTACCAGCTTTCTGCCGCTGGTGTTGGGAGGCGGCATCTGGCCCGTTCAGATTCAGGGCCATCCCGAGGACCTCGCCAACCGCCGCACCGTCAGCCTGCGCTTCGTTACGCCAGGATTCTTTTCGGCCATGCGCATCCCGCTGTTGGCCGGCCGCGACGTGCGCCAGACTGATTCTCACAAAGCACCGTTCGTTGCTTTAGTAAGCCAGTCGTTCGTGCAACGCTACTGGCGAAACGAGAATCCGCTCGGCCACCACATCGATGTCGGCAATCACGACCGTACCGTCATCGGTGTGGTCGGCGACATCCACGTTCGCAGTCTCGAACGAAGCAGCGAGCCGCAAGTCTATGTCTCCTGGCAACAGGCCGATGATGTGTCCACGTGGTACGCTCCCAAAGATCTCGTGGTCCGCACCACTGGCGACCCCACTGCGCTCGTCTCTTCTCTGCGCCGCATCATTCGTCGGGCCGATCCCCGCCAGCCAGTTTCAGAGGTGCGTACCCTGACCGATATCGTTGAAGGTGAAACGGCTTCCCGGCGCGTGCAGTTGGCGGTACTCGGAGCGTTCGGTGCGATTGCCTTCCTCCTCGCCGCCGTCGGCATTCACGGCCTGCTCGCGTTCGCCGTCTCCAGCCGTACGCAAGAAATCGGTGTGCGGATGGCGCTGGGTGCCCAACGCGCAGACATCATTAATATGACAGTGGGTGAGGGTTTCAAACTCGCAGTTGTCGGAATCATAGTGGGCATTGCGCTTGCCTATGGAGCGGGCCGGCTGCTTCAATCGCTACTGGCCGGCGTGAAGCCTTGGGATCTCGGCACCTTCACCGCAGCCGTCGTTCTCTCCGTGATGATGACCCTTGCCGGCAGCCTGCTACCCGCAATCCGGGCGGTTCGCGTTGACCCTACAACGGCCATGCGTGCCGAATAGAGACTTCTGACCCCGCCCAAAGACAAAAAGAAAAGGAGCCGGACGCATCCGGCCCCGAAAGTACGTCTATTTAAGGTACGTCTATTATGGTTTGGCCGCACTGTGCAGCGAAGCGGAAGCTACGGCCACTCGAATGTCAGTCCCCAGTGGTAGGCCGAAGGTGTTGGCCTGATTGATGACAAGCTCAATCATGCGTACCTCGATGTTATTGCCCGTTGTGATTACCCGGTGTAGGTACAGCGTACCCACGCCAGCCACTGTAAGTTTGGTGTTCGGAGCCACATTAGCTGTGATGCCGGCGAAACCGGATACCTTCAGATTGACAAATAACGAACCAGAGTCGTTGAACGTAAAGTTGGTCCCGTCCGTTGTCGACGCATGGGCGTCGGCTTTGATCGTATCAGCGGTGACTAGGCTACCGAGCAATTTCAGCGCCTGTATGGTGGACGTGGTCTCGCCGGCCGAACCAGCCTCTGTAACCGACCCCTTGACAGTGTCTCTAACAGTACCTGAAAGCAAAGCTGGTGGCACGCTCACACTAAGGACCGAGTTCACAAGAACCGCTCCGTTCGTTCCTTGACAGGGCATGTTTTCCGGGGCAGTCGGGCTCGAACGTAGAATGGTCCCGTTAACAACGGAGCCATAAGCCGTGCCGTCTAGGAGTGCTGGCCCAGATGCCACCGTTACCCCGCTGTGAGCGTCTGCGACGATGATCTGAGTGCCAACCTGAATGCCTAGGACGTTAGCTAAGGTGACGTAAACGTGAATCATGTTGACCGTGAGACTCGCTTGCGATACCCCCGTTAAGCTGCTCTGCTCGTTGAGCACGACTCTCCCAATGCCAGGCAGAGAAATAGTCGTATTTGGTGCCGTGGCACTGATCGCGTTACCGAAAACAACCAGCTTTATGAAGGTCGTCCCAGTTGCGCTGACGTGAAACCCAGTACTCGTCAAGCTGGTTGTGCTCACAGCCTTCAGCTCCTGGGCAGTGATCAACCCTCCCAACAGACTGATCTGATGCACATCGGATGTCGCCGTCGCAGAGTTTGCGGTTGAGGCCGCGGTCGTACTGATTATTGCGGTTGTGATAGTTGGCAAATCAGAGACCGACAGAACGGTGCCAGTCTGACTTGCTCCGATCTTGGTTGTCCCGCATCCGTTGCCGATGCTGACGGGAGCGGTCTTTCCGGAGGTGATAGTTCTGCCAACAAAAGCCGTCGTGCCATACGCGCTGGCCGCAAAACCACGACATTGCGTCGGGCTCGCTGCCGTACTTGCTTCTTGGGCCCGGGCGGTACCGGCCGCAGCTACCAGGCTGACGACAAATAAGCTCGTTACTGGTAAGCATAAAGAAAAAAACCGATCTTTTCGCATATAAACTCCCTTTCCTGAACCTCTTTCGGAGGTGATGTAATTGGGCCCATGCGAAAAGTAGCATGCCTTACAGATTGGGTAAAGGGAATATGCGTAAGGGGTAAGGAGCGCTTCTATTGCGGTACTGGACGCTGCGATATAGGGTGCTCTCCTGACGAGCCGCATGTGAGCTTGTGGCGCGACTTGACCCGTTCCCATACCCGGGCGACGTCGCAAGGCGAAATTGAGGGATCGCACAAACTTGGGTTGGCTGGAGACCCTTGCCGGGAGCCCTGCAACCCGCAATCCGGCCGATTCGCGTTGACCCTACGACAGCCATGCGCGCCGAATAGCTGAACTACAAATCAGCATCTGGTCTTCACCAGAGGATATCGCTACATACAGGTCCGTGAAACGAAATGGTTTCCGGATAGCGCGTGATCAGGCGTAACCCGGAAACTTCGCTCCAGATGTTACTCAACCCTTCGCGAACTAGGCAGGATCTATCGCCCAAAAAGGTCCGGGTTCGAGACGGCCGGCGGGGCCAGGTCGGAGTCGGCGCTTTCGCTCAACGCCTTACGCCGGCGTTGAGATCCGACGAAGCCTCTTTGTTGGCAGCGGCAACTCGCGCCGTAGCGATTCGCATCCAGCGGGCGTGAGCACACCGAATCATCTCGCGGGCGAGGCTTGACAATCTGAACTTGACTCGCGTAATCTCGTCGCATAAGCCAAGAATTCTTGGTATGGGACGCAAGGCGCAAAAGAACGATTCGTTGCCCGGTTCACTGGACATGTTGATTCTGCGGACGCTGTCGCGGCGCGATCTCCACGGATACGGCATAGTCCAGTTCATTCAGCAATCCTCGGACAACGAGCTCCTGGTCGAGGAGGGCTCGCTATACCCCGCTCTTCAGCGCCTGGAGCTGAACGGCTGGATCGAGGGCGTCTGGGGCGTGACGTCGAACAATCGGCGGGCAAGGATCTACAAAATCACGGGGGCCGGCCGCAAACAGCTGGCCGTTGAAACTCGAAAGTACGCGAAACTCACGCTGGCGATCGCGCGCGTGATGGGAGCGGAGTGACGGACTTGTTACGACGGCTGAGGTATTGGATAGAAAGCGCCAGGCGCGGCGAGGCGCTGCGTGAGGAAATGGAACTCCATCTTGCGGAAAAAGCCGCGGAACTGCAGGCAGACGGTATGACGGCGGAGCGCGCCCGGGCTGAAGCGCACCGGCGATTCGGGAACGTCGGACTGAAGCACGAAGAGTCACGGGAGATTTGGATGACACGATTCTTGTCGGAACTTGGCCAGGATGTCCGCTATGGCTGTCGCACCATGGCCGCCAATAAGGCATTCAGCGCCCTGGCGGTCTTGTTGCTGGCGCTCGGCATCGGGGCCAATACAGCGATCTACAGCTTCATGGAGTCGATTCTGCTGCGGTCACTGCCGGTGGCCGATCCCGAGTCGCTGGTGGTCCTGAATTGGCATAGCCGGCCGCCCCAGAACGCCAACAAGGAATGGGTCCACGTCATGCACGGGGTACAAGGCCTTGCCTGGCCGGGCGACAAAGGCGCGATGGTCAGCGGGATGTTCCCGTACGGCGCGTTCGAGACGCTTCGCGAGGAGAATTCCGTCTTTTCCACGCTTTTCGGATACTTCAACGGACTAAAGCACAACCTGGCCGTCCGCGGGCAGGCCACGACTGCCAGCGCGGAGTACGTGAGCGGTGAGTATTTGCGCGGCCTGGCAGTGTCGCCCGGCGCGGGACGTCTGATCGACTCCGAAGACGACCGTCCAGGCGCAGCGCCGGTCGCCGTAATCAGTTTTGCGACAAGCCAAAATCGCTTTGGAGGACCGCCCAATGCGATTGGCCAGTCGATTCTCGTCGATAACATTCCCTTCACTGTGATCGGCGTCGCGCCGCCGGAATTCTTCGGAGTAGACCCTGAGGTGGCGCCGGACCTCTACCTTCCGTTGCACACGAATCTGCTCGTAGACGGTACCGGAGCGGCTCGTATGTATAGCGACGGAAACTTCTACTGGATTGAAATGATGGGCCGCCTGTGTCCCGGTGTCAGCATGGCCCAGGCGCAGGCAGCGCTGGCGCCTCGTTTCCATCAATGGGTTGCCACCACCGCGACGACGGACGGTGAGCGCGCCAACCTGCCCGCGCTGAAGCTGAATCCTGGCGCTGCCGGTCTGGGTAGCTTGCGCCGCGAGTATTCCAAGCCTCTATACGTGCTCCTGACGATGGTGGCATTGATCCTGGCGATTGCGTGCGCGAACATCGCCAATCTGCTGCTGGCAAAGGCCTCCGCGCGACGCCGCGAGATGGCTGTCCGGCTCAGCCTGGGAGCGGGACGGTTCCGCGTCGTGCGGCAGTTGCTTACTGAGAGTGTGATGCTGGCGTCGCTTGGCGGCGCATTCGGGGTCTTGTTTGCGATCTGGGGCGTGCGATCGTTGACGTTCCTGCTCTCCCACGGGCAGGAGAACTTTACGCTGCACGCGGAATTGAACTGGCACGTGCTGGGCGTGACGGCGGCGCTCTCAGTGGTTTGCGGCCTGTTATTTGGCCTCGCTCCAGCGATTCAGTCGACGCGTCCGGACGTGATGCCCGCGCTGAAGAATGGCCGCGCAGGCGGACCGCGCCGCCGCGCGCAGTACGTTCTGGTGGTCGCCCAAATCGCGATCTCTTTTCTCATCCTGGTCGCCGCGGGTCTGTTTGTCCGGACACTCAACAAACTGCACTCCGTCCAACTGGGATACACCCGCGAGAACATCCTTCTGTTCTCGCTGAATGCGCGCCAGGCCGGGCATCGCGACCCGGAGATCACCACTTTTTACGCGAACCTGCGCAAGCGCTTCGAATCGATCCCGGGAGTGCGCAGCGCGACGCTTTCGCAATCCTCGATCATCAACGCCGCCCGCGCCGGGCAGGCAATCAGGGGGACAATGAAGATCGGCGCTGTTGCCTTGGATGGCGCACGCGTCATGTCCGCCGGACCGCGTTTCCTCACGACCATGCAGATTCCGATCCTGGCCGGGCGTGAGATTGACGACCGCGACCAAGCGGGCTCCAGGCCGGTTGCAGTCGTCAGCGAGCGGCTGGCGCGGACATACTTCGGGAACGAGAATCCGGTGGGCCGGCGCATCACGCTCCCGGAGGAGAAGCGCGATCTCGAAATCGTCGGCGTGTCGGCTAACGTCCGGTACGGTGGTCTGAAAAATGAAGAGGAGAGTGCAATGACCGTATTCGTAGCGGTCAGCCAGTTTCCTCCGGACCGAGTGACCTACGCGCTGCGCACTGCGGGCGATCCGCTGAGGTTCGTTCAGAGTGTGCATGAGATCGTGCGGGAGGCAGATTCCCGCACACCCGTCACAAACGTGGTCACACAGGCTGCGGAAATCGATCGGACGATCAGCCGGGAACTCACGTTCGCGAAACTATGCACGGGTTTCGCAGTTCTCGCTCTCCTGATCGCGTGCGTGGGGCTCTACGGGACGATGTCGTACAACGTCGCGCGGGAAATCGGCGAGATCGGAATCCGTATGGCGCTGGGCGCGCAACGCGGCGCCGTGGTATGGATGGTTCTGCGCCGCGTTCTGATACTGGCCGGGGTGGGGCTCGCGATCAGCGTGCCTGCCGCGTTCAGCGCGTCCCAGCTTGTCAAATCGTTTCTGTTCGAGACCCAGCCCAACGATCCGGGAACCCTGGCGCTGGCCGGTGTCGTCCTCCTAAGCGCCGCGATTCTCGCTGGCTATGCGCCGGCAAGGCGAGCGTCCCGAATTGATCCGCTGGCGGCTCTGCGGCACGAGTAAGACATTGGTCCTTCGGACAACGAAGTATGAAGATCCTCGGGTCGCATACGTCTTTCATAGTAGCCGCTCGCGATAGAGGTCGCGCTGAAGTGAACAATCCGGAATCATCTTAAGAAAGATACGTCGCAGCTCGGTTTCGTCGGGATGGATCGAGGACGTGTACGCAGCGAAGCTCCTCCATGTCTTTTGTCAAGAGCTGAGGCGCAGGGGATTTCTCCCTGCATAAAAGGCAAGGTTTTTGGGCGTAAAATTCCTATCAGGTTGGGAACCGGGCAACAATTAGCGACAGTCGCTCAAACTTCCATACGCGGGTTGGCTACCGCACGAACGTTTGTCGTCGCAGGTTTGCCTCGGACTTAGCGCGGGCGTCGGAAAGTAACTCCGGCCCAGGGAGCTCACGAGGATCACCATGACCGGTTGCCCGGTTCCCCACCCGATAGGGAGGGCGGGTCCGTGGCTATGCAGTCATGCTGGGTCTCATTTCCTGGCCAATGGCCCATACGAAGCCGGCGAGTTCGCGTGCGAGCGCGGCTACAACAACCGTGGACTTCTTGCCTTTCGCGAGCATGGTGCGATAGCGAGCGCAAAGTCTGGTCTGTGCCTTCCATGCGATGTCGCGCACACTCTTAGGAAGGCGCACGAGGATCTCCGCCTTGTCCTTGGCAACACGCGCTGGATAGCGATAGCTCCAGGCTGCTTCGATGAGCATGCGTCGGGCTTCTCTGTTGCCGGTCTTCGTGATCCCTCCGCGACGGGTGTGGGCGCCGCTGGAATGCTCGGAAGGAACTAAGCCCAGGTAGCCCATCAAGAGCCGCGGCGATTCGAAGCGGCTGAGATCGCCAGTCGTCGCAACGAAGGTTGCTGCGGAAAGCAGATCGATGCCGCGCAGACCGCGTAACGCGTCCACCAGCGGTCCCAGCGACCAGCTTGTCATCATCTCAGCGATTCTTTCGATCAGAGTGTCTCTTCTCTCCTGGGCAGTCCACACCGCTTCAACGTAGTCCTGAAAAACGATCTGATGGGTATGCAGCTCGAATGTCTGACCTGCAAGCCACGAACGGTGACGCTGCGTCCAGTGCTTGCCCGTTGTATACGTGCGGCCGTGACGAAGCAGAAAGGCGAGCAACTGCTGCCTTGCACGCATGAGATGCATGGAAGCATCCACTCGCGCTCGGGCCAGATCGCGCACTGCTTCGTGCGTCGCGTCCGGCACCCAGACCGGTGTCAGATCTCCGGACCGGTGCAGGATCGCCAGCTTCTGCGAGTCACGCCGGTCTGTTTTGATCCGCTCACCGGGCTTGCGCGGAATCATCGAGGTGGCCACAACCGTGCACTTGTGACCAAGTCCCGTAAGCTGACGATAGATGCCGTACCCGCACCCGCCTGCCTCATAACAGAAATCGAGCTCTCCCTGGCGAGAGAGCCGCCTGGCCATCTTCGCGATCTCGTCGGGCAAGTTCGGAATCACTCCTACAAACCGAACTGGTCCGTTCCTCCCGTCTTCTGCAATGCTGATAGAAATCGTGTCCTTGTGAACGTCCAAGCCGATAAATGATCTGCTCTGCATACGTCTTCTCCTCCTCTCAACAGGAGAACCGATAGCTGGGCAGCTATCGGCCTAACAAAAGACATACAGACTTTGATAACGCGCAACAGGAAATTGGCCTTTTCCGGTCAAGTGAACGGGACGCCCTGATGTTGAGGTTCGGATAGATCCTCGCTGACGTTAGGACTCTATCTGGAGTGATGCGGCGCGAAACGCGGGAAGAAAGGTGAGGATCATCGCCGCATCAGTTCGGATAGAGCCGTTTGAAGGAAGGCCGCCCGCGTTTGCGGCGGATGCGGCCAGTTTGGCAAAGGGCCGCTATGCGTTTTGAATGCACTAGCGGATCTTCGGGCAGAGCGTAAGAACGCTGAGCGATGAAGTTCCGATCCAGTTTGCGAGCGGCTGAAGCAACAGAAGCTCCAAATTGACGTGAAACCAAGGTGTTCTCGGAAACGTGCAAGCTCTCGATCTCCTCAACTCTGACCACCCACCGCTTTAACCCGATCACAACCTAAATCACTATTCGTTTCACCCACTTACGCGGAATCGCTTGGAAGCATGCTGTATACTGCTTCCAGGAAGCCGCTGCGCTTCTAAATCTTTCGAAGAACGCCGGACGAGGGCCTATCGCCTCTCCGGCGTTTTTCATTTCTGGAGTCTCTCCAAATGACAACCTCCGCACAAGTTGCAGCCAATCAAGCGAACGCTCAACACTCTACCGGTCCGAAAACAATGCAAGGCAAAGCCATATCCGCTCGCAACAATTTCAAGCACGGCTGCTCAGGCGCCTTCACCGTTCTTCCCTGGGAAAGCCAGGACGAATTCGACATGCTACTCGGCAGCTTGCGCGACGAGCACAAACCTTCCGGCCTCACCGAAACCATTCTAGTCGACAAAATGGCGCAAGCCATCTGGCTCAGCAAACGTGCTCTCATGTTGCAGCACGTGACATTCAATCAGGAACTGCCCACCTGCGACAACCAAAAGCAGCTTGCACTCTACCTGCGCTATCAAACCACCAACGAACGAGCTTTCCACAAGTGCCTGAACGATCTTCTAAGGTTAAGAGCCGAAAAGCGCAAACAGGAAATTGGGTTCGAATCGCAGCAGCATAAACAAGCCGATCACACTCGTCACGAAGCCACCGAAAATCGGAAACAGGAGCTGCATCGCTGGAACGTTTTGCTGGCGGAAGCCAAGCTGGACCACCAATTAATGCAGAACATCATGCTCCGCGTGGATGAGGCAGTCGCGGCCTGCGAAAAAGAGGAACTAGAAGAGGACGAAAAGACGCCCATCACAGCCCAACAAGCCGCCTAATCGTCCGTGACCTCCCGCCCTTCCACCCGAAGTGTGCCAACCCGCCTCTTGTCCCTTGCTCTCGCCCGCCCACTGCTTCTCGCAATTCATTGAAACAAGACGTTTTGCTCAGAACAGCGTAAAATTGCGGAAGGTCTATGACCGACTATGCTGTCACGCGAGCTATTGGAGCAACTCCGCGCCTCGCTTCAGGACCGGCGCATCCACGCCGGCATCGCGCTGCTCGACCAACATAGGTCCGATTTCGCCGCTATCACTCCGCAGCAGTGCCTGGGCGGCCTCGCCGTTGGCTGCCTCGCTCAATGGCTCGACGTGGGTTTCGAGTGTGAAGACTTGCTTCTAACTCTTCTCGACCGATTCCACAAAAGTTCGCGCCACACACTTCCCCTCACGGATTACATCCACTTGCGGCTGGCCGAAGCCGTCATCGCCATGCGCCGCGAAGATCTCTCCGAAGCGCTCCGCCATCTCGATACTGCGTTGATGGTAAGCGAGGAAATTGGCGATTCACAAACCGTCGCCATGGCAAGTCTCTGGAAAGCGCGTTGCCTGCGTAAAGCGGGCGAGTACGATCAGGCGTTAGAAATCACCCAGCGCGGAAGAGATCTTGCCAGGAGCACCGGTCTTCACTACGTGGCCGCCGTCATCCAAACGCTCGAGAGCTGGTTGCTGTTTCAGAAGAGCGAAACCAAAGAAGCCGTACGAATTCTACAGGAAGCCGAAGCCGTGCTACGCCACACCGACGACTTCATCACGCTCGGCAAACATTCAATCGACCTACGGACGAATCGCGCTTCGCGAAGGCCGCTACGACCATGCCATGCAATATTTTGAGGCTTCCATCGACCTGTTCAAACGCCGCGAGTCTTTGGACCGCTATCTCGCCCGATCGCTCACCAACATCGCGCAGGCGAAGCGTTTTCTGGCTTTGCAATTGCGCCGCAGAATCGAAGCGAAGTGGGAGCGTCAACGCAATGCTAAGCCGGCCGAGCGCGCGGAAACGCAATACAAAGCTGCCCAGCTCGAGCGCATGCACGAGCTGCTGCGTAACGCACAGGTTGATCTAGCCCAGGCCGACGCGATTTATAAGCGTACCCAAAATCACCATGGAGCCGGGAACGTCGACGTCAACCTGGCGCAGGTATATCTCGATCTCGGCGATCTCCATCGCGCCGAAGAAAAGGCCGCCGAAGCATTTGAGCTTGGTGCGACGAAAACAGACTATCTGCTTATGTGTCGAGCCCGCATCGTACAAGCCATGGTCGCGAACGCGCGTTTCGAAGAACAGATCGGCGAGAGCGATGATCCAAGCCGTTTCGCGCAGCTCGCGCACGACTGCGCCAGCGAGGCGGTTGATCTCGCACAGCATACCGAAAGCCGCAGGTTGACTGCGCAGGCCTATATCTGTCAGGGAACCACGCTGGTCAATGGCTTTTTCGACAACACCGAATCAGCCCGAGCCTGCTGCGACCGCGCCGAGGCGTTCCTCGATGGTGATCGTAAGGATGCGCTATGCGAAGAATTGGCAATACTAAGGGCTCGCATTCTGCACTCAGGTATTGAGGACCCGAATCTCCGCGCCTGGTCGCAAGGAGTAGTGGGCGACAAATCTCTACAGAAGGTGGTTGGCGAGTTCGAAGAATTGCTCATCCGGAGAGTCTGGGAGCGTGAAGATCGTAAGATCTCAAGAGTAGCCCATCGCCTCGCCGTTTCGCCGAAAAAGGTCCGCCGCGTTTTGCGTCACTTGGGCTTATTAGAGGAACAATCGCCGCCCCAAACAGTAATAAATGACCAGTAAAGAGATGACGCCTCAGACATGAAGAGCTAACAGATGAAGAATGACAAAAGCCCGGTGATCAGCCCGCCTGATTACATGCCGGATAACTCAGGTGAAACGAACATCGAAAGGGATCTCTCCTTTCACCTCGTGCGCGTAGTCGAAGAAGCGGCGATGGCCAGCGCGCGTACCATGGGGCAGGGAAACGCGAAAGAGTCGGACCATGCGGCTGTGCAAGCGATGCGCCAGGCCTTTGAAACAGTTCCCATCGCCGGCAATATCGTGATCGGTGAGGGCGAGCGCGACAAGGCGCCTATGCTCTATATCGGCGAGCGCGTCGGTGCTCCCGAGCGGCCCGGTGTCGAATTCCCGGGCCTCGACATCGCCGTTGATCCGCTCGAAGGAACGAATTTGTGCTCGACCGGTGCGCCGAACGCGATTGCAGTCCTGGCGGCTTCCGAGCCGGGCGGGCTGCTGCACGCTCCCGATTGCTATATGGAAAAAATTGTTGCCGGCCCGGCGTGCCGTGGCGCCCTGGACCTGGACGCGCCCGTATCGCAGAATTTGAAATCGATTGCCCGCCGTCTCGACCGGGATGTCAAAGATCTCACCATCATCGTCCTCGACCGGCCCCGCCACACTCAGCTGATTGCCGACATCCGGCGCACCGGCGCGCGCATTCGCCTGATTGGTGACGGCGATCTCTCGGCCGCGATTGCCGTTGCGGTCCGCGGAAATGGCGTGCATGCTGTCATGGGCATCGGCGGCGCTCCTGAAGGTGTGCTTGCTGCAGCCGCTATGCGTTGCCTCCACGGCGAGATGGTCGGACGTCTCGTCATTAACACGCCGGAGCTCGAAGAGCGGGTTGCAAAAATGGGCATCAAGAGTCCCAAACGCATTTATACGGCTGGCGATCTCGCCATAGGCAGCCACATTATCTTCGCCGCTTGCGGAATCACAGATGGCGCTCTTCTGAGAGGCGTCCGTTTCTTCGGCGAAGGATACCGGACACACACACTGGTCATGACCTCCAGCACAAATTGTGTTCGCTTTGTCGATGCCGTGCATATGCATCGCAAACCTGGACCGCGCGGTGTTCGCCTCTACTAAAGACCGTATGAAAACGCGTAATTCTGCGCTTCCTCTCAGCCGAAACAAACATCTGCTCCGGTGGGTCGAGAAGATGGCCGAGCTCACCAAGCCCGCGGTCATCCATTGGGTCGACGGTTCTCTGAAAGAGAATCAAGCGCTCTGCGCGCAGATGGTCGCGAGCGGCACATTCATCAAACTGAATCAGGATCTTTGGCCGGGCTGTTACTACGCTCGCTCAGATCCCAGCGACGTCGCGCGGGTTGAGAACCGCACCTTCATCTGTTCCCTGTCGAAGGACAGCGCGGGCCCGACGAACAACTGGGTCAATCCGTACGAGATGCGCAAAACGCTGAGGGGCCTTTTTGCAGGCGCTATGCAGGGCCGCACTATGTATGTGCTGCCGTTCAGCATGGGTCCGCTTTGCTCGCCCATGTCGCAGATCGGCGTTCAGCTCACCGATTCGCCTTACGTCGTCGTCAGCATGCGCATTATGGCGCGCATTGGCCTGCCCGTCTTTAAGTTAATCGATGAGGATGTCAAACGGGTTGTTCCCTGCATGCACAGTCTGGGCGCGCCGCTTGCTCCTGGCGAGAAGGATGTGCCCTGGCCCTGTAACCGGGAGAAATACATCGCTCATTTCCCAGAGACGCGTGAAATTTGGTCCTATGGCTCCGGATACGGAGGCAACGCATTGCTCGGCAAAAAGTGTTTTGCATTGCGCATTGCTTCGAACATTGCGCGCGACGAGGGCTGGATGGCAGAACATATGCTCATCGTCGGCATCGAAAATCCGAGCGGCGAAAAGACCTACGTAGCGGGCGCTTTCCCCAGTGCCTGCGGGAAAACTAATCTCGCGATGTTGATCCCGCCCAAAGGCTTTGAGGGCTGGAAAGTATGGACAGTCGGTGATGACATAGCCTGGATTAAGCCGGACGCGAATGGCCTGTTGCGGGCGATCAATCCTGAGGCGGGTTTTTTCGGCGTCGCTCCGGGCACATCGGCCAAAACCAATCCGAACGCGATGGCCACTCTGTCGAAGAACACCATCTTTACGAACGTCGCGCTCACCTCCGACGGTGGTGTGTGGTGGGAAGGTATGACGGACGAGCCGCCTCGCGAGTGTATCGATTGGCAAGGCGAACGCTGGACTCCACAAATCGCGAAAGAGACCGGCGCAAAAGCCGCTCATCCCAACGCGCGTTTTACCTCTCCCGCATCGCAATGCCCCAGTATCGACCCCGCTTGGGAAGACCCGAACGGGGTGCCGATCAGCGCATTTATTTTCGGTGGACGACGTGCCGGCACCATGCCGCTTGTCTATCAGGCCTTCAATTGGAGCGGTGGCGTGTACCTCGGTGCCACCATGGGCTCCGAAACCACTGCTGCCGCCGCCGGTGCCATTGGAAAGGTTCGGCGCGATCCCATGGCGATGCTCCCGTTCTGCGGCTATCACATGGGCGATTATTTCCGGCATTGGCTCAAAATGCAGCGGGTCATCACCGTTACCCCCAAAATCTTCCATGTGAATTGGTTCCGCAAGGATGCCGATGGCAAGTTCATCTGGCCCGGGTATGGCGAAAACATGCGCGTTCTGAAGTGGATTGTGGACCGCTCCTTAAGCCGCGCCGTGGGGAAAGAGAGCGCCATCGGATGGATGCCCCGCTACGAAGACTTCCACTGGCAAGGGCTGGATTTCCCCAAGGAGAAATTTGAGGAGCTACAGGCCTTTGATCCCGCGGCTTGGCGCGCCGAAGTCATCGGACAGGAAGAACTATTTATCGATTTGCACGATCACCTGCCGCCCGAGATGATCTATGAGCGGGAACTCCTGATTTGCCGAATCTAAGCTGCGTACCCGTCTTTTTACTACTGCCGGTTGTATAATTCACACTGCCTCTGGAGGAGGCAACACATGCGCATGCTACTCAAAGTTTCAATTCCGGTCGAAGCAGGCAACGCAGCCGCCCGGAACGGCACGCTGGCGTCCACCATACAACGTATTCTCGGCGACCTCAAGGCTGAAGCCGCTTATTTCGCCGAAGATAATGGCGAGCGTACCGGCTACATATTTTTCGACATGACCGATTCCTCCCAATTGCCAGCCATTGCGGAACCCTGGTTTCTCGCCTTCAACGCCCGGCTTACTGCCCGGCCTGCCATGAATGCACAGGATCTTGCGAACGCCGCCCCCGCGATGGAGCGCGCTGTGAAGACCTACGGTCAAACCGCCGGGGCGTAATTTGCGCGTTTAAGGCTCAAAAACAGCCAATACACTGAAAAAAGTTTAATCTAACTTTCAGGACTCCTTCACGTAGTTTCTGCGAGTATAGTCTGAGAGCACGCATAGTGCTACTACTCAGTAGTGAACAAGGAGATATCCCAAGAATGAAGAAGATCATGACCGCTGTCCTCGGCCTCTCGCTGTTGCCCGGCGCTGCACTTTTCGCGCAAGACACAAACCAGAGTACGAACGATACCAGCAGCACCACCACGACAAAGAAGAAGCACAAAAGCAAGAAAAAGAAGGGCTCGGACAACATGGGTTCAACGACTTCAACGTCTTCGACCACCGACACGTCAAGCAGCCCCAAGTAGTATTAGCCGTTCTTCGGCAAGATTTTTTACGCGGTTTCGGGGGAAACAAGTCCTTCCGGACCGCGTTTCCTTTTTTGGGGGGCTTCAGGCGCAGTTTTGCCGCGGCCACGCAGTCCGCCGCGCACTTCAGGCTTGGAGGAACGATCTCCCTTATCGGTTTCACGGCGGAGTTCCAGAATCAAGCTCATCACAAGATTCTCGATTTGATCGCGGACCACGAAATAGACGTCTTCACTCCGGCCAATGGGATCTTCTATATTCCAGTCGCGGACCGCGATCGGGATGCGGGCCGGAAGCTTCGCTCCGCTCATATTGATGAGTAGGTCGAAGCCTGAAACGTCGATTGAGCTCAGATCCTTTGGATATTGATCGTCAATGTTGATGTTCTTCGCCTGCATGACCTGTTTCGTAAGCGGCTGAACAATCCCGGCGGGTGATAAACCTGCGCTGGCCGGTTCCATCACGTCTGATCCATAAGTCCGCGCAAATCCCTCCGCCATCTGGCTGCGGCAGGAATTACCGATACACAGAAAAAGCACCCTTCTCACTTACCCTCTCAGTTTAGCTTGGGCCCGCCGCACTTATTTCCTGGCCAGCCCCTCATCTCAAATAAGAAGCATTGTTAAGCGCTTTGTTTAACTTTCTCTAGAAAATGTTTATGAATGCGGGCGTCATGCGTGAGTTCCGGATGAAAGGTGGCGACCATGTGTTTACCTTCTTCAACCAGCACAGGCGCATCTAAATATGTCGCCAGAACCTTGCTTTCCGGCCCAATCCGAAGAATGACGGGTGCTCTGATGAACACCGCCTCCGCCGCTTCACCCTCCAGGTCGATCCGGGCAATCCGACTGTCAATCTGCCGGCCGTAAGCGTTTCGCTCGACTGTCAAATCCATCAGCCCCAGCGATTCTTGAGGCGGGTTCAAGACTTCGGATGCCAGCAGGATGGCGCCCGCGCACGTGCCGAAGATCGGCTTGGTTCGTCCAAACTCTTGCAGCGGCCCAAAGAGGCTTTCGATGTTCAACAGCTTGAGCATGGTCGTGCTCTCGCCGCCCGGGATCACCAGGCCGTCGATTGACCGGAGATCTTCGGCTGTGCGTACCTCGACCGCCTCCGCGCCCGCCCGCTTGAGAGCGTTTCGGTGCGCCTCGAAATCTCCCTGCAGCGCGAGCACGCCGATCTTCGGTTCCACGGGCCGCTACCAGCCGCGTGTCTGCATCAGTTCGGATTCCGGTAGTCTCGAAATTTCGAGACCCGGCATGGCCTCGCCCAATTCTTCGCTCGCCTCGAGCAGCTTCACAGGATCTTGATAATACGTGGCCGCCTTTACAATCGCCTTGGCGCGCGTCTCCGGATCAGACGATTTGAAGATTCCCGATCCAACGAACACCGCTTCAGCGCCGAGTTGCATCACCAGCGCTGCGTCGGCCGGAGTCGCTATTCCGCCCGCTGAGAAGTTGGGAACCGGCAGCTTTCCGTTGTTAGCTACATACTCGACCAGTTCCAACGGCGCTTGCAGACTTTTGGCCTCATGCACTAGCTCCTCTTTGCCGAGAACCGTGAGCTGCTTCATTTCTTTGACAATGGTCCGAATGTGGCGGACGGCTTCGACGATATTTCCCGATCCGGCCTCGCCCTTGGTGCGAATCATCGCCGCACCCTCCGCAATCCTGCGCAGCGCCTCGCCGAGATTTCTCGCCCCGCACACAAAGGGAACCTTGAAGTCGCGCTTGTCAACATGATGCTCCTCGTCGGCTGGCGTAAGCACCTCGCTTTCGTCGATATAGTCGACGCCCACGACTTCTAAAATCCGTGCTTCAGTGAAATGGCCGATGCGCACCTTCGCCATGACGGGAATAGACACAGCGCTCATAATGTCGCGGATAATACGTATCTGTGACATGCGCGCAACGCCGCCCTCTTTACGAATATCGGCGGGTACGCGTTCGAGCGCCATTACGGCGCAGGCGCCCGCCCGTTCGGCAATCACCGCCTGCTCTGCGTTGACTACGTCCATGATCACGCCGCCCTTCAACATCTCGGCCAATCCGACCTTCAATCGAAACTGATCATCTTGAAAAGTCACTTCGGTTCTCCTTACCTCAAATACCGTTATCTACACAAGTGCCGTTGCAGGCTCAAAATTCGCGCTCACGGAGCTGACAGCCAGCTCCCGCCGCGCTGCGTCTCCTAGAATCTGAATGCCGCGCGTGATCTGTTCCGGAGCCAAACCGCCGAAGCTGATACGCAGCCCTCGTGCATGTGTCCGCCGCGCCGAGAAGTAGCGGCCCGGCAGAAAATTGACGCCGCGTTCTTGCGCCCTGCTCAGCAAATGTTCTGCATTCAACGGGGCGGGCAACTCGACCCATAAACTCATCCCGCCTTCCGGGCGCGTGAACTTAGTGCCCGAAGGCAAATACGCCGCACACGCGCGCAACACGGCAGTAAGCCGCTCACGGCCGGCACGCCGCGTGCGTTCAATATGCTGCGCTAGTTCTCCCGATTCAGCAAAACGCAACAGGACGGCCTGCGAGAGTTGATCGGAATGAAGATCGCTGATCTGCTTCGCTTCCGCCAGGCACTCAATCACAGCACGCGGCCCAATGACCCAGCCCACCCTCAAGCCCGGGAAAGACACTTTCGAGTAGCTGCGCAAAAGAATCGTATTGCCGGTTTTATCCAGTTGCTTCAAGGTTGGCAGCGGCGTCCCCTGGTAACGCAGCTCACTATAGATATCGTTCTCAAGCACCACCACGCCCGAGCGCTGTGCGAGTTCCACGATGCGTTTGCGGCGCTCGAAAGGAATCGTAATGCCCGTCGGATTCTGGAAACTTGGCGTCAGAGCCAGGAGTCGGGGGCGGTGTTGCATAAAAATTTCCTCCAAGCGGTCCACGTCGATTCCCGTTTCGCCAAGCTCGATTGAAATGATGTTCGCTCCGGCGCGGGAAAAAACACGCACCAGCCCGTGATACACAGGATCTTCGAGCACCACGCTTTCACCACTCCGCGCGAACAATCGCGCCAGCAAGTCGAGCCCCTGTTGGCAACCGTTCGTGATGATGAGATCATCGCCGGGGCGGGCAACTCCTGCCGCCGTGGCTTGCTCCAGTAAATACCGCCGTAAGGGTCCATACCCGTGTGGCGAACCGAGCTGCAGAATTTCGGCTGCGTCCGGGCTGTCGATGACTTGCTTGGATAATCGCCGGAACTGCGCCAACGGGAATCCCTCGCCGGCGGGGCGCGAATTTGCAAAACTGATTTCGGTTTCGTGAATGGACGGCCCGAATCCCGATTCGATCGGAGGAAGAATCGCGCCCCAATCTGTAGTCGCGGCGGTGACGGCGTTTTCACGGTTCGCCACAAAGCTCCCGCGGCCCACGTGGCCTTCAATTCGGCCCGATTCCTCCAGAACCGCATAGGCTGCCGAGACAGTAGTTCGATTCAGTCCAAGTTGGCCAGCCAATTCGCGAGTGGCTGGAAGTCGCTCCCCACCCTGCATGGAGCCATTCGAAATAAGGCCGCCGATTGCCTCGGCAAGTTGCTTGTATAGAGGAACATCAGACGCGGGATTCAAGCTCAAATTGAATAACTCAGGCACGTGTTTTTAGCATACCAAAGTGGATTGTCAAAGCCATCCATTGTGGGAATCGAGCAACACAGGCGACATGACCCATCCGCGAGATAGGCTAGAGTTGAACTGGCATGTGGCATCGAAGTTTGTTTGCGAGCCTCGCCGCGCTAGCCTGCGTGTTGCTTTGCTTTTCAACCCTGCTTGCGCAGAAGAGAAAAAACGAGGAGCCAAAAACGCAAGTGCTGCCTCTCCCGAAGGAACTGCCAATGGCGCTTGCGGCGGATACCGCGACGCTTGACTTCCACATTTCCCCGCTCCAGAGAACCGGTCGCCTCGCCGCCCAGATCCGGCAAAGCTTAAATGAGTTGATCCGCGACACCCGGGGAGAGACCATTATCAAATTGCGTGCCTTTGTGGCGGGCGCAGGCGATGCCCGGCGCGTCGAGGCTGCGGTGGGAGATATCTTCGCCGACAAGAAGTTGCCACTGCCCGTTCTGAGCATTATCCAGGTGGGCGCGCTGGCCGATAATTCTGCGCAAGTGATCATCGAAGCAGTCGTCGCGACAAAGAAAATCGTCAATCCCAACGGCCTGGCCTTTTTGGCTGGACAAACCGGCGCCTCGTTGAATGAGGCATTGCAGCGGCTGAAAGACAGCGTGAACGCTATCCCTGTTTCTCCGGAGCGAGTCTTAACGTGCACCTGCTTCACGTCCCATATTGCCGACTTCCCCTCCACGCGGGCGGCGATTCAGGCCGTATTTCCGAACACCGCGATCAACGTCGTGCAAGCCTTACGCGAGCCGCCCAACGATGAAAGCATGTGCGAGGCAGTCGCTCAACTCGCTCAACCGCCCGCGCAGGGATCGGTCGTGTGGCTGAAGAATGCCCGCGCTAGCCTTGTCAACTCGCATCGCTTGATCTTCACAGGACTTCAACTCACGTTCGGCAACTATCTCGACGATGCCCACGAAGCGTTCGCGCGCCTGCAACGGGCCGCCTCGGCTCTCGAAGGCGTTCAAGCGCCGGTTGAGGTAAACGCCTTTTCTCTCGATCCATACGCCGGTTCGGCTTTGCGAAAAACGACTTCTGTGCCGCTCAGCACCTTTACTGTCCAGACGGTTGAGGGTCTGCCTGGAGTCGACGCAGCCGCCGGTATCGAGGCAGTTTTAGCGCCGCATGTGGCCGAGCCCGTTACTGTCCTGCGTTGAGCGCGCAGGCTGTAACGCTACAATTCTGCTGAATGGCACCTGTTGTCGCGACCTTTGGCGAAGTGATGCTCCGTCTCACACCACCCGGCTTTGAGCGCTTTCTGCAATCGCCTCAGTTCATGGCTACCTTCGGCGGAGCTGAAGCGAACGTTGCCGTTTCGCTCGCTCAGTTCGGCGTACCCAGCAGGTTGATCACCGTGCTGCCAGATCGCAACTTCCTCGCGGAAGCGCTGGTCGGAGAACTTCGCCGGTACGGCGTCGAGGCGAGTGAAATTGTTCGCGGCCCTGGGCGGCTGGGCGTTTATTTCGTAGAGGCCGGAGCGAACCAGCGGCCCTCCAGAGTGCTCTACGATCGGGAGGGCAGCGCCATTGCTAGTGCCAAGCCGGGCTCCATTGAGTGGAAGAGCGCGCTCAAAGATGCGACCTGGTTTCACACCACCGGCATCACCCCTGCCATCAGTGCATCAGCCGCGGAGCTCGTTTTGGAAGGGCTTCATGCGGCGCGCGCCATGGGAATCCAGACCTCCTGCGATCTCAATTACAGAAAGAATCTTTGGAAATGGGGCAAACCGGCATCGGAAGTGATGCCCGAAATCGCAAAGCTGATTGACTTCTGCATCGCAAACGAAGAGGACTGCCAAAAAGCGCTCAACCTGCATGTCGATATCGATGTCGAATCAGGCACGCTCGAGCGTGAGAAGTATTCCGAGCTCAGCGAGCGGGTCCTCGCTACCTATCCCAATCTCAAAATGCTCGCCATCACCTTGCGCGAATCGACAAGCGCCTCGCATAACCGCTGGTCAGCCTGTCTGCATACCAGGGACGGATTCCTGCTGAGCCGCAAATACGAGATCACGCATATTGTCGACCGCGTGGGTTCCGGGGACAGCTTTGCGGCCGGACTGATCTATGGCCTTACACGTCTCGAATCGCCGCAAGAGGCGCTCGAGTTTGCGGCGGCTGCCTCTTGCCTGAAACATTCGGTTCCGGGTGATTTCAACCGCTTTGCCGTGGAGGAAGTTCAGGCTTTGCTCAGCGGCGCAGGCTCAGGCCGTGTCCAGAGATAACGGATCAAGCTGCGAGACACCGCTATAATTCAAAACAGGCGTTTCCTACATGCAGTTTTGTAAGCCGATGGTCTTTCTGGCCGCGCTGGGACTATGTGTGCTCCCCAGCCAAATCCTGGCGGCCCAACAAAATCCTTCCAGCGCCACCAACAGCACGACTGGCAACACGAATTCGCAAACCCCGGCGGGCAAGACCCCTGGCACGAGCCAAACCACTGTCACCGTTCCACCCCCGGATGTCCCCAAGCGCGTCGGCACTGCGGCCGCAAGTAAGAACACCCCAGACACTAAGCCGGACGAAAAGAGCGCTGATAAAAAGCCGATCCGCATCAGTGTGAATGAAGTCATCGTGCCGGTCACTGTAACCGACGACAAGGGGCGTTTCGTGTCCGACCTCGATCAAAAAGACTTCCATATTTTTGAAGAGAACAAGCCCCAAACTATTCGTTTTTTCACGCGTGAACGCAGCCAACCTGTCGTGATCGGCTTTTTGCTCGACCTGAGCGCGGAGAGTCGGATTCATTGGAAGAATTTCCAAAACGCCACGGAGGAGCTGATCCAAAATCTGCTGACAGGCGACAAGAAGTATAGCGGCTATCTCATTACTTATTCGCAGGACGCCGAGCTGGCCGTCGACACAACCAGTGCACCGGAGCCGTTAGTCGAAAAAGTCCGCAAGCTGAAACCGGGCGGCGGGTCGGCCCTTTTCGACGCTATCTATCTGGCGTGCACCAGCCGCAAACTGATTAATGGTGAACCCATTCAGCCGAGGCGGGTGGTCGTGATTATCGGCGATGGTCACGACAATGCGAGCAAGCACTCGCTCGGCCAGGTGATTGAGCTGGCGCAGCGCAACTTGGTAACCATTTACTGCATCAGCACGCAGGCCTTCGGGTTCACCAACGCAAGCGACGACAACCTGGTTCGACTCGCGACTGAAACGGGTGGCCGCGTCGTATACCCGTTGGGAGACGTTTACAAGGACACTGACGGGTTTCTCTCCAAACCTTCTGACGACGGCAATTACGCGCTGACGGTCGGCACCGGCGCCTACAAATCGGCGGTCGACAACAAAATGTATCGCGCGGTCGCGGACATCGTCGGCGAAGTCACAACGCAGTACATCATTCGCTACGTTTCAGACGCCGATTCCGCGAAAGCTTACCGGAACGTGAAGGTTGTGGTCGATCTCGGTAACGTACGGGTACGAGCCCGCAAGGGTTACTATGCGGTCACGCCGTAGCCGTTCGGTCTAACGCCGGGCTATTTCCTAAAACTCACCCGAAACAGCTGAGGTCTGGAGAGCTTCTTAAAAGATGTCGGCGCCGGTCATCAGCTTCGGCGATTACGCACCTAAGCGGGCCGAGTACTCGCTGTTGCTGGCCGACTTGCCAGGTCACAATGTCGAGACTATCGGCGTCCTGCTGCTCGATCCGGCAACCGATACTTTGCACGTCCGGTTGCGGCGAGACTGGAGCACGGTGGCGAGCGCCGAAGATGCCGAGGTGCTGGCGGAACTCGAAGAGGATCTGCTTTCGCAGGCCCGCGAGCGCGGCGGTGCGGCGGTATTCGATTTTCTCCTGAATGTTGCTTCGCAATCCCTCCGCGTTACGGATCGCGAGGCGGTGACGGTCCGGAATTTCGATAAGACGCTCACTGAGCTCTATCGCGAGCACGTCAGCTCGCGCGTGTTACGCTTCCAGACGCACCTTCCGCGCTTTTCGCTGGCGGTGGCCGCCGGCCCGTTTCTGACCAACCCGGAAGACATCCAGGCCGAAGAGTGGATTGAAGCGCCGCCGGATTTAAACCTCAATGAGGACATGTTCGTCGCCGAAATTCGAGGGCACTCCATGGAGCCCAAGATTCCCGATGGCAGCCTGTGCGTGTTCCGTCGAGGCGTGGTCGGGTCTCGCAACCAGCGGCTGGTCCTGGTCCGGAACTCCGAGTTGGCTGACGACGATCAGTACACGGTGAAACGCTACAAGAGCGAGAAGACGGTTACGGAAGAAGGATTTCGCCAGACCCGTATACGCCTCGAAAGTCTGAATCCGGAGTATCCATCCTGGGACCTGGATTTGGAAGAAGAAAAATACCAGGTGATTGCGGAGTTCGTACGGGTGCTCGAGTAGCGGCTCGCGAGCTCATGTTCGCCGTTTGCGTTTTGTGCCCCGCGCACTCTCATCGGCAATAGCGAACTGAAGTTTGTGTTCCAGGGTATCCGCGCGATTCAGCCGAACCCGCAATCGATCGCCAATCGAATACATTTTTCGGCTGCGCTCGCCAATGATTTTCCGGCCATTCTCGTTATAGCGGAAGCGGTCTCCTGGTAGAGTTTCAATCGGCACTAGACCTTCCACAAAAAATTCCGTGAGCTCCACGAAAAAGCCGAATTTGGTAGTGCTGATGATCAGCGCATCGAACTCATCGCCGACCCGATCTTGCATGAATTTGACTTTTTTCCACTCGATCAGCTCACGCTCGGCTTCGGCGGCCCGGCGCTCCGTCAACGAGGTATCATTGCCCAGTTCACGCAGCAACGTATCCTCGAACAGCGGCTCTGCGTTGTCGATGTGGCGAGCGAGTATGCGATGGACCACGAGATCCGGATAACGGCGGATCGGTGATGTGAAATGCGTGTAGGCGGGAGCTGCGAGCGCAAAGTGCCCTTCGTTGATGTTGCTGTAGCGCGCCTGTTTCAGGGATCGCAGCATCAGATAAGTCAGAATCCGCTCCTCCGGCTTTCCGGCGATCTTTGCAATCAAGCGCTGGTAATTGCGTGATGAGATGTTGAAGTCGTCTCGAGCGAGCACGATGTCCTTACCTTTGCGGCCATTCCGCCTTCCTTCACGCTGCCGTTGCGGGGCAGGGAACCGCTTCACAGGGATCGCGCCGATACCCAGGGAGTACCCAAAGTGCGCCGCAATCTCTTCGAAATCCATCACGCGCTTGCCGTCCGGTCTCTCATGAATTCGATAGAGACTCGCCAGGCCCGCACTCTCCAGGTGCCCGGCCGCAGCTTCGTTCGCCGCCAGCATGAATTCTTCAATAATGCGATGCGCGATGTTGCGGTCCGCTCGCGTCACGCCGATCATCTGGCCCGACATGTCGAGCTCGATGTTCGTCTCCGGCATGTCGAAATCGATCGAGCCGCGCTTGGTCCGCTTGCGATTCAGAATGAGAGCCAGTTCCCGCATCAATTCAAACCGCTCGACGAGCTTGTGATGGCGTTCGCGCATGGCCGCATCGCCTTCGAGCACTCGAAACACATTCGTATAGGTCATGCGCTCTGCGCTGCGAATCACCCCGCGCGTGAACTCCTGCGAGACAACGTCTCCCTGCCGGTCGATCTCGAGCAGCGCCGAGAGGACCAGCCGGTCTTCGTGCGGCCGCAGGGAGCAAATCTCGGTTGACAGCTCAACCGGCAGCATGGGCACAGCCCGGTCCGGAAAATAGACGCTCGTGCCGCGCCGCAAAGCCTCTCGATCGATAGGCGTTTCCGGCTGGATGTAGTGGCTGACGTCCGCAATATGGACCTGCAGGGCGAAATGGCCATGGGGCAATTTCTCCAGCCACACGGCATCATCGAAATCGCGCGCCGTCTCGCCATCGATGGTGACAATATCCAGATGGCGGAAATCGCGGCGCCGCCTAAGCTCCGCTGGATCGATGCCGTGCGGAATACGCCGGGCATGCTCAATGACCTCTTCGGGAAACTCGTGCGGCAGGTGGTGCTTGCGAATGATGATCTCAACGTCCACTCCGAAATCATCGGGATAGCCAAGCACCTCAATTACACGGCCCACCGCTTCATCGCCACTTTCTGGAAATTCGAGAATCTCGACATTCACGATCATGCCGTCGAGATCTTCAACCGACGAGACCTCCCGCCGCGCCGCCCCCACCCGATCGACCGAATCTCGCTGGGGTGGCACTTCCAAGCCGTCCGGAATCTTGATCCATTGCTGAATCCGATCGTCTGAAGGGACAACGAAATTGCCGCGCTTTCGGATGCGGAACTCCCCGACCACCGTGACGTGCGCGCGCCGCAGAATCCGAATCACTTCGCCCTCTGCCCGTCCGCCATCGCCAATACGCGTTACATGCACCAGCGCGCGATCCCCGTTCATCCCCTTCGCGGCCTCATGCGGAGGCAGGAAAATATCCCCCTGAATCTCTTCGCTTGTTTGCTCGCGGATCAGGAATCCGAAGCCGTCGCGATGAATGGAAAGCCGTCCCGATGCGTATTCGCGGCTGCCGCCCACCGCCGCGAAGTGTCCCGAGCGCAGTTCAACCAGCGCGCCTTTCTCCGACAGCCGGTCCAGTGCCTCTTCGAGTGACCCGCGTTCTTCGCCCTGTAATCGCAGTTCGCGGACTAACTGCTTGTAAGTGGCCCGGCCGTGCGGCAGCTTACGAATATGTTCCAGCAGGTTAGCATCACTCAACTGCTTCCGGGCATCACTGAAGTGCTTGTGCACTATCGCAATTATAGGAACGTGCGCACGGTCCCGATATAGTGACGAACATGGACCTCAAAGCAATCCGGCTGGCAATTCCGGAGAACGGGAACATCATCGTAGGGCAAAGTCACTTCATCAAGACCGTCGAAGATATCTACGAAGCCATCGTGAACACGTCGGCGCATATCCAGTTTGGGGTCGCGTTCAACGAAGCTTCGGGTGATTGCCTCACCAGATTGGATGGCAACGATGAGGACTTAAAACAGAACGCCATTCAGAATGCGAGTGCCATCGGCGCAGGCCATATTTTTATCGTTTCATTGCGCAATGGCTTCCCGATCAACGTTCTCGGGCGCATTCAAGCGGTGCCTGAGGTGGTAAGTATCTACTGCGCGACGGCCAACCCGGTTGAAGTGATTGTTGCGGAAACAGAGCAAGGCCGCGGCATCCTGGGCGTCATCGATGGAAGTCCCCCGAAGGGTGTTGAAACCGAATCACACGTTCAGGCTCGGGTCGAGCTGCTGCAAAAATTCGGTTACAAGCGGTAACACCTAAATCACCGGCAGTAACGTGTGCTCCCGCAATCCCGCTTCGCAGACGCCGCCAATTTCCAGATTCACGATTTGATTCGGTTCGCGCGGCTGCGCCATTTGGACCTTCAAGAAATTATTCGTCAGCGCGACATCGTCCTGGTCCAGCGTAACCGCGGAAAGCGTCTTACCGACCATCCGCCGGCGAAATTCAAGATTCTTACGATCCGATAACTGGCGCAAAATTCGCGTGCGTTCCCGCCGCACTTCGATCGGTACGGGCTGGCCTTGCTCTGCCGCCAACGTGCCGGGGCGCTCCGAGTACGTGAATACATGTAAATAAGTAAACGGCTGCTGCTCGATAAACTGCATCGATTCCTTGAACTCGGCTTCGGTTTCACCAGGAAAGCCAGTCATCACGTCGGCCCCGATCGCTGCATCGGGCATCATGCAATGAGCGATTTCAAGGCGGCTCGTGTAATGGCGCGTCCGGTACTTGCGGAACATTCGCTTCAATACTGCATCGCAGCCGGACTGCAAGGGTAGATGCACGTGCCTCGCGATCCTGGGCTCGCTCGCAACCAGTTCGAATAACGCGTCGCTCCAATCCATCGGCTCGACGGAGCTGACGCGCAAACGACGAAGTGTAGTCTCGCGGAGTATCGCAGTCACCAGGTCAACAAAGCGTAAATTTCCCGGCAAATCCCGGCCCCAGCGCCCCAGATTGATCCCGCTCAAGACAATCTCGCAATAACGCTCGGCCAAATCGCGCACCTGTTCGAGAACGTCGTGCAGCCCTGCGCTGCGGCTCGGGCCGCGAACGGACGGGATGATGCAGAATGAGCAACGATTCCCGCAGCCGTCCTGAACTTTCAGATTGGGGCGCGTACGATCTTCATAGGCGTCTCTCACCGGGTTAGCCGCGAACTCAGTGTGCGCCGACATATCGCTCACGAGTACTTGACCGTGATATTCTTCGCGGGGAGCTGACACGATCTCTGCAATTTGCGTTTTGTGGGAATTCCCGACCACCCAGCGCACGCCTTCGAGCTGCGCTAGTTCATCGGGCGCCCGCTGCGCGTAACAGCCGGTCACGAGAATTTCAGCATCGGGATGGTCGCGGTGTACGCTTCGGATCGCCCGGCGCGCATCCAGATCCGCAGCATGCGTCACGGTACAGGTGTTCAGAACCACCAGATCGGCCTCGGCCCCCTGTTTCACCGCAATGAACCCGCTCTGCTCGAGCGAAGCCTCGATTGCAGCACCATCCGCTTGCGATGCACGGCACCCGAAACTGTGAACGAAAACCTTGCGCACGGCTTTTCTTAAGTTTACGTGGATGACTGTGCTGAAGCCCCATTGCTCACCGCAGGCTTCTCACGTAACTCACAATTTGCCAGCGCTGTTGCTCGGGCAGATGGGCATAGGAAGGCATGCCGCGCTTCAGTGACCCATTCCGGAGCACCCAGAACAAAGCTCCCGGAGCAACTCGATAGACATGTGGCAAGACCAGCGGCGGCGCTTTGCCTATACCTCGAGCATCTTTCCCGTGGCACGCAGCGCATTCCCGATCAAATAACTTCCCTCCCGCTTGTACTGCCGCTGGATATCCCTCGTAAGGATTTCGAAGCTGTGTAAATTTTCGCGGCGCCTGCTGCAGTAATGTTCCGCTACGCTCGCCCGCCATCACAAACGACAGGAGAGCTAACCCGAAGAGCAGGAAGAGCAGTAGGATCGCCCTCATTGATCACTTCCATGCGTCCGGAACATCCTGCGTGCAACCCGGCCAAACTGCGCGATTTCGTAAGTGACGCCGAATCGCAACAGAAAGCGAGCGCTTGTGCCGGTGACACCGAAGCTGGGCGAGATTCTAAAAACGGTGTCACCCGCCGAAGTCCACGCCAATGTCGGAGCCACATAATGCGAAGTTCCGTTCAAACCGAAATCGGAATGTGTTCCCAGCCCTCCATAAAGCTCCATTCCTGCTTGGAAGTTTTCCCTGCAAAACTCACATTGATCCGGTCTCGCAACCAGCGCGAGGGGCCGGCTGACGCCCACCGCGTAGCCGAACTCATAGGGCTCGTGCCGAACATTCTTCTCGGCGATAAAATTTTCCGCCATAGTCCAACCCTTGAAATGGCTGCTTAGAATCAGCTTTGCCTCGATCTCTCGTTTTTTCCCGCGCCGGGACTCGTCATTCTGTTCGGCCAGATCGCTCTTCCCGTCGTGGCCCACCACTTCCAACAAAGATCTGTCAGCGCCATTGATGTTTTCGAACTCGACATACAGAACCGGGTTGATCCAATGCTCTCCGGGTACAATGCGAAACCGGTTCTCCCATCGGTAGCCAGTGAAGATCGTGCTCTCGCCCGCCGTGCTTTGCCCATCCAGGTACACCTCGGTCGTCCACCAGCCCTTGATCCCATACTCCAGCTCAGCCACAGCGCCGAAAAAGCGATTTCCCCCCGTCGGCGACCCGGTGACGGCTTTGCTCGACAGCTCGAGATTGCCCGGCTCTTCCATCTGGTGCGTGTACGTGATGAAAAAGGGCCCCTCCCCTGCTTGGGAAGAACGCCCCCAGATGAGGAACATCATTACCGTCCATACATACCTGTGCCACCTGGCAATAACTTGCTTACGTCCTTCACCGAGATTGAACAACGCTCTCCTTTCGTCCGTCGAACCCCATCGAATCGCGACTACAATGGAGAAGTCGCGACTCACGGTTCGCGGCGCTTGCGCGAAGTGCTCTCGGGACTCGGCCAAAAGTGAACCGGGAGCACTCCGTGTTACCTCGCCCTCCCCCCATTACCCGCCAAGCATCCCCAACTTTCGGGGAGGGGACAGTGTATAGCGGCGGCGATTCTGAACTTACGTGCAGATTAGGTGCAAACCACCCGCAGATCTAGAAATTTTCAGTAACTGCGTCGTACAGAAAGCCGAATAGCAGTATATCGGACCCCAACGGTCCGACATAGCCGGCACGGGCGCTACCAGACCCTTCAACATGACTGCCCATGAAACATAAGGCTCCGGAGTGTCTCAAATAAACGGATGAGGATTTCAATCCTCGTGAAATGGTACTCGCGCCAGGCTTGATCAATCGTACGGAGAAATGGTCAGCTTGCGCATCCATACCGGAAAGGCTAATTATGAGACGCATCTTACTCAACAGCTTGATTTGCAGCAGCATTAGTTTATTAGGGGCAGGCGCCGCTCTGGCCCAATCTCCGAGCCAATCTCCAGGCCAATCCCCTTCCACGCCACAATCTCCCTCTTCCCGCCCCACATCGCCCAACGCGAACGGCCCGGCGGGGCCCGGCTCGGCTGATAATCCTGACGCCACGGCCACGACCAGGAAGGTCGACGATAAAAAGTTCGTGAAGGACGCAGCGCTAGGCGGAATGGCTGAAGTCGAGCTCGGAAAACTTGCCACACAGAAAGCGTCGAGCGACGCGGTGAAGCAGTTTGGTCAGAAGATGGTGGATGATCACACCAAGGCCAACGGTCAGCTGAAGGAGATTGCGAGCAAGGAGAACATCAGTATCCCTGATTCGCTTGACCCGAAGCATCGATCCCGCATCGAGAAATTGTCCAAACTGTCGGGCCCTGATTTCGATAAGGCATACGCCAAGGACCAAGTTAAAGATCACCAGAAGGATGTAAGCGAGTTCAAGAGCGAAGCGGAAAACGGTTCGAACCCAAACATCAAACAGTTTGCGTCCAGTACGCTGCCGACCCTCCAAGAGCACTTGAGCATGGCGAAGGACCTGAATAAGACGGAAAAGAAGAGCTCAGCGAAGTAGAACTGGCCCGATACGGACGTGGCTGGCGCAGATGGGACCCTGGCCGCTTGGTTCATTGCCCAGCACGCCATCGGAGAGCCAGATTTTCAGCGTTACGCTTTGGCGCTCATTCAGGAAAAAGTGAAGCACGGCGGGGTGCCTCTGTCGCAGGAGGCCTATTTGTCCGATCGCGTTGCAATGTACGAAGGGCGGCCGCAGCGCTATGGCACTCAATCTTTGCCATGTCGGGATGGGCAATATCGCCGCTGGAAGACTGAGGATCCCGATCACCTGAATGAACGCCGCGCAGCAGTCGGACTGCCAGCCGTCGAAGATGATCCCCCTGAAACGGAACCTACTCCTGAAGCTCGCGCCGATTATGAGGAATGGCTGAAAGTTTATGAGGATTGGCTTCGGAGAACGGGCTGGCGCAAAGGACGGTAACAACTAACTAGTAATGCTCATGCCATAAACTATGCTGCCCATCTGTCGTAAGCTGCTTTTGCGATTTTTGCAATCACGGGTCCCGGATTTCCTCATCACGAGTGCTTCCTTTGATGTACACGGCAATTGCAATTTGGTCCACAGTTCGTGGCAGGATTACTCCAACATCATTCGTTGCGCCGTTGAGTCCTTTGATGGTGTCCGTGGTACCTGTTTTGTGCGCCACGGGAGTATTGGGCGGAAGCGCCCCCTTCGTCTCTTGCCGGTCGTAGTTGCTTCCATGACTTCGAATAGATAGTTGGTACTGCGAGGGGATAGCAGATACCCACCAGAGGCTCGGACCAGGAGATGGACGGTGCCATCCGGGGTAGCAGTGTCACGAGGAGCATCGGCCGCGCTCCAGCATGGTGGCCGCTCCTTAAAGTGAAAATGCAGCTAAAGGTAAGCTGTGTGGTTGATGCCTACAGCAGCAACAGCGTCAAGAGCGCATATTGCACCGTAGGTTTCTGTGTTGCGTTACGCGGCGTGACGTTTATCTGGCGTAGTTAAGCGGACTTCGCTTTTTGCTATAGCCGACATAAATGAACAACCCGATTATCAGCCAGACCACGAATCGAATCCAGGTCTCAAGCGGAAGACCCAACATGAGAGTGAGGCAGCACGCTACCGAGATGCCTGGTGTCAGTGGCGAGAGCGGCACTTTGAAAAATCTGCGCCTCTCGGGCTGGGTCCGCCGCAGCACGACCACCCCTATCGATACGAGAACGAAGGCAAACAACGTTCCGATATTTGAAAGTTCGGCGAAAGTGCCGATATCCCAAATGCCGGCCGGGATGCCGACTGCCAAGCCGGCAAGCCAGGTGCTGACGTGCGGGGTCCGGTGCTTCTTGTGAACTCTCGAAAATACCTCTGGAAGCAAGCGGTCGCGCGACATAGCAAACCAGATACGCGCTTGGCCGTACTGGTACACGAGCAATGACGAGATCATGCCAAGCAAGGCTCCTAGCGTCACCGTAAATCGCAGCTTGTCCATTCCTATGGCTTGCAGGGCATTCGCGACCGGTGCTGCATTATCGAGCGTTTTCCAACTCACGATGCCGGTAAGAACGAGCGCCACAGAAATGTATAGAACGGCGCAAATCACAAGCGTTCCAAGAATGCCGATCGGCATATTTCTTTGAGGATTTGTGCATTCCTCGGCTGCCGTCGAGACAGAGTCAAAGCCGATGAAGGCGAAAAAAACAATTGCCGCGCCCGTCAGCACTCCCGGAAAACCGTTTGGAAGGAACGGATGTAAGTTCGAGGCCTGCACCGCATGAGCCGCGCCAAAGACGAATATCAAAACCGCGGCAACCTTCACGGCAACGATAAAGTTATTTGCGCCGGCGCTTTCCTTCACTCCTTGGACCAGAAGCCAGCTTAGGAGCATTACAATCAGCAGCGCCGGAATGTTGAACAGACTGCCCGTTCGATGGCCTTCCATAATTGCCGGCTCGGACAGATACCGCGGGAGGTGAACACCGAACAGATAATCACACATCACATTGAAATAAGCAGAGAAGCCGACCGCCACCGACATGTTCGAAACGGCGTATTCAAGGATCAGATCCCAGCCGATAATCCAGGCGAAAATTTCGCCGAGTGTGGTGTATGCATAGGTGTATGCACTGCCCGCGATCGGAATCATGGAAGCCAGTTCCGCATAGCACAGAGCGGCAAATCCGCAGGTGATCGCTACCAGAATGAAAGAGAGAGTGATTCCGGGACCCGCGCCTGGACGTCCTACGATCGAAGCCGCCGCGCTGCCATGCAGCATGAGATCGAGAATCGGCGCATTCAAAATCGATGGGTAGCTGAGATGCGGCCCTGCTGCTGCTGTTCCTGTTACCGTGAAAATACCCGACCCGATGACGGCTCCTATGCCGAACGCGATCAGGCTAAACGGGCCAAGCGAGCGCTTTAATTTCTTTCCTTCTTGCTGCGTCTCCTCACAAAGTACGTCAATGCTTTTGGTCCTCAGCAGTTGGCTCATTTGTCTTCTGAATTCTGTCACACCTCGCGCCGTCTAAACCCTATATCAGCCGCGGCCGCAGTCGGTTCTCATCGGAAAATTCCTACGCGCCCTTCGGAATACCGGAGATTACAGCTTTGAACTGTATATCTCCCTCAATTAATACGGATGTTTACGGAGGAGACCTCGCCGCAACGGCGCAAGACTCATTTAAAATTGAAGATGAGGCTGGTCTGTTTATTCATCGGCGGGATGTTTGACGGCTCTGAAACGTAGAGAGAACGGCTTCTCGCGACGCGAGTTTTTGCTGGCGAGTGCGGGCGGAAGTTTGTTAGCGCAAAGTGCGTCGGCGAAAGCTGCGCCTACCATCACCTCTGCCCTTCCCGCCAGCCTTAAGCGGGATGAGCGACAATTCCTCGAAGATTACGCCAAGCGCTGCTTCCGCTTCTTCTGGGAGCAAACAAATGAGCAAACCGGGCTGACGCAGGATCGTGCCAGGATGGATGGGTCTCCGGCGGGCGGGAATGTCGGCAGCTCAGCCGCGACTGGGTTTGGTCTTACTGCTCTTTGTATCGGAGCCGACCATGGTTGGGTCCCCAGAGCGCAAGCCCGCACGCGTGTCCTCGCGACGCTTCGGTTTCTGTGGTCACACGCTTTCCACGATCACGGCTGGTACTACCACTTCATGGATGTCAACACCGGTGCACGCAAGCTCAATTCAGAAATCTCGAGTGTAGATACGGCATGGCTGCTGGCCGGAGTTTTGACTGCGGGCGAGTACTTTTCAGCGGACCGGGAAATCAAAACGCTCGCCAAGCAGATCTTTGAACGGGTTGACTTTGTGTGGATGCTCAACGGACATGCATTACTTCTCTGTCACGGCGTAAATCCCGGGTCAGGCTTTTTGAACTCCCGCTGGGTCGCGTACAGCGAGGCGTCGATGTTGTATTTGCTCGCGATTGGATCGCCCCGCCCTATTCCGGCCGAAAGCTGGTATGCCTGGCAGCGGACCAAAGTTACATACGAAAAATGGGCCTTCATCAGCGGCGGCCCGCTATTCACGCACCAGTTTTCCCATGCCTGGGTCGATTTCCGGCACCAAGTGGATGGTGACCCTTCTTATCAAGATTATTTCCAGAACTCGATTATCGCGACATATGCCCACCGCGACTTCTGCATCAGTCTCCGGTCCAAGTATTCCGACTACGGGCCCAACATGTGGGGTATCACTGTTTCCGATAGCCCTCGCGGCTACGTGATGTGGGGTGGGCCGCCATTCTATGGACCGATCAACGGCACACTCGTGCCCTGTGCTGTGGCAGGATCCCTGATGTTCGCGCACGAGATCTGCCTTCCTGTATTACGTGAGATGCACAACGTGTATGGTGATAAAGTCTACCAGCGATACGGATTCACTGATGCTTTCAATCCGAGTTGGGAGGACAAGAAGCTGTGGGTCAATCCAGATGTGATTGGGATCGACATCGGCATTTCGCTTCTCAGCATCGAAAATCTTTTTACTGGTAACGTATGGCGCTGGTTCATGCGAAACCGGTACATCCAGACCGGCATGGAGCGCGCCGGTTTCAGCATTGCGACACCGGGTATTCACATCCGGGAGGCAAAAACCGGCGCTAGTCGCGCTTAAGGACAGTGAGCCGGGATTGCTTCGGCCCATGCGGCTCATTTATGACCGCTTCCGCTGGCCCTTTATCATCCTCTTCACTTTTCTCTTATTCGAACCTCGAGCTACGCCCGCGGCCCGCTTTGCCTTGGGGGCCGCTTTCTTTCGTGCCACTCGCTTCAGGCGCTTGCGCTCTGCTCTGTCTTCTACGTGCTTGGTATTCATTCGTCGAGTTTTATCCCTGCGTACTTCTCCACAATCTTCTTTAGCCCGTATCCCGGGAAACTTATAGTTAGTTTCGCATCCTCACCATCGCCTTCACGGCGTAACACCGTGCCGCGCCCATATTTCGGATGATGAACGGTTGCGCCAGCGCGAACGCCCGTGGCACGACGCGTACTCGCTGACGGATTCTGCGGCGGCACTTGCCGAGACGGCGATTGTCGCGCAGTTGTTTGATTTGGAATCTCGGGAGGGTGTCGAGGCGCAGCGCCGGGTTGCCCGTTCTGAGGCGCGCGCGTAAAGCCGGACGGGGGAGCCATACCGCGCTCGGAAAAGAATTGGGCAATGTTCTCTACCGAATTGTAAGTGCGGCCGGTATAGAGGTTACGCTTCACAGACTCGCGAACATCGTATTGTTCGGCAAGCAACTCCACTTCCTTCGTATGCGGCTCTCTATACGGCGAGAGTCTCTCACGCAAACTGGGCGGAACTTCGTTTAAGAAACGAGAAGGCAGGCAGACTTCTGGCTGAGCGCCCCCAAATCTGCGGCGGTAGCGCGCTGAGGTCAGATAAAGGCGCTTTTGCGCACGAGTCATGCCGACATAGCAGAGCCGCCGTTCTTCTTCAATTCCCGTTTGCGAGTTGAGTGAGCGGCTGTGCGGGAAGATGCCTTCCTCTAGACCCGCGATGAAGACATTGGGGAATTCAAGCCCTTTGGCGTTATGAATCGTCAGCAGCGACACGGCCGCTTGCTCATCCAGTGCATCACTTTCGGACACCAGGGCTGCATGATCCAGAAAGTCGGCTGCGGTCTCGCCCCGTTCGGCTGCTTCGGCCGCCGCATTGACAAGTTCTTCGAGATTGCCGAGGCGGGATTCCGATTCCGGCGACATATCTGTTTTCAACATTGCCCCATAGCCGCTCTTCTCGAGAATTTCTCGCAGCAATTGATCGAGCGTGCTTACTTGAACGGCCTCGCTGAGTTGCGTAATGAGGTTCAAGAATGATTTGATGGCCGATTCGGCGCGCGCGGGAAATATTTTTTCCTCGATCATCTGCGGAAGGGCGTTCCATAAGCTCATTCCGCGTTCGAGCGCGTATTGCTCGATCTGGTCGATGGTGCCCCTCCCGATGCCTCGTGCGGGCGTGTTGATGATTCGTAGCAGGCTGATGGAATCCTGCGGGCTGAGCAGCACCTTGAGATAAGCGAGAAGATCTTTCACTTCGGCGCGTTGATAAAAGCTGAACCCGCCAACCACAAGATACTTGCGGCCGTAACGCCGCAGAGCTTCTTCAATCTGGCGCGATTGAAAGTTAGTTCGGTAAAGAACGGCAACGCGCTCGTTGGGATTCTTGGACAGCAACTTGTCAATTACGTCGGCGATAAATAAGGCTTCGTTTTCACCGTCGGGCGCTTCGTAATACCCGATGTTTGCACCCGCGACCGAGTCGGTCCAAAGCCATTTGCCCTTCCGTTCTTTGTTGTTGGCAACCACCGCACTCGCCGCTTCGAGAATATTTTTGGTAGAGCGGTAATTTTGCTCCAGCCGGATCACTACCGCATTCGGGTAATCACGCTCGAAGTCCAGAATGTTACGGATGTCTGCACCGCGCCAGCCGTAAATTGATTGATCTTCGTCGCCGACCACGCACACGTTATGCCGCATCTCGGTTAGCAGCCGCACCAACTCATATTGGCTCCGATTTGTGTCCTGATACTCATCGACCATCACGAACTCGTAGCGCCGATTATAGAGCTGCCGCAGTGCATCGTCGTGACGCAGCAAGCGCACCGACTCCAGTAGCAAATCATCGAAAGCGAGCGCGTTCGCCTGCCCAAGCCGCTCTTCGTACTGTTCAAAAATCTTCGCAAGACGAGTTAACTTGGGATCCGTCGCGGCCTTGTACCAGTCCTGGGGACTCTCATTATGATTTTTTGCATGACTGATTCGTGCGAGCGCTGCCCGATACGGCATGAACTTGTCATCTAAGCCGAGCTGTTTATAAATAGACTTGAGAAGCGACACCTGGTCGTCATCGTCGTAGATAGTGAACCGCCGCGTGAAGCCGTTCCGGATTTCAGCGAGCGAATCGCCATCGCGCCGCAACATGCGAACGCAGAACGAGTGAAACGTTGAGACAACGGGTGTACTTGTTTTATCTGTGTTTCCCAACAGATTGATGACGCGCTGCCGCATTTCATCGGCGGCCTTATTCGTAAACGTGACCGCGAGCACAGCAGGTCCGGGAATATGGTGCGCATCGATCAGGTGGGCAATGCGATGAGTAATGACGCGCGTTTTCCCACTTCCGGCGCCCGCCAGCAGCAAAAGCGGACCTTCTACGTGCGCGACGGCTTCGCGTTGTTGCGGATTTAGACCTGCCAGGAAATCCATGAAGACTGGACGTTGAGGGGGATCGTTTTCAGAATAGCATCGCGCGTGCAGTTCCGGCAGCAAACACCTTCATCCATCCAGTAGTCTGGAAATTGCGGCTGCGCGCTCCAATCATGTTTCGCCGAATACTCTTCTCCTTGCTGGCCGTTATCAGCCTTCTCAGTGCTTTTGCCGCGCGCCAAAGCGATCGACAGGTCTTTGACCAGATTGATTCCATCGTGAAGTCTTTGTCAGGAATTACCGGCCTGTCTGAAAAGCACGCGGTTCCGTACGCACGCATATCCAAACGGCAGTTGCGCCAGTTCCTTACAAAACGTATAAAGAAAACGCTTAAGCCTGAAGAGATTTACGCCGATGAGCTGTCGTTGAAAATGTTTGGGTTGGTACCGGCAAATTTCGATCTGCGCAAATCGACGCTCGATCTACTCGCGGAGCAAGCGGCTGCATTCTACGATTACGAGAAAAAGAAACTGTTTCTTTTGGAGGGCTCATCGTTAGACTCGGAAATGACGACCTTGGCCCACGAGCTTTCTCATGCGTTGGCGGATCAGCACTTCAATCTCGAGAAGTTCATGCAAGATGCACCTTCGAATGATGATGAAAATCTCGCGCACACCGCAGTAGTTGAGGGACAAGCCTCATGGCTCATGATTGCGTACGATTTGAAGCAAGCCGGGCAGCCGCCAATGCCCACGGCCGAGATGCTGAAGGGCGTAGGAAACGCCAGCGAGGAATCCATGGCGGGCTATCCGGTATTAAACAATTCACCGCTTTATATCCAGCAGTCGCTACTCTTTCCTTATACCCAAGGCATTCTCTTCTTCGATGCCGTTTATAAAAGGATGGGCAGGGAGGCCTTCGCTGGTGTATTTCATCACCCGCCCGAGGACTCCGCGGAGATCATTCACCCAGACCGCTATTTCGCTCATGAAAAGGCCGCCAAACCGGACTTACCCAAGCTATCGCTGAGCGATCGCGCAAAAGACCTCACCCAGGGATCGGTTGGCGAATTCGATCACAAGATGATGCTCAGGCAGTATGTAAGTGCTGCGCAATCCAACCTGCTGGCGCCGCATTTGCGCGGGGGACGTTTCAAGATTGCCGAAGTCGGCCAGAGGCGCAAACCGCTGCTGGAATATATCTCCGAATGGGACTCGGAGGAGCAAGCCGCCAGTTTCTTCGGGTGCTACCAGAAGATATTAAAGGCGAAGTGGAAGCACTGTAATATTTCCACCACGAACGACACGATATTCGCTGGTCAGGGCGACAACGGATATTTTCTGGTTCGCTTGTCAGGTGCAACTGTCCTGAGCATTGAGGGATTGAGCGATTCTAAGGATTGGGAACACCTGGCAGCACCGCCGCGGAGCGTTTCCGCTAAGGTACACTGTGGTCTGGAGCTCCATCCGTGAAGAAAATCGCTGCTGCGCTTGCTGGCGTTGCGTTTGTCGCCGCACTCTTGTTTGCTGCGGATACCAATATGCCGCGAAAGGCCCCTGAGTTGGCCTTTAACGTTCCTGGACAAGGGCAAAAACTGCTGAGCCAATATCGCGGTAAGGTGGTGACGCTTGAATTCATTTTCACAACCTGCCCGCATTGCCAAGCGGCCTCCAGAGTGATGACTAAGTTCCAACAGGAATTTGGCAGCCGCGGATTTCAAGCCCTGGATATCGCTATTAATGACAATGCCGATCTACTCGTAGACAACTTCGTCAAAGACTATCAGGTCGGATTTCCTGTCGGCTGGACTCCTAGGGATCAGATGCTGACGTTTATGGGCTTTAGCCTGGCGGAACGGTTTGTTGTTCCGCAGCTGGTAATCATAGACCGCAAGGGAATGGTTCGCTATCAGACGCCCCCACTAGCCGATGAAGGGTACGGCAAATTGATGTCCGAAGATGTGATTCGACAGCATATCGAAGAGCTACTGTCGCAAGGCAACTCGGCCGCCGGACACGGCTCCAGCGCAGCTAAGGTCACGGTAGCGAAAAAAAGTTCTTAGGTTTCCCGCTCACGCGCCCGTAGCTCAGCCTGGATAGAGCGTTTGCCTCCGGAGCAAAAGGTCGTAGGTTCGAATCCTACCGGGCGTACCACTTACAAGCCCCTGCCCCATCAAAACCCCATCGATTCTTGCTCTGCTGTCAGGCATAGTTGGTCAATTCGTCAAAGCTTCATCCCATGCCCGTACGCCGCTTGTCAGGCTCTCATCTAACGTCTTCTGGTAATAGCGCAGCGTGGTAGAGGCGTCCGCGTGTCTCAATAACGCCTGTGCGTCCTTCACCTTTCCAAACTTCTGAAAATGGGTTGAACATGTTCGGCGAAGCACCTGGTGATTCAGATCTTTAATTCCTGCAAGCTGGCCCAGTGGCTTCAAGTGCCGATCGAGGAAGTTGTCTTGCGCGAGCGGCGTTCCCGCTTCGCTTGGGAACAGGAAGGCGCGCGAATCCCTGATGCCGTTCTCTCGAACGTAGGCACGCAACTCCGCCTCAAGGCTTGGCGGCAAGGGGACCGACCCGTCGGCATCGTCGGTTTTAGTCGGCCCGAGGTCGCCCATCACGACACCCTCATCAACACGCAACTCACCTGGCAAGATGTCATCCAGGCGCAAGGAAAATAGTTCGCTTGGGCGGAGACCGCACACCATGAAAAGGCGAACGATCAGGTGATCCCGGCCCATTGCCACAAGCAGCAGACGCTTACACTCCTCGAGAGAGAGAAACCGTTCGCTGGGCTTCTTTGTCTTGGGCATTTTCGCTTTCCTTGCAGGGTTGCGACTCAACCGCCCATCATCAATAGCCTGCTCGAACACTGCTCGCACGTGAGTCAAGCACTTCTTCACTAAGCTGTGGCTCAGATGAGCTTTCGAGTTTAAGAAAACCTCTACGTCGCTTTTTGTGATCTCTGAAAGCAACTTCGGCGTACCGTTCTGCTTGAACGCGGGTGCGGGCAGAATGTGATTCTCGAAAATGCTCTTCATCACACCCTGCATCTTGCGGGACCACGCGCCTTGCCGGACAGCCAGATACCAACGGGCGATCTGTTCAAAACTCGCCTTCTCCGGAGGTGGTTCTCCGTTTCGAATGAACTCCAGCAGTCTATACTCTGCCTGGCCTTTGGTTAGCTCGGAGCGCAGACCCAGAACTTTACTGCGTTGCAGCCGCTTGTCTTTGCCATCAGCAGTTTCGTACACATACCAATAGCCAGTCCAGGTTCGAGGACTTTTACCTGACGGCGTAACCCATCCGTTCTGATGACGCTCTCTCGGCATACGTCTGCCGAGTTTACTGAAATCGAGAGCAGGGGATTGGACAAGCAGAGTCATGCGACTACGCAGCTCCCTCTCGCGTAAGCTCAGTGAGCGCGCGTTCCACGTCTTCGGGCCTAAAGCGCACGTATCGGCCGAGCTTCACGGAAGGCAAGTGTGGTCGCCGGTTGCCGTTCGCATGCGCGATGACCCAGGCCGGCGTCACGCCGAGCCATTCCGCAACGTCTTCGGGCTTGAGAAGCTTTCGGCTCGGTTCAGAGGGTGAGTGTCGAGGTGAATCCGCAACAGCGGTAAGGTCCGCTGGCTCCGACCACTCCGACCGCTTTTCGCCTCTGGATGTACTTTTTTGTGTTCTCCTTTCCCAGGAGTCTTTTTCTTTTTCCGCATGCAGTGGAAAAAAGTGGTCGGAGCGAGCGGAGCGAGCGGAGTTCACCTTTTGCATGCCTACCCCCATTTCTCGCTTCTTTTCAATGTGATGCCGATATAACACTTCGGCGTTGAAAGTACTCCGTGGCGCTCCACCGTGCGTTCCTTCACGTCAATTCCTCGCTTGTGTTTGCGCATCTCTAGACCGAAAGCCATGGGCGTAATCGCCACCAGCCCCCTTGCCCGGCGGAACTCGAAATAGGAAACCATCACTTCGCCGCACGGTTCGCAACCCTCAAGATCATCGACGACGTATTCGGCCAGCCAGACACGGAACGGATCCGTGGTGGCACAGAATTCGTCGTGAGCCTCTTTCATCGTCCCCGTCTGCGCGATTCCTTTCTGCTGCAGAACCTGGGGTAGCCTCTTCAGCGCCCGATTCAACGCGCCGGAAAGTTCACGTGGCTGACTCAGCCGGCGGTCTAAGTCCTCGGCGGCGATCTGCTGATGGGAATCCTGAAAACGCTGTGTGAAAGGAATGACCCACCAGCGATCCAGGAACGCATCGGTCGCATCCCTTGATTGCGGCGGCTGGTTCGCACTGAATAGCAGACGGGCGAAGGGCCTAAATTGAAATTGCTTGCCGTGTTTGTACTCCGCGTCGATGAAATCCTCGCCAGTGATTTCCTTGAACTTCGATGTGCTCTCCAGGTCGCGGCTCGGCAGATCCGGACAGATGTTTGCCAGCTTGCCGTACAGGTATTGGCAAGCGAAGCGATTCTCCTCAAGCGTGTGTAAACTCTTCGAGCTGGTATTCTCAGCGCCGAGGAAGGAGCGCACCGCGGATAGGAAACGGCTTTTACCTGTACCTCTGTCGCCCCGAAGAAGCAGTGCTCTTTGGGCGGAGGTGTAAGGAATCATCAGCAACGCTAGGAGCTGGAAAGTTATCTCGCCCTGATAGACATCGGCGGGCAGCACAGCTTCCAGGAACTCGTCCCACGCAGGACAATCCACAGTCGGATCGTAGGCAATCGGCAATTGAATGGGAGAAAGCCAATCAGGCGTGTGGGTTTCAAGCCGGTGCGTTTCAACGTTGAAAATTCCATTGCTCAAATTGATCCGATCCAGTGGGGGTCTTTCCCACAAATCGGGCGAGGCGAGCAACACCCATTCGTGGACTTCGTCAGCCAAACCTTTCTTCCACTGTTTGGCGGCGCCCCACTTGCACATCATTTCACGACCAGTTTTTCTGATGGTAGAGAGCCCGTGATCGCGATAGCTCCCGTTCTCGAAAACGTGCAACTTCTCGCCGTCATTTTTTGCAAATTTTGTTTGATGAAGAAGAGTGTCCCCGATCGTGGGAACAGGACCGACCAAGC
>JBPCJX010000180.1:0-72803 GCA_051004875.1 Bryobacteraceae bacterium
GAACTGGGTGCTCGGCTGGGGGGGGGGGGGCAGGATGTCAGGTCCAGAACAGTATTTGAATTTGAGGCGACGGAAGCCAGGCTAAGGGTAAGATCGTAATGTGACTCCGCCCGAGCCCGAGATCACAGAGGCGAAGCCCACTCATCGGTTTGCGTCGCCGTTGCTGCCCATTTTCCTGATTGTGGCGGTAGACATCCTCGGCTTCACGATCATTCTTCCGCTGTTGCCGTTCTATTCCGAGCGGCTGGGTGCTTCCCCTACTGTGGTTGGCGAACTCGTTTCGATGTACGCGGTGTTTCAATTGATCGCCGGACCGATTCTGGGACAACTGTCCGATCGTGTTGGCCGCCGTCCGGTTCTCTTGATCAGCCAGGCCGGAACGCTGGGCGGCTTTCTCCTATTGGCATTCTCAACGCACATTTGGATGTTGTTTGTCGCTCGCATGATCGACGGAGCAACGGCGGGGAATCTGACAATCGCGCAAGCCTATATCAGTGACGTGACGAGGCCTGAAGAACGTGCGCAATCGTTTGCAGTGATCGGTATCGCGTTCGGTTTGGGGTTTCTGGTAGGGCCGGCGGTATCCGGTTATTTGGCGTTGTTTGGTTATGAAGCGCCGATTCTCGCCGCAGCGGGGCTCTCATTTATTACTATTTTGTGCACGTACTTTTTGTTGCCACGACGCGAGATCATTCACGAGCACAACGAGGCTGCGAAAGCCGATCCGGGACCGGGCGGCAAGCGTCTGTCCCTGATTTCATGGGGAGAGTATCGAAGGTATTTTCGTGACCCGGAACTCGCCAGGCTGCTCATGCAATGGCTGCTCTTTTCCTTTTCGTTTTCGACGTTCGTGTCAGGGTTTGCGCTGTTTGCTGAGCGGCGATATCAATGGAACGGCCATCCTGTGGGCGTGCGCGAAGTTGGCTTTATTTTTGCGTTTAACGGTTTTCTCGGCATCATCATGCAAGGGGGCGTGGTGGGCCGCATGGTGAAATTTATGGGCGAGCGGAAGGTGGTTCGTGTAGGCTTCATCACAGCCATGTTGGGTTACGCTGCGATAGGATTTACTAAAACAATTAGGCAGTTATTGTGGGTAAACGCGTTGTCATCGGCCGGAGGCGCCGGATTGCGGCCGGCACTTACGAGCCTGGTAACGCAGAAGGCGGGCAAGCGGGAACAGGGTGTGATTATCGGTCTTACTCAATCCCTGATGTCGATTGCGCAAATCACTGCGCCGATTATTTCGGGAGTGCTGATTGATCATCGTTATTTGACTACGTGGGGGATCTGGGCGGGCGTGCTTGCCGGGCTAGCGTTGTTTTTCGAGCCGCGAAGCTACTCTCGCGCGGCGGCGGCGCCTTGAGAGACTCAGGCCTATGGCTGAATCTTCGAACTTCAGAATGGGTGCTGATTTGCTTCTTCGGATATATAGGGGCGCTGTCGCCCTGGTTCCGGGACCGGCCAGTTTTTAAATATCAGCCTTTTTTAATCTTGGCGGTTGTCTGGGCGTTGCTGTGGTTCTTAGCGCGCGCCGAGCAAACCCGTTTCTCGGAAGCGGCGGGTATAATGCGCGATTGGCTGCCGCTGACCATAACTCTCGAGGCGTTCCGCGAGATGGAACTGTTCCTTCCGGTGCGCTTCGAGCATCGCTTTGAAAACGGATGGATTCAATGGGACCATCTCCTGTTAAGCGAATGGTACGGGCGTAACATGATCGAGGTTTTCGGCAAGGTAATACCGTTCTGGCTCGAACTCTGTTATTTGTTGGTTTATGGGATAGGTTTTTTTTGTGTGGCCCTGCTCTACCTTCAGCACCGGCGCGTGGACATAGACCGATTTTTGACGGTTTACCTATTGGGGACCTTGCTGGCGTATGCTCTATTTCCGTATTTCCCGTCCGAGCCGCCGCGGATTGTTTTCCCGGATCTTGATCGACCACTGATTACTACTTGGGCCCGCACTCTGAACCTGTGGATTTTGAAGGTAGGGACGATTCATGTCGGCGTATTCCCGAGCGCACACGTTTCATCGGCTTTCTCCGCAGCATGGGGCATGTTGCTGGTTCGGCCAGATCGAAAGATTTTAGGGTGTGGATTATTTCTATACGCGGTCAGCGTGTCTGTCGCTACCGTGTATGGCCGGTATCACTATGCGGCTGACGTGTTCGCCGGGTTTGCCCTAAGCCTTATACCGGGATTGCTTTGTTTGATACTGGGTAAGCGGCAGATGGAGCGTCATAAGGAGTCTCAGAATAGCAACTTGTGAGGCCCGTTTTCCGTCATGCTAGTAGGTTGGGTCTAACTGGGCAGCCCGCTATGACAACGTCGCCTACCGTACGCCTCCTGTTTGGGCTATTCGTGACGCTCGCGGCAGTTACGATTTTTTCGTGGTATGCACTCAGCCAGCTAAACGGTCTCCGCAAGTTACAGAGCGACACGATTGATCTGAATCGCCACGATTCGTTGCTGTTACTGCGAGTGCAAAACGACCTGAACAGCCTAGGTTTGGCGTTGCGTGACATGAGCGACGTTCAGCCGGCATCCGAGATTACCGAATACCGCGCCCAATTTGCGCTCCTCCGGGCTGACCTCGAGGAGGCGATTCAGGAGGAAGCGCAGTTAGCTCCTGTAACACGGGCAGCTGACAAGCAGGCTCAGCTTTTGGAGTCGCTAAAGCACTTTTGGCAGACTTCGGAACAGGTGTTCGCCACAGCGAATGCAGGACATGAGAGCGCGGCGAAAGAGCTGGCTGCAACCCAGCTTTCAGCAGAGCAACTAGTCTTGGCAGCGCGAGTGTCCAGATTACTGGAACGAAACAATGAGGCTGAGGAGCGTGCTGACGAAAAAGTCGCTTCCATCTATGCTGGTGTGGAACGAAACATCTACGCATTTCTGGCGGCCATGCTGATCACGATTGTTGGTACGACTTTGTATCTGATCTATTCAAACCGCAAGATCTTCGATCAGATAGAGTCGCTGTCGCAACAACGGCGTGTCTTGGCTGCGCAGCTCATCACGGTGCAAGAGGAGGTGCTACGCTCGGTATCACGCGAGTTGCACGATGAGTTTGGTCAAATTTTGACGGCGATTGGGGCAATGCTTGGGCGTGCCGAGCGGAAAGGTGTAACGGGCGACTGTTCGTGGAGTACGGAACTGGGTGAAGTGCGCGAGATCACGCAGCATACCCTCGAAAAGATGCGCAGTTTATCCCAAATGCTGCATCCCGCGGTTCTGGACGACTATGGACTGGCGAAGGCGATCGAGTGGTATACCGAAGTGTTTCAGCGGCAAACTGGGATTCAGGCGACGGCAATGATAAGAGGCGGGCCAGTGCGAATCACGGGACAGCCTGCGACGCATTGTTTCCGCATTGTTCAGGAGGCGCTTAACAACGCCGCCAAGCACTCGGGCACAAAACTGGCAGAGGTAGAGATGACTTTTGCTACTGACACGTTGACAGTAAACGTAAGGGATTTCGGACGAGGGATGGCAAAGGAGAGGAGCCGCAAACTGGGCTTGGGTTTAATAGCCATGCAGGAGCGCGCCGACCTGTTAGGGGGCAAACTGAATATTTCCACAGTCGCAAACGCCGGCACGACGATCTCGCTCGTGATGCCAATCCGGCGCGACGATCAGTTGCCCGAAGCACTAGAGAATGAAAGTATCGGAGGTGTAGTTGCCACCAGTCATGAATGAAGAGATTACAGTTCTTCTTGCAGACGACCATAGCCTTGTACGCCGGGGGTTCCGGCGTCTCCTCGACGACGATGAACAGATGAAAGTTGTCGGTGAGGCAAGCAACGGCGTAGAAGCGATACGAATGGCATACGAGCTGAAGCCGAAAGTTGTCGTTATGGATCTTTCGATGCCTGAGCTCGACGGAGTGCAAGCCACAAAAGAGATTGTTAAGCACCTGCCGGATACAGAAGTGCTGGTGCTCAGCATGCACGCGGACGACAACTACGTCCGCAACGCCTTCGACGCAGGGGCGAAGGGATATCTACTAAAGAGCGCCATTGATGTTGACCTAGTCGGGGCCATTAGAGCAGTAGCCGAGGGAAAGCGGTTTATCGGTTCTGGGCTGAAATACGTTGCTCAAGAGCGCGACGACGAGCTCAACAAGCTCACTGGCCGCGAAAAGCAAGTGCTTCAGCTAATTGCGCAAGGAAAGTCAAACAAGGAGATTGCGGGGCTGTTGGATTTGAGCGTCAACACAGTCTCGGTTCATCGGGCAAACCTGATGGAAAAAATGAACATCCACCGTACGGCTGAGCTTGTCCTCTTCGCCATACGGAAAGGATTAGTAGCGCCGCAGTAGAGAGTTAACTGGGATCACAGCCGAGCTCTTGCTGTTTTTGCGTCGGTAGCTGCCTTCTTCTGAGCTTGAAGCTCGCGTGCTTTAGCGTACTTTTTCTGGAAACGGTCAACGCGGCCTTCTGTATCGACGAGCTTTTGGCGGCCCGTGAAAAAGGGGTGGCACGCGGAGCAAATTTCAACGCGCAAATCGCCTTTGTGAGTCGAGCGCGTGCGAAATGTAGAGCCACAGGCACAGGTGACGTTTACTTCGTCATAAGCGGGGTGAATCCCTGCTTTCATTGCGTTGGAATCCTTTCGGGAACCGTGGATTTTCAACTCAGTTTAACATGAAAAGCCCCACCGCAGCACTCGAGGTACTGTGGCGGGGCTTCACAAACGAGCCTTACGGCTATACTCTAGCCACGTTACGCGCGACGGGCGGCCGGTCCACAGGAACTTCGGCCTCGTCACTGAACGACACCTGAACGTACGAACGGCGACTCTAAGAGTCGGCCACCTCGCGCGTGGATTGTATGCTACAGTCACTACCAGAATTCATTTCGACTGGACCACCTCCTTCCTCAGTGATGCTTCCATTTTATAAATTGCGTTTTGGATGTGTCAAGAAAACCCGCTGAGATACTTCCAAATTTAGCGACGGACCCGCGTTCACGCAATTGGCTTTTGGGTTTTCTTCTCGCCGGCGTTTTGGTTGGGGTGCCCGGGTCACTCTTGATTGCATGGCGGTATCACATTGGAACGCCTCCCGAGCTGATTGGCCTGCATTTTTTGGCGCTCAACGCTCGTTACGTAATAGCGCCCGCCATAGCGCAACGGCTTCTCGCGCGTGTGTCTATCCGCGCTGTAGCGCTCATTGCATGCGGTATTGGTTCGCGAGTTTTCTCGGGTTGTCATTTCTTCCGGCCCCCGTCTGCCCCTTGTGCCGAATCATTGGTCTGGGATTCATGGGAATCTCAGGCGGCGCTCCAGTAGCAGCGTTGCTATACGTACTGGATCCCTCCTATGAGAGAGCACCGGCGGCGGCAGCCAATCTATGCCGTGTCTTATTTGGATGGGCTGCCTGTTGGCGACTTTGATCGTCGCTATCGCTTACTTTACCGGCTCCCTCCACGTGGGGACAGCGCTGCTGGCTATTATTCCACTGCTCTATTTCGTGACTTACGCGGTCAACCGATATCCGGCCGCGCTTGTACCTGTTAAGGAACGCCGGGACATCGCAGCGCGAAATAGTCTAAACGATCTACGCAGCATCGCGGCAATCCTATTTAGCCTTCTTCTCTTTTTTGAGTTCGGCAATGAGTGGGTTATCGCTGGGTGGCTGCCGCTATTCTTGATTCACCGGCTCGGCAGCAACCCCGGATGGGCCATTTTTACTTTGGCAGTTTACTTTCTAGCGCTGTTGGTCGGACGCCTTGCGGGCCAAAGTATACTTTCGTTTGTAAATCACCGAAGACTCCTGGTAGTGAGCGTTGTCTTCTCGATGCTTGGCTATTTGCTTTTGACCTTCGCAAGCTCCTTGTTGGGCGCGTTTTTAGCTGTCGTTATCATCGGTGCCGACTTTGGTCCCGTGTATCCCGTACTTGCAGAGAACCTGAATGGCCGCTTCTCGTATCATCCTGGCTTTTACAACGGAATCTTTTCAGTAGCGATCACAGGCGCGATGAGCGCTCCCTGGCTTCTTGGATACGTCGATTCGTACCTAGGGATACGCTATTTAATGTTGATTCCGGCGCTGGTTCGGTGGCGGTTTTCATTCTCATCTTGCTGATCATGCTGGAAGCGCGCCCCATGGGAGGAGCGGGTGATAGTCTTCGCCATGCGCCGTGACGCGCTCGCGGCTGTCGATGGTATTGCCTGTTACTTGCGTTCGCGAAGGTCAGGCCTCCAGTCCAGTGGAGGCCACCCAATTGGCCACACGGCGGGAGCATACGAAGGATTGGTGCGCCATTTCTGCACCTCCTCGCGCCACACGGGTTGGGAGGGGCTCATTCGATCAAAGAACTTTCGGTAGTCGGCGATACCGTGCCATAGTGCGCAGGTGACCAGGAGCACAGCGAGTACCCGCACGACGACTTGGGAATGGCGATCCCAGGCACTCACCAGGAGCAGCAATAACGCTAATCCCGGTAAAGATGCATACCTGGTGGATGGGATACCGACAAGCGCGGTTCGAGCCGTGAAACTTGCGAACAGCAGAAAGCTCGCGATCAGCAGCGTCTGCTCCGAGCGGATCTTCTTCTTGGTCCAGAATGTGTTTATGAATGCAGCGACGGCTAGCAAGCAAAACCATGCCGCGGTAGTGACTTGCCCGCCCCTCGGCACTGCGTACGATTTCTGAATCGCGTCAGCCAACCCGAAGAGTTTGCAAAGCTTCATGGACTTCTCGCCTAGGAACGCCCAGACCGCTTGAAAATAAAAGATATTCACAACAGCGCTGTCCCAGGTAAATACTTTGGTTCTTAGCCCCACGCCCCCGGCGTGCACTTCGAAAATCAATAGCGCGAGATCAATTAGGCAGCAGCCACCTAGAATGCCTGCTTGGACCAACCGCTCTCGTTCTCTGTAAACCAGGTAAGAAAGAGCGAAGATTGGCGCCAAGACTGGGGCGTAAGGGCCTGAAAGACCGCAGAACAGCACCACCCATCTAAAGAACCACGTCTGTCGGTTCGACCACTGCGACATATCCTCGAACAGGATGATGAATGCCGCCAATCCCGTCCAATTCTTGGTATGGATAATTGTGAACCAAATCTCTCCGGAGGTTGTGGCCGGAAGCAACATGAGGAGGCAGCCTATCGCAATCAGAAAATGGTTTCGGAACAGATGCGATTTGCCGTAGATGAGAATCGCGAATGGCATCACCTGAACTGCAAATGAGAGATAAGTTGTAACAAAAGGGGCGTACTCAAGGCCGAAGCTTTTGGCGACAATGGCGGCTATTACGGCCGGAACATTTGCCGTAAGGAGGTAATACCCAATCGATGCTCGCGACCACAAAAGGCTTTTAAGGACGCTATGCTTCAGAGCGTAAGCGAGGTAGAAAGATTCCTCAGCCCAAAGTCTCGGACGCACCAGCGCCATCGGTGCCTTAAGGGCAATCAAAAGAACGATGAGCGAAAGCAGAATCGGTCTGTAGTGCGCCGCGAGGGCGAAACTTAACCGGCGAAGAACGGCACTTCCCCTCCGCAGCGCGGTACAAGCAGCTGTGCTGGCACGGGAAGGGAAGGTATCAGCGCGCACTAAACGAGGCAGAATACGCCGCTAGCGAGGAACTCAGTTTATCAGAATGGTCGACGTAAGCTGGTTCCTGAAGGAATTACGCCTTGGCTTGAAAATGAATGGACCTTACCTTGCGGTCGACTTAGGCGCGGAGAGCGGGCGCGGCATGTTGGCAAATATAGCCGATCGCAAGATCGAGCTGACGGAATTACACCGGTTTGCGAACACGCCGGTTCACTTGCCCACCGGCCTGTATTGGGACACTCTGCGGCTGTTCCACGAAATCTGTGAAAGCATTCGGGCGGCAAGCAACGTGTCAGACCGTTTACATGGAATCGGAATCGATACGTGGGGAGTCGATTTTGGCTTAATTGGCGGCGATGGTTCGCTGATCGGAAATCCGCGCCACTACCGCGATTCGCGAACCCACGGCGTACCCGAAGAAGTATTCGGGATTGTTTCGCGTGACGAAGTTTTCAGGCAGACGGGCATTCAGTTCATGAATATTAACTCACTGTACCAGCTTTATGCCATGCATAAGGATTCGCCGCAACTGCTTGGCCTGACCTCGAAGCTGCTGTTCATGCCCGACCTGTTCAACTATTTTCTGACTGGCTCATTCGCATCAGAGCGAACTATCGCCAGCACTTCGCAGTTTTATGACCCTGTCAGGAAGTGTTTCGCGACCGGACTGCTGGAAAGACTTGGGATTACGAGCAGCTTTCTAGCCGAGCTAATCAACCCCGGGAGTGAGCTTGGACCCGTGCTGCCGCATATCTCTGAGCATTGTGGACTGACAAACACGGCTGTCGTTTATACAACTGCCTCTCATGACACAGCATCAGCCGTTGCCGCGGTACCGGCGCACTCGAGCGCCAATTGGTGTTACATCAGTTCCGGCACATGGTCGCTGATGGGAGTGGAAACAGATGAGCCCATCATCAATGACGCTTCGGTTGCAGCGAACTTTACAAATGAGACAGGAGTTGCGGGCACGATTCGGGTTCTGAAGAATATTCCCGGATTGTGGCTACTGCAGGAATGCAGAAGGGCGTGGGGCAGGGAAGGGCAGGAATATTCATACGCTGAATTGGTCGAGCGCGCAGCACTTGCAAAGCCGATTCACACGCTGATCGATCTTGACGAATTTATAGCCCCTGGAAACCATCCCGAGCGCATTCTTAAATACTGCCGAAAGACGGGGCAGGAGCTACCCGAGGATGCCGGATCGATGACGCGCGTCATTTTGCAGAGCCTCGCGGCGCGCTACAAAGAAGTTTTGGAGTTGCTTGAAAAGCTCACGGGCGGGCGGATCGATTTGATTCATATCGTCGGTGGAGGCTCTCGAAACCGACTCTTGAATCAGCTTGCTGCGGACTTTACGGACCGGCGAGTACTCGCCGGTCCGGCAGAGGCAACGGCGGCAGGCAACGCGCTTGTACAGGCACTCGGGGCAGGAGAGATCGGTTCGCTTGGCGAACTCAGAGAAGTTGTGAGGCGCTCGTTTGAGGTGGAAGAATTCACGCCGAAAAAGTGATGACCGTGCATGATTTATTTGGGCTCATTTTGGGCTGGACGCATACCCGTTCGTATGAAGAATTGCTGCTTGTCGATAGCTGGATTCACGGCAACATCAAAGAAGCCGACCATCATCTCAGCCCACGTTTGCTCGCCCCACGTCACAGCGGAATCGGGGTCGGGGTTATGCGGATTATTTCTGGAGTTGTCAAATGTTGCTACCGCTTGCAATGTCGTGCCAGCCTTCAGCTCTATCGGTTGCGTCAAGCGATAACTGAGCTGCCAATAGAAATCATAATTCGGAATGCGCAAGAGAGTCTGATCTCGGTTATTAGACTCGAGAATGTTGTACTCAAAGGTCTTCCCGCGTAGATGCATATGCGGAAAGAAGCTCAACAGAAGAGCATCGTTCGGCAACGTGCCATGGACTTCGACACGGTGATCCGGGTCACCGGGCGGAATTAGAAAACGATCATTCGTCAACTGTAACGTGAGCACGCGTTTTTTGGGCGCGCGGGTAGAAAATACAAGGCCGATCCTGGTTCTGTCTTCTGTCGCGTGCCCGTGGGTCTTGTAATGCATCTGAAGAACGATGTCAGATCCTGCAGGCACCAGCTTTGCGAAACCATCCGACCATTGATCTGGTAAGCTTCCGGGGGCGTAAACCAGCAGAATGTCGCTGGTCGTCCACATGGCGTCTCTTCGCTGAGCTTCGGTGGGAAGATCGCCGGCGCTGAAAGGAACACCCGGCGGCGCGCCGCGCAACCAGGAAGACTTCGGGTCACGAATGTAAGCGACTGCATGATGAACCACCATACGATTGCTGGGCCGGATCTCCGACATCCGCACCCACCGGTCTTCTTTGAAGTTTGTAGGGATGATGACGTATTGGTAGGGCACGTCGCCTTCGGCGGGAATCGGCTTAGCGTGCGGCATTTCAAAAACGACATCTGGTCTTTCGATGTTCCAGCCTCGTGTCCAGTGAACCGGCGGAGGAGCATCGCGGGGACTGCCTTCGGGCGCTTGCGCTCCGGCCCACGCAGAAAGAGTTGCGATTTGACTGGGCGTCAGCGAAGGGTCATTCGAGAACCGGTCATAACGTGGATCGGCAAACCACGGGGGCATTTTTTTATCTTGGGTTACCTGGCGAATCGCAGGCGCGAGGCGCCGTGCCTCTTGATACGTTTCGAGCGGCATTGGCGCCATTTCATCCTCACGATGGCAGTTCTGACATCGTGATTGGAGAATCGGCAGAACATCTTTGTAGAATGTCGGCGGATTGGCGCTCACCAGGGAGGCGGAAACGAAAACAAATCCTATGAGTATAGGCTGGGCCAGCGGGGCTCTCGCTTCTCTTTGAAAGCGGCGCAGCCTTCTTTGAAATCGGCGCTGTCCATGAGTTTGCGTCTCAGGGCAGCCGCGAGTTCGCCAGCTTCTTCCCAAGATTTACCTCTCGATTCGCGAACATATTGCATACCGGCGCTTATAGCTAATGAGCTTGCCTTTGCCAGGTCGCGTGCAATAGCCGCAGCGTTATCGGCAGCATCGGAAGGCGGAAAAACATAGTGCACCAATCCCCACTGTAGTGCGTCATGAGTCGAGAAGACCCGCGTCGTCAGACTAAGCTCCAGGGTTCGGCGCGCGCCTAAAGCAGCTTCGACAGCGCGGTACACCAAGAATGGCCACAGTCCTAGGCGCATTTCTGTGAGACCAAACACGGCACCTTCAGCGGCGACTATCGCGTGACCTTGTGCTACGAGGCCAAGACCTCCACCCAACGCCGGTCCATTCACACACAAGACGATGGGCTTTAAAGAATTCACACCCACTGTAAAGAGCTTCTCGTGGATCTCGGCAAGTTCCGTGTCGGAAGATTTGACAGCTTCGTCCAGATCCATACCGGCGCAGAAACTCTGACCGGCAGCGCTCATCAATATAGAGCCAACGTTCTGGTCGTTCTGAGCCGACGCGATTGCCTCGACAATCTTCGCGCACATCTCGGTATTCAACGCGTTCCGCTTGTTCGGCCGGTTTAGCGTCAGATGTAGAACACGGTTTTCGTGATCAACGAGCAAGCTCATCGGAAGCCACCTCGATTTGCATCATCAGAAGGGCCGCTCCATGCGTTTTTCCCTGTGCATCCGTACGGAGTGAGAGGGTGCCACCGCCATCCAAAGCTTTCTCCATCACAAAATTGAGTGCACTCAGATTCGGCAGTTCGTATCGCGTAACGCTGCCACAAACGAGCGCGCCGAAGTGCTGTTTGACACGCTCGGCAGTGACTTCTCGGAGCAAAATCAGATAATAGCGGGGCTCTGTAGCGATGAGTCCAATATTCGAGATGTCTCCTTTGTCTCCGGAGCGCGCGTGTGCTACGTGCGAAAGCCGAATCTTCATTCGATCACCTCAACGCGGGTCGAAACTGCTTCGCGAGGAACCAACGCAGGCCAGTATGCGATGATCTCACGCACTTGCGGCCGGCCTTCGCCGTAGCCCGTGGCTGTCGGGGGGCCGCTAAGCACGAGTGGAATTACCTCTCGTGTGAATCTTTCAACTGCGAGTTTTTCAGGGCTGCGAGCGCCGATACGTATTTGCACCTCTGCGGGTTCGGGAATCATAGGAGCAAGATGGGCGTGACACGCGTTGACTCCAAAGAATTCCGTGTGCAGTTTTTCGAAGGTGAGGTTCAAATCATTCAGCCTTTGCCGCACAATGTTGTCCGCAGTCCGAGCCTTCGCGAGAGCATCGGGCGCGGAGTAGACCAGAGTACCCACAGCTTTCCAACCGTAGTGATAGGCAACCGAAACCTTCAAGTTCTCTGGTCGCGAACTGCCTTTAACAGAGCTGATGCGCACGCGGTCAGGGCCTGCGTCCGAAAGTTGAATACTCGTAAAATCCGCGACGACGTCAGGTGTCATGTAGTGTTGCGGGTCGCCAATTTCATACAGCAACTGTTCCTTAACTGTTGCTTGAGTCACGCGACCGCCTGTTCCCGGATGTTTTGTGATCACCATGTCACCGTTCGCGCTCGCTTCAATGATTGGATATCCGATGTGAGCGAAGTCAGCAGACGATTGCCAGTCCAAATGACAGTTACCCCCAGTTGCTTGAGCTCCGCACTCAATCACGTGACCGGCTACGATGCCGCTTGCAAGTAGATCCCAATCATCCGGTTTCCAGCCGAATTCATGAATCATGGGCGCAACTGCGAGAGCGGCGTCAGCGCAGCGTCCAGTGATGATCACGTTGGCGCCTGTTGCCAAGGCTTGGGCCAAGGGGAACGCACCAATATAAACGTTGGCGCTTTGGATTTCACGCCGAATCGTGGCGATCGGCTCATTCGTATCCATGCTGCGGAGTTCGTGTCCCGTTGCGATTAGCTCGTCGATGCGGTCCAAGATGTCATCGCCGAGCACAACCGCTACCTTCAAATCGGGAGCAAGCCGACGCATTTCCCGGGCGCAGGCAATTGGATTCACGCCGCCGGCGTTCGCAATCACGCGAATATTTCTATTGCACATGCGCTCTCGAATGCTGGCAATGAGAGGGGGAAAGTCTCTCGCATACCCGAGATCCGGATCCGTCTTGCGCTGTTTTTGCAAGATCGACATCGTGACTTCGGCAAGATAGTCGAGTGTCAGATAATCAATCGGACCGCCCTCGACCAACCTAACAGGTGCTTCCAGCCAGTCTCCCCAGAAGCCTTGGCCGTTCGCGATCTTGACCATACTCATTACGAGGTGTGTAGCCCTATTTCACACTTCATCCCCGAGACTCGCGCGCGGTGTCGGCAGTTTCCCCCCAACCATCGTCAAAGCCCATGAGTTGTATTGGCAGATGATCTGTTTCATCGCGTGCGCAAGCTGCTTCGAACGCGAACTGCAAAACCTGCCGCGTTTCTACGGGATCGATCACCGCATCGCAGTGACCTCGAGCGCCAGCATACTTTGCATCCAGCCAGCGCTCATAATCCGCGCGCGTTTTCGCGATTTTTGTCTCGAGATCCTTCGGCACAGGCTGGTCCGCAGTCTTCAATTTATCGAGTTCGGGACCGAAAATCGCCTGAACAGCTGAATCTCCTTCCATAACGCCAATTCGCGCTGTTGGCCATGAAAAAGTAAAGTTAGGATCGAAGCCTTGGCCAGCCATCGCGTAGTACCCGGCTCCGCTCGCATGATTGACCGTCAACACAATCTTTGGCACCGTAGCACATGCCATGGTCTCAACCATTTCTGCGCCTGCACGAATAATACCGTCAGTCTCGGCTTCCACCCCGACCATGAATCCAGAAACATCTTGCACGTACAGCAGCGGCAATCGATGGCGCTCAGCGTTCTCCACGAAATAAGCTACTTTGTGAGCGGATTCCGTGTACACAATTCCACCTACGCGCGGCCCAGCGTGCGTCTTTAGGAATCCCCGCCGATTCGCGATCACCCCGATATTCCGCCCATTCAGTCGAGCCACCGCGCACAAGAACTCCGGCGCGTAATCCGGTTGGAATTCCAGGAAATCGCCGGTGTCCAGAATCCGATCAAGCAGATCTTCTATTTGATAGGGAAGCCGATGATCACTTGGAAGGGCATCGTATAAGCCAGCTGGATCTAACCTCGGATCTGCTCCTTTGGGCACGGGAACCGGCGCAGGCATTTGCCGAAATTGTTGGCGAATCAGATCCAGACAGGCCTCATCGTTCGCCGCTCGATAATGCGCAACGCCACTGACCGCGGTGTGCATCTTTGCACCACCCAGAGTCTCGGTGTCGGTCACTTGCCCTACCGCACCCTTGACGAGGTTCGGCCCTCCGAGACCCATAAAGCTTACCTTTTCCACCATGATTACGACATCGCTCAGGGCTGGCAAATATGCGCCACCGGCGATGCAGGGACCCATAACGGCCGCTATCTGCCGAATACGCATGCGTCGCCGCATCAGAGAGTTGTAGTAGAAGATGCGTGCCGCTCCATATTGTCCCGGGAAGATGCCATCTTGCAGCGGCAGATTCACGCCCGCCGAGTCTACGAGATAAACAATCGGAAGACGATTGCGCATGGCAATCTCCTGGGCTCGCAGGATCTTCGTAATTGTCTCGGGCCACCAGGCACCCGCCTTCACGGTTGCATCGTTCGCCACGATTACCGCAGGGCGATTTTCAATTTTCCCTACCGCCGTGACTACGCCAGCGCCTGGCGCTTGCCCCTCATACTTGTCATAGGCTAGGAGCAGGCCGATCTCAAGGAACATCGTTCCGCTATCGATCAGGCGATCAATCCGCTCCCGGGCCGTCCACTTGCCGTCGCGGTGTTGTTTCTCAACCTTTTTCGGGCCGCCACCCGCGCGGAGCTTTTTTTCGAGTTCGTGTAGCTCTCCGACCAGGCCCCGCATGTCACGCGCGAAACTTTGCATAGGCGCTCATTCCGCCATGCGCGAAGCCGCAGGACGTGAGCACCTGTTAGTCTAGCAATCATGTTGGAGATCGATAATCGCGCCCTTCGCGTGGTCTGGACAGTTTTCCTCTTTGGTCTGTTCCTCGCGCTGCTCTATTTCCTTCGCGATACCATCCTGCTCTTTGCGGGTGCCATATTCTTCGCTTACATGCTTTCGCCCCTGGTAGGTCTAGTCGAACGATTCATGCCCAGACGCCGAAACCTAGCCCTCGCCTTGGTTTACATCCTATTGATCGGCATTCTTGTCGCGGTTGGCTTCCAAGTAATTCCGAGAATCGGCGAGCAAGCGACAAGTCTTGCTACCCGTGTCCCATCTGTAGTGAACAGCGCTAAATCGACTAAGTTTCCATTGCCGGCGTGGCTAGAACCAATTCGCGTTCAGGTGATGAGCACCCTAAGCCGTGAGGTAACTCACCTGGAATCAAGTGTGGTGCCCTTTATTCAACAGACGGGCACTCGCCTCTTATCGGGGCTGGGGTACCTTTTGCCCATAATTTTAGTTCCAATACTCGCCTTTTTCTTTCTTAAAGACAGTGAAGATATTCGGATTCACTTGATTGGGGCGGTGGACGCCGAGCACGATCAAACCACCATTGAGGCGATTCTCGACGACGTGCATATAGTGCTCAAGAGCTACATTCGTGCCCTGGTTCTGTTAGCCCTAGCATCTTTTGTGAGCTGGCTGATCTTCTTGAGCTTGATGCGTTATCCGTACGAACTTCTCTTGGCAGGAGTCGCTGGCTTACTTGAATTTATCCCGGTTTTCGGTCCGGCCGGAGCACTCGTGATCATGCTCATTGTCTGCGCCGTCAGCGGTTCTGGCGGACTTATCTGGATTATCGTCTTCTGGGGATGCTACCGCGTCTTTCAAGACTACGTGCTCAATCCATATCTCATGAGTTCCAGGGTTGAATTGCACCCGCTACTGGTCCTTTTTGGAGTCCTCGCAGGCAACAGTATCGGAGGAGTTCCGGGGATGTTCTTCTCCATACCCGTAATCGCGATTCTTAAAGTGATCTATTCGCGCCTCAGAATCGCGTACGGCGTAAGGAACTGACCCGAACGTAGATGATGATCCGTCCCCTCCGTCTCCGCGCGCAATGCCCTATTTCACGTCCGGATTTCCTCCCCAGCACTCGTGCACGACGTCTGCGGTAAACCGGCTCACCACATCCGCCGGCACGTCGCTTTCTTTCAGCTCCTCGAAATCGAAATGGACCGGATTCTCTTGCGAGGAATCGACAGTTGCCAATAGGTAACCGTAAGTGTGCGCTTTCGCACTCTTCGCATCGGCCGCATTCGGCGGTAACGCGTAGCGTTCAGCTCCCGCAGTGCCGATGATCCATCCCGGCAGCACACCACCGTGCCCGCGCCAGTATTCCGTGTTGAAGATTCCATCCATGTAGAAATGTGAATGACTCGCCAGCACGTAGACAGGCTTGTTGGAGCGCTGCTTGAAGTCGACCAGCCAACCGTATACCTGCCGGCCGCTATCTTGGCCCACTATGGACTGAGTCATGCTGTGGCTGAGCGAGATACTATCTGGGAGCGCCTCATGCATGCCGACGACCACCGCGTGTATAGAGGTATCCGCCTTATCGCGCTTCAAAACCGTCTGTATCCACTTCATCTGCTCAGCATCAAACTCGTCCGGAGAGGCGTTATCCAGCGTAATGAAATCGATGCCGTCTCTCATCCAGTGGTAGTAAGCTCTCACGGCGTGATCGTTGGGATTGTCGTGCAGGCGCTGCTGTCGAATTTCGGAAGCGTCAAACCAGTCTGCGAATTGCAGTAAAGCGTAATCTCTTGTTTTAGGTGGAATCAATTCGTGATTGCCTAGAGCGAGAAAGACGGGCATGCTTCCAAATGGTGTCAGCTGATTTTCAATAAAACCCTGCCAGGCGTCAGCGAGGTAGGCAGTGATGTTCATTGGGGTGCTTGGATCGGGAGACTTATGCAGAGCCTCATAGTCCTGATCAAATCTGTAAATCGCGCGGAAGTCGCCGAGGTGCCAGTAAAAAGCTGCCTGATTCATCGCGGCTCCCTTGGCGATGGCGGGCATTACGACGTCTCCACAGTTCCTTGAGTCGCCAGAGACCGCGAAGCGCCACGTTCGTTGTTGGGCAGCAGCTTCGAAGCTCAAGGAAAGTGGTAGTGAAACTACCCAAAACGCTAAAAGGCAAACACGCATCTTCCCAGTCTAGTTTGGCAACCTGCTAAGCCGAGTGAAGATGCAGCCGTTCGAGATGTAGAGATCTTCAGCGGCTTGCTAGCTGCCCGTATTGTTCCATGCTGTATAAACGGCAATACCGCCAATTGCGACGAGGTAAAGGATGATTGCCACGATGAGTCCGTTCTTTATCTTGGCAACCGTCTCCAGGCGTTTGGCCTGCGCGGCCTGTGCACTGACCACACTTGAATCGTGAGTATCACTGTGCAGATGGATGTAGTGATCGCTATGATTTTCGAGCCATCTCTGATATAGAAACAGCGCCACAACAATAGCGACGAGAACTCCGCACAGAATCAGATGAAGCGCAAAATTCATACGAGGACTCCCTCCTTTAACTGCTGCACGAGTTCCGGTTGTGAGCCGGAGTACCGTTTGTTAGCTTACCGAATTCATTTCGTTAGCCCATAATACGCCTGCTTATGGCGCATTTCAACACAGGTTCGTCATTCGGGTGACAGAACTGGGCCTTTGTCCATGCAGACTGGAAAGATCCACCGCTATAATCGTTTTTCCAACGCGCCTATGAACGCTTCAGTACCTTTGGATTGGTTTCCGCTGTGGCTCAGCTTAAGGGTCGCAGGGATTGCCACTCTGCTGGTGCTGACATCCTGCACTTTCATGGCTTATCTTCTCTCGCATAAGAGCTTTCGCGGCAAAAACTTGGTTGATTCTGTCATCACGCTGCCGCTGGTGCTGCCCCCCACCGTTCTTGGCTATTACTTACTGGTCCTGGTGGGTCGCAGCTCTCCGCTAGGACGCGTTTATGAGACTGTATTCGGACAACCTCTCGTATTTACATGGCAAGCCGCCGTAGTCGCCGCATTTCTGCACTCTGCTCCGCTCTTCGTCAAAGCGGCTACTCCGATTCTTGAAGCGGTCGATTATCGGTACGAATGGGCTGCGCAAAGCCTTGGTGCTTCCGAATGGCGCACTTTTTGGCGAATCACTCTGCCACTCGCTCGCCGTGGTCTGAGTTCGCTTGCCGCCCTCACCTTTGCCCGTTCGTTGGGTGACTTTGGCGTCACCATCATGGTGGCGGGCAACATACCCGGCAGCACGCAAACGCTCTCCGTCGCGATTTACGACGCCGTTGAATCCGGCAATGGACGGTTGGCACGTGTGCTCGTCGTTGTCGCGTCGCTCACTGCTCTTGCCTTGCTCTGGCCAGCCGGCTATCTTTCGCGTACTTCTCGCGGTAGCGTGTGAGGCGCAATAGGGCGTGAGGAAAAAGCTCCAGACCGTAATTAAGGTCCGAACTCAGGGTGAGCTTGCAATCCGGGGCGGAGCGCGTACCTGGTGAGTATCGACGCGCGCTTGATCAAGCGGTTCGCCGCCAGTCCGGAATCAGAAGCGTTCGAGTTGAACGTTCACCTCCGTGCCGGGCCAGGCGTCACCGTGCTTCTGGGGCCGAGTGGCTCTGGAAAGACTCTGACTCTAAACTGCTTGGCGGGTTTCGCTCGCCCTGATGAGGGCCGCATTCTTGTCAACGATGAACTCTATTTTGATGCGCGGACGGGCGTGCATCTGCCACCCCGAAAGCGCCGTTGCGGCTATCTCTTTCAGGATCACGCTCTGTTTCCACACATGAGCGTCCGCGATAACCTGCGATTCGCGGCCTCTGCCGCTGATCCGGATAGAAGTGGACGCCTCAATCGTCACCGGCGTATTAACGAGCTTCTTGAAGCGTTTGAGATATTCGACCTAGCGGCCCGCAAACCCGGGCAACTTTCCGGTGGACAAAAACAACGCGCTGCTCTGGCCCGCGTTTTGGTCGGTGAGCCACGGATTCTTTTATTCGACGAGCCGACGCGCGGCATGGACGCGCGCCTCCGCCAAGCTTTTTATGAGGTATTGCGAAAAACGCGCGAGCGGCTACAAGTTCCATTGGTGCTAGTCACCCATGACGTGGAAGAATGCTTCGAGCTGGCCGACTCCGTATTCCTTTTGGGCCGCGGCCAATTCGTGCAGTCTGGATCGCGAGAACTAGTGTTTGAACGGCCGGCCAGTACCGATGTGGCTCGCTCCCTGGGCGTATACAACATCATTCCAGCCGAGATCGCCGCGCTTGACCCCACCCGAAATACAAGCCGCCTCCGCGTTCTGAACAACGAAATCGAGGGAGCTTACCTGCCCGGTCATCTAATCGGCGATCACGGCTTCCTGTGCATCCGCCAATCCGAGATAAAAGTTCAACTTCCAAGCGCGCACGACGTCCGGAACCAACTGATGCTGCGTGTCCTGAGTAGCACCCCTTCATCGCATGGCATTCGTCTCACGTTCGAACACGACGTGTTCGCTAAGGTGAGTGAAACGGAATATGCACAGCTCCGCGGAAACGATTGCTTTCGGCTCGAGATTCCGCCGTCTGCTGTATACTTCATCGGGAAAGAATAAGGCCGTTTTCTTAACGAGCCACGTCGGAGGATGAAGCGCTACTACATCACTGATCGCAAAGCTGTTGGCGGTTTCCGTCCACTGCTTGAGGTGATTCGCGATCAGATGCATTTGGGCGTTAACTTTATTCAGATTAGGGAAAAGGATCTCACTGCCCGCGAGCTGTTCGAATTTACGCTCGCTGTCATAGAAGTTCGCGACAACGAAAGGCGCAAGCGTCTTCCCGTCAAAATCTTTATCAACTCGCGGGCGGATCTGGCTCTCGCGACCGGTGCCGACGGCGTTCATCTCCCGTCCGATGCGCCAGCACAGACCCTTCCCGGCCTTTTGGTTTTCCGGTCCTGCCACACTCTGGATGAAGTTAGAACCAGCAACGCAGATTTCGTTACTTTCGGACCTGTATTTGAGTCACCTGAGAAGAGCGCGCCGGTCGGCTTAGATACGCTCAAAGCAGCCTGCCGGCTCGGTAAGCCCGTATACGCGCTGGGTGGGGTAAATTGGGACAACGCCGTTGATTGCATGAACGCCGGCGCGGAAGGGATCGCCGGCATCCGCCTCTTTCAAGATCCTGCGTTGTGAGCTTGTGTCACGCTGGATCAGTACTCGCGTGGGGAGTCGATATTTAGCTTGAGACGAAAACCAATAGACATCCGTGTTCGAAATCACGGTCGCGTGAGTAGTGCGGCTGTAGTCTTTTGCATTTTTGCAAGGGTTTTGTTGCCCGCCCAAAATAATGTTGCGCGGTCCACATTGCAATCGGCCTCCGCAACCCAAGACACGCAGACACCCCCGGGTCCAATTCCTCGCCAGCAGCCGGGCCAACTGCCTAACCCCGTCTCCGTTGCACCCTTGACCGTTGGCGATAAATTCAAATACCGGATAGTCGGGAGTTTCAGCCTGCGGGGCCTGTTAGGCAACTTTGTCGGCGCGGCCATTGGTCAGGCGACGAATACGCCGAGCGAATGGGGTCAGGGTTGGGGAGCCTATGCCGAGCGATATGCCTCAGGTTTAGGGGGGACCTTGTCCCGACAGGCCTTTGCCTTCACGCTTGAGAGTGTGTTGCACGAAGATCCAAGATATTTCCCTTCAGAGGAAAAGACAAAAGGTGCAAGGGTAAAAAACGTCTTGAAATCGATCATCATCACCCGTACCGATTCCGGTGACGATCGGTTCGCCTACGGGCGTATAATTAGCGCGTTTGGAGCCGGACAGCTTGTGAACGTCTGGCAGCCACGAAGTACTGGCCATGTCTCGGACGGTGTGGAGCGGGCCTTCATCGTTCTCGGAGTCGATGCAGGCTTCAACTTAATGTAGGAATTTTTCCCATTCACTCGGCCTAAACCTCTGAAACATCGTCCCTAATGCGGCTGTCCGGGCACACCTTTGTGTGTATGTTTACGGCTGCGCTGCTTACGCTCTATCTGCGTGGTCAACAGCCACCCACCATCCGTACTACTGTCCCCCTGGTTACTGTTCCTGTCAGCGTCGCTGATCGGCACGGCGGTTTCATCTATAATCTGGATTCCTCGGATTTCCTTCTGCTGGACGACGGGAAAGCTCGACCAGTGCGTGTTGATATGGTCGATTACGGACTTGCTCCCATCGCGCTTGTGACTCTGGTCCAGACAAGCGACATCTCTCTTTCGGCGCTGGCCAAAATCCGAAAGGTGGGGGCCATGATCCCAGAGGCAGTAGTGGGCGCTAACGGCGAAGCGGCTGTCGTCACTTTCGACGATCACATCAAAGTGATACAGGATTTCACCAGCGATGCAGATGCAATCTCGAAAGCTTTTCGCGATTTGAAACCAGCGGACAATATGGGCGGAAGAATGATCGATGCAGTTGATGAAGCTCTAAACCTGCTTCGCAACCGCTCTGGCTCAAGGCGTGCAAATATTCTCATCATTGGCGAAAGCAGGGATCGGGGAAGCGAGGAGAAGCTTACCGATCTGATTCCCAAAATTCAACGCACCGGAGTAACGATTTACACTCTGACGTACTCGGCTTACCTGACTCCGTTCACGATCAAACCGGAGGAGTGACAACCAACAGGCGGAGGTCCGCTACAAGCGGTTACGGAAGTTGCCCGGCTGGCGAAGCAAAATACGGTAAAGACTCTGACGGACGTGACAGGGGGTCGATGCTTGAGATTAAATCCAAGCTCGAAAATGACCTGATCCGGTTGGGGACAGAGATTCATTGCCAGTACCTCATTTCATTTACGCCCGACCTGGAGCAGGCGCCTCGGTTTCATCACTTGGAAGTGCAGATTAAGAATCACCCTGGCGCTGTTACTCGAGCACAACCAGGGTACTGGGCTGCTCAAACCGGTGCGGATAAATAATCTTGTCTACTTCACGCGGATGCCGCATTGACGGCTTACATGCGCTTTATGAGCTAAACGCCTGAAGCCTGCAGTGCTTCACGCGCGTGCAGCTCTTGTAAGCTCCAAACTCGAATCGGGTCGCGTCTTTGAGAGGCAATCGCTTCAGCGGCCGCTTTCGCTCCGCTCATCGTGGTGATGCCCGGCGTGCGATACGTGACCGCGTTGCGGCGTATGGTTTGTTCATCGGGGAATGAGTGTCCGCCGGTAGTCGTGTAAATAACAAGATTCAGCTTTCCCGCTTTTAACAGGTCGACCGCGTTTGGCCGTCCTTCGTTCACTTTGAACACCGTCTTCGAAGGCAGGCCGGCGGCTCGTAACGCAGCCGCGGTACCGCGTGTAGCGAACAAATCAAAACCGAAGTTTCGAAACGTGGCCGCGACTTCAACGGCTGCGCGTTTGTCCCGATCGTTCACGCTGATGAACAGGGCACCTTCATCGGGAATCGGGGTGCCTGCCGCCAACTGCGCCTTTCGAAAGGCCTCACCGAAGCTATGCCCAACACCCATCACTTCTCCAGTCGACCTCATTTCCGGCCCAAGTGCCGGATCTACACCAGGAAATTTTGCGAACGGGAATACTGGACTTTTCACAAACGAGTTCCGTACCGCAAGCGTGCCGTTGACAATGCCGCCTGTCAAATGTCCAAACTCCTCGAGCTTTCGCCCCAGCATTAGCCCAACCGCGATTTTCGGCAATGGCACGCCGGTTGCCTTGCTCACGAACGGCACCGTGCGGGAAGCGCGCGGGTTGACCTCCAACACATAGACTTCGCCGTCCTTTATCGCATACTGAACGTTCATCAGTCCGATTACGTTAAGCGCCCGCGCTAGCTCTGCGGTATATTTCTCGATTGTTTTAAGGCTGTCTTTCTCGAGCGAAAATGCTGGCAACACGCATGAACTGTCGCCAGAATGCACGCCAGCCTCTTCAATGTGCTCCATAATGCCCGCGATCAGCACGCTACGGCCGTCGCTACGGCCGTCGCTAAGCGCATCAACATCCACTTCTGTCGCATCCTCGAGAAAACGATCGATGAGCACCGGACGCTGCACAGAAAAAGTCGCCGCTTCCTGCATATAGCGTCGTACCGTTTCTTCGTTATATGCGATCACCATTGCGCGCCCGCCGAGTACGTAACTCGGCCGTACCAGCACCGGAAATCCTAAATTGCGTGCCACCGTGCAGGCCTCATCCATGTTAGTTGCAGAGGCGTGCGGGGGTGACGGAATGTTCAGCTCTTTCAGCAGCCTGCCGAAAAGTTCGCGGTCTTCAGCAAGGTCGATGTTGACCGGATCGGTGCCGATGATGGGCAGTCCCAGTTTCTTTAGCGGCATGGCGAGATTCAGTGGCGTTTGACCGCCAAACTGCACAATGAGCCCGTCTGGCCGCTCCGTATCGTACACGTTCAGGACTTCTTCTTCGGTCAACGGCTCAAAGTACAACCGGTCGCTTGTGTCGTAGTCGGTCGACACCGTTTCCGGATTGCAGTTCACCATGATCGATTCGTATCCGAAGTCCCGTAGCGCGAATGATGCATGGCAACAGCAATAATCGAACTCGATGCCCTGCCCAATTCGGTTCGGCCCACTGCCAAGAATCATCACTTTTTTGCGTGCCGAGGGCGCCGCTTCGTCTTCGGACTCATAGCTTGAATACATATATGGCGTGAAGCTTTCAAATTCCGCAGCACACGTATCTACACGATTGAAAACCGCTTGCACACCAAGCTTCTTACGACTCTCTCGGACCTCAAGGGTGTTAGCGCCAACCAGGCGCTCGATCTGACTGTCTCCCAGTCCATCCCGCTTCATTTTGCGAAATTCTTTGGCCGTAAGCGACTCGAGACTGCGTCCGTCGAACGACTTCTCAAGCTCGACGATTTCTGAAATCTGGTGCAGAAACCATGAGTCGATGCTCGTCATCTCACGGATTTGCTCGATTTTGTAGCCCTGCTGAAGCGCGAAAAAGATGTAGTCCAATCGCTCGGGGTTAGGTGTAATTAACCGCTGCGGAATGAGGTGGTCTTTTAGAGATTTAAAAGTGGACTTGCCCGTCTCCAGGCTGCGCATTGCCTTGCCGAGCGCCTGTTTGAATGTGCGTCCAATCGCCATCACTTCGCCGACGGACTTCATCTGCGTGCCCAGCACCGGCTCGGCTCCCGGAAATTTTTCGAACTGCCAACGCGGAATTTTCACTACGACATAGTCGATCGTCGGCTCGAAACAGGCCGGTGTCACCCGCGTAATGTCATTTTCGATCTCGTCCAGGCGATAGCCGATCGCCAGTTTTGCCGCGATTTTGGCAATGGGAAAACCGGTCGCCTTTGAGGCTAAGGCTGAGCTGCGTGAGACGCGTGGGTTCATTTCTACAATGACCATGCGCCCGTTGTCAGGGTTGATCGCAAACTGCACGTTCGATCCCCCCGTATCCACACCGATCTCGTTTAAACATCGTAGGGCCGCGTCACGCATGACCTGGTATTCGCGATCCGTGAGCGTTTGCGCCGGCGCAACCGTTATTGAATCTCCCGTGTGCACGCCCATGGGATCGAAGTTTTCAATCGAGCAGACGACGATTCCATTGCCCGCCACATCGCGCATAACTTCCAGCTCGTATTCCTTCCACCCCAACACGCTCTCCTCGGCCAACACCTCATGCACGGGCGAAAGATCAATGCCGCGCTCCAAAATTTCCGTGAGCTCTTCGCGGTTGTACGCAATTCCACCGCCTGCTCCGCCTAGCGTGAAACTTGGCCGCAGAATCACTGGATACCCAATCCGATTCGAGAATTCCAGACCGGCCTCGATATTGTTCACGAGTTGCGATTGCGTCATGTCGAGACCGATCTTGCGCATCGCATCTTTGAAAAGCAATCGGTCTTCCGCTTTCTTGATCGCGTTGAGATTGGCGCCAATCAGCTCGACTCCGTATTCTTCGAGCACCCCTGATTCGGTCAGCTCCACGGAAAGATTCAACGCCGTCTGCCCCCCGACTGTCGAGAGCAAGGCGTCGGGTCGCTCCTTTCGAATCACCTCCGCGGCAAAGCCATGGGTCAGCGGCTCTACATACGTTCGGTCTGCTAGGTCTGGATCGGTCATGATCGTCGCGGGATTCGAGTTGATCAGTACCACCTCGTAACCTTCCTGACGTAATGCCTTGCACGCTTGCGCGCCCGAATAGTCGAATTCGCAAGCCTGCCCAATCACAATGGGCCCGGAGCCGATAATCATGATGCGCTTTAAATCCGTGCGCCGCGGCATGGTTAGTGTTTATGCTCCTTCATCAAAGCGGCGAACTCATGGAACAGGTAATGGGAATCATGCGGCCCTGGCGCAGCTTCCGGATGATACTGCACGCAGAATACCGGCTCACTGCGATGTCTAAAGCCCTCCACAGTCTGGTCATTTAAATTTACATGCGTCAATTCTATTTCGGAATCGCGCAACGAGTCCGGATTTACCGCGAAACCGTGATTCTGAGACGTGATCTCCACTTTTCCGGTTAACCGGTTCAGCACCGGGTGGTTTGCGCCATGATGTCCGAACTTCAACTTGTACGTCTCGCCGCCAAGCGCCAATCCAAGGATCTGATGTCCAAGACAGATTCCGAAAACCGGCACTTTCCCAACCAGCTTCTTCACTTGCGCGGATTGGTGCGCCAGAGGCTCAGGATCACCTGGACCATTCGAAAGAAAAACTCCATCGGGGTTGAGCGAAAGCACGTCTTCGCTCGTTGTATTGGCGGGCACCACCGTTACGCGCGATCCAATCTGCACCAAATGCCGCAGTATGTTGCGCTTAATACCAAAGTCGTAGGCCACGACATGAAAACAGCTCTCCTCAAGCGAATCCACCTTATCCGATACAGACACAGCTTCAAGGCCTCGCGTCCACTCATAGCTGTGTTGTGTAGAGACCTTAGAGATCAGATTCTGTCCCGCCATCGGCAGCGCGCTCCTGGCGATTTTTACGACTTCGGCACTGTCGCGATCGCCGACCGCAATAACCCCCCGCATGGCCCCGCGGTCGCGCAGTAAGCGCACCAATTTGCGCGTGTCTACGTCGGCGATCACAGGTATCCCGTGCTTTGCCAGAAAGTTTTCCGCTTTATCATCTGCGCGCCAGTTACTCGCAACCGGCGAAATTTCTCGCACGACGAGTCCTTCAATGTGTGGAATTCCCGCTTCAGAATCGGCAGGATTCGCGCCATAGTTCCCAATTTGGGGGTTGGTGAGCACGACGATTTGGCCGCTATACGAAGGATCTGTGAAGATCTCCTGATAGCCGGTAATTGCGGTGTTGAAAACGACCTCACCGGTGCGTTCGGAAGGCGCACCAAAGCTGGTGCCCTCGAAGACCGTTCCGTCCTCCAGGGCGAGAACTGCTTGCTCCAACTCTTTCGCTCCTAGTAAGTTCAATCGCGCCGGGCGTTTCAACCCGTTATAGGTCTCAACCCGGGCGCCGCAAGAACATGCAACTGATCGGCGGGTCCGATCGCTTTATTGGAGCATGTTTCATTCCTTTATTCAACGCGAACGCAGCCTAGCGGTCACAGATCGGCGAATAAAAGTTTGGAGCTTTTGAATCAGCGGCTTGACTCGCTTGTCGATCTGCCGCATAAGGGGCAGCCCATACGCTCGTTGCCGAAGGTCTTATGAATAAATTCAAACTCGCGCTTTCCACGCTTGTCGTGGTAGCCCTTACAATCAGCACCCTAGGGTGCAACCCACAACCTAATCATCCGAATCAGATTAATACGTTTGACGGCGCTTCATATGACTCGTTAACGATTGCGCACGGGGCGCTTGCTTCGTTCCGGGTCCAAATATCGACAAGTGATAAGCAGTACATTTCCGTGTTCAATCAAGCTGCCACTGCATACGCGACCGGATTCAACGCGTACTCGCTGTATCGAACGACTCAGGGCAATGAGGCTGCCGTATCGGTTGATATCGCCAACCTGACGGTCAGTATTGTGTCTTTAGAGGATGCACTTCAGGCGCATTTGCACGTGTCTCCCCAGGCAGTATTACAGGTGCGCGCTAAAGCCGCCAGGGTGCGCGCCGCAGCGAGTCCGCGTATAAGCATCTCCGATATTTTGACGGAGCTGGAAATCGCGGCCGCAATTGCACAAACTGTGCCAGGCACGCAGCCATACTCAGCGCTTGCAGAGATTGTCATCAGGGCCACCCAACAGGCGTTAGCAGCTCGAAGTTCCGCGTCAGGCAAACCGATCGACCTATCCGCGCTTCAGCCAATAGCGTTGATCGAATAATTCCAACCGGCTTCCCACACTTTCTTGCGGCCGGACTGAACGCATACCAGTTTCGGCCGCGGAGCTCTCAGCTATTTTCGATCTCTTCTTTCCCTCTCGCGCTTGGCGTGGTCCTCGCGCTCAGCTTCGCTCCAACCCTGGTGTGCTTGTTTCGCGGCCTTGCCGATATCGCGCGCAGCGTTCTTGACCGCCTTTTCAGCCTTCTTGCTGGCCCAGTATGCCGCCCTTCCCGCCTTCTCTCCTGCGGTTTGGTCCTGTTGTCTCCGCTCGCGCTCTGCCTGGGAGTTTCTTGAACAGGCCGCAAGCCAGATGGCAAGCGCAATAAACGCGATCATAATCCAGATCCGCATACATCCCTTTACTAACGTGAGACGCGCGGCGCATGCTTCGGTATCTCTGCGTTTCGGGCGATTTGAGAGTAAAATCCGGCACTTGCGGTCAAATAATTAATAGAGGGATGTTAAACGAAACAATCCACTGGATGCAGATCGTGGGAACCGTGGCTGACGGTCTTCTGCTGCTGCGCGTGCTCGCACTGAAGCTTCATCGAGTGTACGTGTTTATCGCGCTGTATTGCGTATTGGAACTCTTTTTCGATGTTGCTGGCTGGTGGCTGGGGTGGCAATCGGAGGAGAGTGCCAGGGTCTATTTCTATTCGCGGTTTCTCTACGCGGCGTTTTTTCCCGCAATGGCATGGGATGTGTTCGAGGAAATTAAATCGCACGCCGCAAAGCTCCGGCGACTTCCCGCAGCCCGGCTCATTTCAGAGCTGTTTGTCACTGGTGTGTTTGCGTGTCTGATGTTCGCCACCCTCGAAGAAAAGGATTTCAATGGTAGTTCAGGGCTTATCGATCTCGTCGCGGTGTTTCTGTGGGCCGGTTCATGCTCAGCCAGTCTTGTATTCGTCTGGACTCTGTATAGAGCCACGGGCGCTCAAAAAGTCGAGCTTCCCAACAATACGTCTGTGTGGCTCACCTTCTTTATGCTCACGCTAGTCGGAGCCATTCTTGAATGCGGCGTGATCCTCTTCGGGTTTAAGCTCAGCACTCCGCAACAACACATCGTGACGCTGGTCTTCCTTTCTTTTGACCTCGCGCTTACGGCGTGGTGCATTCTTCGATTGAAAGCAGTACCTTCACACGGAACTGCAACTCCCGAAAACGTCAGCTTGTAATTGCTTTAGGCCAAATCTGCCGGCTGTACCGGGAGCTTTCGGACACGCTTCCCCGTAGCTGCAAAAACAGCGTTCATCAGGGCTGGCGCAACGGGCGGCAAGCCCGGTTCTCCAATGCCGGTCGGCGCAACGTTGCTCGGCACAATGTGGACTTCCATCCGCGGCGTTTCTTTCATGGAAAGCGTCGTGAACTTATTGAAGTTGTTCTGCACTGCACGCCCATCCTGAATCGTAATCTGGCTCTTCAGCGCCGCGGTTAATCCGTAGATAATTGCGCTCTCCACTTGCGCGCGCACTCCCTCGGGATGAACCGCCGTTCCAATATCGACCGCCGATACCACACGGTTTACTCGCACATGACCGTTTTCGACAGCCGCTTCGACCACATTTGCCGCGTAGCTCTCGAACGAGTAATGGCAAGCAATGCCGCGCCCCTGACCGTTTGGCAGCGCTTTACCCCAATCACCCCTTTCCGCGGCAAGTTGCAACACAGCCTTCATCCGGGCCGTATCCAGCGGACGATCCCCGGGACCGAGCGGATTCTTTACCAGCCGCTCTCCGGCAAGCTTTTGCATCCGGAACTTGTAGGGATCGACGCCAGCGGCATGCGCCAGCTCATCCATGAAGCTTTCCATCACAAAGCCAATAACCGACGCCTCAACTGAGCGCCACCAGGCCCGAGGTACACCCGACGCCGCGGGCAAGTACTCGAGCTTATAGCTCTTCACCAGATAGGGCATCTGCAGCGTGCAACCCAATTCGCTTGATTCCGGCTGCGATTTCTTCTCCCACCATTCTGCTATCGATGTCGACGTGCTCTTGTGCCGCCATCCGACAATGTTCCCTTGCGCATCGACGGCACCACTCATGCGATGGTAAGAAGCAGGCCGATAAAAGTCGTGCGTCATGTCGTCTTCACGCGACCAAACGAGCTGCACGGGCTTCCCTAAACGCTTCGATACTTGCGCGGCCTCGATCGCAAAATCAGCGTGATAGCGGCGTCCGAACCCGCCTCCCATCATCGTTGTGTGAACCTGAATCTTCTCTGGCTTCAGCCCACTTACCTGTCCAATCACTTGCTGGACCCAGGTCGGACTCTGAGCCGGAGCCCAGGCCTCCGCGCGATCGCTCTGAATATGCACTGTGCAATTCATCGGCTCCATGGTCGCGTGCGCTTGAAACGGCAGCTCATAATCGCATTCGACCTTCTTCTCGACAGGCGCTTTCGAAATCACGGCCTCGGCCTCGCCTGCTTGGGGGTCCGCCTGGTTCAGCACTACTTTCATAGGCGAGTCGACTAGCCTGCGAAACTGTCTGCGTAGCGTTTCACTGCTCTCGGTAGCGTGCGGACCGTAGTCCCAATCAATCTGCAACTGTTTTCGAGCCTGCATTGCGATGTAAGTGGTCTCAGCCATGACCGCCACCCCACCGCAGGAATGGACCTCTTCAAGAGGCGGAATTTCGAAAACGTCGTGAACGCCTTTCACCGCCTTCGCCTTGCTCGCGTCAAAGCTCTTCACCTTGCCGCCGAATACGGGACAGCGCGCCACCACTGCATACACCATGTCCGGCACCCGGACGTCTAAGCCAAATTGCGCGCTGCCGTCGGTCTTCGACGGAATGTCCTTGCGTTGAACCGTCTTCCCGATTAACCGAAACTCTTCGGCCTTCTTCAGAGGCACTGTCGCGGGGTCCGGTATCGGCAACCGCGCGGCGCTCTCCACTAGCTCGGCATAGGCCAGCTTTTGGTTCCCATGCCATACTGCAGCGTTTTTCACGGAGCAACTCTGCGGCATGACGCCCCAACGCTGCGCAGCAGCTGTGATAAGCATTTGCCGGGCTGCCGCTCCAGCCGTCCGCATTGGCATCCACATAGCCTTGACGCTGCCACTACCGCCGGTTCCCTGATCGCCGTAGGATTGATCGGATGACGCGTGCTCTACCTGCACGTCCTTCCAGTCAATTCCCAATTCTTCCGCCAGGATCATCGGCAGTGCCGTCGAGATGCCCTGTCCCATCTCTGATCGCGAGTACGTCAGCGTCACCAGGCCACCTTGGTCGATCCTCAACCATGCCTTAATCGGATTAGCCACCGCCTTCTCCGGCGCGCCCTTTGCCACCTCCGGCACCTCGAAGCCGATCACGAGAGCCGTACCTGCGGCAAACCCTGATTGCGCGGTCGATTTCAGCAGCGTGCGCCGCGTCAAAGTAGAATCGCTTTGCATCACAGCTCACCTCCACTCTTAGTGGACGGTGTATGCCCGCCGTTCATTGACTGCGCCGCTTTTAAAACTGCAGCACGCATTCTCTGCGCTGTTCCGCAGCGGCAAATATTATTGGACATTGCTTCGTCCACATCGGCTGGAGTCGGCTTCGGATTCTTTTTCAGAAACGCAACCGCCGTCATGATCTGCCCCGACTGGCAGTATCCGCACTGCGGTACTTGCTCCGCAATCCATGCCTCTTGCACCGGATGCCTGCGATCCTGAGACAGCCCTTCAATGGTAGTGATCTTCTTTCCGGCAACAGCCGATACTGGAAACACACACGATCTTGCGGGCTCGCCGTCAATATGGACGGTACAGGCGCCACACGCCGCGATACCGCAGCCATACTTCGTGCCCGTGAGATTCAGCGTGTCCCGCAGAACCCACAGCAGCGGAGTTTGCGGATCGACATCCACGGATTTCTTGTGTCCGTTTACTTCAAACGAGATCGCCATTCACGACCTACCTTTTCAAGGAGAATTGGATCTTCTAAGGATATCCGATTTTGCTGACGCCGCTAAGCTCCTCGTGCTCACACTCGCCAGTAATCGGGTCGCCAATCCCGTACCGCTTCTTTGATCTGTTTAGCGGCGAGATTTTCGCTGAGCGTGCGCTGAACCAACCCAGGAACTTCGGCATCGGACGCGAAACGCAGGGCGATCAATTGCGATTCGGTTAGCTCGGCAACCCGGGAGCGAAGCGGTTCCGATAGCAATCCCGAGAGCCGCAAGCGCTCTTCGAGGCGGATGATGCGGTCCTGTACTTTGAGCGCGTACAGCCGAGCCTTGAAGGCCGTCACCAGCATCAACACTGCAATTACCAGGAATGCAATCGATGAGGTTTCGGGGTGACGGACCAAATGAATTACGGTCCATAGGAGCAAAACCAGCAGCGCCGGAATTAGGAAAAAGTGGAATGCTGGGTCGCGCCGGACGTGAGTGCTTCGGGTTTGTTGGATCTTCTCTGGCATTTCGTTTTGGATGTCCCAATATAGAACGAAATGTATGCAGTTTCAGGGCAACAACGTGCACGGCAACCGGGTTACACTTAAATTGAGTGAGGCGTTGTTCGAGGATGGAGGCGCGGGGATGGAATCGAACCATCCGAGAAAAGGTTTTGCTGACCCCTGCCTTCCCACTTGGCTACCGCGCCTTAATAGTTCATACTCCTCCTATTTATACGCTTGCGTGGGCGTGTACGCAAGTTGGCTAAAAGTAACAGTACTTGGAGCCGTCTCTAATTTCCCAACTCAATATCGCCGTGACGGCCTGCCGCCGCGGCGCGAATCTCGTCTCCAGAGTCTTTCACCGTCCACTGGACGCCGTCCGCTGATTCGGCTTGTTCAAAGTAGATATGATTCTTGCCTGTAAAGACCTTAGTAGTGCGATAGTAAATGATTTTTCCGTTTCCCTGCGGCCATCTGCTCAAGTATGTCCACCGGTTCCCTGAGATCTCCAAATCGGCACGCCCAGTCGCTCGCCCCTCCGGCGTTATAGTTTGCGTATAGTAGTGTCTCGATTTTTCCGTTGGAATAAAGATCACTAATCCACGTTCGCTGCCATTTACGGTCTGCTGGCAGGCGAAATACTTTCCTAGCAATGCGCAACGGTTCATCAACTGCTCGGGTTTAGCGCCCTTCTCAGCGCTCTTTCGGGTGACCTGCCACGCACCCCGATACAGCCACAAAGGCGCGTAGATCGCATCAGCGGACTTCGTGTAATGGCTGGCCTGATTCGAAAGGGCGAGCACGATGGCGGCTATCAGGAGCAAATTCACCTCCACTCTCTAAGGTTAGATCCTCTGTTTGCCCACTTAGGATTCAAAAGGTGCGGAAATCCACCGCCGTAGTGTTACCGCCACAGACGAGAACACCGACACGCTCTCCGGATTCAGATTTGTATTGCCCTGACAGAAGAGCAGCCAAAGCCGCTGCACCGCCGGGTTCGGCGGCAACCCGCAACACCTCCCACAGCGCCTGTTGCGATTGCCGGATGGCTTCGTCCGTAACCAAGAGAACACGATCAACGAATGATTGCGCAATCGGGAACATCAATTCCCCGACGCGTCTTGGCGCGAGTGAATCCGCCGCAATTCCTCCGGCCTCCGCGTCGATCGGTTTGCCGGCTCGTAAAGCGCTGCTCAGCGTGGGCGCAGTTTCAGGCTCGACGCCGATAATCCTGATCCGGCCGGAATACCACGCGGCAATACCGCCAATGAGGCCGCCCCCTCCAACCGCCACAAGCAGCGTGTCGAGCGCTGGGTCCTGCTCCTCGAACTCTAATCCTAGGGTCCCTTGTCCCAGCAGAGTCTCGATCTGATCGTACGCGTGAACGGGTAAGGCCCCCGACTCCTCGGCCCAGTGTTCACTGGCGATCAACGCCTCTGCGTAACGCTCGCCCGAGATCACCAGATCTGCCCCATAACTCCGAATGCGATCCATCTTTGTCGGCGAAGCGACACTTGGCACGAAGATTGATGCCGGCACACCCAGTTTCATCGCCGCAAACGCAACTGCGGCTCCATGATTACCACCTGAGGCTGCAACCACACCTGCGTGAGGGACCGCCCGCGTTAGAAGACTGGCAAACGCTCCACGCGTTTTGAAGGAACCAGCATGCTGGAGCGATTCAAGCTTGAAAACCAGAGTAGTAGAATTCAAGCCCAGGTCTGTGCCGGCCACCTCGATGATCGGCGTTCGCCGGACGTAAGGCTTAATGAGCTGCCCGGTGACAACTATGTTTTCGGAGCTGACGGCAACGCCGCGCATCGCTGGTCGTAGGATACAGGTTGCGAATCACGCCAGCGCGAATGCGGGGATTCCACGACGCTCACGGCACGTCTCGCTAGATGCTGCTTCAGTGTTTACCGAGCAAATCCCTGAACGGACCCGCGTCACTTATACCCGTAGCAGTCGCAGCTGAGAAACTTGGAGGCGCGGGGCTGAATCGAACAGCCGGACAGGGCTTTGCCGGCCCTGGCCTTTTCCACTTGGCTACGGCGCCAACTTCCTTATCGGCAGGGCCAAACGGATTTATCGAGTCTGAGCATTAAAAGCTGACGAGTGCTGGTTCATACTCGAGTTGTAGTACTACTCCGGTTTTCAAACTATGACCATCCCGATGATTCACGTCTAAGCTGAGATGGGAGGACCGACGCCAGATGCTAAAATTTTCTGCGGGTTGTGCCGGGCTCATCTTATTGCTGGTCAACAGCTTACCTGCTTCGGCAGACCAGCGGATCGATGGACCCTACGTTGCCACTGCCTATGCACAGGAGGGCGTGACAGCGTCCGGTGAGTATACACATCGTCACGTCGTGGCCGCCGATCCCGACATATTGCCATTCGGGACGCGAATCAAAATCACGCGTGCGGGGCGTTATTCGGGAGAATACGTCGTGGCAGACACGGGCGGCAAAATACAAGGCCGAAAGTTGGACATCTTCCTGCCCAGCGAAGCGGTCTGCCGGAAATTCGGTAAACGCAAAGTAAACGTCAAAGTCATTCAAGTGGGCGACGGAACGAAAGCCACAACCAAACAGGCAGATCACGCGGTGAAAGCAGATGTTTCCCAAGATGTTCAGAAGAACGTAGTCGGCAATGCCGCGACAGAAGATGATTGGGCGGCGAAAAATGGAGCTGCAAGCAAGACCCGTGGAAATACGCCCAGTGCACCGCCGACGGATTCTTCCACCCCGACACCACCAGATCCGAAGTAACTTTTTTTGCGCTAACCTGAATCCCACCGACAGTGTTGAATCAGATCGTTTCGCACTACCGTGTCACCGAGAAGCTAGGCGGTGGCGGCATGGGCGTCGTGTACCGTGCCGAAGACCTGAAACTCGGTCGGCATGTCGCCCTAAAATTTCTTCCTGAAGATCTGACGCGCGACTCGGCAGCAGTTGAGCGCTTCGAGCGCGAAGCAAGGGCGGCAGCCGCCATTAGTCATCCCAACATCTGCACCGTGTACGAAATTGGAGAGTTCAACGGATCGCCATTTCTTGCCCTGGAGCTACTGGAAGGCGAGACGTTGAAAAAACGAATCGGCGGCAAATCGGTTCCGGCGGGCACATTGCTGGACTGGGCCATTCAAATCACACACGGGTTAGAAGCGGCGCACATCCGCGGCATTGTGCATCGGGATCTGAAACCGGCAAACCTGTTCATCACTAAAGCCGGTCAGGCAAAGATCCTCGATTTCGGATTGGCCAAGCTGCGCTCAAAGCAAAAAACGACGGTCGGACCCGCTTCTGACAATACGATGACGATTATGCAGACGGACCCGGGCGGCACGATGGGGACGCCGGCTTACATGTCTCCGGAGCAGGCACGCGGAGAGGAGCTGGATCTACGCACCGATCTCTTCAGTCTAGGCGTGGTCCTGTATGAAATGGCGACCGGAGCACTGCCATTTCAGGGGCCAAGTGCCGGGGTAGTCATCGCATCTCTGCTACGAGACTCACCGCGGGCCCCCGTTCAACTGAATCCGGAACTGCCGGAGGAGCTCGGACGCGTAATCATCAAGGCGCTTCAGAAGGACCCGAACAAACGCTATCAAACCTCCGCTGAGTTGCGCGACGAGTTGAAACACGTTAAGCGGGACATCGACTCCGGCCAGCTAAGTACGACGGCACTCTCCGATGTGTCCCATCCCATGCCGTTGCTACAGACGCAGCGCAGAGTGGGCTGGCTGTTTGCAATGCTCGCTGGCCTGGTGGCAGCTGCGATCATGTCGTTCCTGCTTGTCCGTCCAATGCCCCCGCCGAGAGTTTTGAGTACGACTCAGATTACGAGCGATCGCCGCTCGAAATCCCCCCCATTTCTTAGCGACGGTTCACGTCTTTACTTCAATACAGGAACCTATCTCGTGCCCCGGCCGTATCAGGTCTCGATCCAGGGCGGTGAATCGGTCCCACTTTCCATCGAACTGCCAAACGCGTGGCTGCTAGACATGTCCAGCGATCGATCCCAATTCTTGGTTGGAAGCTTCGGGCTCAACCCGTATGCGTTCAACGCGGTCACTCTTTGGACCGCGCCCGTGCTGGGAGGCTCACCTGGCCGCTGGGGTGATTTCCTGGTCGGAGATGCGGCCTGGTCTCCGGATAATCGAGACTTGATTTTCACGAAGGGAAGGGAGAAAGAGCTCGATATCGCTAGGACTGATGGAAGCGGCGCTCGAAAGCTCGTTACTGCTCCAGGTCCCCCTTCTTTCCCCCGCTGGTCTCCGGATGGGAAGACGATTCGCTTCACCGTCGACATGCTCTCGTTCAATTCCAGCCGCTTGACGACCCAAATGCACGGCTCGAGCTTATGGGAGGTATCGAAGGATGGCAGCCACTTGCATCCATTATTCCCTGCCTGGCGTGATGCCCAATGTTGTGGCAGTTGGACGCGGGACGGAAAGTATTTTGTTTTCCAGGCAGAAAGCAAGGGTGTAACGACGGTTTGGGGAATGCGAGAGAAAAGCGGCTTTTTCCGGCAAGACAGCCAAAAGCCGGTCCAGCTGACAACCGGGCCGATGGACACTTACGGGCCCAGTCCGAGCTTCGACGGGAAGCAACTTTTTGTTGGGGGACGTCAATCACGTTTCGAATTGGTGCGCTACGACGCGAAAACAAAGCAGTTTCTGCCCTTTCTCTCAGGAACTTCTGCAGAGGGACTAGATTTCTCAAGAGATGGCAACCGGGTTGTTTATGTTGCTTATCCCGAAGGTACGCTGTGGCGAAGTACGGTCGACGGAAAGAGTCGGGTTCAACTCACCAGTCCTCCGCTTCACGCCAGCTTGCCCCGTTGGTCACCCGATGGGACACGGATCGCATTCGCAGGCTCCTATCCGGGCCAAAGAGCGAATCTGTGTGTGCTGCGCGCCGAAGGTGGGCAACTTCAGCAGCTTACTACTGGCGAGACCAGGATCGATCCGACTTGGTCGCCGGACGGAAACTCGCTTGCCTTCGGCACCTACCCGCTCGGGGAGCTGCAAGAACCACGCAAAGTGGCAGTCCAGGTGCTCGATTTGACTACACGCAGGGTTTCTGTATTGCCCGGGTCCGAGTCACTTTGGTCGCCACGTTGGTCTCCCAATGGGCGTTACATTGCTGCTCTTTCAACCGACACGCGAGTTCTTAGCCTCTTTGATCTGGAGTCGAAAAGATGGACGGAACTGGCGAAAGCGAATTTCGGGTACCCCTCGTGGTCGCGAGATAGTAAATACATATACTTCGATACGCTGGGCAATGACCCAACGTTTTTCCGGGTGCGAATTCGGGACCGGAAGGTCGAGCCGGTGGTCGGTCTCAAGAACGTCCTCCGAAAAGTGGGCACTTACGGCTTTTGGACCGGTCTAGGCCCCGACGACTCCCCGCTACTCGCACGCGATGCCAGCTTCGATGAGATTTATGCGCTGGATTGGGAAGCCCCATAAGGCAGTGCGAATCTGGGTCCATTTACCCTATGCGCTAATCTTAGGTTAACCTCGCATCCGCAGAGTTCACCTCGTGCTGAAGCAAACCGTTTCGCACTATCGCGTTATAGAGAAGCTCGGGGATGGCGTCATTGGCGCTGTGTACCGCGCCGAAGATGTGAGGCTCGATCGGCAAGTGGCCCTGGCGTTCCTTCCAGAAGAGTTGACGGGCGATTCGGCAGCGGTCGAGCGATTCCAGCGTGAAGCGCGTGCTGCCGCTGCGATCAGTCATCCCAATATCTGCACCGTGTATGAAATCGGAGAGTTCAATGGCTCGCCGTTTTTGGCTATGGAGCTACTGGAAGGCGAAACCCTGGAAAAACGGATCGGCGGGAAACCGATTCCGGCAGACACCTGGCTGGACTGGGCCATTCAGATCACAGACGGACTCGAGGCAGCACACGAGCGCGGTATCGTCCATCGAGATTTGAAGTCCACAAACCTATTCATCACCAAAGCGGGAGAGGCGAAAATTCTCTATTTTGGGATGGCGAAGCTGCGTCCTCAACAAAAGGCGATAGCTGCGGCTGCTTCGGGTAACCCGCAGCCTGTCAGCCAGGCGGACGTGGGCGCTCCGCTGGGAACCCCGGCCTACATAGCCCCGGAGCCGACACGCCGAGATGGGCTGGATCTCGAAGCGGATCTTTTCAGTTTAGGTATGGTGTTCTACGAGATGGCGGCCGGGAAACCGCCGTTCGAGGCGGCGAGTGCGGGGCGGGCCACGGCCGATCGGTTGCATGCCTCGCCGGAACCGGTTGCCCGTCTCAATCCAGAGTTGCCGGATTCGCTCGAACGCATCATCACGAAAGCCCTGGACAAAGATCCCGATAGACAATATCAGACTGCTGCTGATTTGCGAGCGGATTTAAGGCGCGCCCAGCAAGAGATGGACACGGGTCAGATGTCGAGGACGAGACTCTCCGACCTATCGCATCTCCGGGTAAAAAACCAGCGACTACGTGGAGCAAGCTGGTTGTTCGCTATCGCCGTTTGCCTCCTCGTTGCTGCAGCGGTCTTCCTGCTTGCCCGCCCAATCCCGCCGCCGAGAGCGTTGAGCATGAGTCAGATCACGCATGATCGCCTGACGAAGGTCGTCCCATTTGTGACCGACGGCTCGCAAGTCTACTTCAACACGGGGAATTATATCTTTCCAGAGCCCTACCAGGTATCGGCCGCGGGCGGAGAGTCGTCTCCACTCTCCATATCTCCGAAGAATGCGAGCCTGCTGGACATGTCATCGGATGGTTTGCGCCTTCTGGTTGGAAGCGATGAAGGTCCGATGAACGGACAAAGCCCCTATGGGCTGGATCGGCTAAGACTTTGGATGGTCCCGATTGTAAAGGGCTCACCCCGGCCCCTGAATGGGCTGCTAGTTGACGACGCGGCATGGTCTCCGGACGGCCGGCAATTGGTTTACAGCAACGGAAATGATATCGGCATTGCGCGGAGCGATGGAACGTACGCTCGTAAAATCGCAACCCTTGCCGGGACGGCTTTTTCCCCTCGTTGGTCGCCTGACGGGAAGAAAATTCGCTTTACACTAGGGCGCCAATCCTACGCTGTTTCGAAGTACTCAGGAGCTCAAATTGGAGGAGCCTTATGGGAGATCTCCAGCGAAGGACAGAATCCGCATGCCTTATTTCCTGGTTGGCGCGATGACCAATGTTGCGGCAACTGGACCCGCGACGGACGGTACTTCGTTTTTCAGGCGACAGAGAACAACCTAAGCAGCATCTGGGCGGTGCGGGAGCAAGTTAGTCTATTTCGAAGAGCCCACCATGAACCAATGCAGTTGACAACCGTGCCGATGAATACGTATGGACCAGTTCCAAGCCCGAATGGCCAGCGTCTGTTTGTAGGAGGTCGTCAGCCTCGAATCGAGATCATTCGGTATGACACGACATCAAAGGCGTTTAGTCCGCTGCTGGCCGGCATTTCCGCCGAGGGCCTCGATTTCTCCCAAGATGGGCAGTGGGTAACCTATGTTACTTACCCGGAAGGTACGCTATGGCGGAGCACCGTGAGCGGCGAGCAACGGCTGCAACTCAGCGCTGGTCCGATGCACGCGAGTTTGCCGAGGTGGTCGCCCGACGGGAAGCACATTGCTTTTATGGGCTATGAGCCGGGAGAGGCCCAACGGATATTTATTGTGCAACCGGATGGAGGCGCGCCCAAGCAGGTTACGAATGGTCCGGACAATTACGACCCCGCGTGGTCCCCTGACGGGAAGTCGCTTGCGTTTGGGTGCAATCCGTCCCAGGTATCAGCCGAGTTGGAAATTCATATCCTGAACCTAGCCACGGGCCAGAGTTCGGCGGTGCCAGGATCCAAGGGACTGTATTCTCCACGCTGGTCTCCGGATGGCCGTTACATCGCAGCTCTTTCGACCGACTCGCGGACGCTTTTCCTTTTTGATTTCCAATCCAACAAGTGGACACAACTGGCTACAGCGAGTTTCGGATATCCATCCTGGTCTCCCGATAGCAAATACATCTATTTCGACACTCTGGGCAAAGGTACTGCGTTTTTTCGGCTCCGCCTTCGCGATCGGAAGGTACAGCGGCTTGTCGACCTCGGCGATGTCCCGCGAAAAATGGGTACATTCGGACCGTGGGCTGGTCTCGCGCTGGATAGCTCGCCCCTACTCACACGTGATGCCAGTTTCGATGAAATCTACGCGCTCGATTGGGAAGCGCCCTGAGAAGTCACTAGCTCTGTCCTGAATTTCTGCGATAACCTGAATTAACCTGTACACCTGCAGTGTTGAACCAGATCCTTTCGCACTATCGCATCCTGGAAAAGCTTGGCGGCGGCGGTATGGGCGTCGTGTACCGCGCCGAAGACCTGAAGCTCAAGCGCGAAGTTGCGCTGAAGTTTCTTCCTGAAGACGTAACCCGCGACCGAGCCGCAATTGAGCGCTTCCAGCATGAGACGCAAGCTGCGGCCGCCATTAATCATCCCAACATCTGTACGATTTACGAAGTTGAGGAATTCGAAGGTTGGCCCTATATTGCAATGGAGTTGCTGGAAAGCCGAACGTTTAAACGCCGGATCACCGGTAAGCCTGTTCCGCTGGAACATTACTCGACGGGGACATTGAGATCACAGACGGACTCGAAGCGGCGCATGCACGCGGAATCATTCATAGGGATTTGAAACCTGCGAACCTGTTCACCACGAATCGCGGAGAGGCGGACCTGGCCGTGCAGACCGATCCCACTGCTTCTGTTTGATTTGCATTCCCAGCGATGGGCGGAACTCGCGAAAGCAGATTCGGCAATCCGACCTGGTCTAGCAATAGTGAGTACATCTATTCGACACATTCCGTACTGCCCCCGCATTTTTCCGGGTGCGCGTTCGTGACCGAAAGATCGAGCGGATAGTAAACCTGAAGGATTTCCGGCGAACTGTGGGCACTTTCGGCCCTTGGACTGGTCTCGCCCCGGACGGTTCGCCGCCATTCCAGCGTGACACGAGCTTCGATGAGATCTACGCCCTGGATCGGGAAGCGTCATAAACCCATGCTGCCCGGACATTTTCAAACACCTATCCCGTTCCTGCACATAAGCCTAAGTAGCTGCGACCGCGCTTACGACGCCCCAGTCTTACAGCAGAGAAGTAATGGGCGTAATATAGCTTCACCTCGCTCGTAATCCTCTAAATCAGACGATAAGTAGACTAAGCGACTGCTAAGTCACTTAGTTGCGTCGCAAGCGCCAGATAGCCCGCCGACTTAGATCGAGTAAGTATGCTTTTCACAAAATTGTATATAGGCGCATTTAAGGAAGGCTGAATGTTTAAGCTTCGATTTCTGATTTTTGGGCTCTGCGCCTTTTTGCCTGTGCTTGCGCTTCACGAGTATGAACGGCGCTCGCTTGCGTCTGCGTCCATAAAGGGACATGCAACGGCACGAGAGGTGCAGATTCCTGCGGAGGTCAGATCGCTCCGTCCCAATTATCCGTATTCAGTGATTCCGGGCGGTGTTTACTCGCCGGCCGAGCTTCGTGCCGCGATTCAAAAGGATCCTCTGATCCGCGAACACTATGCTGACTTTAATCTGAACTCTGCTCAGCTTGTGAAATTAACGAACGACCAATTCCAGTACGCCTCGTTTCGCCTGAAAAATCGTATTTTCTGGACTTATAAGAAACTACTCATTCCAAAAGGCGAAGTCTTAGTTACGGACGGCACTAATTATGCGCGGACACGCTGCGGTAATCGCCTCTCCGATGTGCCAAAAGGAAATACGACGATTTTACAGCCAGCCGACCGGCTCTTGTCCTTGCCGGCGTTTAGCCTCGAGCTGCTTCCACAACTAAGCCTTGCGGACCTGCGCTCAGCCCCGGAGTCCCCTGTTCTCCCGTCCCAAGCGCCACGTGCCGCGCTGTTTCTTCCAGCGGCAGTAGCACCAGCTCTGAACGCATTCGCGAACTGGCCTCCAATACAGCAATCGCCGTTGGCGGTCCCCATTTCAGCGCCTTCGTATGTCACGACTCCGCTCATTCCGAATCGTCCCGGAGGTCCAAGTAATGCTTCTATGCCTTCTGTTCTTTCACCCGCGACACCGCCCCCTGTTCCAGCGGTTCCAGAACCAGGAACCATTTCTCTGTTCGGCGTCGGGCTGCTTGTCTCATTTTTGCTATTGCACAGAATGTCGCGCTCGCCGCAGCTTGGACATGAATCTAAAAATGGGCCTAAAGAGGCTCAGGACTGAGCTCGAGGTACTCTCACATATAGTTTGCTTAAGTGGGCTCGACTAATAACTCCACGTTTACGGAATACAGGGCGGACTTACCTTCGTGATCGCTCTGAAAGTATACGCGGCGGCTGTCTGGAGAGAAGACGGGAGAGACCGATGCCGGACGACTGGCTCGATGCTCGCACAAAGTGAGTTCGCGTTTCACTGCCCGAAGCAGTAGTACGACGTTCGGCTGAGCTTTGCTTCGGCTTGCCCCCACGAATACTGACGCGTCTCCGTTTGGGGCAAACGCTGCAAATTGACTGGTTGCAGCGACGCGCTGCTCGGCTCCCGTCTCCGGGACCACTTCGTGAAGCTCCGAAAGTAGCACATTGGTTTGCACCTCTCGCAGGAACAATAGTGAATGCCCGTCAGGAGACCAAATCGGATTCGATATGCGTCCTTTGGCCAGCAGCATAGGTTTCATCGCCTCGCTCGGTAGAGGAGCGTACCAAAATTCTCGATCCTCTAAAGATACATCCCGCGCAAAAAAACATCCCTTCCCGCCTGGTCGCATCAACGGATCGAAACTAGATCCGATGTTGTCTGCCAGCATCGAGGCCGCACCACTTAGCTGCTCGAGTCGTCCGTGCCTCACGACGATGAGTTCTGAAGAAGACTTCTCAGTACTGAATGCACTCACCTCTTCGGCGAGTGTTCGAGATCTCAGATTTGCTAGAGCAACCTCCTTCAACGCGCCCCCATCGATGAAGTAAAGAACACGCTCGCTCTCTTCCATGCACAACGAATGCGGCAGCAGATCCGCTGTCTGCGCCAGCTGCCGAAGGCGGCCTGTTCGCAAATCAAGCTGAAAGGGAGTTGGTCTCCCTGTGCGATCAGAAGAAAAGATAAGAATGCGGCGCTTTGACGAAATGAACCGATTGGACGCCGCGGGAAGGAGGCTAGCGGTTGCGGGATTAGTCAGGCGGACGACCAGAGTCTCCGTTGCGGGATCAGCGAAACGGAAGAATTCGCCCACCTGCGGCAGAGGGCGGCGTTCTCTAGCCGGAACGTTGCTCAGCGCGACCAAACCGCCCGGCAATACGGCGAACATTATGCGCCGCGTGATGCCCTTTATCACTAGCTGGAAGATGCGGATCTAAAATCCGCCGTTGCAATCAAAGCCCCAGGTCGCTCTGCGCAGGGTGGGTGGGTTGCGAGCGTTGTGCCTTCGCCAAATACCTGTAAGGATTCACCGGCGTGCCGCTCACGCGAACCTCATAGTGTACGTGCGGTGAAGTGACGCGCCCGGTGGCACCCGACAACCCTATCACCTCTCCGAGCCGCACTTCCTGCCCCGGAATGACCAGCCACTGGGAAAGGTGGGCGTAGTAGGTTTCCAGTCCATTGCCGTGGTCGACTACCACAAGTTTGCCGTAGGCTCCGCTCCACCCTGCGCTCAAGACTACGCCATCCGCGGTAACGTGCACGGGCGTTCGAGAAGCGGTTGCCAAGTCAATCCCCGTGTGGAAGGCACCCTCACCAGAAAAAGGGTCCGTCCTTCCGCCGAACGAGCTGCTCAGAATGCCATTTACCGGCCATAAGCTCGGTCGGCTGTGGACCTGCCACTGGTACGCAAAGTGGTGATAGATACTCGAAAAATTTGCGGACTTCAGGAAATTGTATTCCTCGATCGACTCCTTAACGCTCGGAGACAGCTCGGCTGACGGCCGTGTGGCGGCGTTCTTCGAGAAAGGGTGCTGATTGATCCCGTAGGAAACGGAAACCTCAGTTGCCAGGTTCTCAAGCGCAGCCATCTGCTCACTATGCTGCCGCGATATGCGCTGCAACTCCTGGTAGCGGCCCCGTAGCTGGTTGAATTGGGCTCGCAACTGATCGTAATGGGCGACTTTCCAGCTCATCTGCACATAGCTTGAGAAAAGAACGGCAGCAAAGATAAAAACCAGGAAGATGGCACCCAGAACCCAAGCAATAGATTTGCGAGTGATATGTATCTGTCTAATTCGCCCGTCGGATGATTGGGCGTCCACAACGAAGTACGATTGGTCCATTCGACTCCTGCGGGAGAAGATGAACATCTCTCCCTGAAATGAGTATATAAAAGGTTAATGAACCTTCAGGCTAACTTCCGCATAAAACCTGGTAGGAAAGCAGTGATTTGTATTCATCTTACTCTTATGTAAGGGAGTTCGTTTGGTAAAAACGGGGGACGACGCAATTAACCATGACGTTTCAGCGTGAGATAGAAGCTGCTAAGCTGCTGGCTCAAGAGGCAGGGGCGATGGCTTTGGATTATCAGCGGCGCGGGGTGCGAGCTGAGCTGAAGTCTGACGAATCCCCGGTAACGGCTGCCGACCGGGCTTGCGAGAAGCTCATTGTCGACCGGTTAGAACGGGAATTTCCGGAAGACGGGGTGCTAGGCGAGGAGGGAGCAAACCGCGAAGGCCGCAATGGCCGGAGATGGATTATCGATCCAATTGATGGTACTCGCGATTTCGTGCGCGGAATTCCGCTATGGGCAGTTCTGATAGGACTGGAGCAAGACGGAGAGATCGTGGCTGGCGCGGCACACAGTCCCAAACAAGGTCTACTGCTATGGGCGGGGCTCGGCGAGGGCGCCTGGGCGAATGATACCCGTCTGCACGTATCAGATAAATCCGATCCCGCGCAAGCAGTCCTGGCTTTCAATGGCTTCAACAAGATTGGGGTGAGTCGATTTGCCCCGTTGCTTGTGCCTTGGCTCCAGCGCTTCTGGGCGGTTCGGAGCCTTGGCGGAGCGATGGACGCAATGCTGCTTGCTCATGGACAAACGGACCTCTGGATTGAACCGAACGCCGCGCCCTGGGATCTCGCGCCCCTCAAACTGATCATTGAAGAGGCGGGCGGTAGATTCGCTAGCTTCGAGGGCGAGAACACGATTTATGGCGGGAATGCCTACGCCTGTGTCCCCGGGCTCGAGCCATGTGTGAGGGAGTTGCTCGATTATTGAGACCCGGCGTGTACGAGGAAGATCGTACATCTATACTCGAAAACGTGACGCCTAATCTCGTCTATCACGTATTATTCCGATTCATTCACATTAGCTCGGCAATCGCGTTGCTGGGCGGCATTGTATACGCGCGCCAGATCCCCGTGCCGACGCTCAACGCTTTACCGGAAGAGGTTCGACTCGACGCCGCTGGTCGAGCACAAAAGAAGTATCGAAGTACGCTATTTACTCTGCTGGTCCTGATTGTCGGCTCGAGTTTCTATAATTTACTCGGCGGACCGAAGCATGCCTACGCCTACCAGATGTGGTTTGGGATTAAAATGCTGCTGGTTGCGCACATATTTTCAGCCGCCATCCTGTGGGTCACCTCGCCATATGGCGATGTCAGGGTAGGCGGCAAGAGCAAACACCGACTGGTGAGCATCGCCGTGTCGGGACTGATGGTGGTTTTAATCTCGGCTTATCTTCGATCTTTGGCGCAGCAAGGGTTGTGAGCGGCATCTAATCCATTGAAGGCATATGACCGGTTATGAAGCACTGCGCGAAAGCGCGGCATGGATCGACCTCTCTGCCCGCGGGAAACTACGCGCGAGCGGGGAAGATCGCGCCCGACTGCTTCATGCGATGAGCACGAATCATATCCAAGACTTGCAGCCGGGGGATGGATTATACGCGTTCTTCTTGACCGCACAAGGCCGGATATTGGCCGACGCCAACATCTACAATCGAGGCGAAACTCTATTTCTGGATACAGAGTCGGAGACCTGCGGCAAGCTTCGCGACCATTTGGATAAATACATCATTGCGGACGACGTCACGATCGAAGATGAGACCGAGCAGTGGGCCGCGATCGGACTAGAAGGTCCGCAAAGTCTTGAATGCGCGGAAAAGCTTGGAATCTCTCGACCGAAAAAAAAGTATTCTGCGTCGGATTGGGGAACGGGCTTCGTTGCGCGCACGGCGAGTACAGGTCCAGAAGGCATTCGCATCTTTCTCTTGCCAGGGCATAAAGGCGATCTACTGCGTCGCTTTGCGGAACTTGCGATTCCCAATGCAACCGCGTCAGAAGCACGGATCGTGCGCTTGGAAAATGGTATTCCGAGGTATGGGGAAGATATCACTGAAAGATACCTGCCTCAGGAAACTCAAGCAATGCACGCCGTTCATTTCAACAAAGGCTGCTATTTAGGTCAGGAGATCGTTGAAAGAGTACGCTCGCGCGCTCAGATTCATCGGCTGCTAACGCCTGTTCGCATTCAAAATACGAGCGTGCCTGCCGCGGGCACGAAGCTCAGAGCTGACGGAAAAGATGTCGGGGAAATTACGTCAGCGGCATATTCGCCGAGTCTCGGCGAAGTGGTTGCTCTCGCCTATTTGAGGACAGACGGTGCGAGGGACAAAGCGGTGATCCTCGTGGCGGGGAGTAATCCTCCCATTGCGGCCCGCGTTGTCTAATCGCCGAGAAGCTTGCCATACGCTTCTAGTGGCTCAACGTTGTCGCAGACGGTTCAGGGCTGCGGTGATGGGGATTGCCAGGATGAGTCCGACGCCGCCCCAAACGCTACCCCAAAACATCAGAGCGATCGTTACGACTAGCGGATTCAGTTTCACACGCTTTCCGATAATCTTGGCGTAAAGAAAGTTCATCGCGACCACGTGAAGCAGGGCCGTGACAAGCGCAAGAGTAACTACGATTTTGAACTGATTTGTGACCGCCAGGGCCGCAAGCACTGGAGGCACGATCGACAAGGGCAAACCCGCGTACGGAACCAGGCTGAAAAATCCACTCAGCGGACCAATTAGCGGCCAGTAAGGCACGCCCAAAAAGAAAAACGTAATCGCGCTCGCGCTGCTGAGACAAATCCAGAGGAGAAAATTGCCGAGCACATAAGCTCGCGTCGAATCGCCTATCCCCGACCAGCTTTTTCCGACTGCATATCGTTGGTCGCCCTGAAAAAGCCTCGGCACGCTTGTGCGGATGTGGTCGCGCCAACTCAGCATAAAGTAAACGAGAAATGGGATGAACGAAAGCATTAGCAGTGCATGAAAATAGCCGGAGACGTAGTTATACAGACTCGCGATAACGGGTTTTGGATCGGTGTGGACCCGGACGTCCTGAACCGTGGGTGGGGCGGGCTGAGCTGACTGTACGGGCAGACCGGCGCGCCGCCTTCTAGCTTTCATAGCCTCTTGCGGCTTTTGCTGGATCTGCTCTTCCTGTTGTCGCAGGCTGCTCGGAACGATGGCGTCGATGCTCTGCTTTTCTACATCATCAAGCCGCTGGTTGGCTTTGTCCCATAACTCATTTAGCCGCGAAGCGTAAATCGGCAAATCGTCCGCGAAAATTGAGAGCTGGCCCCACGCCATGGCCGAAAGTAGATATACGGCAACAAAGGCAACCGCGATGACAATGCCCGTAGCAGCGGGCCTGGGGAGGCGTAACTTCATCACGGCTACGACGACGGGATCGAGAATAAAAGCGCAAAGCGCAGACACTATCAGCGCCGCGAAGAAATCGCGTCCGTAATACAGCAGCGCTATCAGCGCAGTCGATGCAATCAGCGAAGTCCCAACGCTGAGCAGCTTTTGAGAGGGGAGCGGGGGATTGAACAGTGCCAAAGCAAGCAACGGCCTCGGTATCGCTACTCTAGCACGTAATTCCCCTCTATAATCCGAAGTTGGAGAACTTGAATCAAGATGCTGAGATGCCGGTGCTGAACCGGCATCGCGGGCGTATACTAGCGCTCGATGTCGGCAAGAAGAGAATTGGGCTTGCCGTTAGCGATGAACTTGGAATTACGGCACAAGGTCTTGAGACATTGCAGCGCACGCGGATCAGAGCTGACCTCGAGAAGCTGAAAGAAATTGCCCGCGAGTGGAAGGTTCGATGTCTGCTGGTCGGCACGCCCCTCCACATGAGCGGTTCCGAGAGCCGGCAAAGTGAATACACCAGGGAATTTGCGGAGCGGCTTGGGAATTTCCTCGAGCTGCCGGTCGTGTTTTTGGATGAGCGTTTGACCTCGGTTCAAGCCGAACGCCTGATGCGGGATGCGGGCGCTTCGCTCGAGCAGCGCAAGAATGCAGTAGATCGCCTGGCAGCCATGCTATTGCTCGAGAGCTATTTGGGGCAGTGCTCAACGCCGGCTTGTCCGCAACCGGGAGGCCGTCTTGGCTAGTGAAGACGGTGCGCTGCGCCGATTTTTCCGTTTCATCACAATTGGAGTTGTACTTTCAGTGCTGGTGGGCTGTGCACTTGGTGGCTACTGGTATTTTGGGCCGTACCGAGGCTTTCGAACAGAGGCATTTGTTGAGATCGAGCACGGAATGTCATCCCGCGAGATCGCGCGCCAACTAGCCGAGAAAGGAGTTGTGCGATCCCGTTGGGCATTCGACGCTATTCGTGCGCTTCACCCGCGAATAACTCTCCAAGCTGGCGAATACCGGTTCGGCTCAGCCCAAACCCCGTGGCAGGTATTCGAAAAGATCCGGCGTGGCGAGATATTTTACGAAGATTTCACAGTGCCTGAAGGGAGCAACATTTTCGATATTGCTGCGTTGCTGCATCAGTCGGATATGGTGGATCCGGATGAGTTTTTAAAGGCAGCGGCAAACCCGCAGTCTATTCGCGACCTCGATCCTGTAGCGCCGACCTTAGAAGGGTATCTGTTCCCTTCGACATATAGGCTGACCCACAACACTACGGGCAAGCAGCTTTGCGAGGCGATGACGCGCGACTTTCGAAAGCACTGGATGCTTTCAGGCGGAAACGCGAGGGCTCCGGAAACGCACAAGATCGTGACACTGGCCTCCTTGATCGAGAAGGAAACTGCGATTTCACAGGAGCGGCCGCTGGTGGCGGCGGTATTTACGAACCGGCTGCGTTTAAGCATGCCGCTGCAGTGCGATCCAACCACGGTTTATGCGGCGTTGCTCGACAGGCGCTATCGAGGCGTCATTCACAAATCGGATCTGGCCAGCGGAAATCCGTATAACACGTATACCCACACAGGTCTTCCTCCCGGGCCTATCGCGAATCCGGGAATCGCTTCTCTCAAAGCGGCGTTGCATCCTGCCGAGACGGATTTTCTTTACTTTGTCGCAAAGACCGACGGTTCCGGCTCGCATCAGTTTTCGGCCAAGCTCCTCGAGCATGAAAAGGCCGTGCTTGCCTATCGCAAGAACGCCCACTAATTCTTCAATCCGTCTCTTTCCTGACAAGGCTTGGTCGTTGTTCCCACGAAAATTCAAAGCCAGACCCACGCGTTTCTAAAGCTTCCAGAGAAATTGGCCGATTACGTGTGTGTCGGGCAAGCGTCACCGATACGCTAATCAGTCGTGAGGACGGTTCTAGCAATTCAGGAACGCCGATTACTCAGCCCGCGATGAGGGTAAATGAAAATTCGCGTGAGCTTATGTTCGGCTGTTTTTTTAAGTGTTTTGACTTGGCCGACGCATTCGGCCAGTGCTGCGTGGATTGAACCTGCAAGCGATTCCCGTACGATCGCGCTAACGTCCTCTTCCGGGTCAACGGCGGATGGATCTAATCCGGCGAACGCTCCAGGCGAATTGACGGCAGTCTTTAGGTATAGAGCCCCTGGCAAAAGTCAGGCTGGCGAACGAGCTGCTCTATTCAGATCTCCAAAGTTTCGTCTGCAACGAAAGAATGGACCGATACAAAGGAGCGCTGGGCGGGGTTGAGGGGCGTCGAATCGATACCGTCTTAACTAAGGTCTCCTTTGAAAATGGCGTCGAACACTACACCGATGTTCGTCAAAACAATAGGCCACGAGCGCATATCTCCAGCATTTCTGGAGCGTGGTCGGAAGGCGAATTTGGGACCCTGCTGCGCCAGACGCAGGTTTTGCTTGGTTCCCAAGTAGTGCTCTTCCAGACAAAGACGGAGCTTAATGGAGTTGCGACGGCGCTTTATCGGTTCGAAGTTTCCGAACAAGACAGTCCATGGGACCTCGAAGTCGAGGCCACGCATTATCACCTCCCATTTCGCACCGACGTTTGGGTTTCGCTATCGTCCGGGCAGATATTAAAGATCGAGCGGACCTCTTCGGCTATTCCATTGGAGACCAGAATTTCGGAAGTGCGATGGAGCGTTAGCCTAGAGATGGTCGAGCTCAACGGGAAGACTTGGCTGCTGCCGAACGCAGGCGAGTACGAAGTATCCTACGAGGAGTCAAACCGCCGCGAGTGGAACCAGATGAGCTTTTCCGACTACCGCCGATATGGTTCAGAGGTGGCGTTGCGCTTCGATAGTAAATAGATTCAGAAAGCGGCAGGCAATCTACTTGCCTGGAAGGAACGCATAAACCATGCCGTGAATCGTGCCGACGTAGAGCGTACCGTTCGATTCACCAATGCCCCGAATCACCCGTGACGGGAACTGGTGTGACCAGGCGATTGAGCCGTCATTATGATGCAACGCGAAAAGTTTTCCGCGATCATCGCCGACGAGCACATCACCTTTAAACACATATGGCCGCGCGGAGGTCCACGGGTCGGAATCATCGGGGCATTTGCGGACCCACTGTACCCGTTTTAGGTCGAGATCTATCGAGACAATATCGCTGGGCTCGAAGGTCTTTCCGGCTACTCTTCTCGCAGGGTGATATAGGAACGTCAAAAGAGAATTACCAACGATGTTTATGTGCCACCATGGCAAGCCGTCGAGCGCGATAGAGCTGATAACGGCGCCATCGTTTAATTGCAGCCGGTAGAAATGGTTGTCCTTACTGCCCACATATATGCTGCCGTGCGAAATGGCGGGCGTAGTGCTGATTGGCGAGTGGAGGTCCGTTTGCCAAACCACCTTGCCTGAGTCCGCATGGATCGCGTAAACGCGCCCATCCAGGCCACCAAACAAGACCAGATTACCTTCGAGCACAGGTGAGTTGCTCCAGGCAAATTTTTTGCGGTCGAACTTGCTCGAGAACGTCCAAAGGACACTGCCATCGGTTAGATTCAGGCACAGCAATTCGTCGCCTTGGGCGACTGCGTAAACATACTTTCCTCTGCGCACGATGTCCGAAGCGACACCAACGTCATCGGCAACGCCACTCCATGCGAGATACTTCCATCTGACCTTGCCCATTGTGCGCTCAAACGCGTAAACGTGACCTTGCCTGCCGGCATCCGTCCCGATCAGGATCAGGTCACCTGTGACTAGCGGATCGCCGTGGAAGCTGTTTTGATTGCCGTCTTGTTTGATGTCGTAACTCCAGCGGACACGCCCAGTATCGCGATCCAGGGCATAGAAATTTCCGGAGCAGGATCCGACAACAGCAGGTTGCCCACAACTGTGGGCGAGGAAAACACTCAACCGTGTGTATCGAACTGCCAACGAATCGTAGGATCATGCGGGCTTTCAGACTGGGACGCGAGCGTCTACCGCTCTCGATTGAGACTCTGTATTCAGATTGCTGAGAGCAATCGCAAGCAACGCGACGGAAGACGCCAAAATTCGCATTCATACACCTCTCTCGAGAGCGCCGGTCGCCCACGCAAGCCGCGCACTATAAACCGAAAACAGCATCTTAACCTGAATAGTTCCCCGTTGAAAGAGGACGTTCACTGTGCGCCACGGCTTAGGATCATCACTTTGAGCGTATGAAAGATGATGTAAAAATCGAGCGCGGGTGCGACGTTCTTGATGTAGTAAAGATCGTATTCAAGTTTGATCATCGCGTCTAATTGCGTATCGCCATATTTGTGATTGATTTGCGCCCATCCCGTGATCCCTGGCTTGACTGCGAGGCGTTGGCGATAGTAGGGGATTTGGCCGCCGAGCAAGTCCACAAACTCCGGACGTTCGGGCCGTGGACCCACGATAGCCATCTCACCCTTCACCACATTCCAAAGCTGTGGTAACTCGTCGAGCCGAAGTTTTCGAAGCCAGAGACCAACAGGTGTAATGCGCGGATCGCCCACCTTTGCCCACACTGCCCCTGTGCGTGCCTCAGCATCAGCATACATTGAGCGAAATTTGCACAAGGTGAATACGCGACCATTCATGCCAACTCGGCGTTGTCGATAGAACACCGGCCCAGGCGAAGATAACTTGACCGCCAAAGCCGCGATCATCATGAATGGCAAAAATACAACCAGACCCGCAACTCCGATCACAAAAGAGTAAAAATTCTGAATGGCTATGGCATGGGGACGAGGGCCTAATTCGGACGAGAATATGAGCTGAGAGGGCTGAATACTTCGACTAGATACCCGGCGCATCGCCATTTCGTAAGTATCGGCCGCGTCTTCAATGATCACTCCTCCAAAGCGGAGCTCGAGCAACTCCTGCACTGGCAACCGGTTCCGGCGCTCAGCCATACCCACCACGATCCTGGTCGGTCTGCGCTCCTCACAAACTTTGCGCAGATCGTCGATCGGTCCCAAGCAAGGAATTCGGGAACCGCGAAGCGCCGTTTCTGCAGCGCCATGGGGCTTTTCAGAAAGGTAGCCCAGAATCGAGTATCCGAAATGCGGCCTTTCCAAAAGATGCATTATGACCTCGTCGAGTATGTTTGAGTTTCCCAGCAGGAGCACACGTTCTGAGCGAAGCGTTACAACCACGCATCTCCAATAGAAGATCCGCCACAAAGGGAGAACCACGATGACGGCCAGGCTGCCGGTTACCATAAGCCATCGCGCAATGAGTAGATCCGGATTCAGGTATCCAAGGAAGGCCATCAGCAGCAAAGCGCAGCCAACCGCCAGAGAGATTTGTTGCGTCAGTAGGATTCGCGAGATGATCCGCAGATCGGTGTACAAATCTTGAAAATACAGGGCCAGGATGATGCAAGCCGCCACGAGTAGAATTTTCCAGTAGTTGGCCTCTGCAAACAGGTAGAAGACTGGATCCGTGCCGAGGGTAAAGAGGGAACTTACGGAATAGCAGGCGAGAACGAGAACGATTTCAGAAAACAGGAGGGCAACAACAGTAGCCGGAATGAATACGCGGAATAAACGGATCACGGGAGCTGCTTACCGGCGCTGATCACAGCTAGGGAATCATCATGAATTTCCCTGCGGTATCGCTTACAAGCTCCTGATTTTGCAAAAGATAAACTTGCGGCCGCCGTTTCCGTTCCCGTGCTATAAATGAAGTGATACCCCGTTGGTCCCAGATTTTTTGTGCCCAACCGCTGAACCGCATTCAAAAATGCTTCGACTTACAAAAAAGGCGGATTATAGTCTCATTGCTCTCAAGCATTTTGCGTTGCGCCAGCGCGAGACCGGAGCAGCGGTGAGCGCTAAAGAAGTCGCTGAAGAATGCGGTATACCGCTGCCAGTCACCTCTAAGCTGCTGCAAAAGCTGGGGAAGAGCGGGTTTCTTGTATCGGAATTTGGAACCCATGGGGGGTATCGATTGGCGCGAGATCCGCGGCTCATCTCGGCTCTTGAAGTGATTCGCGCTATTGACGGGCCTATCGTATTAGCAGATTGTTTCACGGAAGAGGTGCTATGCGATCACTCGACCCGATGCACCGTAAAACGCCCGCTACGGCGTATCCATGAGGGCATTCTGCGATTGCTTGAGAGCGTCAGCATTCAAGATATGCTGCAGGACTCTGATGATCAGCCGGACGAAGCGATGGTCAGCCCGCTGATAGCTCTTCGGAGTACGACGAGGTCTTCCGATTTGCATGGTTCGCTACGGAAATGAGAGTTGAGAAATTGCCGATATACATGGACAATCATGCTACGACGCCCATGGACGCCCGTGTGTTCGAAGCCATGAAGCCGTACTTCGTCGATGTATTTGGAAACGCGGCTTCGCGGAATCACAGTTTTGGGTGGGAAGCCGAAGAGGCAACCGAGAAAGCCCGAAAACGAACAGCAGATTTGATCGGAGCAACGGCTAAGGAAATTGTTTTTACCAGCGGCGCAACTGAATCGAACAATCTCGCGCTGAAGGGCATTGCGGAGATGTATGCGGAACGCGGCAATCACATCATCACGCAGGTGACCGAGCACAAAGCCGTACTCGATCCCTGCAAGCGGCTGGAGAGGCAAGGCGTGCGCGTGACGTATCTTCCGGTTAAGCAGGACGGCCTTATCGACCTGGACCAATTGCGCGACGCCATCACCGATAAAACAATTTTGATCTCAATCATGTATGCCAATAACGAAATTGGCGTGGTGCAGCCGATACAGGAGATTGGCAAAATCGCGAAAGAGAAAGGTGTGCTTTTCCACAGTGATGCAGCGCAGGCCGTAGGCAAAATCCCGGTAAACATAGCGAGCGACGGGATCGACGTCCTATCGCTGAGTGCTCACAAGCTCTACGGACCGAAAGGGTGTGGAGCTTTATACGTGCGGCGGAGAAATCCTCGCGTCGAGATTACTGCCCAAATTGATGGCGGCGGACACGAACGTGGCATGCGGTCCGGAACACTGAATGTGCCAGGAATTGTTGGCCTCGGCGCGGCTTGCGAGATCGCAAAGAGAGAAATGGCGGAAGAATCGAAACGCCTGAGCTTCTTGCGCGACAAGCTGAAAGATAAGCTGATGACGGAGCTGGACGAGGTGTACATTAACGGCTCCACGAAGCACCGTTTGCCGCATAACCTGAATATCAGCTTTGCGTATGTCGAAGGCGAGAGCCTTCTGATGGGGATCAACGATGTTGCCGTATCGAGCGGCTCGGCCTGTACGTCGGCGACACTCGAGCCGAGCTATGTTCTGAAGGCTCTCGGAGCGGGCGACGATCTGGCACACTCGTCCATCCGATTCGGGATGGGGCGCTTCAACACGGAAGAAGAGGTTGATTACGTCGGCCATAGGGTAGTCGACGTAGTAAAGAAGCTGCGTGAGCTGTCGCCGCTTTATGAAATGGCAGAAGAAGACTCGAGTCCACCAAACATGGCATGGGCAGCCGACTAGCAAGAACGGCTTACTCCGAAAAGTTCTCGATCATTATGCGGAATCCGGGAGATCTGAGGTCTCTCGATCCTTCACGCTGCCTTTTCGGGCGACAACCGTATCCGGAATCATTGTCACGTAGCGAACTTCACAAAAGAGCTCGCGAAATAAATTTTCTGTAGACCCGCGATCGTTGAAGCTAGTCCGGTACCAATCCGGATGGATTCCTGAAAGTTTGTTAGAGGTTAAGAACTTTACGCCTCCTCCCGTGATCCTTCCAGTTCGCGCAAGTTGATACCAGCGTGCTTGGCCGCTGATTCGCCGTTAACAAGTCAAAAGCAAAACTCCTCCTGGACGAAGGAGCCGATAGAGTTCCGCGAGCCAGTACTGTTCGCTGGCTCTATCGATATGAGTAAATACCGAGATTCCATAGATCAGATCGAAGCTGGCTTCTGCGAAATCAAGAGGACGCTTCGGCAGATTCACCTTGAACGACGCAGAGTGAAGATTATTTCGACACCATGCGATCGCCTCGGAATCTACATCTATTCCTGTATACCGATGACCCGGAAAGTTGTTCATCACGTGAATCAAAGTTCTCCCCGCAGCCGCAACCAAAGTCCAGCACGTCTCGGAAATCTGACAAACTTGCGTTGATCGTGTTTAAACACTTGAAGGTGGTTCGAGAGCGTCTTGCCAACAGACAGGAAGGCATACGGATTGGTATCTTCTCCAAGCGCAACAGCGGTGGAGGTAACGGGAAATTGGTCGATTTTGTATCCGGCGCTTTAATACTGGATCCAACTTCTCGCGCACTTCGACCAAAGCACACCACGGCCCGGATCGTTACCCGAAAGAGTGAATAGTAAAGGCTCTTAGCTACTGGAAGAAATGAGTCCGGAATGCTTGCCTTGATCGCGTTTTTTACGGACACTAGATGTTTTCTGTTTAGCACACGGACAAATCGCGATTCAACGCTCTATGGCCTTAAAGACCTCAAACTGCCACTCTGTTATACTTCGTTGAGTAGTTCCCACGTCAGCTCACGCCTTCAGTGGCGTGTGCGGTTCAAGGACAGATTATGCCCAAGTTGAAGACACATAAGGGTGCGTCCAAGCGCTTCAAGAAGACAGGTACAGGTAAAGTAGTCCGGCATCATGCGTTTGCGCGGCACATTTTGACATCAAAACCTCGGTCGCGAAAACGGAAGCTTCGTCAAGGCGTTGTGGCAGACGCAACCGACCAACCGAAGCTTCGAAGCATGCTGCCTTACTAGTGTCTTAGGGGAATATAGAATGAGCGAGCAGGAGCATGGCGCCGCACGTGCCTGCATCCTCTCAGAGAGCCGAATCACTGGTTCTAAATTGCTAAAGGAGAAAACGTGCCAAGAGTTAAAAGAGGTACCCATCGCCGAGATTATCGGCATAAGACGCTGCGCCGGGCGAAGGGTTATTTCCTCACCAAATCGAAACTGAACCGGTCTGCTCAAGAGGCGGTTGAGAAAGCGCTTCGCTACGGGTACGTCGGGCGGCGATTGAAGAAACGTAATTTCCGTTCTTTGTGGATTGTGCGCATCAATGCTGCGTGCCGCGTGGCGGATATTTCGTACAGTAAGTTCGTCAGCGGGTTGAAGCGCGCGGGAGTGGAGCTGAATCGCAAGGTCCTCGCAGATATCGCGGTCAATGATGCGGCTGGCTTTCTGTCGCTGGTTGCCACCGCGAAGGCAGCACATCAGGCCCAAGTTCAATAGTTGATAATTGGATTGTGGGACAGATGGAAGCAGCAGTTCAAATGCAAGCAGTTCAAGAAGAGAGCATTGACACACTAGCGAGCCTTGAGCAGCGCATCACGCGCGCAGTCGAGTTGCTGAGCAATCTTCGCAGCGAAAACGAGCAGCTTCGGCAAAATTTGAACGCGGCACAAGAAGAGCTGAACTCGGTAAAAGGTGCTCGCGACGAGTCACAGGCACAATCGGCGTGGTTCCAGAAGCAAAACGGTGAGCTCGAACAGAAGGCGATCCGGCTTTCCCAAGAGCTGGACGAGCTACGGACCGAGCGGAAACAGGTAAAGGCTCGTATCGAAAAGTTGCTAGGCCAAATGGATTTGGTGAGCGCGAGCTGATCTGGGTGGAGCATGGATACACCGGGCGCACCCAAAGAGATTGTCCGGGTCACCATCTTCAATCAGACCTACAGCGTGTCAACATCGGGCGACCCTCGTGATACCGAAGAACTGGCGCAAGAGATTGACGAGCTGATGTCAGCGATAGCCCGCCGCGCAGGTAATCTTGATGCCACTCGGACAGCCGTTCTCGCCTGCCTTCACCTTGCTGACCGGCTTCGTACGGCCGAGCGTCAATTGGGTATGTTGCGCGAGTCGGTGAACCACAAAAGCCGCGACTTTGTGAGCCTTTTGGATCGGGCCTTTACCGCGCCCGAGCCGGATTAGCTTCAAATCTGCCTAGAATACTCGTGCCTGCTTTTGCAGGTTGCCAAAACTCCCGATGTTTGCGACTGCAAACGAAAACAAATACTGATTCTCGTTTCTTTGTATACCGTTTATTACGCCGATGTTGAAACGCCGAAGCTGGAAGGCGAAGCCACAGCAATCGGTGTTGTAGGAGACTGTAGCCAGATAGAACAAACGCCGGTTCAGAAGTAGATCGTAATCGACCAGGGCAGTAGCATTCCATCCTTTCCGGTTGGTGCTGCCGTACGAGCCGCCGAATAGGAGCTGGTTAGCTTGTGGGATTAGGAGCGGATTTGTGCTGATAGAATTCTCTCCAACGGTGGCGGCGTACTGGCCATGGCGGATGCTTGCGCTGAGGCTATTGTCTACAAACTTGTGGCGTACAGGATCGTAGTCGGCTCTCCAATCGAGGGCCAAAACCGGAAATAGGTTCATTCGAAGCAAGGAAACGATAGGTGAATAGTTGCGCGGCCCGTCAAGGAACGTGAACGGGGTAATTTCCTCTTCTGCAAGGACCACGTTCCGCTGATTCGGCACCACGGCACCTCCAAACGTCGGATCGAAGTAACGCGCCTGAAGCACCTGCCAAGTAAGGATCTCGCTGATGTTGCCATCCTTGTCCTTCTTGTATAAGCGGTTGGTCAGCGAAAGCGTTAGCTGGTTAGTATTTGAAACAATGTCGTTCGCATCAAAATGGATAATCTTCTGAAACTGGTTGATGCCGGTGACGTACTCGTAGGACGCTTGTCCCTCAATCACGTGCTTTAGCTTCTTGCCGAGGTGCAGCCATTTCGGCGGAATGTAAACTTTCTCAAGCGTTGGCAGGCTGAGATCAAGAGCGAAGTCTGCGTTCTTACGGAACAAGTTGGAGTTCGAGAGAAGAACGTTTACTGCGGGAGTCGGCGGGCAAGAAGAATAGGGCCCGCATGAGGTCACGGGTGTGTAGGTTGTCGTGTTCACGGAGTACGATTTCCCGTAATCCGTGGCTCCAAGCGTGACACTTGGGACCAAAGAGAAGCCTTTGAAGTTGAACGCTGTCATCACACGAGGCTCGACGTCCACACGCTCCAGGCCCAGACCCGTCAAGAACGCAGGCTCCTGTCGGCTGATGAGCCCCCCGCTTGAGCCGAAGGAAAACCAGACCGGTACCGGTCCTTTCACTATTTGGTCATCGCGGCCCGAGAATTCTACCGAAGGGAGCTTCTGGATGATTACCTGGTTAGCGGGCAGGCCGAGTAACGTCACGGTCTCGAACAACTGGTTCCGTTGCACCACCAAATTCAGAGCGTACTTATCGTCTTCGAAGTGTCGCTGAAGGTAACCGATAGAGTTAACCCCGGAAAGGACGGCCGAACTGAATGTATTGGCAAAAGCCAGGCGGAACAGAAAAGAACTGAGGTACTGATAGTCAAGCCGTCCTGTGAAGCCCCAGATCTCCGTCTTCGCGTTGAGTTCAAATTCAAGACCGCCTTCCTTCAACGGAGGAAGGTTGCCGGGTTCTTGCAGACCTCTGTCCTGGACGCCATAAAGACTGAAGTTGAAATCAGTAACATCGTTCGGCTTGCCGCGAAAATCGAAATTATGTGCTGGCCCGCGAAGGGTAAAGTACTGCAGCACGTAGGTCATATCGTAGCTTCTGTTGATGGCCCAGTAATACCCAGCACCATACATCCAGCCGCGTACTGTCGTGTGGCCAAAATTGGGTGTCAAGAATCCGCTTTGACGCGGATTTTTCCCAAGCGGCCGGTAAAAGAAAGGCAAATACAAGATAGGGACGCGCTTAACGCGAAACACTGTATGGCGGGCGATAGCACGATTGCCTGGAATGATATCGAAAACAGGAGCGTTGAAAGTCCACCATGGCTTGGGCATTCTGCAGTCCGTCAGGAAACCATGGTGAAGGATGTAGCGGTCCTTAATGCGCTCAGCCCATAAGGCCTGAAAGTAAAACGGATTCGTTGTGGTCAGCACCCCGGGACTGGTCATCACCTTCGGCGGAGACGTCCCCGAAACGCCATAAAACTTGCCTTCCTCGGTTTTAAGGTTGTACTCGCCGTGATCCGCATCCAGTTTGTCGCCCGTATTGAAGTGCTCCAAATGAACATGTCCCTCCGCATAAGCCCAATCTGTGTCAGAGTTGTATTTGATCTCGTCGCCGGTGATGACCATGTCGGAGGTTTCGATCTTAGCTGCGTGGTGCAGGTACCTCCACGGTCCATTTGAATCTTCTCTTACGGCGTGGAAGCGAATCTCGTTTTCGGCGGGGAGATCGGCCTTCGCCGGGTGAGCCGGTGCTTGTGCTAATGCGGTAGGAACGAGGGCCAAAAGTGCAAGTGGCAGGAAAGAAAGCACTACAGCCGAGAAATGTTCTGGACAAAACTGACTGTTTTTGTTAGATAGAGAAGCTGGGGGGAAGTGCAGCCGAACGAAAGGCTTCAACCGAGAACCGTAGCATGACCAATGACGCCGCCGCAAGCCTTTTACGGGCGGACCGGAGATGATTGCAATTAACGCAAAATGACTTGCCAGCATTGTCAGAATTGGGTTTTAGACGCAGACCATCGCTGTCGCCGTTGCGGTCGTCGCGTTAAGATCACCGCCACTCGTATTTCTCCTCAAACGTATCCAATCGCGGCAACCGCCACTGCACCGGCGTATGACTATGAGGTCCAACCGGTCGCGAGCGCGAAGGAAGCGGCAGGCCTTGCAGATGCTGCGCCGCCCCAAGTCCAAAAGCCGCTGTTTTCAGCGCCCTCATACGACTCACGGGTCATTCCGTTCGATTCTCTCAATACAGACGCGGCACGTGAATTAATTCGGGCACGCGCAGCGGAATTCGTGCGGCCCGAGCCTCTCAAGGCTGAAAGAGTACAAGTGCGGCATGCAGGCGCACGAAAAAGGCGCTCCGCAGATCAGCGGCACCTCGACTTGTTTGCTCATAAGGAGGTACTGAGGCAGCCACAATCGAGCATCATCTGTGATGCTCCGGTGGCTCCCACAAGTTTGCGAATGGAAGCCGGCATGATTGACGGCCTGCTGATGGCGACCGGAGCAGGTTTTGGACTGGCGATGTTCAGATACTTCGATGGGCAGATTTCACTCGAAAAGCACTCGGTATTCTTTCTTGCCCTTGCGCTGATTACGATTCCGCTCTTTTACAAGCTGCTGTGGACCTTCGCAGGTATTGATACGATCGGAATGCGGAAGGCCGGACTGCGATTGGTGGATTTCGACGGAAATCCGCCATCTCATGAGCGCCGTTACCAACGCCTGCTTGGAAGCATGATCAGTGTGCTGGCGGGGGGGCTGGGGCTAATCTGGGTTTTTCTTGATCAGGATTGCTTGACGTGGCACGATCACATATCTAGCACGTTTCCAACAATCAGCTCTGAAACGTAGCGGCTGCAGTTACGATCCGGGCAACTGTATGGGCTACGCTCCAAATCAAGCTAGGGCGGTATCGCCGGCCGGAATAATTACGGCGGACATAGGCCCCTTCGATTTGGGCATGCGTGGATCAGCCCCATAAGCGTGGATCTGGTCGCGGGCAAATTCAGCCTCGGGCCGTTCGCACGTAATCACGATAGTTCGGCCTGTGGTGTCTACTTCGACGGCGTGCTGAAGGGCGGCGTGGGCCGGCAAGAGAAACAGCTTTTGTAGCATCTCGACGACATAGTCATAGGTATGCTCATCGTCATCGAGGAGCACGACGTGATACAATCGTCCATGCTGTTCCTCGCGCTCATCCTTGGTCAGGGGTCTGGCGGTTGGGACAACTACGGCATTCTGCATAGTCGCAGGAATATCTAATTGAAGCATTTGAGGAGAATGGACGCAACGTGGAATTCAGCCGCGAGGAGCATCGTAAAAACTGCTAAAATAGTATCGAGTTCCTCAAGGATGGGGGCGCAACGGTTTCGACGGGATTGAATCGTTGTGTGAAGGCGTGTCGGGTTCCGAGCTCCCGTAAAACGATCGGAAAACAACAACTGCCAATAACACGCAGTTTGCATACGCTGCTTAATTAAATAGGTAGCCGCTTCGGCAGATGAGCTTGCGCGTCAGCCATCGAGCGTCATTTTGCAGGATAGGCGTCCGGCTTCGGTCCGTAGCCGAGGCGCCGAGATTAATCGGACTAGGCGGCTCTCGCTTTTGCCGGTTCTTTAGGGAGTCGCTGAAACGCCAGAACTGGATACACACGTAGGCTTTGCACGTCGGACCTTTTCGGACGCGGGTTCAACTCCCGCCGCCTCCACCAACTATTTAGCCTTTAAGATCAAGCCGTTAAATTGACATCAAGCTCTCACGTAAGTTTTACGTAAGCTCCTCGTGTTAAGCTCTGAAGGATGCTGAACGTCTTCCGGCGCCACATATCGAAATGCTCGAAGTTCGGCAGTCGCTCTCAAGATTGTTCGTCTCGACCGAAGTGCCCCATCCATTACGAGGGCATCGATGGCGAGGGAAGAAGAATCAGACCGAGAGCCCTCAGTGATCCAGTCAGCGGTAAAGGAATTCGTGATTGGAATCGAGCGGTAGAGATCATTCGGGAGTTGGAGCTGCCCCGCCCCGCAGAGAAGCCGACGAGAGTTTCTGTCTCTGCTGAGAAGGCCGCCGCCGCTTTTCTTGCCTCCAAGGTCAAGCGATCACCGGACACGCAGAAAAAAATCCGACTACTCACTGGACGCCTGATCAGTTTCGCCGAAACAAAAAAGAAGTATGCGATCGATGAGATCGATCTCCCAACGCTCGTGGACTTCCGTAACACGTGGCGTGCCAAGGACACGACTCAGCGCAGAGATCAGGAAATCCTTCGATCATTTTTTCTCTTCTGTCTGAAAGCTAAATGGGTGGAGGATAATCCGGCTGCCGGTCTAGATCCGATAACCGTCACAACGGCGCAGACGGACGTCTTCGAACATGACGAGATCCGGAAAATCCTTTTGGCCGCTCAGAAGTTTCCAGACGCGTTTGGCCGCACGGATCAGGCGATCGCGCGCCAAATCTATGCATTCGTTTTGGTCATGCGCTACACGGGTCTTTCGATCGGCGACGCCGCTGGGCTGCCGAAATCGCACGTCAAAGGAGACCGGATAATTACAAATCGAGACAAAACCGGGAAAGAGGTCTACGTAAGGGTGCCAAAGTTTGTGATGGATGCCCTAGATGCTGCGCCCCACGATAGTGAGAAGTACTTCTTCTGGTCTGGCAATGGCCTTATTCACACCCGCGCAAGTAAATGGAACAGCCGTCTGAGGAAATTGTTTGTGCTCGCCGGTGTGCGTCTGCAAATCGCAGAGTGGGACAAAAAATCTTTGCGTAGCCAGAGTCCCCGCGTGCAACGAGGTGAGAGACGGACTATTTCCCAAGCAGATCCGAGATGGTTTAGACATACGCTCGCTCGCGACCTGCTTGAAAACGATATCGTCACAATGACAGAGTTGGCGGAAATCCTTGGAAATACCGAGGCCGTGTGCCGTAAGCACTACTCAAAATGGGACCGTCGACGGCAGGCCAAAATTGACGAAAAGCTAGACAAGTTCTGGCAGGTTGATCCGGTGCAGACCGCGCCCGTTCAGCCTTAGTGAGTTTGAAATTTCAACTGTGATTCTGCAGGCGCTGGTAAACCCTGAAGCGAACGCTTTCCGGAATTCGAAGTGTGTGCTTCGTTCGTTTGTATCGCTTGATCGAACCAGTAATCACCAGAACCCCTGGTTCCCTGAGAAACATTCGCTGCACAGTATCTTGCGATAGATTCCAGGCTTCCGCTATCTCCTTCGCGCTGTAGTGCTTTTCAGAATCCATGTCCGCAAACTTCCCCTGGTGTTCTGGTAGGATGTCACGTAGACTAAGTCCGCTTGTTCAACCTGTTTCTTGTTGGCCATTTGACATCCCCGCGACTCCGGTCCCATCCCATCGGTGTTGGAAGGTAAGTCGTGCAGACGGGAACGGCTCTGGAAACGTCGATCAACTGCTTCAAGACGATCCAAGCGTCGAGCACCTGGAAAGCCGCTTCACGAGCCTGGGGAGAGCAGTTTGCGAACTGTTCCGTCTGTTTGATTGCAAATCTAATCTGATCGATGGCAGCGCGAGTTTGATAAGCCATTTCAAACTCGAGCGGGGAGCATCGCGACTTAAGGTGCGACTCGACGGCCGAGATTACCCGCTCCAACAATGCACGATCCACTTATGTCGTCCTCGTGCTCAAATTTGCTCTGTTTAGAGAGCGCCACCTACGGGCTGCTGCCAGCCAGAGCAACTCCTTGGCGGCCGCTCCGGATTGATTTGCCCGCTCCGGTTCGAGTGAACCGCGTTGTAAACGCTTTCGATGATTCATCGGGATGCAGGCAAGCGCGATAATCCAGAGGGCCTTGATTCACTACGTCAGTCGACTGTTGAAGGAATATCCTGCAAAGACTGAGTCTTCATTGGCATTTCTCCCTATCGTGGGAGGGGAGACAATTCCGTCGAGGGTTATCGCGGATGAGTTTTCGGCGATCCCATCTGTCTAGATGAAGTGCGGAATGTTCCCCTCACTTACAACGAGGGGGAAACGCGGTAAAATCCGACAGGGAATTTATCCGGAGTAAGTGCCGCTAGGTCAGATTGTTAAGTTCTAAGATTCGGGCATGAATACGAAGACAGCTTGCTGCTGGCCCGGTGTGCCGATTCTGGAGCGATCCTGAATGGTGCGAAGGGTTGCGTTTCGAACGCAGCGTTGACATTCGTCTCGGCAGCGTCGAAATCGGATGCTGGATCAGCTGGTTGTACAGGTCTGTTAAGTTCAGTGCGTACCGGAGAAACCTTTGGGGGCGGCTTTTGAGCCTTTAAGGAAAAACGACTTGATTGCCGTCTGCCTATCGGGGTTGATCCGCGGCGACACGGTTCCCATCAATCTCTTCCGACGGCAGACTGATCCACGCCGACAGTCGGCAAAAGACCGTTTCATAGCAGCCAAAGAGGATCAGCGGGCGCCTTGCAGGGCTTCTTCAGGTTCCGAGCCCTGTACGACGAAGCCGGCCCAGTGAATCGGGAGGCTTTTCGCGCCATACTTCGACAACAAGTCCCGTTTTGCTGTCGCCATCGAATCAGCAGGGGATTCCCCGTTCCCGAGATGCCGATAAAACGCCTTCATCAAAATCAGTGATGTCTGATCCTCAATGGGCCAGAGAGTCGAAACTACTGTTCTCACCCCTGCCAACAAGAATGCAGTCGAAAGGGCTGAGATACCTTCCTCGCCCTGAATCGGACCAACGTCCGTTTCGCAGGCTGACAGCACAATTAGCTTTGCGGGGAGCCGCATTTGAACGATTTCAGAGGCTTGGACAAAACCGTCCTCGTCACTCGACGGATCACTCAATATAACCAGCGACGCGCGATCCGGATTATCGCTGGAAAACGCATGCACCGCTAGGTGGATGTACCCGAATTCCTGAGTGAGAGCCTGTTTCAAATTCGCCTCTGTCGCCGCCGTCCCTTTCAGTAACTTGTTTTCTGAACTTTTTATCGCGATTGAGGCGACCCTCGCTTCTGGTTCGGAGTTTGGCAGATCTTCGAACTCGAAATCACGTGTGTACCCGCGCTCGATCAGCTTTCGTTTAATTCCGCTGTGGCTGTACGGAACTCCACCTACCGCAAGCAGTGCTTTCGGTCGTTTGCCGACCAACTTCTTAGATCTCAATAGATAAAGGGTGGTCGAGGAGGGGGCGTAAGTCACGACATGCGACTGCACCACGTAGCGATCATGCTGATCGACGAGCGCATCAAACGGGAGCAGATTTAGGCAGCCGTCAGGTATTACAACGTAATGAGATTTACTGTCGATCTGCGGAATGGGACGCAACAAAGCGGTGTACAGATCGCGAGCTTGTGTTCTGGTATTTGCTCTCCGGCGTACCGCACTCGTATACTCTGCAACCATCTTCTCGATGGTCTTTTTGCCGGCGAGCTTAATAATCTGCCGCGAGGTCTGTGTCAGCACCAAAGCATACGAATTTGGCTCAGCAACAACGTACTCCAAAAGCATTTCCGAGGAGTGCAGACTCTGCTGCATAACTTTTGGCGGAATTGGTCGGAACTGTTTTGTGCTGAGTATCGTTAAATCCGAATTGACTGCTCGCGCCTGTTCCGCCAGAAAGATGGCTTCTCGCAGTCACTTGATTTCGTCGGACGAATGAAGAGACCGCATCTGCAGGCGCAACTTGGAGATGGTTCGTTCTGTCTCCACTGATTGGGGCGATGCGGATCCACGCGATAAAAGGAGATCTACAATGGCGCGGCCGCGACCTTGTTCCACGACGCTGTAGGCTGCGTCTGGATTGTTGAAGTGATCTGCGATCAACGCAAAATGATGCGCGTACAACTGGTCTGCTCCTGTAATAAAGAGCAGTCTTCACACCGAGAGAATCTGCTCTGCCGATCAGCGTATCCTGCAAGGTTGCGGCTTGCTGATAGATAGCGTGGGCATCCGAGTATTTCTTTTGGGCAATTAGCACCTGAGCTAACGAATCAAATTTTGTGGGTAATAATGGAATGACTTCAGAGCGCTCAAGGGTAGTGACTGCGCTTCTCGCCAACTCTTCTGCTTTAGCTACATTCCCAAGTGACAGGTATATGTCAGAAAGGGTACTTTGGAGATCACCAGCTTCACGAAAAACTCCATAACCTTGCGCAACAGACATGGCTTTTTCGAAGTATGTGATTGCTTCTCCATAATTCTTCTCCGCCAGTGCAACATTGCCTGCCGAGGAAAGATAGTCAACTCGCTCCGCGTAGTCCAAATTGGTATTCGCTAGCAGTTTCTGACTCAACTGCTTCGCCTGCGAAAGGTTCCCCATGTCGGCCAGTGCCCTGATTAGAGCGGAATTCGCAATAAGCGGCGGCCCCGTATCAGGGTGAGCATCTGCCAGAGCAATCGCTTTCTTCGCATAGTCGATGGCCAGCGGTAGCAACAAGCGTTGCATTTCATACCCGTGTGCAATTGTCGACAGAAAGAAAATCTGAGCTCCGATGTCACCGGCCTTCGTTGCAGCAATCAAAGCAGAAGCTACTCTGCGTTGGCACGACGCGAGATCACCGTCGTAGTAGTCAGCAAAACCAAGCTGGCCTTCGGCTCGGTAAATCCACTTTGTACTTCCCAACTCCTTCGCCAGGTTTATGACTTCCGTCCAATCTTGGCGCGCTGCCGATTGATCCACTTCACCGTCCACATCGCCCTTCACCGCGAGCGCAAAAAGCCGAAGCTGTTTATCCTTGAGAAAAAGACGATCCGTGCTCAGCAGGTTTGCCAATTCCTGCGATCGATCCATGAGCGGCGCGGTTGAAGCGAGTCGAAGTACTCCGACGTGCGCATACATAGCATTCCGCCGATCACCATTGTTCCTGAGCCGTGGTTCCGCCCTTTGAAATAGAGGGGAAGCCGCTCGCCAATTGTAGAGATCAGCGAAGCATTCTGCTCTCTTCAGAAGGTGATAGCCCGATTCAGCCGATCGACAACACGGAACAGCAATGATCAAAAGGAAAACCGGCGCGATCGAAAGACGGTATCTCATGCTTGTTGCCCAAATATCGTTGGGAGTAGCTGTCGGATCAATGGCACGAACGTAGCACAGCGACCACTACGATTGCGAGAATTACAAGATAAGAAGCCTTCGTGGATCGGCTGATGAATCGGTTCCACTCTAAATTCCTTGCGTGATCTCTGAATTCTTCTGCACACCATTGACACTGGCGCAGGTGTTCGTCAAGTAACCTATCTTCGGAGATTTCCCCATTCGCATAAGCTCTCACCTTCTCGTCCGGGGGGCAATGAGTTCGGTCCGGAGCAGGCCCTGTTTCAACCAAGTGGGGGCGTGCCTCCTTTGTACTTGGGGATCTCTGTGCCATACCCCATATTCCCGAACGTGCGCTAGCCGGTTGAAGCTGTCCCTGGATTGAATTAGTTGCGCGCGGCAGTGCGTTAGCAAACGTGAGCTGAGACGGCGAAGAAGCACGAGAACTACATCGCAAATCTCGGGCTATCAAACACGAGGAACGCGAACAGCAGGGGCACGTAAACGACCGACGCAAGCAGCAGCCTGCGCGCCCGTTGTAAAGTGCGCTCTCTGGACAGTTGCACGCCAAAATATAAGAACGCCAGATTGAGAATGAATGCGGCGACGAAGTACACGTTCCCCGCCATGTGTAAAAACGTGGGGGCCAACGTCACTGGAAGGAGCAGCAACAGCGCAGAGACAATTTCCAGCGTCAAAGCACTTCCATGTGGTCGCACCACTGCAAGCATTTTAATGCCAGCTCGTTCATAGTCTTCGCGATACATCCATGCAATCGCATGAAAATGCGGGAATTGCCAGAGGAAAAGAATGCCGAATAGCACCCACGCTTCAATGCTGAGATGACCGGTTGCCGCGGCAAAGCCGATGAGGGGCGGCATCGCGCCCGGAAGCGCTCCGACTGTGGTGCAAATTGGGTCTCTGCGCTTTAAGGGTGTATACGCAAATAGATAGCCTGCGGAAGTCAGCAGGCCGAGAACGGCCGCGAGCAAATTGGTAAATGTCGAAAGCTCGATCACGCCCAAGATCGACAACGTTATGCCAAACAGCAGGGCATGAGAGCGTTGAACCTTCCCTGCGGGAATTGGCCGTTTCCGGGTCCGGTTCATCTGTGCATCAATGTCCCGCTCGTACCACTGATTCAGTGTTGCGGAACCAGCGGCCATTAATGCCGTACCTAGGAGAGCATGCAAAAAGGTGACAAAGCTGACGCCTGACACTGTGCCGTAGCAGTAGCCAACGGCAGTGGAGATCACGATCAAAAGCGTGATCCTTGGCTTTGTGAGTCGAAGGTATTCCTGAACCGTCTCGCTCGCTGTAAGCGCTTCATTGCGCACGGCCAGCCATTGCGGCGCAGCCTGCTGTTCGTTTCCCCCTGAGTTTTGCACCAGAAATGTTGTCCCGTTCACAATGGTACACAACGTCAGGCTCTTGGGCCTCCGCGACCAGTTTCCAAGCTGGTCTAAGACAGGCTTCGCTGTCAAGATGCGTATGCGCTGTTTCGGTTCAATATATCCGGTAACGCTTTAGGCTGCATTCCGTGCGCTGCCCCAGAACCATAAATGGTCGTTTAATGCACCTATAGATGCATCGCGATTGAACACAGCCACAGCGGCAAGGCCGTTTGAATGGCCACCTCCGCTCAAGCGAGGACTATTCGATAGTGATCGGATTGAACGCCCAATCCAGAGGAGGCTCACGAATACCGAGCAGATACTTCCCGGGGCCCAGAGATGAAGTGTTCAAAGAGACGTCGCCGACCGGCATCACCTTGCGATGTGGAAGATGGCCCTGGCAAAAGCTGCGAATTGCGGAAGAATTACTCGCGTATCACTTGGCCACTTTCGGGGCGACCGGGCGCGGGAAATCGACAATTTTTCGCGAAGTTCTTCACCAGGTACAAGCCCGCGATGAGACCGCCGTAATCTACGATCCGAAGGGCGAATTCCGGGACGAGTTTTATTTGGTAGAACGCGGCGATGTGATCTTAGATCCCACAGATGAGCGCTGCCCATACTGGGAGCTCGAGGGGGAGGCGAAAGACGAAGCGCAGGCAACACCATGAACTCAGGCATTCTGGCCGGATGAGCCTCGACAGCAACCATTCTTCAAGCGACATCCCCGGGCGATCATGGCGTATCTTTTGTCCCGGTATAGCGCGTTCAACGAGCCGGAATCGCCGGCCACATGCGCGGCGTTAGGGTACTGGCTTAGCATGCCGGTGGAGAAAGAGATCTTACCTCGACTCAGAGGTACAGAGCATGCGGATTCATTAAAGCGTTCGTCTGATCAAAGCCAAGGATTGAAGAGCACGCTGGGCGAAATTGCCAAGCCATTGCGAATGATGCCAGCGACACCGGAAGCCAGAGAAAAGTTTTCGGTGCGGGAGTGGTCAAGAAAGAGACAAGGCTGGATCTTCATGACGTCCACCCCACTCACGGCAGATGCGCTGCTCCCGTTGCAGTCGGCGATGCTGGACATGCTGATCCTGAGTACCCAGAATCCGGCAGAAACTGGCGTGAAATTACCCAAGATCTGGTTTGTACTTGACGAAGTGGCAAGCCTGCAAAAACTGCCACAGCTCGAGGGTGGAATGACGAAGCAGCGGGCATCAGGTGGCACCCTGATTCTCGGTATTCACGACCACGCCCAAATGAAAAAACGCTATGGCGAGGAGGGATCTACGACGGTCATGGCGCAGGCAGGTACGAATATCTTCCTGCAGACGGAAGATGGGACCGCAGCTAGGTACGTCGAGCAGTTCATTGGGCACGAAGAGATTGAAAGAATTCAGGAGAACCGGCCGGTTCATATAGAGGCCAAGCGCCGCTCAAGGAGTTGGACGAACCAAACGGTGGATTCGCCGGTTGTGACAGCGGCGGAGATTCAGGCATTACCACGCTTCTCGGGATATCTCAAACAGGAGGGAAAGGTCGTGCAGATTCAGATACAGAAGCTCACTCGAAACGTAAAAACCAAACGGTTGGAGAGGATCATTCCCCCGCTGATTTTCCGGGAAGAACCCGAGCCGAATGCGGCGGCAGAGCATGTTGTTCCAGCGGATGACGAAGTGCGATCGAACAGTGGCGCAATTCGGTCGGCGCGCACGGATGATGACGTACCATCGGGACCATCCAAAGAAGCGGCTACGAAGAGACTCGGGCACAGAAGAAATCCTCTACTGAGGAATGCAAGGACCGAGCAGCTGCGGCTGAATGCTAACACCGAAAATGCCTAACCTGAGCGAAAGGGAACAACACAATCGCGCTTATCGCGAGGCAGCCGCGGCAGTGTCCGAGTTTGCTCGAGGATGGGAGCGAACCTTGCGGACTACGGCTGAGGAGAAAGTGAGAAAGGGCGGATGCACCTGTGTGCCAAGTGTTCCAAACGCGAACGAACTATCGCACACGAATTTCGACTGTCCAGTCGCTGTGCTGCTGAGACTTGCACGGATGGTTCTCGGGGAGGCGGTTGAGCGTGAGGGAAGCGGTTCTCGACACGCCTAAAAGCTCGACCGTTTCCATGCTCAAGATCTCTAAGCCGCTCGGTCCCGCGAAGATTACCGAGTATTACAGGGTCGATTACACGGCCGCAGACCAAAGATACTATCGCGATGGGCAGAAACAACTTGTCGGCGAATGGCACGGCCAGCTCGCCCGCAGTTGGGGCCTTATTGATGGAGTGGACGAGTTGCATTACGCTCGTATGGCGGACGGCAAACATCCACAAACGGGAGAGCAGCTGATCAAGCACCGGCCGGCCGCCGAAACTGTCCCATGGATCAAGAGCAATACGGCTTGGCGCGAGCACCTGGAGTCACTTGTTGAGTCCGCGCTGTTCGAAGGTAACGATCTATTCCGGGCTGTGCCGGAATCCGAATGGCGGCTCAAAGCGCCAAAGCTTGAGTCACCTCCGCCCATTCAGACCACGGGGAGGCGGTCGGAGCGCGAGAAGAAGCTTCTCGAGATGCACGACATCGCTAGGCAGACATACATCGAAAATCTGGGAGGTGAAGGGGGATTGACTGCGCGGGCGTACCTGGATTCGCGGCACGTATCAAAAGAGTCCAGGCGCAAATTCGGTCTCGGTTTCGCTGATCCCTCCGGGGCTCAATTGGCGCAGAAATTGGAGCACTACGGGCCTGAGCTGATGGAAGCGTCGGGCCTATTTGTTAAAGGTCGCCGACGCGAATTGATGGATCGCTTCCGTGGACGATTGATATTTCCCATCGGGGACCGCCAAGGGGAAGTGATCGCGTTCGCCGGCCGGCAGATAACTGATCAGGACGGGCAAAAGTACATCAATTCGCCGGCCACAGAGCTGTACCACAAAAGCGAAGTGCTCTACAACCTGCACAGGGCTCAATCCGAGGCCGCCGGTCGCGTGGTCATAGTGGAAGGTTACATGGACGCCATAGCGGCGCATGCATCGGGAGTGCGAGCTGTCGTAGCGCTTTCTGGAGCTTCTCTATCAAAGCAACAGGCCAAGCAGATAAAGAGCGTCGCCTCGGAGGTTGTGCTGAATATGGATGCTGACGAGGCAGGAAGGAAAGCCGTTGACAAGCACGTAGCCACCTTGCACGGTGAAGGTCTGCGGGTTCGCGTGGCCGAGGTGACCGGCGACCCGGACGCCTTTATCCGAACGAGTGGAGGCGAGGCGTACCGGGAGAGGATCGGCGGCGCTCGACCTTTGATCGAATGGCTTTCGGCGCGAGCTCGAGAACATTATGACGTATCGACAGCAGAAGCGAAAACGGACGCGCTTCGCTGGATACTTGAGCGGCTGGAAAACGTGCCAGATGCGCAAAGGGAGCAAATCTCGAAAGAGGTGTCGCGGTACTGGCAAGTAAAACCAGCGGAGGTAAAGAAGCCGAAGCACGCCGAGCACGTCGCGGCATGGGATTGGACGTTAGCGCCGCACAAGAGTTATTCGGCAACTGCACTCATTGGTGGGGATAAGGGTCTCATTGGCGATCACAAAGAAGCCGTGCGCGTTGCCTTAGACGCTGGAGAGAAATACACGCAAGCGCGCTTAAGAGATACGGGCCCCATAACGAGCGCAAACTGGGCGGCAGCACTGTTTTTGCACGACACGGCGCGGCCCGTGAACGGACAAACACCCAACCCGCATTTGCATACCCATGCCGTCGCCTTTAACATGACGGATGATGGAACCGGAAAGATCCGAAGCATTCAGAGTCACGAATGGTATCGGGTCCAGAGTTACGTATCGGCGGTTTATCAGGCGGAATTGGCGCATCGAGCATTGTACCGCGGCTATGAACTGGAGCACAGCCGCAACTTTTCCACGCGCATTCGGGGCTACTCCGATGAGTATCTGGAGGCTATTTCCGCTCGTACCAAAGAAATCGAGAAAGAAAAGCAAGAGCGCGGCCTGGTGGGCGCAGAAGCTGACGAGCTCGTGAACAAGCGCTTACGCGACGCCAAACAGACGTGGGATCCGGAAATACTACAGGAAGAACATTCGCGCGAGGCAGCGGCTTTCGGGCAAGACCCGCAGCGAATTGCGGCGGAGGCGCGCGAGCGACGCGGATTTGCATTGAGCCTTGAGTCTCGGCAAAGACTTGCCGATGAGGCCATCAGCCATGCACGCGATCGACTGCAAGAATCACAGGCGGTCAACGATCACTACGAAATCATGCGTGATGCGCTGCGCTATGGACTCGGCAGGCTGCGGTTGCGCGATGTGGAAGAGGCCTTCGAACGCCAGCTAGCGCAGCAGCAAAGGGAATTTATTCAGGTGGGGCATTATCGCCAAAATGCACCGGGAACTCGCTACACAACAGAGAACATGAGGGCGCGCGAGGCGGAGACAATTCACCTCGTGATAGCCGGTCAAGGGAAGTCCACGCCCATTGCGGCAGGCCTGACACGCGACCAATTTCGAAGTCAATATAAAGAGCGGGAAACTGATGGCCGGAAGATTCATCTTACTGACGCGCAACTATGGATGGCATATAACGTCTTGACTTCACCGAATCAGTATATGATCGTGCGTGGTGCTGCGGGTGTAGGGAAATCGGTCGGAATGGAGCCGATCGCGGAAATTGCCCGGCATCACCGGAAAGCTGGCTACGAGGTCTATGGCATGGCCTCTACATCGGGAGCGGCCAACAATCTGGCAGAGATAGGCATCACCTCCGACACGCTGCAGGCGCATAACTATCGACAAGTCGATGAGACTGCCGCGAAGCGGTTGTACATCATTGACGAAGGAAGCCTAGTTGGCACCCGGCAGTTCCATACATTCGTCAAGAGCGTGCGCGCCCAGGATCGGGTCGTGATCGCCTACGATCCGCGGCAGCATCAATCGGTGGAGGCCGGCCGCATTGTGGAAGAACTCGAGCAGGCGATGCACGTACGGGAGGCCAAGACGGTGCCGGCGACGTTCCGGCCACGATTTCAGGCCGGATTATCGCATGTTGGGTCAGCACGTACCCACGCTGCGTCCCGCGCCTGTGATGGCGCTTACTGCGACGGCGACGCCGCTGGTGCAAAAAGATATCGCGGAACAGCTCG
>JBPCJX010000181.1:0-6604 GCA_051004875.1 Bryobacteraceae bacterium
TAACCCCCTTCCGCAAAACGCCTCGCGATACCTGCGCCAATTCCTACAGCGCCACCCGTTACAATCACGGTCTTTCTGAGGGTCATATCCAAAGACGCCGTTTTGCGTGTATGCCGCCCGATGATTAACGGGCGACGAGTTCATTTTAAACTGGTCCTCAACGGATCTTTGTCAACCGAAACGGATTGTCACATTTCTGCGATTTGCGCTAGCTCAAAAATCTGCAAAAGCTTCCCGCCGGGACAACGTAAACTAGTCATTCCGTGGGGGCCCGATTCCCAACCCGTTCGCTCTAAGGAGCAATGACAAACTCGAGCGACTAGCGGATCTTGGTGTGCGATTCAGCGTTGCCTAAATCCTATAAGTAGAAAACTCCTTGGAAGTGGTTTTCGTAGAGGAATCGAGTCAACCGAATCTCCCGAGTTAGGATTGCCACCACCTCACTTACAAACCCGGGTGCCGTGCAAATGTTTGTGCAAATGCGCAGGATAAATTTGGCTGAAATTGGGAATCATAGGACAGCACGCCAGCGGTGGTAATTCGTTGAAACGCTAGAACAAACTGGGACCAGCGAGTACTCACCGGAGTGGGCCGACACGGTCTTGAAAACCGTTAGCGTCGGAAGGCGCTCGGGGGTTCGAATCCCTCTTCCTCCGCCACATTCTAAAGGAATTTTTAGTTCTTTCGTTTCACGAAGGAAGGCTTAAGTACAGCGTGCCGGACAACCCTGGGTACAAGCCCTGAGACACAGAGCAGAAAGCAATAAGCAATTTGGTCGACGTCGAGGCGTTCCGGGCGTGGGGGCGATTTCATTCGAATTGTGGCCTGATAGCTACCACGCCTGACGAGTGAGTCGTCGGGTTCTTCGTGGACACTCAGAGACGCCTCGAAGTGCGGGCCGGTACGATGAACCAGGTAGCAGAAAAGAAGGCTTAGCCCGCAACATGGTTTTGGTCCGGGAGGCGCCAGATTGGACGTGCGCGACGATGATCGATTCAGGTCGACCCCAGCCCATTTGGCTGATGAGGCCGCCAAGGTGCTCGGTGTGAAATCGCGGACCGAAGCAGTTCACAGCGCACTCCGCGAGATTGTGGCGTTGAAACGATTTAAGAAGTTGATGCGAAAAAACGCCGCGAAGCTGTCGTTCACGGGCCACGGTGAGTAGCTTCATCATTTTTGATACTTCGATCTTTGTCGATCATCTGCGTACCTGTCTTCATCAGCAACGGATAGATTTGATGACCGGTCTGATTCGAACATCACCGGTAGTTCTCGCAGAATTGTGGCGCGGCGCGACGAAACCGGCGGAGCGCGAATTCCTCCGAGCGCTAGAGAAAAATCACCCGATCCTGACTTCGACCGAAGAAAACTGGCTGGAATCGGGCCAGATACTCGGGACCATTTATCGGGATAAGGGGTTCACGCCCGACAAGCTCCGCGACTTGCATTTTGATGTACTCATCGCGCTCACGGCTCGATCTCACGGTGCCCGGCTCATCACCTCTAACCGCTCCGATTTCGAAATGATCAATCATTACCGAAAATGCCAGCTCGAAATCTGGTAGATCCCTGGGATAATCGTAGGCCTAAGGATCTGCAGCAAGGTGACGAAGCACAGCACACGAGCGCAACGCCATTCATTTGTCGTATGATCCGAAAACTGGAGCCGCCTGAATGGTGCGCTGACGGATGGGCCGAGTACGTTGCGATAATGAGCGAACCAGATGCCGAGAGTTCTCGACCCATTCCAGCTCGTGATGATGGCGATAGCCGGCAGCATGAATCACCAGCTACAGATTAGTGATTACCTCCGTGAAGGGAGCAACTCGGAGGCCGACAAATGCGATTCAATAACGACCAGCGACGTCGACTGGCAGCGAAGGCAAAGGGTTTGGGGCAGAAGCTTCTGGCCGAGGTCGCCCGTATTGTCACACCCGAAACTTTGTTGGCCTGGCATCGTAAATTGATTGCCCAAAAGTACGATGGCAGTGGACAGCGCGGACGAGGGCGGCCGCGAACGCAGCAAGAGCTGGAAGCGCTAGTTCTTCGAATGGCGCACGAGAACCGAGATTGGGGCTACGGGCGACTCCAGGGCGCTTTATCCAACGTGGGCACAAGATAGCCCGGAGCACGATTGCCGACATTCTGAATCGCCACGGTATCGAGCCAGCGCCAGAGCGATCTCGGAAGACGACCTGGAAACAGTTTCTGGCTCGGGATTGCGAATTGATTGTGGCTGCCGATTTCTTCACGGTTGAAGTTTGGACCTCGAGAGGACTGAAGCGCTTTATCGTTTTGTTTTTGATCGATCTGTCTACCCGGAAAGTCGAGATTGCCGGCATTGCATTTTCGGCCAATGGATTGTGGATGAGCCAGATCGGCAGACACGTTAGCGACGCGATCGATGGCATCCTAAACGGCAGGCGCTATCTGATTCATGATCGGGATCCGCTCTTTACGCTGGACTTTCGAACGATGCTGGCAAGCGTAGGTGTGCAGTCGGTGAAGCTGCCTCCGCGGTCGCCCAATCTGAATGCGCATGCGGAAAGGTTCGTGCGGAGTATCAAAGAGTCTTTCCTGAACCGCATCATCTTTTTCGGTGAAACCTCATTGCGTAGAGCGGTTCACGAGTTCGTGGCGCATTATCATTATGAACGCAACCATCAGGGTCTTGGCAACCGGCTCATCCTCCCAGAACCGAGCCGTTTCGAGAACGTAGGGGCAATCCGGCGGCGTCAGCGTCTTGGCTGGACGCTGAACTACTACTACCGTTCTGCAGCAGACCAAGGTATCGCATATTCGGACCTTACAGCGTTAACGGCGTGAAACCATTCACCGGGTGAAATTCTCGCCTTTCCATGTGATTATTGCCATTGGGCCAGCGCGCCAGCAGCACGTTTCGTTTGGTAAGCGACACAACTGCCGATGATGCGTTCCCACGCCGCCGACAAGGACGTCAAATTCACCTCCGCGACCGGCCTGTCCGTGGCACCGCGCACACTTTCTCGCGTAGATAAGAGCACCTTCAACAGCGACTCCATGTCCGGGAGGGAGTTTTTTTCCCCTGCGGTCCGATCGCGATGTCCCAGGCGGCGACTTTCGGCTTTTGACGCCGGTCGGCCAATGCCGTATAGTGATTCCTCTGTGAGCAGCGCTACGCCTGTGTACAGGAGGATACCCAACCTAAGCCAAAGCATTCTGAATGCTCCCATTAGGGTTAACGCGCCAGGGATGGATCGGGTTGAAATGGTAGACCAATTCTCTCCGCGCGCCTTTACAAGCTGCTCGAGCGTCGGCCGCAGGTCGCCATGCTCGTCCATGCAGCGCGATTGTATGATTGCCTGTTTGCCATCCCATCTCCAAGGGAGTCGAAAGCGCGTGTGTGAGAACTGAAGAACCGGGTCCTGAAGCGTCGCAGCGTTCCACGTCCTTCCGCCGTCGGTTGATACGTCAACCTTCCGAATAACACACCTCGACCCGACCAAGCCAATCCAGTGATCTCGTAGAACCCGGTACCATTAAGCTTGTGACCTCCGGACGGAACGTGATCACAGATTTCGGGTCCATTTCGAAACTGAAAATCCGGGAGTGCCATCCGGGAGGAGATCCGTATAACGTGCGGTCTCCTCACGTGTCATGTAGGGTTTTGTCCACTACCTTGATTCGGCGTAGCCATTTGATGTTGATGTTCCCCTCCCAGCCGGGAACAAGTAGACGCAGCGGATAACCCTGTTCGGGCCGTAGCGCCTCCCCGTTTTGGGCATGGGTAACGAAAACATCCTGCATCGCTTTTTCGAGTGGAATGCTCCTCGTCATGAGAACGGCGTCGGCACCCTCTGCGAGCAACCACCTCGCGTTCGACTCGACGCCGGTTTCATGCAGAAGGACGGAGAGCGGCACGCCGGTTTATTCGCTACAGCTCGTGAGACCGTGCGTTTCCTGCACCGTGATGGCAGCACGTTGACGGAGGCTAAACCCGTTGCCCGCACACTCGATGAAGTATATGCGTGAGGCAGAAGGGAACCGTTTCAAGTCATTCAACGTGAATATTAACGGTCGCTCGACGAGGCCGTGGATCATGAGACGGTGCTCGTGAGGGTCGATTGCCGGCACGCCTGAATGGTGGCGCTCGAAATGCAATGCCGAGGGTGTGATGATCCCGCATGATTCGCCGAGCGGTGTAAAAGATGCGAAGCGAAGACCATCGTCCTCGTCGATCCACTCGGCTCGGGTCATCTTTTCGAACGGCGCTCGTTCTCCGTATCCGCGGACGGGAGCACCTAACGGCCTGGCGGGGCGCGTCGCCGGCACAGCTGCAATAGCTCCTCCTGTTGTCGCGGCGTTCTTAAGAAAATGGCGCCAGTTAGATTTTCCGGTCGCCACGTTCAAACCTGTTTCCGGCCCACGAAAAAGCCGAATTGTATCCAGCCACAGCAACAGATTACATGATTCACTATATCCGCAGTTCGGCGAAAACAGCATGCAAGTGTTGCAGGAAGCGTAACGGGTTGCGTAGCGGACGTCGTGTTCGCCGCGATTATCGTTGTGCCGGGGGCTGTGGTCGTGGGTTACTCGTCGCGGTAAATTCGGAACCCGGAGTTCACGTATTGCGGAGTGATGCTGCCGCGTCGCGACTGCATATACTCATATTTCTGGTCATTGCGATCGGCAAGTTTCCGAACGTGATCGCGGACTCGATATTTCAAATCTGTGGTGAAGGCGCAGGATTCTCAGGCCACTGGATCTGGAAATTCGCAATCGACTCGCGTTCGGCTTTTCGAGGGAATCCACTCATAACGGGCTCACATCGCCACGCTCACAATCGGCTTCACAAAAATCGCAACCAGTAGAGCGGTAGTTATGGCCACGCCACCCGCCAGCAAAAAGGCACCCCTAAACGCGCCCGTCGAGTGCACAATCAAGCCGGTTACGGCTGGCCCAATCATGCCTGCGCAGTTGGCCATGAAATGGATGAATCCGCTGGCGCCTCCGACGTTCTCGCCCTGGACCGTATCCTGGATGATCGCCCAGTATGCTGTGCCAGTTAGATAATTAAAGAAAACAGCAACGGCCATGAGTGAAACCGCGCTGACAACCCCTGTGACTAGGCCCGCCACCGCTACGCTAATGCCGGCAAGAATTAGGCAAACGACCAGCACCAGCTTGCGCGCGAATAGTGCGTCACCGGTCTTCCGGAATAGGAAATCGCAGAGTAAGCCGCTAACACAAAGTCCGAGTGAGCCGAGAATCCATGGAATCACATTGACGAAACTCATTCTTGTGATACTCAGGTGCTGCACCGCGGTCAGATAGATCGGAAACCAGCTCAGGAAGAAATAAAGGATAGATGCATAGCCGAAAAAGGCAAAGCCTGTGACTAAGACCGCGCGTTGCCGCAAGTAGAACGTCAGCGGCAACTTCCTGTGCTGCGTTGTCTGCTGCCCACGATCCGATTCAATTTCCGCGCGCTCTGCCTCATTCAGGTGCGGATGTGCAGCGGGCTGCTCGACAGCAATTGCGGCCCACAATGAGGTCCAGACCAATCCAAGGACGGCAAGAACGATAAAGGAGGCCCGCCAGCCATAGGCGTGGGCGATCCAGCCGACCACAGGTCCCGCGAGGGCGCCGCCGAGCGGTGTTCCGGCATTGGCAACACCGATAGCCGAAGCAATCTCGCGCCGCGGGAACCAATTACTGACCATCTTATTTGCAGCAGCACTAAAAGGACCTTCTCCGAAGCCGAAAATCACACGTACCACAAAGAGGGAAGTGAAGCCTACAGCTGCCGCGGTTAACCCGCAGAATACTGACCACAGAGTCATCGACACGGTGAAGACGCGCTTCGGCCCGAATACGTCAGAGGCGTAGCCGCCCAAAAAGCTGAACAGCGCATAGCCCGCGAAGAAGCTGCTGAAGATGAATCCGAGCTGGACCGTATCGAGACGCAGGTCCCTCATGATCAGCGGTGCAGCGATAGACAGCGCGGAGCGGTCCATGTAATTGATCATGCCGCCGCCGAAAAGCATCCAAACAGGAATCCACCGCAATCGGCTGAACATCGAGGGCCCTCCTCCTCCCAGGTTATTCACGACTCCTGAATAGAGGATGTTAACTGTTAGCCTCAAACATGCTGGCATGAAGCCATCAATCTGCTTGCTAAAAAAAGGGCATGTCAAATCCATGCGCCTCGCCAAAGGTCGCGCGCGATTACCTTCAACAATTGGCATTTGTGAAGGTAACGGCTCATAGCAAGAATATGAGTATGTACAAGTCCTACCTTGCGCTGCGCAGGGCCGTTGCGCCGGTCAGATTTCACGTTTCATCACGATCGGCTAAGCCGGAACGGCATTTCTCCGGATGTACTCGTTGAGCGTCTGATCCGGTCCGATGTAGTGGAACTCTTCAGCGTACTCGAGCCCACGCTTCGCTCCATTTGCTTGATCACGCGCTACAAAAGCTGCCCTAATGAATTCATTTGCGTTCATCTCCGGCAGACGCAGCTTGCGATCGGCAAGCGAATCGTTGAGGTCTTTCATCATGTGCTCAACCATTGTCTTGCACGAGCGTATGGCATCAATCTTCGCGGAAAGAGTCGGACCAATAT
>JBPCJX010000182.1:0-4799 GCA_051004875.1 Bryobacteraceae bacterium
GATTACCGCCAGGATTGATCTGCATGCGACGATTTTGCCCGCTGCCTCTTTCCACTGGCGCTGCCCCACAGTAACTCGCAAAATGGTGCGGACTGGCAAAGCGCTTGGGATCTCCTGTTTCGGCCAATAAGACACCCGCCACAATGGGACCCACGCCCGGCAACTGCAACAATGATGGCATGACAGCATGGATTGCCGCCCGAATCTGCTTTCCCAGGGCGGCCAACTGTTTGACCAAAACAGCAATGACTTGCTCCATGATGTCGCGCACCGCTGATTCTGCCAGGAGTTCTTGCAAAGCAACGCGATTGGCGCTCAATTGTTCAGATAGGCGTCGCTGTGCGCGTGTCAGCTCCTGCAACTCCCGTTGTTGCTCGGTGTTGTGAAGAGGCGTCAATTGTGAGTTGGCCAGTAAAGCCCGGCCGACGTTTTCCGCGTCAACCACGTCGTTTTTCTTTCGATCTCGGCGGGACCGGTATTGACTGGTCAGACTCGGGGGAATCGAGTAAACAATCTCGCTTCGCTCCAGCAGTTGACCTACGAACACAGCGATAAAATGATTGCCCGCTCCTTCGATTGCCCAGCGACGAGAGGCGAACGGAATTGCGAACTGGTGCAGTTGGCAAAGGCCGTCGGCTGTATTGGGAACTGTGATGCTGGCCAATGTAGACCCATTGGGGTCCAAAGCTACTACCGTGTGACTGCCCGGATGTGGGTCGACACTGAGAGTGATCATGAGACATTTCCTTCTAACAGGAAGTGTGCCCTCGTGACGCATGTCTGTCGATCGCGCTACTAAGCACCCTGGTATCCGGCGATCACTCCGGCGCACTCCCTAAATGTGGCGAGCTGTGCAATTCAACTTAAAGCCATCTTTGGCAGACAATGCCCGAGCAACAACTCACCCTATTCGTTATACAGACAATGCCCGCGCCAGAGATCGGAAGGAATCTTCTTCGGGAATGCAGGATCCTGACGAATGAGCACCGGCTTGATTTCGATTTGGAGGATGGTTTGCACCACCCGTGAACCGCCTTCCACCATGCCGAAGTTGCTGTAACCCCAACCAGTGATACCAGCATCCGTGAGCACGCGAAGGACAATGAACCGAGCTCCACTCGGGGAAACGGATCTTTGTCGCGTACTATCAGGGGATGTCCACGACCGAGCTTCGGGAGCAATTCGGCGAAATCGACATCTATCTGTTCGATCAACTTCTTCGCGGTCGTGTCGCACCGGGTATGCGGATACTGGATGCGGGATGTGGTTCCGGCCGGAACCTGGTTTATCTCTTAAGTCACGGGTACGAGGTGTTTGGCGTAGATCGAGATCCAAGGAGCGTGGATGATGTGCGCCGCTTGCTGGCAACGTTGGCACCGAACCTGCCGCCCGATAACTTTCGCGCGGAGGCCGTCGAGTCCATGTCATTCCCAAACGCCTTTGCTGACTTGGTGATCAGTAGCGCCGTTCTCCACTTTGCGCGGGATGACAATCAATTTCGAGACATGCTGGAGGGTACTTGGCGAGTGCTGAAGCCGAGCGGGTTACTATTTTGCCGACTTGCTTCTTCCATCGGCTTAGAGCGCGAAGTACTGCGCATCGCAGGCCGCCGATTTCTTTTGCCGGACGGCTCAGAACGATATCTTGTAGACGAGGCGCTGCTGACTCAAGCCGCAAATGATCTGGGCGGACGAATGATTGACCCACTGAAGACTACTGTCGTTCAGAATGAGCGCTGCATGACGACTTGGGTCATGCGGAAAGACGGGTGACGCCCTGGTGCGGGTGGAACCCCGATTCTGTCGCCGCACGTCAAGCCACGCGCTAATTCTGAGATGCGGATGAGATGCATACCCCAGCCACACGCAATGCAGTAATGACACTGATTGGCAGAATGCGCCTGCGGCAGCTTGCTCGAGAGCGCGCAGGATGTCGGCAGCTGCGCACTTCCTGCTGTTAAATAAGGTTGGTAATAAGCGAACAGCAGATGCGAGCTCCGTTGCACGCGTGCACTGATTGGATCTACATCCTTTTAGCTAATTCGCAGCGCTCTCCGGTACCTGTGCTGTTCGAAAAGCAGAGTGGGTCCCCAGTCCGGTTTCGAACATGCGAATCGTTGGTTTACGATGAGAGAAGTGCTTTGGTTTCAGCGGCCATGTCTCGTTGCCGGCTGGCCTGAGAGCTCTGAAAAGTCTGCTCGGAGTGCAAACTCATAGTCCTGTGCTGCGCATCAGCCGTGTGTCAGTCGCACATTTTCTAATGCTGCAACGGGATTGCGCTGGTTTTTTTCTTAAGGCAGGTGTTTGCGTTGCACGCGCAGGCATGTCGACGCAGGTTCCTGACCCGCATCCTTCACTCCATAACTTCCGCATGCCATGCCTTGGTGAATTCTCCAACTGGGTGAGCAGCCGATCTATACATATGGATAGAGACGACTCAAGTCACACTCGGGTCAATTTCACGCCCTGCACATTCCCCACTAGTTGCCCCACAGGTCAGACAAGATGATCGCACTTTGACGTGCAACTCGATAGAAATCAAGAACATTGGATAAGTCGAGGCCACCGATTGTCCGAAGGCGTGAATGCAGGTTCGAATCCAAGTCGGGGACCCAAGATTTTTCTCTGCGAAGGTCGAGGAGCGGTTTCCTGACTGCACGCTCGGAGCAGCACGGAATCTTGACTAAAACAAACTTGTGCTGCGTTGGTCCATTCAGCCTAACTTTTCCAGAGCAACGGACAAACCGCGTCGACCGCCACGGTCTGCGATGAAGCGCCTTCTGACTATCAGATGCTAGGCGAGTACTGTTTTGGTTGAGCTGCCGACTCGCTACTGGTAGGCTGACTCAAACTCCGACTGGAAGATTCGAGAGAGGATCTATGCTACACGACGCACCAGCGCACCCGTGCATGAGAAAGACGACCGCAGCTACAATGCTGTTGCTCGCCACCTTGATCAGTGTCCCGCCTGTGAACGCGGCGAAGGCGCGGCATCCGGTCATGGTTCAGATTCTAAGCATTTCCGACTGGCGCGGCCAAGTCGATCCTCTAGTTATAGTCGGCACTCAGGTCGGGGGCGCAGCTGTTCTGTCCGCCTACTTCAAGCAGGAACGCGCCGCAAACCCCAACACACTCACGTTGAGTTCCAGAGGCGCAGTGGGGGCGCAGCACAGAGTCGCGGATGTGAAGCAGGGCAGCTGAAGCACGGCCCCATTGCATCGTCGGAGGCGATTGCGGAGGCTGTCCGGGAGGTCAACGCTCGCGGGCTCACGACCAAGGACTGGATCAAATTGGATGCTTAGGAGGACACGGAAGTATAGATGCTTAACGAGGAAAGATCGATCGTCATGATCGCGTTCTCTTTAGTCGCTAATCTCCAGTAGTCCTTTCAGCGGCAGGTCCTCGGAGGAGCGCCCGACCATGATTTCGACATCGCCCGGAACCACCCGCCAGCGCATATCGCGATCGAGTAATTGTAGGTCTTCAGGAGACAGCATGAGCGTGACTTGTTTCGTCTCGCCGGGTCGCAATTCTACCCGTTCGAGTCCTCGCAACTGCTTGACCGGCGTGACGACAGGTCCGGTCATGCGATGCAGGTAGAGTTGTACCGTTTCCACACCGGCACGGGCCCCCGTGTTCCTGACGTTCATGGTGATTCGCGCCGTTCCTCCAGTGCGAACCTGCGCTGGCTCGATATGAAGATTGCTGTATTGATAGCTGCTGTAACTCAAGCCGTAGCCAAATGGATAAAGAGGCGTCGCGGGCATATCGGCATATGATCTCTTTTCCTGATTGATCCAGTAGCCTTTGCCTGGCATGTAGTTGTAATACGCCGGCAGTTGACCGACATGCCGCGGAATTGTAATCGCCAAGCGCCCACTCGGGTTGAAGTCTCCAAAAAGCACATCGGCGACGGCGTCCCCGCCGCGCTCGCCAGGATGCCATGCTTCGATAATTGCCGGAATGTGCTCGGCTGCCCAGCGTATGGAAAGCGGGCGGCCATTCACCAGAACAACGACGGTCGGCGTGCCCGTTTCCGAAACTGCCTTAATCAGGTCTTCTTGCACGCCCGTAAGATCCAGACTTGCAACATCGTGGCCCTCGCCATCAGTGGCATGCTCCTTTTCGTTGCCTTCATAACTACCTTCGTTTTCACCCACCACTACAACCGCAACGTCGGCAGCCTTGGCTGCCCGAATAGCCTGAGAGAAGCCGCGCCGGTCTTCATCGAGAACGCCGCATCCCTTCACCGTGACGACCTTCGTCTCGGCACCAACCTTCGCGTGGATTCCGTCAGCGATTGTGACAACGTGCTGAAGCACCTGGTGAGGCGAATAGTCACCTAGTTGATTCTTGGGGTTGTCTGCATTGGGGCCGATGATCGCGATGGATCTGAGGTTCTTCTTTATCGGCAGGAGATTATGGTCGTTCTTTAGGAGAACAGTTCCTTCCCGCCCGGCCCTCAAGGCGAGCTCCTGATCTACCCTGGAGTGTACCGTTTGGACGGCGTGCTCGACGTCGACGTAGGGCTTCTCGAAGAGGCCCAGTCGAAACTTCAACTCCAAGACTCTTCGGACCGCGCGGTCGACCAGGGAGATTGGAATACGTCCTTCCTCGAGGTTTTCAATGAGCGCTCGCATGTAAGCGGGTTCATAGGTGATGTCCACATCCACGCCTGCTTTCAATGCCAAAGCGCCAGCTTCCTTTTGTGTGCGGACCAGGTTCTCGTAAACCAAGGTTCCGAACCCGCCTCCTTCACTGACCACCACTCCTCGAAATCCGAGTTCCTGGCGTAGAACA
>JBPCJX010000183.1:0-8054 GCA_051004875.1 Bryobacteraceae bacterium
ACCGGATGATTACCGCTTTTCAAGAAGCAATGTTTGGCAGAATTCCAGTTGTGCTGATGGCTCAAGACACACAGGGCATTCCCACCTATTACGGTCGAGCGGATATCGTCCGGTTCTTAGCCCGAGCCAACGTCGCCAGAATCCATTGGAAAAAGTACACGATCTAGTTGTGCTGCTTTCAAACCGGAGATCGGCTCGTATCTTTGCCATTCCCCTAAGTGCACTTAGGCACCTCTTACAGTCCCAGTGCCAGCGCCGCATTATCCGAGAACGCGTTCGCCTGACGAACGTACTTCAGCACCATCTCGATGCTCTTGTGGCCGGTCTGCCGCATGATGCGCCTCTCGGGTTCGCCCGCTCGAGCTGCGCTCGTGACGAATCCAGCACGTAGCGAGTGCCCCGAGAACGAACTCACACACATACCGGATGCGTCGGCATAGCGCTTCACGATCAGCGGGACAGCGTGTGCGCTCAGCCGTCGCGGAGAGATTCGCCCGTGCCGATCCACCGGCCGGAAGATCGGTCCTTCGGTGATGGCTGCTGCTTCGAGCCAGCCATGCAGTGCGCGTACAGTGCACGTCTCCGCGTGTGAGGCGTGCGGAATGGCCACTTGTCTACCCTCGCCCTCCTGGTCGGTCTTGGAGCGGCGTAGCGTGATCAGCAGCCCTTCTGAGGGAAACCGACGCTGACCCAGATCGTTGTCCCTGCGTGAATGCTTGCGACAGCGGTTTCGCTGATGGGTTGAATGACAAACAGGTCAACTTCCGACTTGCTCGTCATCCGCCCACAAGGGAAGATCTATCCGGAACAGTGGGGGCCAGTAACGTTTTTTAAGGCATCTTTTCAGAATCGTCGAACGATATTTCGATCTGTATGGTTCCGGCTTCGACGCTTATCGGCGCGGGCGCCCGTCCCTTAAACGAGCCGGCAGGCCCGACGGACTCCTCCATCCTGCTGTACATTCGCAGGGAGGAACCTGAAGGAGGTGGCCCGGAGTGCCCGTCGTAGCCCCCACTCGGGTCATAGGAAACAGCCGCGTAAACTGCCGGAGAACTTGTGATAACTGGAAGCGTAACAATTTCATCCTTCGACACCGCAGCCTTGATCGCAACCATTGCGTTGCCGATGTCATGAGCCCAAACATCGGGAGGAAGTTCACCTCGGAAGCTACCCCAAAAACTTCGGACAAAGCCCGGCGAGTTGAAGAGAAAAATAAAAATTTTGTGTTGCGTATCCACTCGCCCAGATCCCTTGTAGTTCACGTGTACCTTAACCGTCCGACGGACGATGGCCTTTCCCTCTGGTTTTTGTTGTTGTGAAGCGGTTACGAACAAGCTCAGAAGAATAAACCCGAAAGAGAGATATAAATGTCTCCTCATTGGTCAATGCTCCTTTCGTTAACGAACGAGTGTAAGTATAGTACTGAGCTTCTCAGGTTTGCTTGCATCTTCAGCTTGACGGTTTAGCACTGTGAGGGCGTGGAGCGGTCAGCAGAGTCGAACTGCCCTTCCCAGCTGGTCGCCGGGATGCACCCATGTGCTTTCCCGCATACGGAGCGCCGTTGGAAACGCGGGGATGGGTTCGAACCATCCGGAAAAGGTCCTGCAGACCTCCACCCCTTATCCACTTGGCTAGGGTCGGACCGGAAGGAGATCGCCAAATTTTTTTGTTCCACCAACCCGAATCAGCTGATCTCCTTCCTAGCAAGCGTCCCTTTGCTTTCGAGCAATCGAGGAGCCGTTCAGGAACTTGGTCGAATGATGGATTGAACTTTGGGCACGCACCGAAATCCGTATCTTACTGTTTACACCCCCGTTGCCTCCAGTAAAGGCTTGTATACTGCCGATCTCGCTGGGCATTCGGGAAATTGGACCGCCCTAGCGCTCGCACCATTCGGGAAGACCATCTCTGCTGATACCGCACGAACACTGTTTGGCGCCCTTGTGGTTTGGGCGATTACATTGCGGGCAGCACCAACATCCGCCGATCCAGTTCCGTGGTTGTGGTTCATAGATTGAAGCAACCATCGCCCGAACATCTGCTCGAGTTACTTCCTCTTCTTCAAAGCCGCAATTCATCTAAACTGAGGTGTGGAGTTCGCGGAGATCGTCTTAGCTAGCAAGGGTTCTTGGAGCGCAGACCAGTACTATGTCCCTCAAAGCACCCTAGCTTCTTAGCCATACTCTGATGGTAAGGTGTAGCGCGTGAGCGACTTGCTACGACCTCACTGGAGGCATAAAGAGTGCCGGGGCATTGTGGTGGGAATCGGCAACACCTTCAAGTGTGACAAGTGCAACCAGACCGGTCCCGCAATGGGTGCGGTGCTACCCCGGAATATGCAAAACGAGGCCGAATATTTGGCTGCGCATCCCGAGCTCGAAGTGACGTTGCTTTCGTCTGAAGAGTTGGGGGCTTATCCGGGCACACGCTTCTCGTTGCGATGAGGTCAAAACAATTTGGCCCAGAAACGTTCTAGGACCAATCGCCACGACGCGGAAGGATTAAGAGGTGCCGGAAGCGTCCGCGATTGAATCTGTGCACGGGAAATTGCAATGGCAGCATGGGAAATCGCAAGGCCGGGGCATCCCGATTTTCACCGCGTCGAGCCTCATTGCGCGCGCCTATGCGTGAGAAGCTTCCTCACCGAAAATCCGAAAACATTACAGAGGTGCACTCGTGAGCGAGTCTAAAAACTCAAAAAGAACTGGGCACAAGTTCGAGCGGGGCAACAAGCACGGCGCATACGTGAGAAGGTTTCCGCCCGAAGATCCGAAAACGTTGTAGAGGTGCACTCGTGAGTGAGTCCAAAAACCCGAAGAAAACAGGGCACCGTTTCGGGCCAGGTAACAAGCACGGTCGCGGCCGCCCGGAAGGTTCACGCAACCGAGCAACCATCCTGCTGCAGCAGATGCTCGCGGGTGAAGCCGAGGCGATTACGGGGGCGTAGTCCGGGCTCAGGATGACAAGTTTCGCTTCAGGCTCATCCACCACATCACTGGAACTGGCGGGACACCCATGAACCTTTGAAAAATCGCCGCGGTGCTTCGCCTCTTCCGCAAGCCTGAGCCGAATCGCCTCTGTTACATCTTCGGAATGATAACGCTCGGCCCGCTCTTCGGCCAGCCGGTTTACGCTCGGCTGCGTCGCATACCAATAACGGCTACCGTCCACATATAGGTAGGTCGCTTGGTCGGCCAGCTTCCGCAACGCGTCGCCGAATGTCCCGGATGTTTCGCCTGGTTGGACGCAGCCGAGCTTGATCTGCCGGTCTTCCAGTCCCTTCTTCGTAGCGTCCTGAGTCGGTGCCGAGCCGAGATAAAGCGTCCGAGCCACCCGGCGTGCCGCGGAATAACGCCCGAGCATCGGATTCTCGCGATCGATCATCAGCGGCAACAAGTTCGGCCCGTCGATGTCCTTTTCAATGATCGGGTCCCAGACCGGCGGCAGGTAACGAGTAAGCTCACTTTGGACGGCGGGCGCATCTACTGGCACACTGGCCGGCAAGATCATGAGTCCCTTGTCTTCTCGCTCCCACAGGGTGTGAATCACCGCCGACATGAGGCGCAACACGCCGCGGGTCCGCTGGAATTTGTCGAGGGTCGACCAGTCGTTGTAAAGCCGTTCGAACAACTCGGGATGAATCGGATACGCTGCCTTCATTCGGCGCTCATACTCGCTTTTCCCCGCATCAGAGGGGAACTCCTGCGCGAACTTACGATACTCATCCGCAAACGCCTTCACTACCGCATCTCGCGAAGTAAACAGCTCAGGATCGGTGATCGGCTGGAACAAGCGTCGCCGGACGATCTCAAAACCTTCTTCCGCGCTTGCGGGGCGCCATGAGGTTTCGACACGCTCAATAACGTTCTTCAATCGTTCCAACGCTGCTAGTCCGCCCTCGCCGCCGATCTCGTTTTGCGATGCCGGAATACTGACCACTAGCAGGGTCTTGTCGGCCAGCTTCGCCGACTCACTCAGCGTCTGGGCGAATGTGAAGTGCGCGTCGAAATCACCTGCTTGTAGATCCGATTTGTTGTAAAGCTGCCGTGCATAGGCAACCCATTCGTCGATCAAAATCAGGCATGGCGAATACTTATTGAAGAGCAGGCGTAGGGAGTCGCCCGGGCTGACGGCATTCTCGTCGGCGCTGCGCACAAGCGCATAGCCTTCTTTGCCCCCCAACTGCCAGGCTAGTTCGCCCCATAGTGTTCGGACGACTGTTCCATCCGGCTTCTTGTGAATATCGGCGGGGGACATCCGGTTACCAACCAGCACGGCGCGGCCGGACCTTTGGCGGCTGCGAAACGCCGGCCATTTTTGTCACGGTCTCCAGGCCTGGCAACTGGCCCGCCGGCACACCGGCAAACAAATGCCACAACGCCAGCATCGAATGCGTCTTGCCGCCTCCGAAGTTGGTCTGCAACTCCACGACCGGATCGCCGCCGTTTCCCGCCAGCCGCCGCAGTGCATTGGCGAGCAGCTTCTGTAAGCCTTCCGTGATGAAGGTTCGGCGATAAAACTCGATGGGATCCTTATACTCGTCCGAACCCTCACCCAGATAGACCTGCCAGAGATCGGCGGCAAACTCAGCTTGTTGATACCGGCCGGAAGCTACGTCCGGATGTGGAGTCACGATCTCCCGCCATGGCCGCAGGCCTGTTGCCGGTTTGCCTTCGACCGCGATGCTCGATTCCTTTCGCTTCTGAGTCCTGAGCTGTTCGTCGAACTTGACGCGAAGGATCTCGGCCTTCATCTGTTCGACGGTCTCTACCTGCTCCGACGAAACAGCCGCGAGCAATCGCGAGACGCTGTCGATGGCGCGATAGGCATCATCTGTCGAGAAGGCTTTCTGGTGAGCCCATTGGTTCCGCACGTCACGGAGTTCGAATGCGAGATTCCGATCCGAAGGGCCGAGGATCTTCTTGAAACAGTCATTCCACAGTTCGCACATCACCTGCAGCAGGGCCTGTGTATCCCAATTCAGTCCCTTTCCTTCTTTGCCCGTCTGCTGCCAATTCGGGAAACTCGGCCGGGCTGCATCAACCCACTTCTCCTTGTAGGTTGCTTTCAACTCGCGCTCAACGTACGGGCGCAATCCGTCTTTTAGAACATCCAGAGCTTTCCCGACTCGTTCGCTATTCGTGATGGCCATGGCCTTTCGAATTACCTCCTCACCTCAGCTCAAACGCTTCCGACGCCATTGACGGCCACGCCACAACCAGACTGTTGTAGTAGCCTGCCTCTTCCGCCCAGCCCTTGCGCTCGCAGAGTGTATAGAGCCGGTAGGCGAGGTCGCGGGCGATCTCAGCCATTCCCCCGATCTTCGCCTTCAGATTTGCCGTTTCCTTTTCGCCCTTTTGATCGAGGCGTTGGATCAGGTGCTGAGTGACTTCCCAGACCGTGAGGCGTTCAATCTCAGATGCGTTTCTGCGGGCGTGGGTTTCATCGCTTTATTCGGTGTTGCCGTACTGAACGGAGTTGTGCTGGCTTCCTATATCTCGGAACTTCGGGACCGAACCGAAGACATTGAAGAGGCCGTTTTCGCTGGAGCCGTTACGCGCCTCCGTCCCGTGTTGATGACGGCTCTCGTTGCGAGTCTTGGCTTTATTCCGATGGCTCTCTCGCATGGGGCAGGGGCAGAAGTGCAGAGACCGTTAGCCACCGTCGTCATTGGGGGACTGATTACGTCCACGCTTCTCACCCTATTGGTTCTTCCGACTGTCTATTTGTGGATTGAGGAAAGGCAAGCTCGGAAGCTACGTAGCACCGATCAACTCAGACCTTCGACCGCCGCCTCAACTGGCGTTCTCGATCACGGATAGGAGGACTCAATGAGGAGAGGCGCCAAGATGTGCATTATTGCACTGTCAATCGCATTCGGTGTGCTGTGCGGTTTCGCCAAGTCGCCTCCCACTACGACCTGTGTAACCGGAACGATGCTAGACTCCGAGAAGAAGAAAGATGTGGTCATCACGGTTATGAGCCGACAGGGCAAACTGACCGGGGGCAACAACAATCTTTGCGTCGCGTTTAAAAAGGTTGAAACTGGTGATCCCGTTGATGTCCAGAGCGTCAGCATGGACTTTGCCTTGCTCGTCGGAAGAATCCAAGAAACGCTCGTTAAAGCTCGGCTCACTCACGTTGGCGCAGGCTGCTATGACGGCACAGTGAATTTGGGTCGGCAATACTACAAGCCAGGGAGCTATTACGCGCGTTTATTCGTTACATAGATTCAACCCGAATAAAGAGGAAGATACGCTTTCTCCTAACAGTAGAGTAGTTTCAAGTTGCTGAGTGAGATAAGCTGCAACAATCGTAGCCTTAGGGCTTGGCTGCTGAAATCGAGTTGACGGTTACGGTACTTCCCGTGACCTTGCCCGTGACGGTAACAGCTTCACCGGCGTACTTATCGATTTGCTTGGTATCTCCTTTTAACGTGTAAACCTTCCCATCGCTGACCAGGGCATAATCAGAGCCTTGTTTTACGCATTCTCGAGTGCATTGTGCCGGGGTGACATTCGTCATCATGTGCTTTGCTCCACACATCGTGTCGGTAACGGTGCCGGTGAGAGTCTGACTAGATTGCGAAAACGCTGCCACCGAAGTAATCAAAAGCCCTGCCAAAAAAGTAATCGTCCGATACATCAGAGTTTCTCCTTGTTCGTTGTTTTAGAAAGAGTCCGTTCCTTCATCATGATGAAAAACATTGGAACCAAAATCAGCACGTGAAGGGTTGAGGTGATCATCCCGCCGACAATGGGGGCCGCGATCGGTTTCATGACATCGGAGCCGATGCCTGTCTCCCAAAGGATCGGTACGAGACTCGCAAGCACTGCCGTCACCGTCATCAGTTTGGGACGAAGCCGCTGCACAGCGCCCTCGATGACCGCAGCTTCGAGGTCAGCATTCGTCAAGGAATGACCAGTTTGCATATGGCGATCGAGCGCTTCATGCAAATAGACAACCATGACCACTCCGGTCTCGACCGCAATTCCGAAAAGGGCGATGTAGCCCACCCAAACGGCCACGCTGAAGTTGTAGCCCAGTAAGTACTGAAGCAGCAAACCGCCCGTGAGCGCGTAGATTGTGGGGAAGATCAAGACCAGTGCTTCTGCTACGGAATGGAACACCATATAGAGCAGAAGAAAGATCACGAAGAAGACAACTGGCAAAATGAATTTCAGCCGCTGCTTTGCCCGCAGCTCAAACTCATATTCACCCGACCATTGAAACGAGTAACTTGCGGGCAAGTGAAGCTTGGATTCGAGCCGCTTCGTCGCTTGCGACACGAATCCGCCGTAGTTTGTATCCTTCAGATCGATATAGATGTATCCGGTCAACGCCCCATCTTCATCGCGGATCATCGACGGACCGCGCGAGAAGTGAACGCGCGCTACTTGGCTTAGCGGAATCTGTGCTCCCGATGGCGTTCCAACAAGAATGCCGAGCATACGTTCGGGCGAATCGCGAAAATGCTGCGCGTATCGAATATTAATCGGGTATCGCTCGCGGCCTTCGATATTCTCGGCGATATTCTGTCCGCCGATACCGGAAGCAACTGCTCGCTGAACGTCCTCAATGGTCAACCCATAGCGAGCCGCTTCGGCCCGATCAGGTTCGATATTGATGTAAAAACCTTGCGCGACTCGCTCTGCAAATATTGATCTGACCTGGGGGAGACCGGAGAGGACGGCCTGAATTTCCGAAGCCGCTCGTTCGATTCCCTCCACGTTCGGTCCTTGCACTTTCACCCCCAGCGGCGTTTTGATGCCGGTCAGTTCCATATCCAAGCGGTTCTGGACAGGCATCGTCCAGGTGTTCGAGAGGCCCGGAAACTGGAGCTTTGCGTCCATTTCCTGAACTAGCTTGTCGTACGTCATGCCGGCCGGCCATAGCTCGCGTGGTTTCAGCATTACGGTCGTGTCGTACATGTCGAGCGGTGCATTGTCCGTCGCACTATCGGAACGGCCCACTGAACCGAAGACACTCTCAACCTCGGGAAAGCTGCGAAGAATCCGGTCTTGCTTACCCAAAAGTGCAGTTGCCTGGCCGAT
>JBPCJX010000184.1:0-47285 GCA_051004875.1 Bryobacteraceae bacterium
TCTTCCAGCATTCGTTGACGAAGTGGGGTCACAGAATCTCCTTTCTGTGATTCGAAGCTATCGCTGTTCTAACTCCCCGACCACCCACGCCACTGCGTCCGCCGCGTCAGCGGCTTAGTGCTAACGCACTTACCGTAGATCCGCGAGCCTAGTGCTCGGTGAGGCTCGCGAGTCTGTCATAAGCACGTAGCCTCGCCGCTCAGAACACTAGCCGCAACATGAACTGCAAGCGGCGCGGCGTGCCTATTCCAGTGGCTCCGGTGTTCAGCGGAGTGGTGATGACCCCGAAGCTGGAGGACGAGATATCGGACCCCGGATCGCCGTATATCGGATGGTTGAGCACGTTAAACGCCTCGGCTCGGAATTTCACGCCCAGCCGTTCGGTAATGGCCGTCTCCTTCTCGAGCGCCGTGTCGATTTCATAATAGCCGGGTCCACGTCCAACATTGCGTCCCAGGTTCCCCCATGTGCCAACGGCCGGTACCGCAAAGGCCGCGGGATTGAACCAGTTGTTAATCGTTTGGTGGACCGGGTAAATGGACACGCCGGGGACCAGGTCGGGCCGCTGATTCCTTGTGTTGCCGTCGGGCAGGTCCGTCGGGCTCCGGTCTACTAGGATGTCAATCGGGCGGCCGCTCGTGGCGGACGCAATCCCACTCAGCTCCCAGCCGCCCACCAACTTTCCTACAACACCGCCGGTATGCAAGAAACGCTTGCCCGGGCCAAAGGGAAGCTGGTATACCGAATTTGCCGAGAAGGAGTGCCGAACGTCAATATCCGAGTCGCTATAGGAGCATTTGATGCACGCAAAGTTTTGAATGTGCGGATACTGGCCCGCTCCGAACCCGTTGTCAGACATAGCGTGCGACCACATGTACTGCGTCTCCCACAGCCATCCACTGGTGAGCTGACGCTTCAAGGTTGCCTGAAGCGAGTGGAAGTTGCTGTTGCCACTGTTACCTTTCTGGTTGAACTCGCCAAACTCGGGCAATGGGCGTGTGCCCGTTAACGGATTATGCGATTGGTCCGAATGGCGGAAAACAGCCTATGGCCCTCGCTGCCGTCGTAAGCAATCTGGCCCAGAAAGCTATGCGGGAACAGCCGCTGGACCGCGAAGTCCCAGTTCTCGTCGTACCCGTCCCTGCGATTCGGATCCCACGCCTTTGGCGAGTATGATGGGGCAGGTAACAGGGACAAAGCAACTGGCCACGAAAGGCCTGGCACACTCGCTGAGGAAACATCAAATCGTTGGCCCGTACTCTCGTGCCCGTCGCTGAAGTCATCCATCTGGTTCGGGCTAAAGTAGATTCCAAACCCTGTGCGAATGACCGTTTTTCCTGCGGATCCCCCGGGGGTCCACGCCAAACCCAGCCGCGGCGCGAAGTCCGTGCGGACCGGCGCATACAGCGGCGTGCCCTTCGGGCAAAAGCCCCCGCATGACAGCTTCACGACAGCAATGCGGTCACGCACCTCGTGCAAAACCGTGTAATATTCGTATCGCAATCCCAGATTGAGGGTGAGGTTTGGGCGCGCCTTGTACGTATCCTGCACATAAGGCATGTAATAGGTGCGTCGATTGCCGCCAAGCGGCAACTCCCCAACGAACTGATAGTCATCAAGAACGTTGTTAACGAAATTCTGCGGGGTACTGTAGCTGAGTGCCCCCGCAGCGATCCCCTCGGACGAATTGTTAAGCCGGTGGCGCTCAACCCCTATCCCCATCTTTATGGTGTGTCGCCCCCTCACGATGCTCAGATCGTCGTAACCATCAATGGTGGTGCCGACCTCCGTGTCGAGTGAGTTTGTACTAGGGGCATCGAAGCCGGACACGCTCACCCCGACATAGCCAGCCTCACCGTTGCTCGTCGAGAGGGGAGACGTTCCAAACTGGTAGTGGTGCAAGGCGGAGCGGTTGAAGCCCCCTCTGAGCTCATTGACAACCGTCGGCGAGAACACGTGAGTTAACTGGATAACCAGGTTGGAGGGGCGGATGACGGGAGCATCGACCCCACCCACGGTGTCCAACGGTGAGAGGAGAGAGACATCGTCGATACTAAAGCGGCCGAACATAGAGGTTTTATCGTTGAAGCTGTGGTCTAAACGGAATACGCCGCTATCTTCGCGGTTGGAGTTCAGCCCTATCGAAGTCCATTGATCGGTCAGGGAATTGAAGGGCGTCTGGCCGACGGGCCAGGAATCAAGAAAGGGTTTGAGAACCGGCGAGGTCGCCAGCACGCTGGCTCGAAACGCGGCGTTCGGCACAAACCCGATCACGGTTGTGTGCAGGCTCTGCCGAAGCCCTTCGTAATCCAGGAAGAAGAAAGTGCGGTTTTTCTTGATTGGGCCCCCCAGGCTGCCACCGAACTGGTTTAAACGGAACGGCGGCACGTTGGCAGGATCGAACGGCGAGCGTGCGTCGAATACATCGTTGCGCAAGAACTCGAAAACCCCGCCATGAAACGCGTTGGTCCCCGACTTCGATACGATGCTGATTTGGGCCCCGGCCGACCCGCCACTTTCCGCGGTATAGACCGAGGAACTCACCCGGAACTCCGCGATCGCTTCCAGCGAAATGCTCAAGCGCACACCCACCTTCTGGCTCTGCTCCTGGACGCCGGTGGCATCGATTCCATCGAAAGTGTAGTTGCTGTCGTCTATGGCTCGTCCGACGAATCGGATGTCCCTCTGCCCGCCACCACCCAAGTTGACGGCCCCCGGGGCGAGCGTCATGAGGGTGGCCCAGTCGCGCCCGTTGATGGGGATGTCGTTCACTTGTCGTGATTGGAGAACGCCTGCGATCTCGGCGTTGCTGTTGTCAAGGGCCTGAGCTGCACCCTGCACCTCGACCCTCGCGACGGCCGTGCCCACCTGGAGTTGCGCGTCTACGGTGCGGGTCTGGCGAACAAAAAGCTGGATACCCCTCTCCTCGAAGGTCTTAAATCCTTCGTGAGAGATCGTGATATTATACGTCCCGATTGGCAGGTCGGTAATGCTGTAAACACCGGCATCCCCGGTTTCGACTCGTCTTTCAAAGCCAGTGCTGGGTGAGGCGACCTCGACTTGCGCCTTCGGAACGCTCGCCCACTGGCGTCCGTGACCGTGCCAGTCAGCGTAGCACGCTCGACTTGGGCTTTGGCGCTGCCAGCCCATACAAGACTGAATAGAGAAATCAGAACGGTACACTTGAAAGAATCTATTCCCTGTCGTTGCATCGCCCCCTCCTTACGTTTGCAGCCTGAACTCGACCAAACTCCACGCTCCACACAGCACCTTCCCGGATTTGTAGGAACAGTATCATACCCCCTTCGGCAGATACAATGTCTCCGTCCATTAGCACATCCGCACGTTACAATTTGTCGAAATATGCGCTTCATTCATGTAATGAAAAACGCTTTCCTCTTCATCATCACTATCGCTGCCCTGCTCGGACAGACAGCAACAGCCTTGCAAGGACAATCAAACGCAGCCAGTTTGCCCACGACTGGCCTGCTAAGCGAACCAGGGCCGACGTTTCGCATCAACGACAATCAGCTCGCTATTCCGCTCACCTTCATCACCTACGGCGATATGAGGTTTACCGATCCCGAAAACACGACAGGTACAAATCCGAAGGTCCGCCGGTGGCTGGTCAACCGAATCGCGGAGGAAAGTCCGGGCGCCGTAGTTCTAAACGGAGACGTCCCGCTCGCCGGGAACGTAAAAAATGATTACATCGTATTCAAGTCCGAGACCCAGCCGTGGCGCGATAGTCATTTACGCGTTTTCCCCGCCCTAGGCAACCACGAGTTTCATGGAGATCCACGGGAGTGCCTCCAAAATTGGTGGCAGGCCTTTCCAGAACTGCGGAATCGGCGTTGGTATTCAGTGCAGCTTGGTTCGCGTGTGTATGTAATCGCTCTCGATAGCGACGCATCGCTGATGCCCGAGAGCGATCAAACGCGTTGGCTAAAGGAACAACTGAGTTCGCTGCCGAAGGCCGTCGACTTCGTCGTTTTCAGCATGCATCATCCTCCTGTCGCTGACATACAGACACACATCGAGGTCAATCACAATCCAAGACCGAATGAAATCGCATTGCGAGATTACCTGTCAGCAATTGCTCCGCAGTTACACGCCCGATTCATTGTGAGCGCCGGGCACATTCACAATTACGAACGTCAAATCAAGGATGATGTCGTATATTTGGTGTCCGGAGGCGGCGGAGCCAAACCTTACATCGTCGAGCGTACGCCCGAGGACCTTTATAAGAGCATCCTGTACCCGAACTATCACTACGTGAAATTTACGCTTGACACGGATCGCCTGCATGCCGTGATGGTCCGCGTTTCCGATCCGGAAGCTAGTACGCCTGCCTATGCGGTCAAGGATTCTTTCGACGTAATCATGAAATCTGCGCGGGTCACGTCGCGCTAGTTACGCGATCGGATTATCATGAACAACATGCTCGCTCGATGCTGTACGTTCATTGCGATCGCGGTTTTCTGTGTGGCCGCCGAAGCTCCCGGTTTCAAAGTAATTAAGAAGTATCCAGTGCCAGGCAATGGAGGATTCGACTACATCGTGTTCGAATCTTCCTCTAACCGCCTCTATGTTTCGCATGGAACCGAGGTGGACGTCCTCGACGCGGATTCGGGTAAAGTCCTCGGCAAAGTGGAAGATACACCTGGCGTACACGGCATCGCGATTGTTCCCAACCTGCACCGTGGATTCACAACCAACGGCGGGAACGCCACGATTTCTGTGTTCGATACGGAGACGTTCAAGACTCTAAAAAAGATCTCAGTTGCGAAAGACCCGGACTTCACCTTCTACGATCCGCAGACCAAACGAGTTCTGGTGTGTCATGGCGACGCCGCGGCGATCACGGCGATCGATCCCGAGAAACAGGAGGTCGTCGGCAAGATAGATCTCGGCGGTGGTGCGGAAGCGGCGGTCCTAAATGGAAAGGGGGCGGGCTTTGTGAACCTGGAGGAAGAAGCAACTGTGGTCAGCTTCGATCCGCAGCGCCTGACAGTTGGCCAGAAATGGCCGATCACAGGATGCAAAACCCCCACCGGGTTGGCAATGGATGCGTCGAACTCCCGCCTCTTCATCGGTTGCCGAAGTAAAGTGCTGGCGATCATGGATGCGAGCAACGGTAAGGTCATCACCACTCTTCCTATTGGAGAGAGAGTTGACGCCGTGGCTTTCGATGCCGAAAACAATCTGATCTTCGCATCCAACGGCGGCGGGACAGTCTCGGTTGTTCGGCAGAAAAGTTCGAATAAGTACGAATCAGTCGGTGACATTCGAACTCAGCAGAGCGCGAAAACCATGGCTTTTGATCCCAAGACGAAGCGCCTCTTTCTCTCTGCGGCGGAAATGGAGCCCGCGCCCAACACGGACGGGCAAAGATCCCGGATGCGACCCAAGCCTGGATCTTTCACTGTTCTGGTCGTGGAACGACAGTAGCAACTGTAGTTCCGAAGCGTCATTGGAGAAATGGTTCTCCATACTCACGGCAAGTCCCCAGGCGCAATACGTGAAAATAAATGACCTGGGGCGGCTGGTGGGATTTGAACCCACGACATCCAGAACCACAATCTGGCGCTACTACCAACTGAGCTACAGCCGCCGCATCAGAATCGAGTTTAACATTCATCCTCAAGTGCTGGACGGAAACAACCGCGTCGGACGGACAAGAAAAAGCTCTATAACGAAGGCCCCATTCGTATCACATTAAACTAATCGGATCGACATCGATCACGAGCGCGGTTGCGCTCCACTTTTCTTTTTCGGCGAAGTGCCGCAATTCGTTTAATGCCTCGCGGAGCACAGGGCGCTTCGCAGCCTTCAACAAAATCTGAAACCGAAACTCATCTTTTAAGCGAGGCACTGGCGCTTCCGCCGGACCCATTACCCGAATGCCCGTTGGCGCCGGATTCAACACAAAGCTGAGCTCTGTCGCCATTCGAAACGCATCCTCCCGCTTCTGCGCGCGCACCAAAACATTCGCCAATGCGGCGAAAGGCGGGTACCGCAGCCATTTTCGAAATTCCATTTCTTTTTTGTAGAAACCTTCGTAATCGTGCTGTGCCGCGAACCTCACAGCATAGTGGTCCGGGTTTAAGGTCTGGATAATGACCCGGCCAGGTGTCGTGCCCCGCCCCGCCCGACCGCCCGCTTGCGTCAAGAGCTGAAAGCTGCGCTCGGCCGCACGAAAATCCGGCATGCTAAGGCCAATATCGGCGAGCACGACGCCCACCAGCGTCACGTTCGGAATATCGTGCCCCTTCGCAATCATCTGCGTGCCGACCAATATGTCGAGGTCTCCATGGCGGAAGCTGTCGAGAATCTGCTCGACTGCGCCTTTCCCGCTTGCTGCATCGCGATCGAGCCGGCCGATTCGCGCAACGGGAAGGTGCTGATGCAATTCGTCTTCAACACGCTCCGATCCTGTCCCGAGGAATTGAATGTAGTCGCTGCCGCATTTCGGACATTCGGTTGGAACCTTCTCCGCGTATCCACAATAGTGGCAAAGCATACGCCGGTCGCGCTTATGATAGGTCAGCACAACGGCACAGTTCGCGCACTGCAACCGCTCTCCACACGCGCGGCAAACCATGAAACTTGAAAATCCACGACGATTGAGCAACAAGATCGTCTGCTCGCCCTGCGCGATTCGCTGTCGCATTTCCTCCAGCAGCTTCCGAGAGAACGTAGCCTGTCGCCTGGTCTCCAGAAACTCGACGCGCATGTCCACTACCTCAACTTCGGGGAGTGGTCGTTGTGCTATGCGCTCCGGTAGGCGAAGCATGCTGTACTTGCCGCGTTCGGAGTTGTAGCGGCTCTCCACGCTGGGGGTCGCCGATCCAAGCACGGCAACTGCACCCATATTCTTCGCCCGTACCAACGCGACATCGCGGCCGTGATAGCGCGGCGTTTCTTGCTGTTTGTAGCTGGCGTCATGTTCTTCGTCGACGATAACTAACCCCAGGTTTTGCACTGGCGCGAACACTCCCGAGCGTGTTCCCACCACCACACGTGCTTCCGACCTGCGTATCCGCCGCCATTGTTCCGCTCTTTCCGCATCGCCGAAGGCAGAATGCAGGATAGCCACCTGTTTCCCGAATCGGTGAAAGAATTGTCCAGCCATGGCCGGAGTCAAAGCGATCTCGGGCACGAGCAGCAAGGCGTTCTTGCCAAGCGCGAGCACCGCTTCAATGCTCCTCAGATAAACTTCGGTCTTGCCGGATCCGGTTATCCCCTCCAATAAAAACGTCCCAAACTCGTTTCTTTCGAATGCGCTACAAATAGCCTTCAACGCCTCCTGTTGATGGGAGTTCAAAATCGGTGTCGGACGTTCGAAACCGCTTGGCGCCCGCATTCCTTCAAGTTCCAGCCGTATCAGCTCTCGTCCTGCGAGGCCGCGTGCCGCTTGGCTTGCGTTCTTCACGGTGCCCTTAAGTTCCGCCACATTGTGCTGACCCGGATGCAGCTCGAGAAAGGCCAGCAACTCACGCTCGCTTTTCTTGAGCTTGATCTCCGGAGCAGGCCTATGCAGAAATTCAGCCCGCAAGCGGTTCGCCGACGCCCTTAAGGGATCACGTTCTTTGCGCTCTTCTTCGAGAGCTACCCATCCGCGCTTCACGAGAGCTCGCAGCGAACTCCGAGCGTTCTCGATTCTACTTACAAAGTACTCGGCAGATCGCGGTTGCCGTTCCAACACTGAGAGGACCCGCACCGCCGGATCGCTCTCCGTTTTCACGACGAGTTGACGGGCTATGTCCCGGCCTGCTTTCGTGAGAGAATACCGGGCGCTACGCCGCACCTCCCCGCTCAGCGGCAGCATGCCCTTCAGCACTTCACCTAGTGGAGCGCAATAATATTCCGCGATCCACTGGCCCAAGTGCAACAGCTCGTCATCAAGCACCGGCTCCGCATCCAGCAGACGCAACACCTCGCGCGCGTCCTGGGACGGGCGGTCATCATGTGTTCGTAAGATGACACCGGCAAGCTTTCGGCTGCCGAACGGAACCCAAACACGGCAACCTGTACGAACGCGACGCCGGAGTGCCTTTGGAAGCTCGTAAGTGAATAAGCGATCGAGTGGTAAGGGCAGACTCACATCGCAATATTCGGGCTCCAGGTCAGGCATCCACTTGACCGATGGTTCGAAAAGTTGCCTTCAGTGCCGGATACAACGATTGATAGATTTCATAGTGTCTCTTATAAAAGTTCACGGTTGACCGTTGGTGTGGCTCTTTAACGCTAACCTCTTTTACTGCCGCCCTGCTGATCTCAATCGCGTTGCTGTACTCGCCAGTCCCAATCATCGCAAGCAGTGCAGCGCCATAAGCCGACCCTTCCTGCGTTTCGAGAGTGGCGACGCGTTGGTCAAAGATATCGGCGAAGAGCTGGTGCCAAAAGGAACTTCTTGCCCCGCCTCCAGAAAGCCTCACCGAAGAAGGATGCGCTCCTAATCGAGCGATAATCTCCAGTGCGTCCTTCTGGCTATAGCAGACGCCTTCGAGAATCGACCGCACCAAATCGGCCCTTTGATGTTTCGCCGTAAGACCCACCCACGCGCCGCGCGCATTTGCGTCCAAGTGAGGCGTGCGCTCTCCCATCAGGTAAGGCAACCAAAACAATCCGTCGGCACCCGCTGGAGAACGCGCCGCTTCGCGCGTCAAATCGTCATAGCCACAATCTGGCGCGAAACGATTTCGGAACCACTGCAGGCTGAGCCCTGCTGCCTGGGTGACGCCCATCACGTGCCAAGCGCCTGGAACCGCATGACAGAACGTGTGAATCCGGCCGGCAGCATCATAGGTCGGCTTTTCTAAAAACGCGAAAACAACCCCCGAAGTCCCAATCGTGCACGACACCGTCCCAGGCTCCACAATGCCGTTGCCTATCGCACTTGCAGCCTGATCTCCGGCGCCCGCTATCACTCGTGTACCCGCCAAGAGACCGGTCGTCTCAGCCGCGGCGTCAGTAATTTTGCCCGTCACCTCACTCGATTCGTAAACCTGAGGAAGGATTTCTGCATCTAGGCCGACGCCTCTCACCATCTCCGCAGACCATTTCCGGTTGACTACGTCGAAGAGAGCCGTGCCACTCGCATCAGAAACATCGGTAGCGAATTCACCTGTGAGCCGGAAGCGCACGTAATCTTTGGGCAGCAGCATCTTGCGGATCGCGCCGAATTTCTGCGGTTCGTTGTCGCGCACCCAAAGTAGTTTCGGCAGCGTGAAACCTGTCAACACGGGATTCGCAGTGCACCTCAGTACGGTTTCCGGGCCAAGCTGCGCATTGAGGAAATCCACCTGCGGCTGGCTTCGCTGGTCACACCAAATCAATGCCGGTCGGATGACATTCTGGTCCTGGTCCAAAAGCACCAAGCCGTGCATCTGGCCGGATAGTCCGACTCCGCTGATATCTTCGCCCTTGAGCCCCCCTTGGCTGAGGACTCCGCGGATGGCCGCTTGTGATGCTCGCCACCAGTCGTCGGGATGCTGCTCTGCCCAAAGCGGTCTCGACATCTGCATATCCTGATGAGGCACTGTGAACGAATGACACACGCGGGTGCTTGCATCAACCAGCAGCGCTCGAGAGCCCCCGGTGCCAACGTCAAGTCCGAGCCAATACATGCTTCGCGCAGCGGGTGGCACTAACCAGCAACTTCGATGCGAGAGCTGTCATATTGGTACGGCAAATACGCTGCACCAAACAATCCTGCATCGGCTCCCAAGGCGGCCTTCTCAATCTTGGTCCCCGTGCGGGCAAAAGTAAAAGAGCGCCGTCTAACTTCAGTAAACATCGAGGGCGCGAACAGATCCCAGGCTGGTAATGGACCGCCGCTTATTAGGTAGAGCGGGAAGTTAAAGAGGTTAATTAAATTTGCAAGAGCGATTCCCAATGCGCGCCCGACCGATTCGAACACCAGCTTGGCCCGTTCATTACCCGCCAGCGCCAGCGCATAAACATCTGCGGCAGTAACTTCTTCCCTTCCAAAATGCATCATCTTTCCCATGGCAGCGATCGCTGTTGCAGACGCATGTTTCTCAAGACATCCGCTGTTTCCGCAGCCGCATGGATTGCCATCCGGGTATACAGTCATATGTCCCAGTTCGCCCGCCATACCAAGAAAACCATGCAGCACTTTGCCATCGGCGATAATGCCGCCGCCAATACCTGTTCCGAGTGTAAGCAGAACCAAATCTTTGACGTTCTTCCCGGCGCCCATCCACATCTCGCCCAATGCAGCCGCATTCGCGTCGTTCTCAAGAATGATGGGCTTCCCCAGGCATCTCTGGATCTCATCTCGGACCGGGAATCCGTGGAAGCCAGGCAAGTTCGCTGATCCAAGTATGAATCCGGCTTCAATGTCGATGAAGCCTGGGACGCCAATGCCCACTCCGCGTAAGCCTCTTACACCGATACGCCTGCCCAGATTCTTGATCACGTCCGCGATGTGTTTGACTACGCTCTCCGGGCCGGAATGGAAGTTCACCGGCACCGACACTTTGTGGAGGATCAGCCCTTCGGCGTCAACTGCTGCTGCGCGAAGATTGGTGCCGCCAAGGTCTACACCGATCGAGTACGCGCTCATGCGCCTGAATCATAACAGATGGGAACTGTCGGGAATTCCCGGCTCAATTTCACCGGGTACGCTTGCCACATTCAACCAAAAGTTCGCTGCGGTGCGAATGGTATTCAGGAAGCTGTCCAGGTCGCCGGGCTTGCGAAGATAACAATTTGCGTAAAGCTGGTAGGCTTCGCGAATGTCTTTTTGAGAGTCGGAGCTTGTCAGCACCGCAACAGGAATGAGACGCAGGCAATGATCTTCTTTGATTTGGCGCAATATTTCCCGGGAATCTGTTTTCGGCAAATTGAAATCGAGGAAAATCAGAGCCGGCCTGGGAGCTTCCGTGTACTGGCCCTCGCGTCTAAGAAACTGCAGCGCTTCTTCGCCATCGCCGGCAACGTGAATTGTGGTGGGCGGCTCGACATCTCGTAGCGCCTCGCGCATTAACCGCACATCGCCGGGACTGTCCTCGATGATGAGTATTCCTCGGTATCCCGGCAAAAATTTTCCGTGTCCCTTTGCACGATATCAGAGCAGGCTGAGCATTAATGCTGTATTCGCGATCTTGCCCGGCGGCAGTCACACCGTCGCTCGACAAGGTGAACATCCAGACAAGAGCGCCCACCACCTCGCACCTGCGGCGCCTCTGCCGCTTCGTCGCTGGCTTTCAAGTTTGCGACGAGTTTCCGCGGGTCTACCATATGTACGTTTTAGTCGCAGGTGTCGCGTCGAACCTATCGCACCCGCGAGAGGCAATCCGTAACACATCTGAACCAGAGTGCTTCCGCCTAGACGGTTCCACAGTGCGTTGCCCTCGGCGCGGTAAACTGAAGTTTCCCACCTTTTTCTACCAAATGATTTCAGTAAGTAATATCAGTATGCGCTACGGAGGCAAGATTCTCTTTGAAGAGGTAAGCACTGCCTTTTTGCCTGCGCGGCGCTATGGCTTGACGGGTCCGAATGGAGCTGGCAAGTCCACGTTTATGAAGTTGCTCTCGGGCGAGCTCGAGCCGCAAAAGGGCACGGTGGTGCGTCCCAGAAAAATCGGCATCTTGCGCCAGGATCAGTTTGCGTTCGACCAGTACCGCGTAGTCGATACCGTGATCGTGGGCAATCTTCCGCTTTGGAATGCGCTCGAAGAACGCGAGGCGCTTTACGCTAAAGCGGATTTGACCGATGAAGATGGAATGAGGCTCGGCGAATTGGAAGGAATTGTTGCCGAAGAGGACGGCTACACAGCCGAGAGCGATGCAGCCATTTTGCTGGACGGTCTCGATATTCCTGAACCGCTTCAGCACCGCAAGATGGGCGAGTTACAAGGCGGTCAAAAGGTGCGCGTCCTGTTGGCTCAGGCGCTGTTTGGTCATCCTCAGGCGCTTTTGCTTGATGAGCCTACAAATTACCTCGATCTCGAATCGATCCATTGGCTACAGAACTTCTTGACTCATCACGAAGGAGTGCTGGTCATCATTTCCCACGATCGGCACTTTCTGAACAGCGTTTCGACGCACATTGCAGACATCGATTACCAGACCATCATCACGTATCCCGGTGGCTACGATGACATGGTCCTGCAGAAGATGCAGATTCGATCGCGCATCGAAGCCGAGAACGCGCAACGCGAAAAAAAGATTGCGCAGCTGAACGAATTTATCGCCCGTTTTTCGGCCGGAACGAGAGCTAGCCAAGTCACTTCTCGGAAAAAGGAAGTCGAGCGGCTACAGACTACCGACCTTGCCCGATCGAATATTCAACGGCCCTATATTCGCTTTGAGATGAAACGTCCCTCGGGCCGTCACGCGCTCGAATGCAAAGCAGTGAACAAGGCTTATGGAGACGTAAAGGTCATTAAGGACTTCTCGGCGGCCATTCACCGTGGTGAGAAGGTTGCAATTCTGGGTCGAAACGGCGCAGGCAAAACCACGCTGTTGAAAGCTCTTCTGGCAAACTCGCCAGGAGTTGACGACCCCGACGTAGGTTTGGATTCAGGAAGCGTCATCTGGGGGCATGAAGTGCAGATCGGATATTTCGCCCAGGATCATCGACCGAGTATTCGCAATGGAACAACGGTGGCCGATTGGCTGCACGACTGGGATCCCCAAGCCTCGAAAGAGGAGATTCGAGGTTTGCTCGGACAAATGCTGTTTAGCGGCGAAGAAGGCCTGAAGCCGACGGATGCGTTGTCTGGCGGCGAAGCGGCGCGGCTCATGTTCTGCAAGCTGATGCTGCAAAAACCGAATATACTCGTGTTTGATGAACCGACCAATCATCTCGATCTCGAATCGATCAACGCCCTAAATATCGCGCTGCAGAAATTCGAGGGCACAGTTCTCCTGGTGACGCATGATGAGGATCTGGTCGATGAAGTCGCCACGCGAATTTGGCACTTTCAAGATGGAAGGATCGAAGATATCGTGGGTTCGTACGAAGAGTACGCCGCAGCGGTCTCGAGATAACCTTCGCGAACTTTCCTCTACTCGCGCGACAGATGCGAAGTTAACAAAACCACAGCGTGCGCTTCACACGACCGGCCCTCCCCGACCGGGCCCACCTTCTCCGCAGTCTTGAACTTTACGCTCACGCAACTCACCGGCAGACGCAATGCGCGCGCTAAATTATTCCGAATGGCGTCCCGAAAATCCTTCAATTTCGGACGTTCTAAGATTACCGTCGAGTCGACGTTTGACACGTAGAGCCCACTATCAACCGCCAGTCCTATGGCGTGCTGGAGAAATTTCAGGCTGTCGGCTTCTTTCCATTCTTCAGCCGTATCCGGAAAATGCATTCCTATATCACCTAGTGCCAGCGCGCCCAGGACAGCGTCCGTCAGCGCATGGAATAGGACGTCCGCGTCGGAGTGTCCGGCCAGCCCGAAATCACTCGGAATTTTGACACCCCCTAGGATCAGCGGCCGGCCCGGCTCGATTCGGTGAGTATCCCAGCCGTGCCCGATGCGAAAAGCTGGCGAGACAATTTCTGCCATCCGCTTCTATGCAAACTGCAGACCGGCGCTCTCGAGAGCAAGATAGAGGCGCGCAAGTTCCATGTCGGCAGGTTTCGTGATCTTGATGTTGCGATCCGTACCGGATACTACCGAAACTTCCACCTGCTCCAGGCGCTCTACCAGAGACGATTCGTCGGTTCCGATAAATAGATCCCGCCGCGCTCTTTCAAATGCTTGCCGCAAAAGCTCAAACTTGAATACCTGCGGCGTTTGCGTCAACACCAGTCTTTCGCGCGGCAATGTTGCCCGCACTTTGTTTCGATGCACCTGCTTTACCGTATCTACTGGCACGATTCCAACAATAGCGGCTCCGCTTTCGTTCGCTTCGCGAATGACCTTTTCAATCACTTCAACTTCAATGAAGGGTCGCACTGCATCATGAACTACCACCAGGTCTGTGTCGTCGCTCAATGTCGCCAATGCGTTTTCGACCGATTGCTGGCGCGTTTCGCCTCCCTCCACCGCCCGTACCGTCTTCGCAAAACCTTGATTTTTGAATAGGCTGTCCGCCCAGGGAAGATCATCTGCCCGAAGTGCGACTACGATCTCTGTAACCAAAGGACAGCTCACGAATTTACGTATTGTGTGGACTAGAATGGGCGAGCCGTTCAGCAGCATGAATTGCTTTCTGCTGATGCCTTCTTTTTCCGGCGCGCTCCGGCCCATGCGCGTTCCAAGTCCAGCGGCGGGAATAATCACGGACACTTTCATGTGGCGGAAGCGCTTGGCGTTCGCAATCCGAAGATTGTTGCCCCACTTTCCTCGAACCTACATCATAGAGGAACTGTGGCGAGCTTTCAGGAGCCGCCCCCTGCAGTGACTGAAGATACACCGGACGATGCGGCGACTGGCAGATTCCCCGCGTCGGCGGACCGAGGCTCGGCGGAACCTTGTAGACGTTCATCGTATTTGCCGAAGATCATTTTGCCTGCCGTGGTCTGCAGAACGCTGGTCACCATAATTTCGACGGTCTTCGAGACCAGCCGCCTCGCGTGGTCCACTACGACCATTGTTCCATCATCGAGATATGCGACACCCTGGTTATGCTCTTTTCCTTCTTTCAAGATGAAGACGCGCATCGTTTCACCTGGAAGAACCACTGGCCTGAGCGCGTTCGCAAGCTCGTTGATGTTGAGGACTTCAACACCCTGGACCTGCGCCAGCTTGTTGAGATTGAAATCGTTCGTGACGATTTTAGAGCTGTGCAATTTGGCGAGTTCGATCAGTTTCAAGTCGACTCCCCTCGTTGACGGGAAATCCTGGCTTACGACCTCCACTTGGATTCGCGGCACTTTTTGAAGACGTTGCACCACATCGAGTCCCCGCCGGCCCCGGTTTCGCCTTGCGGAATCAGGCGAGTCCGCAATAAACTGCAGCTCGTGCAACACAAATTGAGGGATCACCAATTTGCCCTCCAGGAATCCCGCTTCTGCGATATCGGAAATTCTGCCGTCAATCAAGACACTCGTGTCCAAGATCTTGGCGGCCGAAGATAGCTCCCGCTCGGCTGGGGTGATACCAAGCCGCCTCAGATCGAGCAGGCCCAATCTGGCAATCCCCACAACGAGTCCTAGATACACGCCAATCAGCGGCCCGGCAACGCGGAAGAACTGCATGGTTGCGTCTTCCGGCAAGCGGGCTTGATTGAGCACCCCCACGAATAGCAGACCGAGTACACCACCGATCAGCATACCCAGAACGCCGCCCCCGACGGACTGTAAAGTTGCGCCTCTCATCCGCATTTCTATTAAATTGGCGGCGAGGCCAGCGCACAGTCCGCACACTACCGCGAGTGATATGGAAAGTTCGAACGGCCGAAGGACCGCCGCCACAGCGCCCATCAATGCGATAAAGAAAACACGAATGAGAACGATATCCCAATTGGAACGATGCAAGTATCCACCCCTTCAGGCGAGTGTCGGTGCGCCGGCCGGCGCGCGCATCACAAAGTGCAGGCACTGTAGCCCCGCAATTAATGCTGCGAAGTATAACACTTGCGGATTTCTAGAGGAGAAAACTGGAAGCTGACAAGCCCGAGGAATGGGCCCGGTCTAAAGAGCTTTTGCGAGCTCTTCTGCGAACGCGCTCTGCTTGCTTTGGGAGTTAGCAGGGCGGCGCCCGTTACCACTCTTTCGTGGCTGGGTGTTGGTGGCGCCCGGTACCTGACGCCTGCCGCGGTCCATAGGTGGTGCGGTTCTGGGAGCGCCCTTGCCCGATTTCGGCGGCTGAGCCGGATTTGCGCGGAGGAGTCGATCCTCTAGAGGTGCTCTGTCAAACCGGCGGATGATGGAGTTCATTTCCTCCTGGTTTGGAGCGTCGATAAAAGCGAAGCCCTTTGACTCTTGTGTTTCAGGGTTGCGGATTACCTTGATCGCGTCAGCGACCAGGTTTTCTGAGGAAAGCCACGACTTGATATCGTCGGCCGTCACCCAGACAGGGAGATTTCCGAGGAAAACGGTAAAGCTCATTGGAAAGGTATTATGCTCCGTGGGGGAAGTTGCGAGGCCAAACCTCGCCAGAAGACGTCCTCCCGAAGGCTATTACATCCTATCACACGGGCGCGAAATACGTAAACATAAAATATCGCGCAATTTGTTGTTACATAAGACGTCCGGCACGTTTTAGAAACCTGTGACTGTGGCTTTTACGAGGAACATTTCGCCTGCGCGACGGGCCGCTTTCGAGGTCCTTTCGGCAGTAGCTGCTGGGAAGTACGCATCCGATACGCTTCTCGAACGCGCTCGTTCACTCAATACTCGCGACGCCGGGCTGGCTTCTCACATAGTTTTCGGCTGTTTGCGATATCAGGCGCAATTGGATCATCTGATTTTTCTTTACTCTGGCCGGAAAATCGCCGCTCTCGATCGTTCGGTGATCATTGCTCTGCGTACCGCCATCTTCCAGCTACGCTATTTGGACCGAATTCCGTCTCACGCCGCGGTCCATGAGTCTGTCGAATCCGTAAAATGCCAGAAACGAGCTGCAGCCGGCTTTGCGAATGCTGTTCTGCGCAAGGTAAATCGAGCGCCGGTCGAATGGCCCAGTACCGCAATCGAACTCTCCTGCCCCTCTTGGTTGCTTGAACGTTGGATCGCGCATTTCGGTTTAGCGCAAGCTCGCGCAATAGCCCAGGCCGCGCTTCAAGAACCCGCCGCCTATATCCGTGTAGCTCCGGGTTCCGCTCCTCCGGATAGCATCAGCATCGAGCCGACATCCGTTGAGGGCTGTTTCCGCCTCCTATCTCCCCTGCCCCCGGGCACGCGCCTGCACGATATTGCTTCTCAATCCATTCTGCCCCTGCTCGACCTCCAGGCCGGCCACACTTTCCTCGACCTCTGCGCCGCTCCCGGCAACAAAACCCTTCAGGCGCTCGAAACCCCGCTTGCACTCGCCCTAGCCTGCGACATCAGCCAAAAACGGATTCGCGACATTCCGCCCGTCTGCCCCCGTGTGGTTCTCGACGCCTCGCGCCAGCTTCCGTTTTCCCGGCCTTTCGAGCGCATTTTCATCGATGCTCCCTGCTCGGGCACGGGAACCCTTGCGCGCAACCCGGAGATCAAGTGGCGCGTCCAAGCCGAAGAGTTTGCAAGGTTTCGGGAAAAGCAGTCGCTCATCCTCTCTCAGGCCGTTCAGCTTCTCGCTCCAGGGGGGAAGCTCCTCTACGCCACCTGTTCGCTCGAGCCGGAGGAGAACGAGGAGGTGGTCTGCGGTGTCCTCCAAATGCGGCCCGGCCTGCGGTGTGAACGTGAGCTGTGGCGCTTGCCCGGCCGGGACGAAGGAGATGGCTTCTACGCGGCGGTTTTGTGCTAGCCTCACGTGTTACAGATAAGAGAGTAGTTGCGTGGCCCAAATCGTCCCCTCCATTTTCGCGGCGAACTTCGTTCGGCTGGGCGAAGACATTCGGCGCGTTGAAGAAGCTGGCGTCAAAATGCTTCACATCGATATCATGGACGGGCATTTCGTCCCTAACTTCACGATGGGCACTCCCATCACTGAATCGGTGCGTCGGTTTACCCGGCTCAAACTGGACCATCATTTGATGATCGAAGATCCCGATATCTACGCGCCGCTCTTCATTAAAGCTGGCGCGGATTGTGTGAGTGTGCATTATGAGGTGTGCCGGAACTTGGATCGCACCCTGCACATGATCCAGGATCACGGGGCTAAAGCTGGTGTGGCCATCAACCCAGCCACCCCTGTCCTGCTCCTTGAGAACGTGCTCGACATTGTTGACTACGTTCTGGTTATGAGCGTCAATCCAGGTTACGGTGGTCAGAACTTCATTCCCCGATCTCTGGACAAGGTGCGTCACCTGCACCGGGTTCGCGACGAACGGGACCTTCAGTTCTCAATCGAGATCGACGGCGGCGTCGGACAGGATAATATAGGGGAAGTTGCCAAAGCAGGAGTGGACTGGGTGGTGGCTGGCTCATCTGTCTTCCATACTCCGGACCCAGCCGCAGCCGTCCGTGGGATGCAGCGCATCGCCGAAGAGGCAACTTCAATCAGGGTTTAGATTATATATGGTTTTTTGTAAGCTTTTTTCAAAACGGGCGCTCCTGCCCGTTCTCTGCATCGGACTTCTTGCGTCTTGCATTCACAAGAAGTACGAAACACCCATCGCCAAGAACACCCAGCAGCCTGATAAAGTGCTTTTCGATCAAGCCATGCACGATATCGAACACGGGCGCTACGAGGTGGCACGGATTTCACTCCAGACTCTGATGAACACGTACGAATCGAGTGAGTATCTAGCCAAGGCGAAGCTTGCGATTGCCGATAGCTGGTACCGCGAAGCTGGCGCGAATGGCTTGGCCCAGGCCGAAGCGGAATATAAAGACTTTAAACTCTTTTACCCCAATATGCCGGAATCCGCCGAAGCGCAAAATCGGGTCTGCGAGATTCACTACAAGCAGATGGACAAAAGCGATCGCGATTGGTCTCAGACGCTTCGTGCCGAGACCGAGTGCCGGACCTTGCTCGTCGAGTTTCCAAACAGTAAATTCGCGCCCTTAGCTGCGCAGCGTCTTCGCAACATCCAGGAGAGCCTCGCCGAGCACGAGTTCGTGGTCGGCAACTTTTATTACAAACGGGAAATGAACCCAGCTGCCGCAAACCGGCTCGACGCTCTGGTCGTGCAGTATCCGCTTTATAGTAAAGCCGATGAGGCGCTTTATGAGGCTGGAGATTCGTATTCGAAGATGGGCCCACGGTTTCGCCAGAAGTCAGGAGAAATGTTCGCGCGAGTCGTGCGCGATTACCCCCTGAGCGCCCGCGCCGAAGACGCCAAACAGCGCCTCCAAGACATGGAATTTCCTGTTCCCCAGGTGAATCGCGCTGCCTACGAACGGATGAAATGGGAACAGGGGAACTATCGCCGTCCGGGTCTGATTTCCCGCTCGACAAGCTTTCTCCGCGGTGCACCCGACGTGAGTCGCGCTGCAAAGTCCGGCCAGCCTACCATGACGGATCCCAAACCTACGATTCCCGCTAGCGTTCCCGTCGCGAATACGGGGGATGCAGCAACTACGGGCGGTACCGGATCTGGCACTACGGACGTAAGCGCAACCACGGTGGGTAACAACAGCGCTCTAGATAAGAATCCGGATGCGCGAACCACCACTGGTGCTACTCAGGCCGCAACCCCGCAGGCAAACCAGCCTTTGCCGACTAATCGCGATGCAGAGCTGAAGAAACTCCGGGAAAAACAAGCCAAGAAGCAAGCCAAGCTCCAGAAGAAGAAATCCAAGGATCAGAACCAGCAACCGGCTGATCAATCGAAGCAAAGCCAAGCCACACAGGGTGCTCAGACCCCGCTCGGCACGCCCAATCCCGTTCCTGCGGCTCCGAATGTCGCTGCACCGTCTCAGAGCCAAAATCCTCCGCAAAATCAATGAGCCGCATCCTGCTGGCCGACGATAGTCCGCAGGCGCTGCGACTCGCGGAGCAGATCCTGACCAGCCAAAGCATCGAAGTCGTCAGCGTGACCGATGGCGCAACCGCGCTGCGGCGTCTGGAGGATGTGAATCCCGACCTGCTGATCACCGACGTTTATCTGCCCACAAAGAGCGGTTTTGATTTGGCTCGCTTCTTGAAGTCGCAACCCCAGCACCGGCATGTGCCCGTCATCTTCGCCGCCGCGCCAGTCGACGAATTCAATGAGCAGGACGCCAAAAACGCGGGCGCGGATGTGATTCTGCGCAAGCCCTTTGAAGCATCCACTCTACTCGGTGCCGTCGAACAGCTGTTGCAGCAAAGCGCAGCCGCGCGGGATCCCGCGGATTCACTGGCTTCCGCCGCTCTCGATCGAAATAGCATTCGCGCTGCCGTGACGATAGCTCTCGATAGCGCCATGCCCGCAATGATTGAAGAGCTTACCGAACGGGTTCTTCTGGTTCTTTCCCACCAGGCCTAAAATCCCAAAACTGTTTTTGCTCGCGTCCTACTATGGACATAGCCACTTTCCATGCCTGAAAACACTTTCGATATCGCATCAAAAATTGATCTGAACGAGGTCGTGAACGCCATTCAGCAAGCCTCGAAAGAGGTCCAAACCCGGTACGACCTGAAAGACAGTAAATCGTCGATAGAACTCAATGAGAAGGATCATAAAGTCCTCCTCGCCAGCTCAGATGAGTACAAGCTGAAGGCCGTCACCGAAATCCTCAACCAGAAGCTCGTCAAGCGCAATGTGCCGTTGAAAGGCCTTGAATACGGCCCTCTCATCGCTGCATCGCAAGGTAGCGTCCGTCAGGAGATCACCTTGCAGCAAGGCATCCCGATTGAGAAGGCGAAGGAAATCGTCAAGCTGATCAAGGACAGCAAGCTCAAGGTCCAGGCGAGCATTCAAGGAGACTTAGTTCGCATCAGCGGCAAGGACCGTGACACGCTTCAGCAAGTAATCGCACTTCTGCGCGGAAAAGATTTCGGCATCGATGTGCAGTTCACAAATTACCGAACGAACTGATGCCCCGCCGCATTGAAAGCTTCTTCATCGCGGGCGCCGCGGGCAAAATCGAAGCATTACTTGAAGAACCGGAAGACATGGCTCCCCTCGAAGCGGCGCTGGTCTGCCATCCCCATCCGCAGCATGGAGGCACCATGCACAACAAAGTTGTGTATCGCCTGGCGCGCGGTCTTCGCAAGTCCGGGTGCGTTGTGCTTCGTTTCAATTACCGCGGTGTCAATTTAAGTGAAGGCGCATACGACCATGGTTACGGCGAAACAGACGACGGGCGAGCAGCACTTCATGAGCTGCAGCGCCGCTATTCCAACTTGCCCCTGCTAGCTGGGGGTTTCTCCTTCGGATCTCGCATCGTCGCGCGACTCGCCAATGACCACCCCGCCATTGGCCGCCTCATTCTCGTCGGCTTCCCGCTAAACTATCCTGACCGCGAACACGTATACCAGGTCGGCATTCCCAAATACTTTGTTCAAAGCACGAACGACGAGTTTGGGCCTCATCCCAAATTCACTGCATTCTACGAGTCTGTGCCGGAACCCAAACGCCTCGACTGGATCGAGGCGAGCGACCACTTCTTCAAAGATGGTCTGGACGCCTATGAACGCGTGATCGAGCAGATCGGGCTGCTGCGCCAGCAGCCGGCTCCATCGGAAGGGATGTTGCTGACGACGGATATGCCGCCTGTCTGAGCTGCCGCTGTACGATACGGGCCGCGCGTTGGCTAATCAAGTCCGCCACTTTGCTGAGCAAACCAGGCAAATCCTCCGGTTTGATCAGTACGGGCCGGCCCACATCCGGACGTTTGTTTTGATAGGTGGTCAAAATCGCAGTTGCGGGTTTATAGTCCATTAGTCGAGCATGCGCAAGCACCTTGAGCCCCGCTTCCGGCGATTCCATATCTAAATCGCTCAAAACCAGCTCGTATTGCCGCTCGTCCAGCTTGCCGACTGCTTCTGCTGCCGAGGCTGCCGAATCAACAAAGTAGCCTCCGGCTTCCAGCACGGCCTTTAGAGTGAGTCTCGAGGTAAGGTCGTCGTCGACCAGCAGCACTCTCGCAAGTTCTAACTCCTTGCCCGTCAGCGTTCGCTTGTTCGCAAGCATCCGTTCGGCCTCTTTGCCCGCATTCAGTGTAAACGAAAACAGGCAAATTCAACATAGTGTCTTTCATATGTTTTGGCTTCTGTTACCTCAACCACCAAACACTCGTTCAAAGATTTCATCCACGTGCTCTAAATGCCGCCCTGGGGAAAATACCTGGTTCAGCTTTTCCTGTGTTAAATACGCCCGGATTCTTGGATCTGCCTCTACCGCGATCTTGAAATCGCCCTCGTTCTCCCAGGCTTCGATGGCATGCCGTTGGACTAGAGTGTAAGCCTCCTCGCGTAGCATTCCTGCTGCTGCCAGATCAAGTAACAGCTGCCCGGAGAAAATCAGGCCCCGAGTCTGCTCCAAATTGGAGCGCATCCGGCCGGTATTCACCCGCAGGCCCGAAATCAGCCAAGTACTTTTCGCAAGAAGATAGTCCACTAGAATCGTCGAATCCGGTACGATGACTCGTTCGACGGAAGAGTGCGAAATATCGCGCTCGTGCCATAACGGCACATCTTCAAAGCCGACCTGCGCATTCGCGCGTACCACCCGGGCAAGTCCACAGATCTGCTCTGCAACCACAGGATTGCGCTTGTGCGGCATGGCCGACGATCCTTTTTGACCAGCACCAAACGGCTCTTCTACTTCGCGGATCTCAGTACGCTGCAGATGCCGAATCTCGAGCGCAATCTTGTCCAGGCTGGATGCGATACCCGCCAATGTCGCCAGGTAGTGCGCATGTAGATCGCGCGACAGCACTTGAGAGCTGATCGGCGCAGCCTTAAGTCCCAGCTTTGCGCAGATCTCCTCTTCTGCCTCCGGGCTAATGTGCGCAAAAGTGCCCACCGCGCCCGATATCTTTCCTACGCGAATCTCTTCCGCCGCGTCCGCAAAGCGTCTGCGCTGCCGTTCCAGCTCATCCCACCAATTCGCAACTTTTAATCCAAAGGTAATCGGCTCCGCATGAATACCGTGCGTTCGCCCGATCTGTGGCGTGTCCTTGTGCTCAAGAGCCAGCTTCTTCAGAGCGGCCGCGAGCTCATGAAGCCCGGCATCGATCAGCTTTGAAGCGTCTTTGATCTGCAGAGCCTGCGCAGTATCGACCACATCATTCGACGTCAACCCGTAATGCAGCCACCGCGAAGCTTCTGAGGCGCCTTTGGCCTGGAGAACCTCGGCGATAGATGTAGTAAACGCGATTACGTCGTGCCGCACCTCGCGCTCGATTTCCTGGATGCGCTTTAGATCAAAACCGGCCATCGAACGAAGCGCCTGGGCCGCTTCCCGAGGCACCTCGCCGAGTTCCGCCAAGGCTTCGGAAGCAGCCAATTCCACTTCGAGCCAGCACCCGTATTTGTGTTGGTCACTCCAGATCGCACCCATAGCGGGGCGTGTGTAACGCGCAATCATGCCACTGACTATTGTGCTAGATGCGCGTGCGTTGAGCGACTTTCAATAGCAGAAGACTTCAGACTGGATACTCGGCTCGGCGACGACTAGCTTGGTGAACAGTGCTCGGCCATTGAGAGCTTTCGACCCCATATTTCGAACCAGTTCCGGGTGATTATTGTGTTCACTGATGTGGCCCAGCACGAGAGTCGATACGTTTCTATCCAGATCATGCTCAATGAACTCGGCACACACCTCGTTCGACAAATGGCCCCGCCTGCTCATTACGCGCTGTTTGACGGACCAGGGATATGGACCCACTCTTAGCATCTCCAGGTCGTGGTTCGATTCGAGAAGCAATAAATCCGTTCCGCGTAAATGCACCGGAAGCGAGCCTGGTATATAGCCCAAATCGGTCGCAATCGCCACTTTAATACCCTCGGCCGTCAACGTGTATCCTACCGGATCCACCGCGTCGTGCGGAACCGTAAAGCTGGTAATGCTGAAATCGCCGATCGAAAATGAGCAGCCCGCCTGAAAACTCTCAATCGCTGGCTGAAGCGGCCGGGAACTAACTTCGGAACCGGATTCGCCCCAATCGATGAAGTCTGCCGTACCCCGGGTCGCAAATACAGGCATCATGCGGTCGCAGGGCTTACGCTTAATCAGCGCTGCAAGTCCAAGCGTGTGATCCGCGTGCTCGTGCGTAATCAAAATTGCGTCGACACACGTAAGATCTTCTCCAATGGCCGCAAGCCTCTTGACGATTTCCCGCCGGCTCAAGCCTGCGTCAATCAACAGTCGCGTTCTACCAGTCCCGATAAACGCCGAGTTTCCCGCGCTGCTGCTTGCCAGTATGCAGATCTTTACGATGAGAATCCTCCGTCGCGGTGCACCCAACCACGCACAACAGCCATTAACGCCCTAAAGCGGCAACAACCCGGTACACTTCCAATCATTCTTATCGGTTATAGCAGAGTTTCCAAACAATTTCCTTAAAATTGTTTTCGCCCCTCGCCTCTAAAATAGAGGTTCACATGAAAGCGCGTGTGTACGTCTCAATCAAACCCACCATTCTTGACCCGCAGGGCCAAACCATCTGCTCCGCTCTCATCGGTTTAGGCCACAAAGAGATAGCTTCGGTGCGCCAGGCCAAGTATTTCGAGATCGAGCTCGCCGGTGCCACTTCACATGACCACGCCACCCAGATGCTCGATGAGATCGCCCGAGACGTGCTCTCGAATCCCGTCATCGAGGACTATCAGGTTGAGATTCTAGACTAAATACTTAGACTTCATTTTGTATGTGCGGGATTGTGGGCTATATCGGCAACCGTGACGCGGTGCCTCTGATTATTGATGGCTTGCGTCGGCTTGAGTATCGCGGCTATGACTCGGCGGGAGTCGCCGTGCTGTCCGACCAAAAATGTCTTGAGATTCGGCGCGCCTCCGGCAAGCTGCGCAATCTTGAAGACGCGATTCGAGCCAAGCCGCTTTCAGGCCTCTATGGAATCGGACACACGCGCTGGGCTACCCACGGCCGTCCCACGGAAGAGAACGCTCACCCCCATCGCGATTGCAAGGGCGAGATCGTTGTCGTTCACAACGGCATTGTAGAAAATTACCTCAGTCTCCGGAAACAGCTTACGGCGGAAGGCCACACCTTCAAGACCGAAACCGATACCGAAGTGATTGCACATCTCGTAGAAAAGCATCTGAACGGCAACCTGGAGCATGCGGTTCGAGAGGCCATCAAGCAAATCACAGGCGTATTTGCGGTTAGCGTGATCTCTAGTTCTGATCCGAACAAAATTGTTGCCGCACGGTCAGGACCGCCGGTGGTGGTCGGCCTGGGTCAAGACGAGTTTTTTGTCGCTTCCGATGTTCCCGCCATTCTCAGCCATACACGGGACATGTTCTTCCTCAACGACGGTGATGTCGCGATTCTCACTCCCGCCGGCGTTCGCCTCACAGACTTTGATGGCCGCACCGTGCGCCGCCAGATCGCGCACATTCTCTGGGACCCCATCATGGCCGAAAAGGGCGGCTATAAGCATTTCATGCTCAAAGAGATTTTTGAGCAGCCGCGGGCCATCAAGGACACCATGCTGGGACGCCTGGGACTGGAAAGCGGGCGTGTCTTTCTCGACGAAGTAACCATCTCGGAAGCTGAATTCCGTGAATTCCAGCAAATCAAGATTGTCGCGTGCGGCACGAGTTGGCATGCCGCGCTCGCCGGCAAATTTATTATCGAGCGGCTAGCCAGACTGCCTGTGGAAGTCGACTACGGCAGCGAATTCCGCTATCGCGACCCGATTATCTCCCCCCACACGCTCACCATTCTGATTTCTCAATCCGGAGAAACCGCGGACACTCTGGCGGCCCAACGTGAAGCGAAGCAGAAAGGCTCGAAAACACTGGCCATCTGCAACGTAGTCGGCTCCATGATCACTCGTGAAGCCTCCGGCACTCTGCTGACTCACGCCGGCCCTGAGATCGGTGTCGCCTCAACTAAAGCGTTCACATCCCAAATCACCGCCCTGCTCATCCTCGGCATGCATCTCGGCCAAGTTCGCGGCACCCTTAGTTCCGAGAGGTCCTGTACGCTCGTCCAGCAACTCGCCCGCATCCCTGGACAGCTCGAGCACGTTCTCGCGAATACCGGCATCTACGATAATCTCGTCCGTGCTCTCTTCCGGGCCACTGACTTCCTCTATCTCGGTCGCGGTATCCACTTCCCCATCGCTCTGGAAGGCGCGCTCAAGCTCAAAGAAATCTCGTACATCCACGCCGAAGGCTATCCGGCCGGCGAGATGAAGCACGGCCCTAACGCTTTGATCGATGAAAATCTCCCGGTGGTGGTGCTCGCCACTTGCGACCCGGAATCCGAAGAAAGCCGGGTGCACTATGAGAAAACTCTCTCGAACATACAAGAAGTCAAGGCGCGTAGTGGCATCGTGGTCGCAGTCGCGTGCGAAGGCGACGAAGAGATCGCAAAAATTGCCGACCATCTCATCACCATTCCGGTTACTCGCGAATTGCTCCTGCCGCTGCTTGAGATGATTCCATTGCAATTGCTTGCCTATCACATTGCGGTCAGGCGCGGCTGCGACGTGGATCAACCTCGTAATCTCGCCAAGAGCGTGACCGTCGAGTAATCGCGCGATTTGCGTAGACTTAGATACAGGCCAGTCATCCGTGACCGACGTACAGATTCTTCTTCCTTTTGCCACGTTTGTGGGTACGCTTGCCGTCGTCGTGGTTGGCTTTTTGTACAACAATAGCCAGATTACAGACCTACGAAGCGATATGAACAATCGCTTCACCGATTTCGAGAAGTGGCTCGATGCAAACCTGGCTCGGCTCGAAGAGATGATGCTCAACAAATTTGCGGAACTCGACGATCGCCTCGTCCGCACGAAAATCGGTTAGGTCTCCGCGAATAGCTTTGCAGTTTTCTAGCGCCACAATCACAATCTCAACTCGCGGCAAAGGCCTTTACCCGTTCACTAAAGGTGTCGAGGACTGGCTGTCGAGGCAAAAGGTTACGAATGGGCTCCTCACGGCATTCATCCAGCACACATCGTGTTCTCTGATCATTCAAGAGAACGCTGATCCGGATGTGACACTCGATCTGCGCGATTTCTTTGAGCGCCTCGTACCCGAGGACGACGAAGGCTATCGCCACACTGCAGAAGGCCCGGACGATATGACCTCGCACATTCGTTCCACCCTTACCCAAAGCAGCCTTTCAATACCCCTGGTCTCAGGCCGCCTCGCACTCGGCACTTGGCAAGGTTTGTATGTTTTCGAGCACCGTTCCCACCCACATCAGCGCCGGGTTGTCCTGCAGTTGATCGGGGAATGAGGGCCGCACTACTCAAGCTCTAAGAATGTGAACCTCGCACCCTCTCACGTCATGCCGGATCGAAACCAGACTTCGATCCACGCGCCGTAATGGCTGCGGCCTGCTCGGTCCCGGCTCGCATTCTTTTCGTCCCAGATTTCCTCTTAAACGTGTCAAACGATCAGAGGATAAGTACATGATTGATCCCAAATTAAACGAGCTACCTGTGGATGCCGAGGACGATTTCGCCAATGTTCCTGAAGACTCGCTCACCGACGAGCAAAAAGCAGAGCGTGCCAGAAGAGCCAAAGCTGGCTTAAGCATTAACGAGACGATCGCTCGTAGCGCAAACCAGTCAGCGGGGGCAAGGGGTGTTGACAGTTCCGGTGTGGAATCAGGCGCGGGAGCGGGAGCAGGGTTGACCCAGGAAACGCCGGCAGCTCCCGGTGAATCGCCGGCTCCTGACGTTGTCAAGGGACCACGCGGATCTGGCATGACGCCGCGAGGTGATTCGGACTTCAAATAGGCCATCCAGAGCCGGACGTCCCCAGCATTCTGGCGCGTTCCGGCTCTTCCTCATCCCGATGTTCAAGAAATTCCCGTTGGCTGGCTATTGTTCGGAATCCCTTTTAGTGATTTACTTGTACTGGTTTAGTGATTTACTTGTACTGGTTGCGAAATTGTGTTCGAGCGGAGGATCGCCGTGTTTAGATCTCTGAAGACTCTGTTGGGCCGGTCAATCGGGATTGCGGGCCTTATCCTCGCAGCTCTTCCTCTATGGGCTGGGCAACTCGACGCTGCCGAACACCGGGCGGACCTTAGCCACCTCGTCGTAATCGGAGATTCGCTCAGTGCTGGATTCCAGAACTTTTCTCTGTATGACAGCGATAGCGTAATGCCTCCTGCTCCCCCCGGTGGACAGAGGCATGGTTTCGCGGCCTTGATCGCTCAGCAAGCGAACGTCGACCTGAGCCTCCCGCTGATTCAGTACCCTGGCTTTCCACCGGTCCTGACCCTCGAAGGAGGCGTCGTTTCGAGAGCCTCCGGAGTTGGTACTCGCGAACTTCAAACTGTCAGCGTTCAGACGCACAATTTATCGGTTCCCGGGTTCGATGTACTGGATGCTTTGGTGCATAAGGTGAATTTGCCGAATCTGGTAAACAATCCGCAATCGGCGAGTTTTGAGGACGTCTTGGCCGTCCAGATTTTGGACCCAGCCTTATTGTTGGGGAGCCCTCCCTCCGGCTGTGGCGTGATTCCCCGCCCCAACGGCGACATACTGTTCAGCCAGGCATTGTGCGCCATAGAACTCAGACCCACCACCATCTTGATTTCGATCGGCAACGGCGACGCACTGCAGAGTGTGACTTTAGGCATCGCGCCAACCGACACGACCAAATTTGCAAAATACTATGAGCTCTTGCTTTATGCGTTGAGCCACTACACCAAGGCGAATATTGTTGTATCCAACATTCCTGACGTCGCAGGTCTCCCCTTTCTAGTCTCTTATCCGGAATTTGAAGCCAAGTGCGGCGGCCCGCCCCTCAACGCAGGTCCCAACGACTACGTAGTCCCGGATCTTACTGCTCCCGTCTTCAATCTTTGTACGAACTACTCCGTACGCCCCGCTTCACTCATTGCACAGGCCGAGACCGCCGTCCGCGACTACAACGTCATCATCGCCGGTGCCGCCGCAAAGTTCGGTGCAGTTGTCGTAGATGTAAACACGTTATTTGCAGGCATCGCAAAGAACGGATACGATGTAGCGGGACATCATCTCACCAACCAATATCTTGGCGGAATCTTTTCGCTCGACGCCGTCCATCCCACCAATACCGGATATGCCATCCTCGCGAATGCATTCATAGACAGAATGAACTGCGAGTTCCATACAAACCTTCCGCCCGTTAACATCGAACAAATTGCGGTAGCCGATCCGCTCGTCTGTGCTGTGGGATCTCCCGATCCGAGCTGCCCTACTCCTTAGCGCTGGCTAGCCTCGCCCGCCGTAACTCGCCGACCAAACTCGACAGACTTACCCCGAGGAACGCTCAGCGACTTCCAATGCTCATGGCTGAAGTGCTTTGCTAAAAGCACGATTTGCCCGCAGTGATATGCGTAATGAGCGAGTTGGCGATTGGCGGCTTGCATCACAGAATGAGCTTCGCCTCGAATGGTCACCGTGCGTCCCACATCTGCCTCTGACAATGGTTCGAGTGCCGCAAACACGCACTGCCAGCCGTCCTCCCATATCTTCATCAATTCTCCACGCCCTGAAGGCGGCTCTTCGAACTCACGGTCCCGATTCCGATTCGGTTTCTCGCCATCGCTTGTCAGGAAATCCGTCCAACGCGATCGCATGTTACCGGCCATATGTTTCACCGTTATAGCGATCGAGTTCATTTCCGGGTCCAAGGCCGTCAGGAGTTGTTCATCGGTCACTTGCTCCATGGCTCGTTCGGCTAAGTTTTTGTAGTAACGGAACAACGAAAGCGAATCTTCCATGTACGATGTCGTGTATTTCAGCGCCATAGCTCGATTCTAATCAGCGCTCGAATGGCGTTTTCTAAACGTGAAGAGCTTTCGCAACCAGCAGAGCGAGAGCAGCCATAAGCGCCGCTCCCGGTATAGTAAGGACCCAGGCCCAGACGATCGTGATCGCAAGACCCCATCGAACCGCATGAAGCCTCCGCACCGCTCCGACGCCTACAATTGCACCGGCGATCGTGTGCGTTGTGCTCACGGGAATGCCCCCAAATACGGCCATGAAGAGCGTAATCGCACCCGCGCTCTCGGCAGAGAAACCGCCCATCGGCTTCAGCTTCGTCAGACGCGTACCCATCGTGTGCACGATCCGCCAACCTCCCACCAGCGTGCCCATTGCCATAGCAAAGTGACAGCTAAGAACGACCCACAGCGGAATTTTCGTAGCAGCGGTGCTGTTTAGGTTTGCTGCGACCAGTACCGCAGCAATGATCCCCATAGTTTTCTGCGCATCCGATCCGCCATGCCCGAGGCTATAGAGAGCGGCTGAGAGCAACTGCCCTCTTCGAAACAGCCCGGTGATTTTCTGCGGCGGCCATCGCCGGAAGATCCACAAAATGGCTAGCATGATGCAATATCCCAGGATCATGCCCACTAGCGGCGAGATGAAGATAAAGGCTATTGTTTTTGTCCAGCCACTCGCCTTCAGCACGCTGAAAGCGCCATGACGTGCAGCTACGGCCGCCCCGGCATAGCCACCGACAAGGGCATGTGACGAACTGGTCGGAAGGCCCAGATACCAAGTAAAAATATCCCATGCGATTGCGCCTATCAGACCGCACAGCAGCACCCATAACCGCCAATCTGGCTCAATCTGGCGAATGTCCACCATGTCGCCGGCAATCGTTTTTGCGACTCTCGTCCCCAAAAAAGCAAACGCAATAAAGTTGAAAAACGCCGCCCAGACAACCGCCTGCAACGGAGAGAGAACACGCGTGGAAACCACCGTCGCTATGGAGTTGGCAGAGTCGTGCCAGCCGTTCACGTAATCGAAAACGAGCGCGACGCCGATGATGACAATTGCAAACGATAGGGCAGGTACCATCTCTGCAATCCTAGCTGAACGGCGCGGCTGGACATTGCTTTTGCCATCCCTAGCCACCATGTGTCGGCAACTTGCACATCATACAATCACCTACATATGAAAGCCGTGGTTGCCGACCCGACCGGTGGTCCCGAGAACCTCAAACTGATCGACCTTCCCACGCCCCAGCCAGGCGACGGCGAAGTCCTCGTCAAAACAGAAGCCATCGGCGTAAACTTTATCGACGTTTACTTTCGCACAGGCTTATATAAAGTCAACGAAAGTCCAGTGAAGCTAGGCAGTGAAGCTGCCGGAACCGTCGCGGCAGTGGGGAAAGGCGTGCAACTGAAAGTTGGAACCCGAGTAGCCTACGCGATGGCCCGCGGTTCCTATGCTGAATTTGCCACCGTCCCTCAATCAGTGCTGGTGGAATTGCCGGAAAACGTCAGTTTTGAAAATGCCGCCACTGTCATGCTGCAAGGAATGACAGCGCACTATCTCACACATTCCACCTTTCCTCTGAAGCCGGGCGAGGCCTGTCTCGTGCACGCTGCAGCAGGAGGCGCCGGTCTGCTCGTTGTCCAAATGGCTAAAATTGCGGGCGCGACCGTCATCGGAAGCGTGTCAACCGAAGCTAAAGCACAACTAGCGCGCGATTGTGGTGCCGATCACATCATCCTCTACACCCAAACAGATTTCGTTCCAGAAGTAAGGCGCATTACGCATGATAAAGGCGTCGATGTCGTCTACGATTCTGTCGGCAACACCACGTTCCACAAGAGCCTCGATTGTTTGCGCCCGCGTGGCATGATGGTCAGTTTCGGTCAATCGAGCGGCCCAGTCGGACAAATCGACCCGCTCGCGCTCAGTCAGAAAGGGTCGCTGTTCCTCACTAGGCCCAGCCTTGCCAACTATGTCAGCGACCCCAACGAGCTGAAATGGCGTTCCTCCGACATCTTCAACTGGATCGCAGCCGGACGCCTAAACCTTCAGATTCACAAAATCTATCGTCTGGCGGACGCCGCCTCAGCCCACCGCGATCTCGAAGCGCGCAAGACTAGCGGCAAATTGCTGCTTAAGCCTTGAGGAGCGGATTGGAATACCAGCCCGAGTTCTCTCTGCGCCGCGAGCGTCTACTGCCCCTCCTGCAAGAAGCTCGTATCGGCGCGATGGTCATCAGTGCACTTCCCAACATCCGCTACCTGAGTGGCTTCACGGGCAGCAACGCCGCATTACTCCTCACGAGCGATCGCTCGCTTCTCTTTACTGACCCTCGCTATCAAATCCAGGCTTCAACGGAGTCCGATTGCGAAGTGAAGATTGCCAAGGGCCTACTCACAAAAGAGCTGCTGAAATGGACCCGCCGGCTGCGGATCAAATCGCTGGCCTTCGAACAAAACCGAATTAGCTTTGAGCATTTCGAGCATTTGAAGCATGGAGCCAAAGGCATTCGCCTGAAGGCGCTCTCAGGAATTGTGGAAAAACTTCGCACGGTAAAGTCGGCCGCTGAGATCGCCGCCATCAAGGCCTCTGTCAACCTGAACTCGGCGGCTCTGGAAGAGGCGCTACGGCACTTTAGATCCTCAATGACGGAACGCGACCTGGCTGCCGAAATCGGATACCGCATGCGCCGCCTGGGGGCTGATCGTGAGGCCTTTGAGACCATCGTCGCATCGGGCCAGCGCAGCGCCCTGCCCCACGCGCAGCCGACCGGCCGCTCCATCCAGACAAATCAACTATTATTAGTTGATATGGGCGCGATCGTCGCTGGTTACGCCAGCGACATGACCCGTACCCATGCTGTCGGCAAGCCCACCACGAAAGCTCGGCGGATGTATCGTGCCGTGCTTGAGAGCCAACTTGCGGCGATTGACGCGGTTAGGCCGGGCGCTTCTTGCACTAGCGTCGACCGCGCCGCTCGCTCGGTCTTACGCGCTCATAGCTTAGATAATTTGTTCATCCATTCGACAGGACACGGACTCGGCCTCGAAATCCATGAAGCTCCACGGCTGGGCCGAAAAGAAAAGGCGAAGCTGGAGCCTGGAATGGCCATTACGATCGAGCCCGGTGTTTACGCCGAGGGACTCGCGGGCGTTCGCATCGAAGATACAGTCGTTGTAACCTCTAGTGGCTGCGAGGTTCTAACTCCTACAGGAAAAGAACTAATCGTACTATAGACCGTGGCTCGGTTTCGTTTGCGGAAGAACAAACAATGACCATTGACGAGATTAAAGAGCTCATTCATGTTGTACGCGAGACCGGAATTTTTGAGCTGGAAGTGCAGCGTGGTGAGAACAAGGTGCGCATCCGGACTACCGCAGCATCCCCGAACCCCGAAGTTGTTTTGCCGCCCGGAATCGCTCTTCCCTTTGGAGTAGCTGCCCCGCCTGCAGGATCCGCGCTCACGTCACCGTCAGCGCCGCACGATGTTCCTCCCCTCCCCGCTCCCCCGCCGGCTCCCCCGCCGGCTCCCCCCGAAGAAGACGACCGAAACGTTATTGTGAAATCACCCATTGTTGGGACATACTATGATGCACCCGGTCCCGGCACCCCGCCGTTTGTTAAGGTGGGCGATCAGGTCGCAGTCCGACAGGTACTTTGCATTATTGAATCGATGAAACTAATGAATGAGATTGAGGCAGAAGTCGCCGGTATAGTTCTCGCTAAGCTCGTCGAGAACGGTCGGCCTGTCGAGTACGGAGAGGCGCTTTTCGCGATTCGTCCCCTTTGAGCATGAAGCCACTCATGTTTCGCAAAATTTTGATCGCAAATCGGGGTGAGATCGCGCTGCGAGTCATTTGCGCTTGTCAGGAGCTCGGTATCAAAACCGTTGCCGTGTACTCGGAAGCCGACCGCCATAGCTTACACGTTCGATTCGCCGATGAAGCCATCTGTATCGGCCCCGCTAAGAGCTCGCGTAGCTATCTCGACATACCCTCAGTCATCAGTGCTGCGGAAATCACCAATGTCGACGCGGTGCATCCTGGATACGGCTTCCTGAGTGAGAACGCCGATTTCGCCGAGGTATGTGAGCTCTCCGGTATCAAGTTCATTGGGCCGCGGCCCGAGATCATCCGGAAGATGGGATCGAAACAGCGTGCCCGGACAATCATGGAGGATGCCGGCGTTCCCATTCTGCTTGGCTCCCGTGGTGTGCTGAGCAGTTCCGAAGAAGCGTTGGCCTTGGCAGACGAGATCGGCTATCCCGTAATGTTGAAGGCTGTAGCGGGAGGCGGCGGTCGCGGTATGCGCATCGTGCGCTCTGAAGCGGAGCTCCCGACCCTGCTGACCCAGGCGCAAGGCGAGGCGGCCGCAGCCTTTTCGTGCGGCGATATCTATCTCGAGAAACTGATTGAAACACCCCGTCACATCGAGTTTCAAGTGCTTGCTGATGAGCATGGAAATGTAGAGATTCTCGGCGAGCGTGAATGCTCCATCCAGCGCCGCCATCAAAAACTGCTCGAGGAGTCTCCTTCGCCATCCGTCTCGGCGCAGCTTCGCACGCACATGTCCGAACGGCTTCGTATCGCAATGGAAGCCATTGGGTATACCAATGCAGGAACAGTCGAGTTCCTGATGGATGAAAAAGGGAAGCTCTACTTCATTGAAGTGAACGCGCGGATTCAGGTGGAGCATCCAGTCACGGAATTCGTGACTGGCGTAGATCTCGTAAAAAGCCAGATCCGAATTGCAGCCGGTGAGCGCCTCGATGAAGTGATCGCCCGGCCAATCTCACTTTCGGGTCACGCTATCGAGTGTCGCATCAATGCCGAAAATCCCGAAACGTTCGCCCCATCGCCTGGCCGCATTACTGGCTTGAATCTGCCCGGGGGCATCGGCGTACGCGTCGATACGGCTGCTTATACGGATAGTGTCATTCCGCCTTATTACGATTCGTTGGTAGCCAAGCTGATCACTCATGGTAAAGATCGCTGCGAGGCAATCGTGAGAATGAGGCGCGCTCTCGACATGTTCGTTATTGAGGGCATACAAACAACAATTTCGCTTCATGAGCAAATCTTGTCGGACCCCGACTTCGTTGCAGGACGGTTCGATACCACATTTTTGACCAAGCTAAACCACAACCACGCCGAGGCCTCGGAACACCTCGAACTCTCCCGAGCCGTCACCTCGCTTAGTCACGACTAGCTCCAGATTCCGAGCGGCGGCTTCCATCGCCTCGACTAAGAAAACAAAAAGCGATGTCTAAAAGACCGAAAAACGTCTAATGTAGAAGCGCGCCAAATAATGTGGTTGGGGAGGAGTTGTTATGCATTTACTTTGGACACTGATCATCGGTTTAATCATTGGAGCAGTAGCCAAGTTGTTGATGCCGGGAAGAGATCCTGGCGGGTTCATTGTGACCATGCTGTTAGGTGTAGCCGGTTCATTTCTCGCGACTTTTTTGGGCCGCGCTATAGGGCTTTATAGGGAAGGATCTTCAGCCGGTTTCATTATGTCGGTGATCGGCGCAATGATTCTCCTTTTGGTCTACCGCATGGTGAAACGGAATCCAACAACTTGACCCACATCGGGGTGGCGCACGTGCATCTCGTCTATACTCCCTGGTTCACCTGTCTAGGCCAGCGCGCCGCGCGGACGGCTCGGACACGAGATGTTTACTAAATTTTTACATCTTATCGACTAGTAAGACGTAGCGAACCGCTCATCATCAAATGGAACAGAAAGATCTGTTTAGGCGATAGGAACGCGTGATAAGGCGCAGCGTGACTACTCTATGGAAGCGTGCACGAGGCTTCATCAGACGAGGCTATCGTCCAGGCGGCTCCAAAGACTACCTCGCCGGGGTCGCGTTGAGCAAGTATATCCGCAACTGGGGCGTAAGTGAGGTCGATGCTCTTCGAAGACTGCGCGAGGAAACGGCACGTCAGCCACAGGCTGCCATGCAGATCGCGCCGGAACAGGGCCAGTTTCTCCAGGTGCTGCTCGGTGCCATAGGGGCGAGGAACACTTTAGAAGTAGGAGTCTTCACCGGCTATAGCTCCACGGTGAGCGCGCTCGCTTTGCCGCCCGACGGACGTGTCATCGCCTGTGACCTGAACCAGGAGTTCACGTCGATAGCGAGGCGCTACTGGAAAGAAGCAGGCGTGGAGAACAAAATCGAGCTACGGCTCGGACACGCTGCCGAAACGTTGCGGGCGCTGCTTGAAGAACATCGCGCCGAAACTTTCGATTTCGCGTTCATCGATGCAGATAAGACGAGCTACGATCTCTACTACGAATTGGCGCTCAAGCTGATCCGGAAAGGTGGCTTGATCGCCTTGGATAACATGCTGTGGCACGGGCGCGTACTCGACACCCATAGCCAGGATCCTGATGTTCTTGCCATTCAAGCGCTGAACCGGAAGATCCACAGCGACTCACGAGTCATGGCCGTTTTACTTCCCGTCGCAGACGGAATGACGCTCGCGCGCAAGCTGTGATCTTTGCGTGCGATTCGTAAATCGCAAGACATTGGCGTGGATGAAACGCCCAGACGCGGGAAAGTACACTCACTCACCATTTGCCTCGCCCAGAGAACAATTCAGATAACCAGCACATCTCCTTATGGCCCATTGCCGACTGAAGGATTCAACCCATCGCTTCGCAAAGTGTCTTAAATTGAGAGCAACTCGCCTTTGTCTTGGCGATCTGTTAAGAACCGTGCGTCGGCGTGAAAAACCTGGAACAGAGATTGCACGCGACGAATCCAACTAGCGATACGGTATGGTAGCAACGATAACTGAAAAATCACAAATCGCGGCCGAGGAATCCGCGCCAACAAAGCGCCCGAATCAGATTCTTCGCTCGTCACGTTTCAAGTACTACATCCATGACGGCATTGACGCCTGTCGTTTTCAGTTGATTGGGGAGCTAACCGACGCCGATATAGCCGAGCTTCAAGGCTGCTGGCGCACTGCGAAGACAACCCTGAGAGACCGAAAGCTCATCCTTGACCTGCGCGGTCTGAACGGTCTCGACGATGCAGGAAAAAACTGGCTTGCTTTTATGGAGACTGAAGGCGCGGAATACGTGCCGGCGTCCGTTGCGCAAGATGGCGTTTCCGCACTTTCCGCGCTCAACACCGCCCTTGCTGAAAATACGCCAAGGCCACGCCGTTTCAAAAAGCTTGCCGCGATTCTTCGCGCTCGCCGCGTGCCGTCCGTTGACTCCTCTACACAAGCACAGTAAACGCTGATTCCGTGCGCGTGACCGGCCGGTATGCCGTGTCGCGTTCCACAGGTTCTCGTCCCGCTTCCCGAATCAGCCGAAGCAGATCCTGCCGCCGCAGGTGTTGCGCCGTGGTCGCCCCAGCGTCGTGATAAATCTTCTCCTCTACCACCGTGCCATCGATGTCGTTCGCTCCAAACCGTTGTGCGATTTGCGCTACGCCCGGCGTCATCATGATCCAGTACGCCTTGATATGCGGAATGTTGTCCAGCACCAGGCGCGAAATCGCAATTTGCTTCAGATCGTCGAATCCGCTCGTCTTGGGCAGATGACTCAGCGCCGTGTTGTCCGGGTGAAATGCTAGCGGAATGAACGTCACGAACCCGTTGGTCTCATCCTGCAACGCTCTCAAACGCACCAGGTGATCGGCACGGTCTTCCGCCGTTTCCAAGTGTCCATAGAGCATGGTGCAGTTGCTCTTGAGGCCGATTCGATGCGCCGTGCGCGCCGTCTCCAGCCATTCATCGCCATCGATCTTGTGGTCGCAAATGATCCGTCGCACCCGCTCTGAAAAAACCTCCGCGCCGCCTCCCGGCATGGAGTCGATGCCTGCAGCTTTCAGCCGCTCCAGCGTTTCGCCGATCGAAATCTTCGCCCGATTCGCCAGATAAGCGATCTCAACCATCGTGAACGCCTTCAAGTGCACGCCCGGGTAACGCTCCTTCAATCCCGCGATCATTTCGCAATACCAGTCGAGCGTAAGCTCTGGATGCAATCCGCCAACAATGTGAAATTCGGTTACTGCCTCGGCATAACCTTTGCCCGCAACTTCCCACACCTGCTCCAGCGACATGGTATAGCTATTGGGATCTTTCGCCTTCTTGCCGAACGCACACAGCCGGCAGCTTGCCACGCACACATCGGTTGGATTGATGTGCCGGTTGACATTGAAGTAAGTAACATCTCCGTGCAGGCGCTCCCGCACGATGTTCGCCATGTATCCAAGCGACAGAATGTCGTGGCTACGAAACATCGCGACCGCGTCTTCAAAGCTCAAGCGCTCGCCTGTCTCCACTTTTTCGAGAATCGGTTTCAGCCGGCGGTCTTCAATAGCAGGTTGCATCTTTACAAATAGTTTCTGTGGAGCAAAATGTCAGCCGCCCAGAAGGCGAAAAACAGCACACTAACATAGCCGTTTACCGTAAAAAACGCAGCATTCACGCGAGACAGATCGTTCGGCTTCACCAGTCCATGTTCGTACGTCAATAGCGCGATCACAGCCGCTACGCCCATCACACTCAACGCTCCAAGATGAAACGAGAACACCAGCGCCATGAGGCAGCCAACCATCGCAACATGCAAAACACGCGCAATCAGCAATGCACCGCCAATGCCGTAACGCCGCGGAATACTACATAGACCAGCCGCGCAATCGAACTCGAAATCCTGACAAGCGTAGATCACGTCGAACCCGGCCGTCCAAAACATCACCGCCGCCGTCAACCAGAGAATGCGGGGATCGAGCGTGCCTCGCATCGCAATCCACGCCGCTGCCGGAGCGATTCCAAGACAAAAACCAAGGATCATATGCGACCACAACGTAAAGCGCTTCGAGAAAGAGTAGAAAAACAGAATCGCGAGCGTAATTGGCGCAAGGAAAAAGCACAAGGAGCCGAGCTGGCGCGCAGCCCACAAGAAGACCAGCGACGAACCCAACGTAAACCCCCATGCGAAGCCCGTTGAGAGAAGCCCGGCAGGCAAATGACGATTCGCCGTCCGGCGATTGCGCCCGTCGATCTCGGCGTCGAGAATGCGATTAAACGCCATTGCCGCAGATCGCGCCCCTACCATCGCAACCACGATCCAAACAAACCGCCACGCAAGCTCCGGAATCTGAAATCCACTGTCCCGCCAAGCCAAAAGCGCGCCCGTAAGAGCAAAGGGCAGCGCGAACACAGAGTGCTCGAACTTGATCATGTCGAGCATTAGCCGCAGACGTGTCCAGAAGCGGGCCATGCGAGAGACGTTACCATCTTAGCGAGACAGGAGTTGTATGAACTCATGATTGATGAATGAGGATAACCGTCCCGGCTTTCGTTACGCTTTCCTTAGATTGGAGCAGGACAACGCTAAACTGTAATTCTGCTCTGTACTGACCGATCCAGTCCACCATGTCTTGAATGGTCCCAAGCGGGTGTGGCCAGCTGCGTAGGACCTGTTCTGATGGAAGAGCAAGTCCAAGTTTGGGTAATACGCTGCTCCAACGCCAATCAGCGTTATGAGCCCCAGTGCCGATAAGAAAATCATCACAGCCAACCGCACAACGCACGACCCAATTTCGTACGCCTTGTAGCCAGCAGCCCGTATCCGACAAATGGAATGTAACGAGCAACCGCCATGCGTAGAACGTTACCATCTTAGCGAGACAAAGTATGGACCCCGAGCAACTTCAGCAGCTTTTAGAGCGCGTGCGCGACGGCCAGACCACGGTAGACGCCGCGATCGACAGCATGCGCCATCTGCCTTTCGAAGACTTGGGGTTTGCGAAAGTCGACCACCACCGCGCCCTGCGCCATGGTATGCCGGAAGTGATTTTCGGACAGGGTAAGAATCCCGACCAGGTGTCCGGCATCGCCGCCGCGCTTCTGGCCAGATCACAAAATCTTTTACTCACCAGGGCCACGGCCGCCATGGCAGCCCGAGTTGCAACACTCGCATCCGAAACAGAGTATTTCCCCACCTCGGGCGTTGTCCGGGTCTGGCGCGATCGCACCATTCACGGCAAGGGCAAGATTGCAGCCGTCTGTGCGGGCACCAGTGATCTGCCGGTTCTCGAGGAGGCCCAGTTAACAGCGGAAGTCATGGGCAACGAGGTTGAGGCTATCTGCGACGTCGGAGTCGCGGGCATTCACCGTCTCTTGCAACAGCACAACCGGCTCACCCAGGCTCGCGTGGCAATCGTCTGCGCGGGTATGGAGGGCGCCCTGCCCAGCGTGGTGGGCGGCCTCGTCTCCTGCCCGGTCATCGCAGTTCCGACCAGCGTCGGCTATGGCGCTAGCTTTCACGGTCTGGCGGCGCTGCTCGGCATGCTCAACAGTTGCGCCAGCAACGTAACGGTCGTGAACATCGATAATGGCTTCGGTGCCGGATACGTGGCCAGCCTAATTAACCGCTCATAAAATCGATCGCAATAGTTACCGGGGTATCCATTGTGAGTCAATGCGTCTGCAATTCTTCCGGGACGTGCTGCCGTCGCACCTTGATTTTTGCTCTCGTTCTTGCGAGCTGCCGCAAGATCGTAGGCCATCTGCATTCCCAACCACGTTTGCTCCGTAATGCCGAATGCCTTGGTTAGCCGAATGGCCATCTCGGGGCTGATGCCGGACCTGCCGTTCACGATGTTGTTAAGCGCCTGGGGGGTGACACCGAGAACCTTTGCACCTGCAGTGACAGACAGACCCAGAGGCTTAAGGCAATCGTGTCGGACGATCTGGCCCGGATGCACAGGATTTTTTATCGGCATGGGCTTTCTCCCTTCTAGTGGTAGGCGATCAGTTCAACATCAAACGCATCCATTCCTTCAAAGCGGAAAACGATGCGCCAGTTGCCCGCACAGTTACAGACCAAAACCCCATGAAATCGCCTTTGAGCGGGTGAAGGCGATATCCAGGAATACCCAGAGCTTCCGGTGACGTGGCGGGATCGAGCACAGTGAGAATTCGCTCAACCGTCCCAAACAGGTCAGGGCGTACGCCGCTCCGGTCTCCACGTTCGTAGAGTCGTTTCAGGCCGCGATGCTTGAAGCTCCTGATCGTGAGTGTACATCGCAAAGTGACACTTGTCACTTGTCAAACGAGTAACGGCGCGCCATCCGCTATACTCTCCCTAAATGCCGCAACCCCAGCCGAGGCGTTTCACCGCCACCTCGCTGCTGTTTGCCTTTTCCGCCGCTCTCTGCTTCTCTCAAACCATTACTGCCGGAACCGAAACTCTCGGAAATACCCCGCCGTTGCACCCGCTCGATTCCCTTTCCAAAAAGGAAATTTTCGAAACCGTCGAAGTCCTCCGCGCATCGGGTAAAGCCACAGACACCAGCCGCTACTCACTCATCACGCTTCATGAGCCGCCCAAAAATGACGTCCTCCAATTTCAGCCAGGCACGCCTTTACGCCGTGAATCTTTCGCCGTCGTTTACGAGCGCGCGACGAACCAGACATCCGAAGCTATTGTCGATCTTCAAAAGCGTTCTCTGCTTTCTTGGAAGACAATCCCGGGCGTGCAGCCCTCTTTCCTGCTCGAAGACGCAGACATCCTGCAGCATGCGGTACGGATCGATCCCCGGTTTCCAGAGATCATGCGCCGGCGTGGCATCAACGATCTGTCCCGCGTGGGAATCGGGGACTGGCCTGGCGGCTACTATGGAGATCCGGCAGGTCGCGGAGCTCGCTTTCGCCGCGCCGTCTTCACTTATCGCGACTCAAACAACCAATCTGATCGCCCCATCGAGAACCTCACCGCCGACGTCGACCTGAACACCAGCAAAGTCATACGCTGGACCGATGGCGACGTGGTGCCCATTCCGCCTTCGGGTCCCGGTCTCGGCGGTCTTCCGGCCGCGCCCACCCGCGACGCTCCGAGACCGCTCATCATTCAGCAGCCGCAAGGCCCTACCTTCGACATTCGTAACCATGAGGTGCGCTGGCAAAACTGGCGATTCCGTTTCGGCTTCAACTCTAGAGAAGGCCTCGTGCTCTACACAGTCGGCTACGAGGATACCGGCCGCCTGCGCTCCGTGCTCTACCGTGGAACCTGCTCCGAGATGGCTGTCCCTTACGGCGATCCCGGCATGAATTGGTTTTTCAAGAACGCCTTCGACGGTGGCGAAGACAGTTTCGGTCGATACGCGAGCATGCTCGAACCCTTGCGCGATTACCCCGACAACGCAACCACCTTCAACATCGTGCTTCCGAGTGAGAACGGCGATACGTTTGAGATTCCAAGAGCGGTCGCGCTCTATGAGCGTGACGGAGGTCTCCTTTGGAAGCACTACGATAAAGACCACAACCAGAACGAATCTCGCCGGGCCCGCGAACTGGTACTCTCCTGGGTCGCGACAGTCGGGAATTACGATTACGGCTTCAACTGGGTCTTTCATCAGGACGGCTCTCTAGAGATGGAGGTGTTGCTGACCGGATTTATGGACTGTAAAGCGACCGTGCTAAAGACCGCGCCTGATGCCGCGCATCACGGAGGCGATCTGAAGTTCGGACATCTGGTCGCGCAGAACCTGATCGCCGTTCATCACCAGCATTTTTTCAATTTCCGGCTCGACATGGACGTGGACGGCACAAACAACAGCGTGGTCGAGATGAATACTTCAGCCGTTCCTCCAGGCGCCGACAATCCGTACAAGAACGCTTTCACCATGACCGAAACTCTTCTTCACAACGAGCAGGAGGCCGAGCGGCAGATGAACCTCAGCGACAATCGCCGCTGGACCATCATCAATCCCTCGGTGAAGGACTCCCTGGGTTACCCAGTTGGCTACACGCTCTTACCGGGTGAAAATGCCGTCCCCTACGCCGCGCCCGATTCTTGGTTGCGCAAACGCGCCGCGTTCACCAACGCCCATTTCTGGACCACTCCCTACGACCCCAACCAAATGTTCGCAGCGGGTTTTTACGTCAACCAGAGTAAGGGCGAAGATGGTCTGCAGAGATGGGTCGAAGCAAAGCGCTCGATCGAAAACCAGGATGTCGTCGTGTGGTACACAATGGGAATTACGCATATCCCGCGCCCGGAAGAATACCCCGTAATGACCGTGCACAAAGCAGGATTCATGTTAGTTCCTAACGCGTTCTTCGTTCAAAATCCTGCGGATGGTCTCCCGTAAAAGACAGGCGAGAGGGAGCGCTAGTAGAACGGGACCGCGACCGTGAGGAAGCGGCGACAACGTACCTGATCACATGGGGAGTTAAACTTTAAAAATGATCCGCTTACGCACACTCGCGGCGGCTTTTGCTGCTCTATTCATCGCGGCAACCCTGTCGTTCGCCCAAGTGGATACGGGTGCGATTCTCGGCACTACAAAAGACTCGAGCGGCGGTCTCATCCCTGGCGCAAAGGTTACTCTCACTAACAACGACACGGGCCTGGTTTTGACCACCACGACCGGATCCTCAGGCGAATTCACTTTCTCGCCCGTCAAGATCGGTCACTATTCCGTCGCCGCCGAATTCAAAGGCTTCCAGCGCGTCGAACATTCTAACGTCACCGTCGAAGTGCAGCAGCGCGTCGTCGTCGATCTCGTCCTCCCTCCCGGCCAAATGACCCAGACCGTCATGGTCACGGGAGAGCCACCGGCACTTCAGACTCAGGATGCTTCTGTCGGCCAGGTGATCGGAGCGCGTTCCATCAATGACCTGCCGCTGAACGGACGCAATTTCACATTCCTGGCTCAACTTTCTGCCGGCGTAACCCAGGGTCAGCAGGATACCCGCGGTCTCGGCGGCAGCGGCAGTTTCGCCGCCAACGGCTCACGGCCATCGCAAAACAACTATCTGCTCGATGGAATCGATAACAACACGAACCTAGTTGATTTCTTGAACGGTACAGCCTTTGCGGTCCGCCCCGCGGTCGATGCCATCCAGGAATTCAAGGTCCAGACGAATAACTACAGCGCGGAGTTTGGGCGCTCCGCCGGCGCGATCCTGAACGCCACTATCAAATCCGGCACCAACGAATTTCATGGCACTGCCTGGGAATTCTTGCGCAATGACAAGCTGGACGCCGCGAATTTCTTTGAAAACGCGGGCGGCATAACCAAAGGCGAATACCGTCAGAATCAGTTCGGTGCCAGCCTTGGAGGACCCGTCTGGAAGAACAAAACATTTTTCTTTGTCGACTACGAAGGCACAAGAATTCGCCAGGCATTGCCGTCCATCAACACGGTTCCTACCGCGCTCGAACGCGACAGTGGATACGCCAATCTTTCAGAGCTGCTCACCCAAGGCGGCACTCGCACCGACGTCCTGGGCAGGACCTTTCCGCTAGGGCAGGTCTTCGACCCGTCCACTACGCGCGCCGTGGGCTCAGGATTCGTGCGTGAGCCTTTCCCCGGAAACATCATCCCCGCAAGTCGGCTCGACCCCAACGCCGTCAAGCTGCTCAACCTTTACCCCGCCCCAAACATCGCCGGACTATTCAACAACTATGCTGCGAATCCCGTCATCCAAAACGATGTAAATCAGTACGACGTGCGCGTCGACCACAATTTCGGTGATAAGGACAGCATCTTCGGGCGGGTTAGCTACTCTGACAATCCACAACTGATTCCCGGCCCGTTTCCGGGTATTGCAGACGGGAGCGCGTTCTATCAGGGAATCCAGAGCGCGACGGCAATCAACGTGGTCGTGAGCGAAACTCACTCGTTCTCGCCGAATATAGTGAATGAAGTTCGCGCAGGGTTCAACCGGATCGCGACCGATCGGGTCCAGCCGTTCGCCAACACGTTTGGAATCCCGGAGCAGTTTGGCATTCAAGGCGTTCCTCAGGTTCCTTCGAACGGTGGCCTGGGCTCGTTTTTTATTAGTGGGCTCACTTCACTTGGCAGCAGCGAGTTCATGCCGTCAATTGAATACAGCAACACGTTGCAGTTCACCGATAATCTAAGCAAACATGCAGGAAGGCAATCCTTCAAAGTCGGATATGAGTTTCAAAAGCTGAGATTCTCCATCCTGCAGCCTCCCGACGGCCGAGGAGCTTGGAATTTCGGCGGCACTTACACCGAAGTGCCCGAAACCAGCGGCGGCAATACGGGACTCGCCCAAATGCTGTTAACGCCGATTCCCGCTACATTGCCCGGTGCCGCTGATTTCCTAGGCGGAGCGGACAGCATCTCGGCGTCGAACATTGCCAACACGGACCAGAAGCGAAATTATCACGGAGCGTACTTTCAGGACGATATTCAAGTAACTCCCAAGCTTACTGTCAATCTCGGGCTACGTTGGGAGTACTTCGGGCAGCTGATTGAGCGCTACGGCGCGCAATCCAATTTCCTGCCTTCGGGCACCCCAGGTAGTTCCTCTCAGTTTCTGCTGACCAAGCGCCGCTGCAACACGCCTTTTTCACCCGAGTTCCTCGCCGCAGCCGCCACAGATAACATTGATATCGTCTGCTCCAGTGTCCCTGGTTTGGGCCATTCGCAACTCACTAATTTCTCCCCGCGTGTGGGCTTCGCTTATCAGTTGATGCCGAAATTGGTCGTTCGGGGCGGATATGGATTCTTCTATGGGGGTTTTGAGAACTCCACAATTGAAACTTACGTCGATTTCCCATTCCAATTCACTGTGAACTATTCCAATTTGGTTCCGAATGCGCCGGTTACATTTCCAAATGGTGCCTTTGGAACCATTGAGACGGGACTATCGGCGATTCCGCTCACATCAGCCGCCGTACAGCCAGGAGGTGTGTCGTTTACGGGCGAAGACTACCACATGAAAACGCCTTACACGCAGGGCTATAACCTCACCTTGCAATACCAACTGTCCTCGAATGACACAGTACAGGCGAGTTACGTGGGCAACACCGTTCGTCACCTCGGTGTATACATCAATCCAAATTCTCCCGGCGAGATCCTTCCCCCGGGACTGAACCAATTTGATTTCTCGCCCTATCCGGATTTCCAAAACAGTTTCACTTACAGCAGCTTCGCTGGCAATAGCTTCTACAACTCGCTCCAGCTCAATTACGAACGCAGGTTTAACAGCGGCTTGAGCATGCTCGCGAATTTCACTTGGTCGAAGTGCCGCACCGATGCATCCGATGTGCTTAATCAAACCGGCCATACTGGCGCCCGCGCTCCTCTCCTGCCGGGCTTCGGCATCCAGGGAGATTACGGGCTCTGTGACTTCGATACGCCCAAGGTTTTTCACTTCAGTGGAGGCTATGAGCTTCCCGTCGGCCACGGCCGGATGTTTCTTTCTCACAGCCCTGGGATTGTCGACGCCGTGCTCGGCGGTTGGGGAACGAATTGGATTCTCACTCTTCAGGACGGCCAGCCGAGTACGGTACCTTGCGTCATTACAACGACTAGCGGGTTCGGTTGCAACGCGCTATTGGTGCCCGGTCAGGATGTATATGCTAAAAACCGCAGTGTCGATCAGTGGCTCAATCCCGCAGCTTTCACCAGCCCGCCCGTCGCAACGGCCCTTGGGCAGACCGATTACGCGCCGCTAGGCGGCGCTCCCACTCAGTTCTATGGTCCGGGGTTCCATCGGCTCGATTTCTCATTATTCAAGAATTTCCGGATCACAGAGAGAACACACCTTGAATTCCGTTCGGAATTCTTCAATTTGACGAATACTCCAAATTTCTCTTTGCCCGGCTTTGGCGGAAATGGGGTCGTTGCTGCGCCAGGGGCCCTCGACTACACGTCGCCTTCCTTCGGAAAAATACTCGCTACCCGCGACGGCCAAAACGATCAGCGCGAAATCCAGTTCGCCTTGAAATTGTACTGGTGAGTTATAGCTTTACTGCTTCGACAGTGAAGCCATATCAATCACGAACCGGTACTTCACATCGCTCCTCAGCACGCGCTCGAAAGCTTCATTGATCTGCTGAATCGGAATCACCTCAATGTCTGAAACGATCCCTTGCTTACCACAGTAATCGAGCATCTGCTGCGTTTCGGCAAGCCCACCGATGCTCGATCCCGAAAGAGCGACGCGTTTCGATGAGAGAATCGCCGCCTGCACCGTGAGCGGCCGGTCCGGTAGCCCAACCAGCGCCATCGTGCCCTCTCGCTTGAGCATCGAGAGAAACATATCAATGTCATGAGGTGCAGACACCGTATCGAGAATGAAATCGAAGCTAGCGCCTTGCGACTTCATCGCGCCGAAATCGTTCGAGAGCACTACTTCATCCGCTCCCAAACGTAATGCATCGTCCTTCTTGCTTGGTGATGTAGTGAATTGCACAACGTGAGCGCCGAGTGCATGGGCAAACTTGAGCCCCATATGTCCCAGCCCGCCCAAACCGATAACCCCAACTTTCTGTCCCCGACCAGCCTTCCAATGTCGAAGCGGAGAATAAGTCGTGATCCCGGCGCACAACAACGGCGCCACACCCGCGGGGTTGAGCTGCGGCGGAATCTTGAAGACGAACGACTCATCCGCAATGATGTTATTCGAGTACCCACCAAAGGTGATTTCTCCGGTCTGTGGGTCCCTCCCGTTATAGGTGGGTACCGCGCCGGTTTCGCAGTATTGTTCCTCCCCGGCTTTGCAGCTCGCACACGTGCGGCAAGAGTCGACCAGCACGCCGACCCCCGCCATATCGCCGATTTTGAACTTCTTGACTGAGCCGCCGATTGCGAGAACTCGTCCCACAATTTCGTGCCCCGGAACCATCGGATACACAGACTCGTTCCATTCGTTCCGGATTTGATGAATGTCTGAATGGCAAACACCGCAGTACTGGATTTCAACTACAACGTCATGCGGACGGGGGTCCCGGCGCTCAAATTTGAAAGGCGCGAGCCGTGCCCGAGCTTCCTGAGCGGTTAAGCTTCAAACATTCTGCAAAAGGGAGGTGGGTCAGACTGGACCTTTCGAATTCAGTTAGGCGCTGAAGAAAGGAAAGGTGACAGGTGACCCGAAGGCAGGATAGCGCGAAAGGAAAGATC
>JBPCJX010000185.1:0-24741 GCA_051004875.1 Bryobacteraceae bacterium
ATTAAGCGACGGGTCAACGCTAGTCTGGGATTCCGTTCCTTTGATGGCGCACAACGCACGATTCAGGGCTACGAAGCAATGCACATGATTCGCAAAGGGCAGGTTCGGTGGTTGTCAAAGGACGATATCACAGCACAAGTCCGGTTCATCCAAGTCATCTTCGGCGTCGCTGCTTAGTTATTAAGAAATTCGCAAGCGCTTTGTTCTCACGCCGCTATTTGCAACACAGCGCGAAATTGTAAAAGGATCGTAAAGATCGCGGAATGGGTGTCACTCGGGTTGCATCAGTTGCGCTGGTTCTGGGACAACCGAGGTGAGTTAATTGGCAGAGGGTTAGGTTACTTTTTACAAGCTTTTTACAGCCATCCTCGCCAATTCAGCCGAGCGTTAGTTTACTATTCCAAAAGGAGACTTTCGTGATTCAGAATCTATTCATCCGGTTACCCCTTTTTTGCTTGATCGTTGCGCTTACTTGCGTTAGCGCTTTTGGTGCGCCCGGCGCAACAATTGAATTTTCCGTGTTGCCCAGCACTGTGGCGCCGGGAGGCACGGTAGCGATCAGCGGCTCGGTGACCAATACATCCACTCCTGCGAAGCAGGAAAATCTTACTGTCACCTATGAGATCAGTGGTCCGTGTAACTTCCGCGATACGTATAGCATTAATTTCAGCTTGGGAGCTCACCAAACGCGCAGCGCCAGCGTGAACTACACAGTACCCACCTGCGCCGGCCAATACTCTATCACCGCCACCGTGACTTCTGGTGGAGCACTGCTTGGCCAAGCGACGCAATTCTTCACGGTTCAATAAAGCGACCTCATCCACTCTTACGCCAAACGGCTGACGATGGACGCAGTAAATCCCCATCGGGGTCGCGGTTAGCAGCCGACCGGAATGGACTCCGGATTGTTATGAACGTCCGGCTCGACAAAAAGCATGTCGACCCGCTCTCACCACCACCGCCGGTGGCGCCCTATCGCGATCCGTCGCGCGAAGCATGGGTGCTAAGCCGGTACGCAGACGTGCTTGCCGCCTTTCGTGAACCGCGGCTGCAGCTGGGGCGCGGACGAAACGAAGATTCGCCCGAGATCAGCGACCCCAGCCTGCAATTGCGGGTGCGGATAGAAACTTTGGCGGCGTTTTCTGCAGCGAACCTTGCCCGGTGGCAATTGCAGGTAGAACGTTTAGCGTTCGCCTTGATTGATCAGCTACCGGACAGCCGAGCGGTTGATATTGTCCAGGAGTTTGCCCGCCCTTTGTCTCTCGCCACGGCCATAATCGTGACCGGAGCCAATCCGACCGACAGCGAACGCTTGGGGGAATTGGCAGGGCAGGTGTCCTTAGCTGCGGCCGACCCATCCAATTCCGCTCTGCAACACAACGTGATAGCGGCGGATATGGAGTTGGAGCGGAGCTTGCAGAATAGCCCTATCCCTATGGGTGGGCCGGCATTCGTGGCGCTTTCGCAGACTTTGCCCTGCTTCCTGGCAAATGCGTGGCTTACATTGCTGCGCAATCCTTCTGAGTTGGCCCGGTTGCGCAATCAACCGAATCTGATGCCTAGAGCAATTGAAGAACTGCTCCGCTATGCCGGTGTTGCTCATAAGGTCTCGCGCCACGCCGTTGCACCTGTGACTCTCGGAAATATTTCCATCGAGCAAGGTGGACGCGTGATTCTCATGCTGGCTTCCGCAAACCGCGATCCGGAGCAATTCTCAGTGCCGGATCGCCTGGATTTGACCCGTCGCATCGCAGGCCACGTGGCGTTCGGTGTTGGCCCCCATTCGTGCGTCGGGGCATTTCTGATCCGCACGATGGCGGCTCTGGCGACGCGTGTGTTCATCGAAAGGTTTGCTGAAAGCCAAAGCAACGAGCCTATCGAATGGCATGGCGGATCGGGATTTCGTTGGGCGGCATCGCTCTATGTTTTCCTTCGCCGCGACGGGCACACGGGTTGAAGCCAAGCCCGCTATTCGGCTCACTAGGAAAACATCGCCGAGATGTGAACAGGTTGCAAGGCTCCCACGTCCGTACTCTTTACTTTTTATTTACAGTTCCAGAACACTCCAATTTCTATTCGTCCCGATACTGGGTATGTGTCTAGCGAACTCCTTGCTCCCGTTCCCTTGCGAACGGAGATAGCAGCCTGATCGGGCGGAAACCGTGCTGATGAAAAAGGTCCTGTTTTTCTTTCCTGCTTTCTCAAGCCAGGAGGCGACTGCGCCCCTAGCAATTCTGGCTCTGTCCACGCCTCTCGAGCGAGCCGGCTACGAAGTTCGAATTATCGACTCCACCATCACGCCGAATTTCCAAAAGGAGGTAATCAAAGAACTCGAAAACTCGCTCTGCCTTGCGGTCTCGCTTGTCACCGGGCCAATGATTCGCGAGACCGCCCAGATCGCGAGAGCGGCGAAAGCGGTTTATCCGAACAAACCTGTAATCCTCGGCGGCTGGCATCCTTCGCTCCTGCCTGATCAGACGTTGGCTTGCCCCGACGTAGATGCCATTGTGATTGGACAAGGCGAGGAAGCACTGCTCGAGATGGTTCGGCGCATCGAAGCAGGCGAATCGTTCAAAGGCATTCCCGGCGTAGCTTACAAGGAGGATGGGCAGCTTGCCTTCAATACTCCACGCGCCCTTAAGCCCATACGGGAACTACCGCCCAAGGCATATCATCTGGCAGACTTTGATGCTTATGAGCGCATTTGCGGGCGTCGCTGGGCGATGTATACCTCGAGTCTTGCGTGCCCCTACAATTGCGCCTACTGCACCAACGAGGGCCTCTATGGGCGCAAGTGGAACGCTTTGGAACCTGATCAAGTTGTCGAGGAAGTCAGCGACCTCGTATCGCGTTATGGGCTGCAGTTGCTTTGGGTAGTGGATGACAACTTCCTGGTAGACCGTGACCGCGCGGTCAAAATCGCTGAAGGCCTGGTGCGCAGCGGCATCAAGTTCGACTGGAGTATTCAGGCGTCGACGAATCTGGTAACTCGGCTGACGCTGGACGAGTTGAAACTGCTTCGGCGAGCTGGCCTGTCCCAGGTTTCGCAGGGGGCCGACTCTGGCTCGAAGAAGATCCTGCATCTCATGAACAAAGATTTTCAAAAACTGGAGACGATCTATCTGGCTGCCGACATGTTGAGCCGGGCCGGGATTCGCCCCTCGTTCAACATGATCTTCGGCTTCCCCGGTGAGACGGAAGTAGAACGCCGCGAATCTATCAGGCTCATCATGAACATCTGCCGCCGCTATCCGCAGGCCGAGTTCTGGACTAACATTTTCACCCCCTATCCCGGTTCTCCCGTTATGAAGAAAGCTTTCGAGCTGGGTATCCAGGTGCCGAAAACGTTCGAAGGTTGGGCGGATTTCTTCCCGCGCTATACCGTTCTGCCCTGGCTCAAAGGTGAGCAGCACCAGCGCGTCCAGCGTATGCGCGAGTATCTGCGCATAGCTTTCAATCGTATTCCGATCGGCGTTCAGCAAAAGCATCCTGTGACCCGTCTGGTGCATCGCACGATCAGTCTGCCCGCGCGCTGGCGCCTGGACCACGGTGTTTACGCGGCTCCCGTGGAGCTCTGGCTTAAGAATAAGGCCAACAAGATGTTCCCGCCGTCGAAACCCAAGGTCGATGCGCAGCAACTTTCTAGCGAGGTCGTTTCGTGCTAGACAAGTCGGGCCGCAAAGTCTTGCTCTTCTCCCCTCCATATCAGGGGAAAGTCTTTGGTCCCCCGCTTTCGCTTCTGAGTCTTGCGTCCTCTATTCGGGAAGAGGGATTCACGCCCGTAATTGTGGACGGCGCAATCACGCCGAATTTCCTGGATGTCATTTCTAAGGAAGTTCTAGACGCCTTTGCCTTCGGCATCTCTGTCCTTACCGGTCCTGTGATTCGTGATGCTGTCGCTGCCAGTCATGTTGTGCGACAAGTCCGGCCCGAGTTGCCGATCATTTATGGCGGATGGCACCCTACCCTGCTGAGCGCACAAACCCTGCAGGAGAACTTTGTCGATATCGTCGTTCGCCACCAGGGAGAGAAAACGCTTACTGAGATTCTCAAACGCCAAGCTGCTGGCGCGAGTCTCGACCTCCTTGCCGGCTGCTGGTTCAAACGTAATGGCAAGCTCGTCATTAATCAGGACCGTCCCCCGTCTCCATTGAGCAGTCTCCCCACCCCCGCTTACGATCTGGTGGATTTCGAATCGTACGCACGTGCTACCGGAGGTCGAAAACTCCCTTACGCAACCAGTATCGGCTGCCCTTATGCGTGTAATTACTGCACCGACATGGTCTTCTACAACCGCCGCTTCAATCCGCAGACTGTGTCGGGCGTAGTCGATGAGGTTGTTCATCTTGTCAAAACGTACGAGCTAGATGAGATCGCTCTCGTCGACTCCAATTTCCTGGTCGACACGCGACGTGCGACAGCGCTGGCTCGTGGCTTCGTTGCCAGCGGCGTGCACTTCCGCTGGACATTTCAGGCATCGACGGACCTTCTGTGCAGGCTCAGTGATGAAGAGGTCGCATTGCTTGCCGAAAGCGGCGTGAGCCACATAGGCTTCGGCACAGAATCCGCCTCCCCCGAAGTCTTGCGAAAAATGCACAAAGCCCATCAGAAAATTGACGACATGTTCGAAGCGGCCCGCAAGTGCCGCGACGCCGGCATCCGCGTCACGTACAACTTGATCTTTGGTTATCCGGGGGAAGAGGATCGCCATCGAAGAGAGACCCTGCGCGTGATGGGTGAGATCGCCGAACAGTTTGAGAACGTCACTTTTTCCCCTAATCTCTTCACGCCCTATCCTGGTATTCCGATTTGGCCGGAACTACTCGAAGCCGGTTTACGTGAACCGCAGTCGCTCGAAGAATGGGCTTCCGTTGGGCTGGGCCAAACGGAGCTGCCTTGGCTGAGCGAGGGGGAGAGCGGGGAGCTTTCGCGCAGCATGTCGTATTTCATGCTGGCGAATGAATTATCCAAGATCATTCGCAAATCGCGCTCGAATTTCGGCCGCAAAGGCATGCGGCTGTTGCTGAAGGCGTTGCACTGGCGCTTGAAGCATCACGCTTTCAGCTGGCCCGTCGAGCTGTGGGGGTCGATGGCACAACATTGGCTGGTGGTCCGCCGCTCGCTGCTGACGGGAGACCCATTAGGTCACCAAATGAAAGAGGTGCGGTAGATCGGCTCGGAACATATATGGACGTACTGCTCACACACAGTAATCACGTCTTCAACGACGAGAAGCAGCGTCAAAAGATGCAGCCTTATCCGCCCTTACAAACACTCTTGGCGGCTGCCGTGTTGCGTGAAGCCGGCCTGTCGGTTAGAGTCTGTGACATCGCACTCGACTCTCCAGAAAAGAAACTTACTGACGCCATCGAGGCCGCAGCGCCCTGCCTGGTCGTTGTTTGTGAGGACGACTTCAACTTCTTAACCAAGATGTGTCTGTCCCGCAACAGGGAGCTTGCTTTCTGGACGGCCAATCTCGCACGCGCACACGGTTGCCGCTGCGCAGCGCACGGATCGGATTCGACCGATCGCGTTGAAGATTACCTGGAGGCAGGTTTCGACTTTGTCTTGATTGGAGAAGTCGAAGAAACTCTGCGGGAACTCGCGACCGGGAGAGCTCCCGAGGAGGTGGCCGGACTGGCCTACCGTGAATCTGGTAACGGCAAAACTCGCCGTACACCTTCCCGTGCGCTGCGTACGCAACTTGACGAGTTGCCGATGCCTGCTTGGGACCTCATCGATTTAAGTCCGTATCGTGAGCTTTGGCTTACACATCATGGATACTCTTCTTTGAATCTGGTCTCGAGCCGCGGTTGCCCATTCCGCTGCAACTGGTGCGCAAAGCCAATCTGGGGCAATTATTACCACGTTCGTTCGGTCGTCTCCGTGGCTGAGGAGATGCTGCACCTCAAAACCCGCTACGCCCCTGACCATATCTGGTTTGCGGACGACATCTTCGCACTTTCGGCTCGCTGGACGGAGGAGTTCGCGGACGCTGTCGAGCAGTTGGGCGCCCGAGTTCCATTCAAAATGCAATCCCGTTGTGATCTTATGACACGCGAGACCGTTGCAGATCTCAAGCGGGCGGGTTGCTGCGACGTGTGGATGGGCGCCGAATCCGGATCCCAGCGAATTCTCGATGCTATGGAAAAAGGAACCAAAGTTCGCCACGTTTCTGAGGCGTGCGAAAACCTTAGGCGCAACGGGATTCGAACCGGCTTGTTTCTCCAATTCGGGTATCCAGGCGAAACCTGGGACGACATCGAATCGACCATTCGCATGATCCGTACGGTGAGACCTGACGACGTTGGCGTTTCGGTCACTTATCCGCTACCGGGCACAAAGCTTCACCAGCTCGTGTCTTCTGAGCTGGGCAAAAAAACAAATTGGACGGAGAGCGGTGATCTCTCCATGATGTTCAGAGGCACGTTTTCAACAGACCTGTATCGAGCGCTCGCTCGCGCCGTTCATCTTGAAATGCGCAATCCGGACAGTAATTCGCTCGTCGCGAACGCCTGGGCCGAAGTGGAGGCGCTCAAACCGGCCGATTTGTGCAGATTGGAGGTAGCTTCATGAAGCTTCTTCTGACACACGCATACTTTCTGTTTGAAGACCCCAAAGAACAAAAGATCATGAAGCCCTATGCGCCGCTGGGCCTCCTGTATCTTTCTTCTTACCTTCGTAAACAGGGCTTTGCAGTAGACATCTACGATTCTACGTTCGGGTCTAAAAGCGAGCTGTTTGACCTTCTCCGTGGCGGACCTCCGGCGACGCTCGGCATCTACGCCAATTTGATGACAAGAGTGAACGTTCTCGAAATCATCAAGTGTGCACGGGAAGCAGGTTGGAACGTGATCGTCGGCGGACCCGAACCGGCAAACTATCCCGAGCAATACCTCGAAAACGGGGCTGACGTCGTAATCGTCGGGGAAGGAGAACTCGTCCTTGAAAAGTTGCTGTTGTCTTCGCTCGACCGCAATGCCTGGGCAGAGATTGGCGGGTTGATTTTTCGCAGCCAGGATGGCCGTATTGTCCGTACTCCGTCCGCGGCGCTGATTAAGGATCTCGATGCCCAGCCTTGGCCGGATCGCGAACGCATCGATATGCATAAGTATCTGGACACGTGGCGCACGTTCCATGGCAAGGGTTCCGTTTCGCTGATTACGGCTCGCGGCTGTCCTTATCGATGCAATTGGTGCAGCCACTCCGTTTACGGGACAACGCATCGCCGCCGATCGCCCGAATCGGTGGTCAGCGAGATTGAATGGATTCTCGACCGCTATAACCCAGAACTGCTTTGGTTGGCCGATGATGTTTTCACGATCCACCATGGCTGGCTTTTCAAGTTCGCCGCAGAAATGCAACGCAGGAAGCTGTTCATACCGTTCGAATGCATTACTCGCGCCGACCGGGTGAACGAAGCCGTGACACAGACTTTAGCCGAGCTTGGCTGTTTCCGTGTCTGGATTGGCTCGGAAAGCGGCTCGCAACGAATCCTGGACGCAATGCAGCGGGGCGTTACGGTCCAGCAAGTTCGTTCTGCCGTGCGCCTCTGCAAATCTCGTGGAATTCAAACCGGCATGTTCGTCATGTGGGGCTACGAGGGAGAGGAAATCGACGACGTCGAGCAAACCGTGGCACATGCCAAAGAATGCCAACCCGATGTTTGCTTCACGACGGTTTCTTATCCGATCAAAGGAACGCCTTACTACGAGCGCGTATCCTCCCGCCTTGTCACTCTCGGCGACTGGACACAATCAACCGATCGCAACATCCGCATCAAGGGGCGGCATTCCAGACGTTTTTATCAACACGCAGACGAGCTTTTGAAAAACGAGCTATCGCCAACTCCTGACCCGGCACGAACGTTAGCCGCGCGGAACGGTTTGCAAATCACCCGCGACGAAGTGGATGCCTAGCAGCCATGACTGCACTCCGCACAGCCGCTTTCGACACGATTGCTTCCCAATACGACGCCCATTGGTCTGATACGCCAGTGGGCAAGGCGCAAAGGTCCGCAGTGTGGAGCCGGGTAGACCCCCTCTTCAAGAGGAGTGATTTCGTGCTTGATCTCGGCTGTGGAACCGGTGTTGACGCATCGCATCTGCAGTCCCGTGGCGTGTCGGTGTACGGGGTTGATAGTTCGCCGCGAATGGTCGAACTAGCGCGACAGCGCGGCATCGAAGCCGATTGCTGCTCCATCGAACGCCTCCAGTATTTCGACATGCGTCTTGATGGAGTGATCTCGAACTTCGCCGCTCTGAACTGCCTGCCATCACTTCTCACAATCGCCGGTTCGCTCGGCCGCATGGTTCGGTCCGGAGGTCACCTCGCGCTCTGCTTTATGAGCCCGGTTTGCCTTTGGGAGAGCGCCTTCTACTTATTGCTTGCAAAACCTGGTAAGGCTTTCCGCCGGCTGCGTGGCCGCGCCGAGTCTTCGATGGGAGCGACCGTGTTCTATCCTTCCGGCCGTGCCATCGTTGACGCCTTCCAAACCGATTTCCGTCTGCTCGACGTGTACGGCATCGGAGTCTCCGTCCCGCCCTCCTATGTAACCTTCTTGACTGAGTGGGAGGTTGAGCAGTTATCTGCTCTTGACCAGCGGCTTGCGCATATGCCGATTTTTCGGTCGCTGGCAGATCATCGTCTTTACATTTTCGAACGCATATGACGGCCGCGAACATTGCACGGCAAAAATTTCTTGAAGATTACCGGCACATCCGACATGCGGAAGGCCGCGGTTCGGATACGAGTGACTATTACCGTGCCCTGCCTTCGTGCGCTCGAAGCGATTCCAATGCCGCGATGTGGGCGATGCGGTCGAAAACATATTCCTATTTCGTCAAGAAGGTACTCGAACCGCTGGAGGCTCGCGTAAACAGACGGCTCGATGTCCTTGATTTGGGAGCCGGTAACTGCTGGTTGTCTCACAGGCTAACGGTTCGCGGCCATCGAGCGATCGCGGTCGACATCTTCGCTGACGAGCGTGATGGCTTGGGCGCTGCCCGCCATTATCCGAATGCTTTCCCGGTTATCGAGACTGACTTCGATTATCTTCCCTTTCCCGCCGAAAGCGTTGATCTGGCGATCTTCAACGCATCGTTCCACTATTCAGTCAACTACTTTCAAACGCTTTCCGAGGTCAGACGCTGCTTGCGACCCTCAGGGCTGTTCGTGATTCTAGACACTCCAATTTACCGGCTGAGAGATCACGGAAGACGGATGGTGGAAGAAAAACACGCCGCATTCGCAAAACGTTATGGCTTTCCGTCAGACGCGCTGCCGAGCATCGAATTCCTGGACCTCCCCACCCTGCAAAGGCTGCACGAAACTCTCGAGATCGACTGGCAGATTCTCAAGCCCTGGTACGGGTGGCGATGGCGCCTACGGCCCGTAGCTGCGCTTCTCCGAAAGCGGAGACCTCCTTCGAAGTTCTGGATCCTAGTTGGGAAGTTTGAAAGTTTATGATCATCCTGCTGCATCCACGCTCAACTAAGCCAAAAAACAGACGCTTCCCTCTGGCTGTGCTCTCGTTGGCGGCGGTGCTGGAGGGAAAAGAAGAGTACGTCATCGTGGATGGTAATGCGGATCCCCAACCACAGTTGACGCTCGACCGTTTTGCGCGAAAAGGCAATGTCACGTTACTCGCGGTATCCGTTATGCCCGGACCACAGATGATTGCCGCGATTCCGCTTTGTCGGGAATTTCGCTTAAAGTATCCGTCAATCCCTATCGTCTGGGGAGGATATTTCCCTTCACTCTATACGGACGCCGCACTCAATGCGCCTTATGTCGATTTCGTAGTTCGCGGCCAAGGTGAGGAATCTTTCCTCGAATTAATCGAGGTTCTCCGCACGACGCGAAAGTACGCCGGTGTGAAGGGCTTATCTTACAAAGATGACTTCGGCCTGCATGTTCACAACGCAGAAAGGCCGCTGCGGTCTCCCAACGACTTTCCCTGGCTGCCCTACGACAATCTCCCCAATGCGGCCAACTATATCTTGCCGACATTTCTGGGTCGGCGCACAGTTGTTCATCAGGCTAGTATTGGTTGCCCGTTCCGTTGTACCTTCTGTGGCGTTGTACCCGTTTACAAAGGCCGGCAGCGCACAGAAGAGCCGGAGCGTACCGCCGCCGTTCTGGCACATTTAAAGCGCAAATACGAAATTGATTCCGTTCAGTTCTACGACAACAACTTTTTCCTGAGTGAGAGCCACTCCGCCTCTCTAGCGAAGTGTCTTGAGCCCCTAAACCTCCAATGGTGGTGCGAGGGCCGCATCGATACGGTTCTGCGCTACTCCGATGAGACGTTCCGGCTTCTCAAGAAAGCCGGCGCCGCCATGATTTTCTTTGGAGCCGAATCAGGTTCGGACTGGGTGCTGCAACAGATGAACAAGAAGGTGACGACAGAGCAGACCATGAAGCTGGCCGCTCGGATCCGTCACTTTGGCATTGTGCCAGAGTTCTCATTTGTGGTTGGAAATCCCAAGGATCCGAAGCGTGATACGCACGAGACCATCGGCTTCATTCGCCGCATCAAACGAGTCAACCCCGATGCAGAGATCATCGTCCAGCACTACATCCCCACGCCGCATCCGGATGGCATGTATGGCGACGTTGAAGCGAAGATTGAATTTCCTCGCACACCCGAGGAGTGGGCCACCGAACGCTGGTACAACTTCACAACCCGCCACGATCCCAACGTTTCTTGGCTTCCCCAGCGTCTCAAACGACGTATTGACAATTTTGACTTAGTCATCAATTCTCGCTGGCCGACGGTGCAGGATATTCAACTGCCCCGATGGGGTCGCACCATGCTTCGCTGTCTCAGCAGCTGGCGCTATTACCTCGGCTTCTACGAGTTCCCGTATGAACTCGAATGGGCACAACGCTTCGTTTCATTGAGAAAACCGCGCTTGGAGAGTTTGTAAATGCGCGTGCCGACGCTTGAAGGGCATCGCCTATGGGCCCCCGTCTATGACTCGGGTCCGAATCCGCTTCTGGCATTAGAACGGCGAGCGATGTGGAATATTTTAGAACCGCTGCAGGCCACAAAAGTAATTGACGTAGCCTGCGGCACGGGTCACTGGTTGCTGCACTTACAAGAGGCCGGATCAGACGTGTTCGGCTGTGATTTCTGCCAGGAGATGTTGGACGAAGCACAGAAGATCTTCTCTTTGCGGGGCCGGCTTGCGTTGGCCGACGCTGAGTGCATTCCCTTCCATACGTCAATCGCGGATCTTGTTCTTTGCTCTGTATCTCTGGGCTACTTCCATGACCTCGACCGCGCGTTCCTCGAATTTGCCAAAGCGTCAAAGCCCGGCGGCTTCATTGCCATAAGCGACCTGCACCCCGATGCGCTGTCGACAGGGTGGTCCCGCTCTTTCAAGCTGGGTGAGCAGCGCTATGAACTGCAACATTATCGCCGTTCGATTCATGAAATCACTTCCGCCGCTTCCGGCGCGGGCCTGGAGCCCAAACTCCGCCAGGATGTATACTTCGGCGCTGCTGAAGCACCGATCTTCCAGCGCGCTGGCAAGCAAGAGCTATTTAGCCGTTTGATAACCACGCCCGCTCTTTTTATCGGTTTATGGGAAAAGCCGTGTTGTTAAGAGGGGCGCGCGTTGCCATGAGCTCGAGCAGAGCCGCCGATCTGAATCTGTGGCTCAGCAATGGATTGATTTCGTTCTCGCCGGTTCCTTGGGCGCAAACTCACATCCTGGAGCTAAACAATTGTCTGGTTTTACCGGGACTGATCAACGCTCATGATCACTTGGAACTGAATCTCTTCCCTAAGTTGGGCTGTGGTCCATACCTAAACGCGTCTGCCTGGGCCCATGACATTTGCCGCCCTCATGAGCCGCCCGTAAGAGAACAGTTAGCAGTTCCTAAAGCGCTGCGGTTGCGTTGGGGCGGAATCAAAAATCTTGTTTCAGGTGTGACTACCGTGGCGCATCACAACGCCTTCCATCCGGTTTTCGGGGACGGCACTTTTCCGGTGCGCGTTGTGAAGCGTTACGGATGGGCGCATTCGCTGCACTTTTCTCCGGACTGGGAGACGCGGTGGAGAAGCACGCAAGCGAACTGGCCCTTCGTAATTCATGCAGCGGAAGGGACTGACGAAGCGGCGAATCGGGAAATCGACATTTTGGCCGAAGCTGGGGCACTCGGCCCATCGACCATCCTCGTTCATGGCGTAGCTATAGGCTGTTCCCATGTGCCTCTTTTGACGCGTACATGCACTTCGCTCGTATGGTGTCCCACCTCAAACTACTTCATATTAAAGCGGAGCCTGGATGACGCGCTTTTCAACTCAGCGATCCCAATCGCATTGGGAACTGATTCGGCAATTACCGCAGACGGCGATCTTTTGGATGAACTGCGTGTCGCCCATCGAACCGTGGACGCCGACCGTCTCTACCGAATGGTTACATCGGAGCCGGCTCTGATGTTTCGGCTGCGCAATGGTTTTGGCCGAATTTGTCATGGCGGCCCAGCGGACTTGTTGATCGTTCGAGACACCGGCCAGACACCGGCGACGACCTTACTGAAAACTTATCCCGAAGTTGTTATAGTCCGGGGCCGCGTACAACTAGCTTCTGCGGAGTTCGCGCGACGTTGCCCGTCCCGCATATTGAAATCGCTTCATCCGCTCGAGGTTGAGGGCCGAGGCCGATATATGGTTTCCGAGCATGTCTCATCTCTGCTGAACGAAACGGAGGAAGCCCTACGACAAAATCCTCGCCTGGCAGGAAAGGCAGTTGCTGCATCACTAAGATAATTCGCTCACTTCCCATACTTGTCCTCTATCCTCACTCCCGTTGTAACTGCCGCTGTGTGATGTGCGACATCTGGAAAGATGCGACCGAGGCCGAACTGAGCGTCCAGGATCTGGAGCGTCATTTGGCCGATATAGAGACTCTAGATGTCAAATGGGTTGTCTTCTCGGGCGGGGAACCTCTGATGCACCCCGATCTCTTCCGGCTTTCCGATATGCTGCGATCGAGAAGCATCCGGGTAACCCTTCTCAGCACCGGGCTGCTGCTCAACCGATACGCTGAACAAATTGCGACTGGGATCGACGATGTCATCGTTTCGCTCGACGGGCCTCCTCACGTCCATGATCAGATCCGGCGAGTTCCTGGTGCGTTCTCGCACCTGGAAAAAGGTATCCGCGCGATTCACGAATTAAAGCCTGATTTCCCCATTTCCGCGCGTTGCACCATTCAGAGCTTGAACTACTCGTGGCCAAGCGAAACTGTATGGGTTGCCAAACGCCTGGCGCTCCGCTCAATCTCATTCCTTGCTGCCGATCTTACCTCGGAAGCCTTCAATCGGTTCCAGCCGTGGGAAGCGTATCGCCAAGCTCAGGTCGGTCTCACTCTCGAAGAAGTTTGGATCCTACAGAGAGAGCTCGAAAGTGTAGATAGGGACTGGCAAGGATCTGGATTTGTCACAGAGAATGCGGAGAAGCTACGCCGAATTTCTGATCATTTCCGAGCGCAGCTCGGCCTTTCTCGACCGCAAGCACCCCGCTGCAATGCGCCTTGGGTTTCGGCAGTTGTTGAGGCTAACGGCACCGTGCGCCCGTGTTTCTTTCACCGGCCGATTGGATCGTTGAAATCGCACACGCTCTTGCAAGTCCTCAACAGCTTCGAGGCGCAGGAGTTTCGTGCCTCACTGGATGTCGCAACTAATCCCGTCTGCAGTCGGTGCGTGTGTTCTCTGAATTGGCAATAGGGGCTGCAGCGCTCTAATCCGAGGACTAGTATTGCTATTTCACCTGATCGGCGCTTTCAATATTTGAGACTCTGATCGTATCGCCAGTCATTTCTCCGGTCAGCCGTACAGTCTGGCCCGCATGCTCCTCTAGCCCAGCGTAATCCTGATTGTCTATCTTATAGACGGTTCCTTTGCGCACAAATACGTACCTTCCGCCGGCTTTCACACAGGCCAGCGCACAGTCGCGGTCCGATATGTTGGACGTTCCGTGTTCGGCTGTTTTCTTGTGTGTAGCACCGCACATGCTGTCGCTGATTTTTCCAGTCCACGTCTGATCTGCGGCGAAGCTGGACATACTTGTCAGCATCGTCGCCAAAACTATGATTGAGAGTCGTTCCATTACATTCTCCTTTTTTCTGTGTTAATGCATCGTTTCTTAAGACCCGAATTCCTGGCTGAGACGACCTAACGCCAGTGCGCCCAACGCTAAGCCAAAGTCCCGCAGGGCGATATCGAAGTATCCAGGAATGATCAGCAGGTTGATAACGATTCCTAGCAACCAGGCGGAGACGACATAAGCTCCAATTCTGGGTTTGATTGCCACAAGGATGCCGGCCACAATTTCAATGACCCCCACAAGCAGCATGAGTCCATGCCCGCCGATGGGCGACAAACGCGCAACGACTGGAGCGAGATACATGTCCCAATTCACCAATAGGTGGAAGAACTTATCCAGTCCTGCGATGAGTGGCGCAACCACAAATCCCAGGTGAAGAATTTGATACGCCTGATAAGCTGGCGAAGACGCTTTCCAGTTCGTTTGGCCGCGTCTTCTGTCCGCGAAACCGCCCTCTGCCCCAATTGCCGTAGTCTGTACCATATATCCATCTCTCCTTGGGCAATTTCTGCCCACGTACATACAGAGTGCACTCGAACGCATCGGTTACAAAGCTGTAAGTGAAAGAGTCTGTAACCGTTGGAAGGCACCCGACTCTGTATGTACAGCATGGCCCCGGAATCGATTCGTTTGGAGCTGATTGAGGATCGAAACTCGCCTTTATCAGATGCAGAGGTCGTGGCGAGAGTGCGGGCGGGCGACACAGCCCTCTACGAGGTGCTGATGCGCCGCTACAAATCAGCGCTCGTTTCGCATAGCACGCAGCATTGTTGGCGACGATGATGAGGCAGAAGATGTGATTCAGGAGGCTTACGTCCGCGCCTATGCCGCACTCCATCAATTCGCCGGGAGAGCGAGGTTTTCTACATGGCTGGCCAAAATTGCCGTTCACGAAGCTTCCAGCCGTTTACGGAAACGGAAGCGGATTCAGAACTTTCCGGTTAGTGTTCATCAGGACAAACAGAGTGTGGAAGATATGAAATCTTCAGATCTAGATCCCGAGCAAGAGACCTTGAGACGTGAAACGGTATCGTTGCTAGAGCAAGCTGTGGATCGGCTGCCGGAAACGTACCGGCCCGTTTTCGTGTTGCGGGAAATCGAGAACATGAGCACTGCTGAAACAGCCAGCTGTCTAGACCTGACAGAAGAAACGGTTAAGGTTCGCCTGCTTCGAGCTCGCTAAATGCTTCGTCAAGAGCTCTACGCGCGCTCGGGAGCAACGAGCTCCCAAGCATTTCAATTTCTGGGATGGCGATGCGATCAAGTTGTTCGCCGGGTCTTCGGGCAGCTGGAGACGAGCCATAAGCCCGCTATCCCCCGTCAAACAGGTGCTGGTCCAGAATATAACGGCCCGAATTAAGCCAAATGACTTCCGCAAACTGGAGCGGAAGCAATTTATTTGTTTTTAAGTTTGTTGTGCGCGAGGCGATTGCACGCATCCCCGGCACCCAGGATCTTCATCGCGTCTCCACCGAATTCGATGAAATTGATTTTGCCTTGCTTATCGATTACAAACGTGAGGCGGTTCGCAACTCCGGCCTTTGCAACATAAACGCCGTACTCCTGAGACACCTTACGATCGAGGAAATCACTCAGCAGCGGAAATGAGAGCCCCAGGCTTTCGGCGAAAGCCTTTTCTGAGGGAGTGTTATCAGTACTGATGCCGAACGAGAGACATGCGATCGCACATTCGGTGCTGCGTGAATTGGAACGCGTTGTCGAAGTCCTTGTTCACGTGGAACCGGCTTGACGCTGACTTATCCTATATAGAGACCGGTTCTAGAGCTTTGCTGACGTCTGCCCGCTTCTCGTCGCAGGGGAGGGATCAGTCCACGGTTTTCTTGTGCTACGCACACTAGAAGGCAAAACTCTTGCGGAAGGGTGATCTCATCCAGTTCATTCGTGGAGGTCGAGTGGTGTCCCCTCTGGCTTTCCGCTTCAAGGACGGATCGGTTGACGACGAAACCGCTATTTTCTCCCAACGTGGGAGCTTTCGACTGATAAACAATCATCACATTCAGAAAGGGCCGATGTTCCCCAAACCTACGGACGTCTCGATAAGCGCCTCTACGGGCCATGTCACTGTCCGGTATAAAGACAACGGCCAAGAAAAAATCGACACCGAGATCCTCGACCTTCCGCCGGACTTAGCAAACGGTATCATTTTTGACGTCCTCAAGAACATTCCCTCCGATTCAAAGGAAGCTATCCTATCTGGCCGCCACTCCAAAGCCACGACTTGTGAAACTCTCTATTGCACGCCAAGACGAAGATACGTTTTTGGTGGCTGACGCGCGTCACAAAACTATTCGTTTTGCTGTAAAGGGGGAGCTTGGTGGTATCGCCGGGATGATCGCACCACTGATAGGCAAACAGCCGCCCGACACTAACGTTTGGATCAGTGCTGGCGAAATGCCCGGCGTTCGTCAAATCAGAGGGACCGTTGTACTTGAACGGCCCAATCTGGAGTATAGAGATGACGAGTCCTATTTGGCCACGCGTGCCACAGTCAAGGCGATAAGATCCCAATGGAATCTCATGACGGAGTTAGCGAATCAGATTACACGACGGGAAGCCATTGGCTTTATTTCGGGGATGACACTAGCGCCTCACCTATTTGGTGCGGAGCAACAAGGTACAGACCGTCGTCCCTGGTACGCGACGATGCGGCGCTGCGGTCAGACAAACTTCAATGAGCGCGATCCCATCGAGTTGAATGTCAATTGGTGGATCGAGTATTGGTCGAGCCTCAAACTGGATGCACTCCTACTGAACGCGGGCGGCATCATGGCGTTCTATCCGACCCAAATCCTGTATCACCACCGTAGTCAATTCCTGGGAGATCGCGACCTGTTCGGAGACTTCACCAAAGCGGCAAAAGCCGCTAACATGCGCGTAGTTGCTCGCTGCGATTGCAATTACGTATACGAAGACGCCTACAAGGCGCATCCGGAGTGGGTTGAGCGATCCAGAGATGGTAAGCCCGTCGTGAATCCGGAATCTCCATGGCTCTATAAGACGTGTATGTACGCGGCTTATTTCACCGGGCAGATGTCGGCGATTATTCGCGAAGTAAATTCCCTTTACGATGTGGATGGATTTTTTACAAATGGCTGGCCGAGCACTGGAAAGCCGCCTGAATGCCATTGCGAAGCATGCAAGAAACTGGCGGATCCAGCAACCCCGGAAGGCTACCAGCAGCATCTCGCGCGGGTGCTCGAGATCTGGAAATTATGGGATAGCACTGCGAAACAAAAGAAGTGGGACAGCGTGTACGTCGGCAACTTGGGCGGTGGCATCCGTGCTGTTACCAACCTCAACCAGATTGCCGGAGTTGCCGGCTGGTTCAATGCCGATCATCAGGGCCGCTCCGGGATGACGCCCATTTGGGACTGCGCACAACAGGGGCGCGTTGCACAGGCAGTGATGAAGGGCCGCACCATTACCAATGTGACAGGCTCGTATGCCAATACGTCTCCGCTATGGCGCCACACGTCGAAATCTCCGCTCGAAGCGACAATGTGGATGGCTCAAACCACAGCCAGCGGTATGACGCCCTGGTATCACTGGTTGGGCGGTAGACCCGAAGACCATCGATGGGAGCAGACCGGCCGGGACTTCTTTCAATGGCTCGCCGCCAACGAATCGCACTTTATTAATGAACGCTCAATGGCCACCCTGGGCGTCGTGTTCGCGCAGCGCACGAATGCCTTCTATCAACCGCCAGGCGGTCGCGATGTCACCGAATTCCTACAGGGAATGTATAAAGCTCTGCTGGACGGGCGATTTCTCTTCGACTTCGTTCATGAGGATGATCTCGGGCCCGAGACACTCGCCAAGTATCAGGCGCTTATCCTGCCCAATACAGCACTGTTGAGTTCCGCGCAATGTGCTCAACTACGCGACTACGTCTCACGTGGCGGGTCTCTTCTCGCAACTTTCGAGACCGGTTTTTACGATGAAAGCTCGAAGCGTCTATCCGATTGGCCGCTTTCGCACGTGTTTGGCGCACAGATCCGGGCGAAGCTTGTGGGTCCGAATGGAAACGCTGCCTATGCGCGTATTGAGCGCGATCATCCGATCCTTCGGGGTTTTGGAAATACAAAACTACTGCCATTTGCCGAGTATTACGTTCCAATAACGCCGGCCCAGAATCCCATTTTGACAGTTTTGCCTCCGTTCCCGGCGTTTCCTCCCGAGATGGTTTATCCTCGTGTCGAGCGCACCGATCATCCGGCGGTTGTGCTTCGGCAACAAGGATCGAGCCGCACAGTTTATTTTCCCGGTGATATCGATCGTGCTTACTGGAGATCGCAGAATCCTGACCTCAGCCGTTTGCTGGTCAACTCCATCCGCTGGGTGATGAAAGAAGGAGCGCCGATTTCGGTGACCGGTGAAGGCATGGCGGAGATCTTCGCCTGGAAAACCCAGCCGGGCTTCGCTGTCCACGTGCTCAACTACAGCAATCCTGAGATGCTGCGAGGCTGGTTTACCCACGCTTACGGGCTGGGACCTCAAAAGGTGCAGGCGAGCTTGCCGTCGGGCGCACAAATTTCACAAGTAAAATTGTTGCGCGCCGGAAAGGATGTTCCGTTTTCAAAGCATGGACAAATGGTGGAATTCGTTATTCCAGGCGTAATGGATTACGAGGTTGCCGCACTTGTCTGAAGCAACACGGCGTGATTTTCTTGTGCAATCGGCTGGTGCTTTGACCTCTGCCACAGTTGCTGAAGCGCAGACGCAATCATTCAGGGCGAAGAAAACGATAGGTATCCAAATTGGGGCTGTCTCATTTGCAGACGAAGGCATCGAGCCGGTTCTGGACATTCTGCAGGAGAAAGCCTCCGTTAATACACTATTCATCGCTGCATTCACGTACGGCCGCGGCATCGCGGGGCGGCAAGTCCCCGGGCAACCTTTGCCGGATCACGGAAAGCAGGAATACGATAGTCGCAGCTTCCACGGTGGAAGTTATGCAGCCATTCACTCGCAGTATTACGCCAACACCTCGCTCAAAAATATTCGCGCGCCTGACCTAGGTTCTTTCGACGTGTTCGAAGCAGTGCTTCCCGCTTCGCGAAAACGCGGAATGAAAAATATTGCCTGGTTCGAAGATGTCTTTCGCTCCGATATTCCCGGCGTCGAGCAATTGCAGGAGCGGGACCTCCACGGCCGCAACGCCTCTACTCTGTGTCTGAATAATCCGGGCTATCGAAATTTTCTGCTCGATCTTGTGGAAGATTATGCTCGGTCGTGGGACCTCGATGGCATCATGTGGGGATCGGAGCGCCAAGGCGCGTTCGCCAATGCGTTGGGCTCTCACCACGGAAAAGCGGGAGAGCTGGGCGGGTGACGTGTTTTTGCGAATTTTGCAGCAACAAGGCCGCCGCACAGGGTATGCGCGTCGAGCGCGCTCGCAGTGGCTTCCTGGATCTTGAGAAATTTGTTCGAGAGGCGCGCTCGGGACATCGGCCAGTAGGTGGTTACTATGTGGAGCTCTGGCGGCTCATGTTGACGTACCCGGAGCTGCTTGCCTGGGAGAATTTGTGGCACGACAGCTTGCGTGACACATATAAGGCGATTTACAAAAAGGTGAAATCCATCAAACCGGCCATGGGCGTCGGCTGGCACATCTGGCATAACAATTCGTTCAGTCCCCTATACCGCGCCGAGCAAGATTTGCACCGGATCGCGCCCTATTCCGATTTTCTGAAGATTGTCATGTATCACAACTGTGCCGGTGAACGCATGGCGAGTTACATCGATAACGTGAGCCGCACTCAGTACGGAGGCGTGCCCAGCGACGAGTTATTGCAATTTCATTACCGTGTTCTCGGTTATGGGGATGAAGGAACTTACGACCGGATTCCTTATGCCGGTTTCTCTAGCGACTACGTGCTGCGGGAGACCAAGCGGGCTCGTGCAGGCCTTGTCAGCGCCCAGACTTTGCTGTGGCCAGGAATCGACATCGATATTCCCACTGCAGCGAATCACAGCAAGTCCACACCCAAAGGCACCAAAGATGCAGTCGCGGCGGCATTCAGCGGAGGGGCCGATGGCGTTATTCTGTCGCGCAAATATTCCGAAATGAAACCGACCAATCTCGCGGGTGCAGGAGCGGCTATCCGCCAAGTGGGGCTTGCATAATTGACGAACCGCGAAAGATAGTGTCGGGCGGTTCAGTGCAACGGGCGCCGCTGAAGTATGTGCAACTCTTGAATGCTCTACGAGGCAAATGAAAGAGCAGAACGGGCCACTTACTTAGATCCGCCTCAGAAACCATAAAATCGATAAAAATACAGGTGTGGCTCGCCCTAATCCGATTGTTGTCCCCTCGAAAATTTTACGGGTTTCTTACAATTCGGTCAACACGTGCCGGCGCAAATGGATTGTAATCGCATTGTCGGATCCGGTCACGGTTACGAACATTAACATTCCCGTTGCTGCCGGCTAGTATATGACGGATCTCAGTGAAATTGAAGCTCCGGTCTTAATCCTTGGGGCAGGTCCAGCCGGGTTAACAGCCGCATACGAACTCTCGAAGAATGCTGTCTCAAGCGTTTTGCTTGAGAAGGATTCCTCAGTCGGCGGACTTTCGCGGACCGTGGAGTACAAGGGACATCGTTTTGACATCGGCGGGCATCGGTTTTACACAAAAATTCCGATGGTGGAGGAAATTTGGCACGAGGTTCTCGGGAAGGAACTCCTGATACGACCGCGGCTTTCGCGCATATACTACAAAGCTAAGTTTTTCCACTACCCGATCGATCCGCTCGACGCGCTTCGCGGGCTCGGCCTCTTGGAAAGCGTTCGGTGTTGCCTAAGTTTGATGAAATCACGCCTGTTCCCACGTGTGCCTGAGCACGACTTTGAGACATGGGTGGCGAATCGATTTGGGCGACAGCTGTTTGAAATCTTCTTCAAGACCTATACGGAGAAGGTTTGGGGAATTAACTGTCGCGAGATACAGGCGGACTGGGCGGCGCAGCGGATTGCCGGGTTGTCGCTGATGTCAATTCTCGGTGACGCAATACTTCCGCGACGAAGCCGAAGCATTAGGACACTGATTAAGCACTTTCAATATCCGAGGCTTGGCCCAGGCATGATGTGGTCGCGTGTTCGAGAGATCGTGGAGGAAAGAGGCTCGCATATACGGTTGAATTCACCAGTAGAGAAAGTCATGTGGGAAAAGGGGCGAGTGATTGCCGTGCGCTCAGGAGGCCGGGTGTACCGAGCCAAGCACTTCATCAGCAGCATACCGATACGTGAGCTGATTGAGGCACTCGATCCCGTGCCTCCCGAAGCCCTGCGGCGCGCGGCTTGTGATTTCCACTACCGCGACTTCATCACGGTGGCGCTCATTGTACGGGGCCGTAATCTATTTCCGGACAACTGGATTTATATACACGACCCAGGACTAAGCGTCGGGCGCATACAGAACTACAACAACTGGAGCGCAGATATGACAAGCGACCCTGAGATGACCTGCCTGGGACTCGAGTACTTCTGCTTTGAGGGCGATCGATATTGGAACGCCGCAGACGACGAGTTGATCGGCATGGCAAAAAAGGAATTAGCGCAACTGGGCCTGGCAAAGGAATGCGACGTTGTGGATGGCACCGTAGTCCGGGTTGCCAAAGCCTATCCGATCTACGACAGCGTGTACAAGCAAGCACTCGGCGCTGTTCGCGATTTTCTCAGGACCGTCCCTAATTTGCAATTGATCGGGCGCAATGGAATGCACCGCTACAACAACCAGGATCATTCGATGCTGACAGGAATTCTGGCATCGCGGAACATCTTAGGCGGACATTTCGATTTATGGAGCCTGACAGGCGATATGAATTATCTCGAACAGGGCCACGACCTCACAGAGGAGCAGGTGCTCGCCTTTGAAGAGAGTCAACCGGCTGTACCGAGGCCGGTGTAATGACGCGCTTCTTGGCCTTGGGGGCATTCGCCGTTTTCCTTGCGACAACATTCCGCGGCGGTTGGACGCACTCCGAGACCGATTTCCCAAACTACTACACGGCCGCGAGGCTCTTACGACAGGGCGCACCCTTGCGAAATTATTACGACTGGACATGGTTCCAGAAGCAAATGAATTATGCGGGTGTAGAGAACCAGTTGGGCGGGTATATTCCGCAAACTCCGCTAACCATGTTGCCAATGCTGGGGATCGCCGGGTACACACCACAAGTCGCGAAGCGAATTTGGCTGCTCTTGAATCTCGCGTTTCTAGCAGGGACGTTCTGGCTCTTGTCAAGGGTCACGAGATTCAGCATGTCGCTGATTGCTCTACTTGCCTTCGCCGGATATGGCACGCTGCACACAAATTTTCTGCTCGGGCAGTACTATGTTTTCCTACTCTTTCTGCTAACGGTTGCCTTTTACTGTTTGAAGCAGAACCGAGCGCGCTGTAGTGGGTTTCTCTTGGGCACTGCATTCGCGCTTAAGCTGTACGGCGGTCCATTTCTGTTGTACTTCGCCGCGAAGAGGAATTGGCGGGCCGTGACCGCGATGCTTGTCGCGCTAATTAGTCTGGTCACGATCGCAATCGCGATTTTCGGCTGGCAAGATATCGTCTACTTCGCTACACAAATTCTTCCGCGCTCGCTGGAAGGGGAAACCCTCGATCCTTACAACAGCGGTAATGGGACACTCTCGACACTCCTGAGGCGGTCATTTGTGATGGAACCGGAACTAAACCCGCATCCTCTGCGGAATGCTCCGTTGGCGTACTTCTTTCTACAGCCGTTTCTGACTCTCGCCATTTTGGTATTTCCACTGCTGGCTTTAGCGCGGTCAAGTTCGCTCAACCGTGATTTTGCGTGGTTCTTCCTGGGTTTAGTTCTGGCGTCTCCGAACACCGCATCGTACACATTTATCCTTCTACTCATCCCGGTAGTGCTGTTGTTGGAAGAAGGCACAACCAAGAAACGAATCCTTCTGATCAGTTGTTATCTTCTGCTGACCCTCCCATTGCCGCGTGCTTCGAGATGGCTATTTCCAAACGTATGGGTGTTGCTGCTGCTTTTTCTCGTCGCCGGCAGCCCCTGCTGGCGATTCTTAAGAAGCAAACACCTGCTGGCAGCCACCATCGTTATAGGGCTATTTGCTGCCCTTATCGCAAGACAACGGCTCGCGAGCTATTTGGAAGAGCCGGGTCGCCGCTGGGAGCACATTGCAGTCCAGCAGGGCGCGATCTATTCGTCATCGCCCGCGGTTCTCCGCTCCGGCATTGTATACGAATCCATTGGGAAAGTGCACTATGTACTGCGCTGGTTCCACGCTGGCAAGATCGAAGAATTACCATTTGCCGGGGAAGCTTTTCATCCGATAGCCCGCTCTCCTACCGGTCCTATCCAGTTCGAACTAGTGGCGCATGGCTTCTCGAGGACCATGGTATTCGATCTGTCGACGAGGAATTTGTCGTTGGCACCTCCCACCGCTACACACGATCCGGCGCTTTCAGCCGTTTCTCCAGACGGAAAGTGGATTGTTTCTACTTCGTTATCCGGAGGATCGAAACAGATTTGGCTGAGGAGGGTCACGGACGGTCTATCACTCCCGCTCACCGGAGGGAATTGCAACAGTTATTCGCCTGCTTGGGAGATCGACTCGCAGGCTGTGGTATTTGCTAGCGATTGCGACCGCGGAATTGGTCTTCCGGCGCTATATCGGGCGCCATTGGAGAACCTCAAAAACGGCCTATCGACCCGACGATGGTGGACCGAAATACGATCGCCGGGTAGCCCCTAACATCAAGCACGTCTCCGCCAAGCATAGTCATCTGGATCTCGGTGCGGTCTTTCTCGGAAACGTTTGGGTCATCGACGCGCAACGAGCCTGCATTAATGTGTAACTCGATGCCATGGGCCGGACGTCCACCGCGCCACCAGTAAGCATCCTTCACCTGCGAAATTCACTCGCTCTGGAAGTTAATCCAGCAGTAAATCCCCGTACCTGCGCCCACCTCGCGTGCACCATTTTCAGTCAGGTTCGGTTCAGTCAAGCCACTATCAATCCGTATTCCGCGTGATGATGTCTTCCCTGCACAGCGTTGCGACCCCAAAATCGTGCGAATTTGTAACCAATACCAACTTCGCGACTATCCTCCGCATCGCTCACCAGCTGGCGCACGTCACGTTCGCGCAAGTAATTCGCCAGCCGCTCCGCCTGGCCGCCGATCGCCTGCCGAATTCGGCAGCATACCCGGCGACAGGTTTCTGCCTGCGAACGCTAACTTATTCAAGCCGACTGACTCTCCTCGGCCAGCGTAGTAGCAGATCCGATAGAAACGCTCCAAAAAGTCTCGGCGTGTGCCGTATTTCGCGCTTTCTGCGTCTAACAGTGAACTATGAGAGTTCGCTCTATCAGCATTATTTCGGTCGTAGTTCTGGTGGTGGCAGGCGTGGTGGGTGTGGCTGTGGATGTGTTGCGAATACCATTGAGACGGTTTGATAGGCTGGCGGTCCATGCGTAAGTGGCGATTCCCGGTGTTCAAGGGACGGCATTTCGAACCCGAGATCATCATATTGTGCGTGCGACGTTATCTCCGGTTTTCACTCAGTTATCGAAACTTGGAAGAGCTCATGGCCGAACGCAACCTTGCCGTCGAT
>JBPCJX010000186.1:0-8639 GCA_051004875.1 Bryobacteraceae bacterium
GATCTTTCCTTTCGCGCTATCCTGCCTTCGGGTCACCTGTCACCTTTCCTTTCTTCAGCGCCTAACTGAATTCGAAAGGTCCAGTCTGACCCACCTCCCTTTTGCAGAATGTTTGAAGCTTAACCCGGAATCTCACCTTCACGCAGAAGAAAGGCTTCGTAGATGAGTATCAATAAAAGGCCCTTGCGATCGCCCATCGCAAATCCACCTGGACGGTTTGTCGGCGATGCTTCCCTTTGATTCGCACGAGTTCAAAGTGACGCGACGCGCGTTATAGCGACGAGGCAGGACGAATTCGTTCAGTTTGTCCACTGACGCCGTCTTTGAACCGCGAACGCACAAAATTAGCCCGTGGGAATTCGTGCCCTGAACGCCCGGCTAAGGAAGCTTGTATAAATGACGGGCGTTCTCACGCATAACAAGTCGAGCCAGCTCGACGGCACGATCTTCACTGATTTCACGGTCTGCGACCATTCCCTCAAGTGCTATTGCCAGCGCCCGCCGTCCGGTAGTAACAGACATCCACGCGCTCTCTTCCCAGTTGATCTGTGGCAGTAACGGTCCGGCATCGGTTCCGAATAGAATTCTTTCAGGCATATACTCCAGCCAGCGCCGCAATATTTTAGCCAGTTCATCCGGATAAAGGAGAAACGTCAAGGCAGAAAAATCCGCATATACATTCGGCTTGCCCAGCAGGAATCCGATCTCCTTTGTATATGGCCAGCCACCGTGGAGTAGCACGAAGGTAACTTTGCGCAACGTGGGTGAACTCAGGATTGCGTCGAGCCGAGTAGGATCCACCCTGCCGAGTCTGAAATAGTTGCCAAAGCCGCCCGAGGCGTGAATGTGGACAGGCAGTTCCAATTCTCCAGCTTGTTGCGCGATCGTTTCGAAAATATAATCCTGAAGGAGCTTGTACTCAGCCGCTGGTGGCTCGTCAGTCGAAGCTCTTGAGTATCGAGCGTAAATCCGGGCTGCACTCCGTGGGTCGGCTCGCGCAAAGTTTAGTGTGCGTAGGTAAGCTGCCTCGAATTTTACAGCGACAGCACCTTCGCTTTTTTGTCTTCGCAGCAGCGGCTTCACCACTAATTCGACATACTGGGCAAGGGCGGGTGGGAGCGTGCCTCCGTTCACCAGGTTCAGATATCGGCGAAGCAAGCGCTCTTCTGCCTTGTAGAACACTTCAGAATCCGGGTCTTCGCTTCTGAGCTTCTCGTTTCGGAGCGGAAACATGAAGGCATCCACGAAGGGAACCCAACGAAAGCGCGGGGCCGTGAGACCACGTCCCATGACCACGCGATTAGCCAACATTGTTTCGATTCCTAAGTGATCGAGCACCCAAGTCGGATAAGCATCGCCCTTTGCAGCCATCAGCTGTCTTTTATGCCCGATCAGCTCTTCAACGTGCTGTTGGGTCATGTCCTCTTGCTTGTATCCGTAGAAGAAACGCCAGGCATCTTTGTATTCAGGGTTGTCCGGGCGCAAACGGACGGGCAGCGGACCGGCCTCCATTTCGTCAACCAGGAACACGTCAAATTCTTTGTCCGGCGTCCCATCTCCTGCCTTCATAGCAACAACATGCGCATGATTGTCAATGATTTTGATATCACCGATTTCGTCGAGGAGCGTCTTGCTTTGTCCTTGATGTCGCCCGCAACAGCAAGTAGCAAGAATCAAAAATAGGACCACAACAATTCCCGCAGCGACTTCGGACCGGTCGCTCTTACCGCACAGCATGCGCCTGGCCGCTGGGTAATCTGATGAATGCCAATTACCGGTAACGAAAACCTTCCATGTTAGATTAGACATCCCGAGACGAATGGAAAACAAGGTTGCAACAACTCTTTTCAGACGGGTGGCCGTCTTTTGTGCCAAGCGGTCGACTGCTCGTAGGTGTGGGCGAGCGCCAGCACCTTCGACTCGCCGAAGCGCGGCCCCACGATCTGAAGTCCGATGGGAAAGCCGGCCTTCGTGAAGCCACACGGCACTGTTACCGCCGGAAGATCGTACAGATCGAACGGCATCACCAATCTCAGGTTCAGAAGCCCTCGCGGTTTCTTCGGCACTTCCGCGATGCTCTGGGGCGGCTGGAGCATCGTCGGCAAGACCAGTAGGTCGATGTTGGAGAAAACGCCCACGACTGCCCGACGCGCGCAAGCCATCTCGTATTGGCTCCGTGAATACGCTGCGGCCGTCACCCGACCCGCGTTCTCTATGGTCTGGCGAGTCTGCGGCTGATAGAGCTCCGGTGTTTTGGTGATGTAAGTCTCGTGCTCGCGGTAGAATTCCGCCATAGTATCGATTCCGATCGAAAATCGGACCGGTGGCAATTCGACCTCGCGTATGTCGGCAACCCTGTCACGCAGGACTCGCATGGCCTCGGTGAACGCCTGTTCGTGCTCTGTATCGAGTTCCCGCGTGAAGAGCGTGCGCGGAACACCGATCCGGAACGGCCTCGTGTTCGTCTTGAGAACTTCCGTATAGTTGGGAACCAGCTCATCCTGGCTCATCGCATCCGCCGAGTCGTACCCGGCAATGGCTTGCAGGAGCAGCGCGGCATCAGAGACCGTCCGACAGATCGGTCCAACGCACGTCGTCGACCATTCACATGACAAGTCCCCGCTGAGGCTCACGCGCCCGTGGGTCGGCTTCAGGCCGACGACACCGCACCACGCCGCAGGAATGCGAATGGAGCCGCCGGAATCGTTGCCGATCGAGCCGAAGTCGAGACCCGCAGCTGTCGCGACCGCCGATCCGCTCGAGGAACCACCGGATTGATAATCGAGGTTCCACGGGTTGTGCACAGCCCCAAAATGGCTGACCAGGCCAGAGCCTGAGCAGGCGAACTCCGCCAGGTTTTGTTTTCCCAGGATTACGGCGCCGGCTGTTTTCAGCCTGCGCACGACTTCGGCATCCACCGTCGGGACGCGATCCTTGAAGAGCTTGCTGGCGGCAGTCGTTCGCATGCCTGCCGTATCGAAGATGTCCTTAATACCGATTGGGATCCCGTGCAGCGGCCCGCTCCAGGGCTCAGCCTCGGCTCTGCGTGCTCGCTCCAATGCTTGTTCGCCGGCGACGGTAATGTAAGCATTGAGTTTTGGGTTAAGCTGTTCGATCCTCAACAGGCAAGCTTTCGTTAGCTCGACGGGCGAGATAGCCTTCTTCCTTACGCCTTCTGAAGCCTCCGAAAGTGTTAGTACCGTCAACTCGGTATTGGGCATCGCTCTAACCGCCAATTGGGTACAAATGCCAAGTCCGGTGCCAAAGAATTCGCGACGAGTCTGCCTCATAATGAACCGTTCTCAGTGAGCCCATGGCCCAGCAGCTATCTTCTCGACCACCGATGATACAGGAAGTCGAGGCGTGGCTGAATACCGCCGACGAACTGGGATCAAACCTTAAGCCTCTAACGTCAACTTGGGGCGAATTACCCGCCCCTTGGCGACTGGCCGCAACTTACCCGATCTTTGGGAGAAAATAGAAGGACTATTTTCGCACCCGAGCAAGATTCGTGGCATGTTTCCGAAATCGCCTGCCATCGCCCGTCCCGCTTTATCCAAACGGATGTGAACAGCTGGCGCTCATCGAGCGCGGTTCTCTTATACCGACCCTTGCCGAAGAACTGGCCCGTGACGACAGCAGTGTTTCCATACACACGAACTCTCATGTCCCTACCTGAAACCGATTCCCAGACAAGATCTCGCGACTCGAGATCTTTGATGAACTCCGCTTTTGTTACAACCGTACTGTCCGGTAAAACGAATATGTAGTCGTCTGCGAACATGCGTTGAAACCAATCGCTATCGTTTTCGAGTTGGGCTTCGTCGTACTGATGCTTTATCGCCAAAACCTCCTGGGCAAGTAATCCATGTGTCTCCCGGCGCTCCGCGTGAAGAGACTTCGTGGAAGTTGATTGGCCACTCACGGAATATGCGAACTCAATATAAGTACCGTGGCAATGAATCTGTCCATGTCGACTCCTTCCATTCATGCGAAATTTGGACGCCGGATCCTATGATCGATTCATTCGACGGTAACAAATTGGCCGTCCCTTCGGATGGCCCACTCTCAATGGCGAAGTGACGATCTGAAAATGATTGCTCGGCCACCGCAGATTACTCGCGCTCGTGCGACGAGGCAAGATCTACCTGCGCCGCTACCATGTCGCCATGGACGATGTGATTGTACGGCACGCGGAACGAGTGGATGTTCCGGAGATTGCAGCGACGTGCCAATTTTTTATGGCCTGACGCCAGCATTGAGGAGCAGCCCCGTTATCCGGCAACTCGAAACTCTCTGGGTGCGATAAATCTATACGGTTCGGATGCCTGCCAGTGATGTCCAAAAGCCTTATTTTTGCATTTTCAATTTCCGTATAGCCGACGAACCAAACTACGAACTTCCTCACCACCGGCGGCCACGGAAGAATCCGAGCGGACGCGCGGTTTCTACTAGCAATGTGGGAACACGGCAAACGTAAGTCACCCAAAAAACAGGCTAGACATCTCTCCGGCTTTTCATATAGAATGTCTGTACAAATAGAATGTCTATATGACAAAACCCTCATCGGCAAGTACCGCACTGTTGCAGGGCACGCTTGACGTGCTTATCCTGAAAGTCCTTGCGCTCGAACCGCTCCACGGACTCGGCATTTCCCGGCGTATCGCCCAAGTGACTGGCAACACCTTCCAGGTCAAGCCCGGATCCCTTTTTCCAGCACTGCATCGCATGGAGGAGGCAGGCTGGCTGAGTTCCAGTTGGGGGGAATCGGAGAACACCCGCCGAGCCAAGTTTTACCGGCTCACCAAGGCTGGAACTCGCCAGCTCAAACAAGAAACCGATCAGTGGACGCGAATCTCAGCCGCGATGGCAAGCGCCCTCGAAATGTCTTAACAAAAGGAAGGCAATCGCATGTGGCACCGGCTCAGGACACTATGGCGCAACCTCACGCACAAACAAGGTGTCGAGGACGATCTCACCCAGGAACTCCATTCCTACCAAACCATGCTCGCAGACGAGAAGTTGCGCACCGGAATAGATGCAAGCGCAGCGCTACGCGCCGCTCGACTCGAAATGGAAGGCCTGGAGCAAATCAAGGAAAACGTTCGCGACATTCGCCTCGGCGTCGCGATTGAGACATTCTTCTCAGAATTGCGCCAATCGTTGCGCGGCCTGAATCGCAACAAAGATCTGAGCATTCTTTGCAGCACGATGCTCGCTCTAGGCATCGGCGCCACCACTGTAGTCTTCAGCATCTTCCACGCAGCCCTTGTTCAGCCTCTGCCCTTTCGCGACCCCGACCACCTGGTTGAGCTGAAGGAGTCGCGCCTGAGTCTTGGCATTGATGTGGCGGCTTTTAGCGAGGCTAATTTCTGGGATGTTCGCGCCCACAACCATTCGTTTAAAGAAGTCGCGGCCTTCCACTACGACGAAGCCAACCTTACCGGCGACGGCCCGGCGGAGAAGGTCACCGACCGATCAGTCACCAGCGGTTTCTTTCGCACTCTTGGCGTATCTCCCGTGTTGGGTCGAGACTTTTCCTACACCGATGATCGAAATGGCTTTAACAACGGCGTCGTGATTCTCGGCAATAAATTTTGGCGAAGCCGCTTTGGCGCTGATCCGAATATCATCGGTAAAACGCTGCGCCTGAACGATCGAGCCTGCATCGTCGTGGGTATCCTCCCACCCGGCGAGCCTTGGATTAACGATCGGTCTATCAGCCGTTCGGTTACCGGGCAGATGCCGACCGCGCAAGTTGGGAATTCTCCGTGATCGGCCGCCTCGCGCCCGGTGTGTCTCTGCAGGCCGCTCAAGCGGATTTGAAACGGCTCGCCGCCACCCTTGACAAAGCCTATCCTGGGTCGGACAAAGGCATTGGATTTTCTTTGTTGCCCGCGAGCAGTTGGATCGCCGGCGACAAGGCGCGTCGAGCGCTCTGGGTTCTTGTGGGTGCCGTCAGCTTCCTTCTCCTCATTGCCTGCCTGAACATCGCCAACTTGTTGCTGGCGCGCGGCACCGCCCGCCAGCGGGAGATCGCCGTGCGTGTCGCTCTCGGTGCTGGACGCGCACGCCTGATTCGCTTCTTGATGATGGAATCGCTTCTCCTCAGCATCTTCGGCACGTTGCTTGGCTTAGCATTGGTGCGGTCAAGCGAATGCTGGAGGGATATTGTGTCGCAATGCAGGCCCAGAATCGGTTCCAGTTGCTCGATCAACGACGGCTCGAGATCGACACTCGCGACCGGCTTCTGTTTACAGTTTGAATCTACTTGCTTAGTTCGGCACACATGGTACAGATGACGGCGGCCCTGACGCGAGCTGCCGTGATTGAGGATGCCGAGGCCGCAACGGCAGCGAACAAAGTGTTTGGAAAATAGGCGCAGGCTTTTTTCGAACCGATAGTCCGCGAATTGAATCATGGCCTGCTTTGTTCGGTTAGCTCATTCAGCCGTTGAACGTAAAGGCAGCGACAAGCAATTTCAAAGACGCAGCCTATCGCAGGGTGCTTGCTCCTGTTATCAGAATCGAACGTCAACAGAAACAGTAACTCTTAGGAACGTGGCAGGAATGGAAGTGCCACCATTCGTGCTCTGGTTCTGCGCTTTAGCCAGTTCTACAAGCTGGCCGTGGAGCTCGTCGACGTTTCCGTTCTTCTCGGCGGCTTCGAAAGCGTTCATCTTCGGGCCATAGAACCGTCTGAATGAGTCGATGAGTTGGATTGGGCTTTTTTCAGGCGAGATAAAGTGGAACGTGTCTTTCACCATGGAGATTTTCTCTTCGGGCACTCCGGCCTGAGTGAAGCACTCGACGACGTGCGTTTGCACTCCTGTCGTTCGCCAATAACACGTCCGAGACTAAGGCCTGTCGGTTGAGTTTCTTACCGGCCGATTGAGCTCGCCCAAAGCCGAATGTTACACGACCTCTTTGTGGCTGCGTTTAACGTGCATTTAACGTGGCGGTATCACCTTCCAAAACGCCCGGTTTACCAATGGATCTATTTTTGGCGAAGCACAAGTCAGAATCAACGGGACGTTGGACGGCGAGGGTCTTATCGCGGACGGCACGCCCATCCATCCCACAAGATGCGGCACAACTCACCTGGCTAGCAGCTCTCCGGCGGCGATCCTCACCTTCTCCCAATCGTCAGGGTTGTTCTTCCAGACTTCGATGTCGCGCATCGCACTGACTCCGAATGGCCGCTTGGAAATGATGCTATTCACAAAGTCATCCGAGGTTCGGGTGCGACTGCGATAGCATAGCGGTCCATGCGTTATGTGTTGCTACTGCTGCTCGCCGGAATACCGTTGCTCGGACAAGGCAAGCGCGTTTTTTTGATTACAGACGCGGAAGGCGTAGCTGGCGTATGCAGGCAGGAGCAGACCGACCCTAAAGATCCGGAAATGCGACAGCTGCTCACTGGTGAGATCAACGCATCCGTCCAAGGATTTTTCGAAGGCGGTGCCGACGAGGTCTTTGTCTGGGATGGTCACGACGGCAGCCAAACTCTTTCAACACTTACTATTGACTCTCGCGCGAAACTCATCATGGGTGAACTCGGGTCCACTATGCTCATGGAGCGCCACTTTTCGGCAGTCGCCTTCGTAGGTCAGCATGCACGGGCCAATTCGCCGGGCGGCGTTATGGCACATAGCTACAGCTCGTTCGGAATCCAGAACATGTTCCTGAACGGCAGCCCCGTCGGCGAGATCGAGACCAGAGCGGCCCTCGCGGGTTGGTTTGATACTCCCGTGATCTTTCTAAGCGGTGACCAGGCTGCGGCTCAGCAGTTGCACGCTATCGTTTCCGAGGCGGAAACCGCGGTCGTAAAAGAGGGCTTGGACAATTACACGTGTATTTCGCTTTCGGCCGATTCTGCGCGTCGGCTGATTCGAGATCGCGCGAAGGTGGGCATGGGCAAGCTGAGCCGAATTCGCCCATATCGAATGGAGGGTCCAGTAACGTTGCAAATCGAATACACAAGCCGACATGCGTTGAGCCACGATGCTGCATCGAGACCCGGCTCCGAAGTGGTCGATGCTCGAACGATTCGAATCCGCGGGAAGGATTTCCTCGAGGCTTGGCAGCGCTGGCATCCATGAAACTAGCAGATAAGTTGTTGCCCCTAAGGCGAACACGTTCCGTGTTGGCTCACGTTTTAAGGCAAGCAGTATCCGATAGCTGATTTCATTGAGCAAACAAGCGGACGAGCGACCGTGAAGGGAGTACGGAAGCTGTTAGCATAGTTCCGCCTGTGATACCCGAGCCGAACCCTCGCCTGTTTGCTCATAAAGGTGGAACACTAAGCTCCTTCTGAGCCATGCAGTTTCACAAGCTTGTTGTACAGGCCAAGAAGCAAGAAGGTCGGGGCCCACTGGCCAACGAATAGAGCCTCGTGATCCTTTCCGCTCAGTTTAAAGGCTAGTGAACCGGCTATCGAGCCAAACGCCGCCCATAAGAACCAATCAGAGGGAAGCTTAGCCGTTTGCTGTTCTATGCTCCGCGCAACTGTCCCTTCACGATGTTCCTCCCGTGCGCCAGGTTCTGGCTGCGTCTTCGCTACGTCTTGGTATTCCATTTACGTCCTTCCGTGGTGTTCATCGAGGCGATGTACTTTGCCTCACCTCCTTAGGATCGTTT
>JBPCJX010000187.1:0-82112 GCA_051004875.1 Bryobacteraceae bacterium
GATCTTTCCTTTCGCGCTATCCTGCCTTCGGGTCACCTGTCACCTTTCCTTTCTTCAGCGCCTAACTGAATTCGAAAGGTCCAGTCTGACCCACCTCCCTTTTGCAGAATGTTTGAAGCTTAACCCACATCTTCCGGCAAGCGCGTGGACGCGCACACCATAGAGATCACCGACAAAGTAAAGGGGCAGGTGATGGATCACACCAAATTCCAAGTGTCGCCGGACGGCAATACCCTCACGCTAACATTCACGAGACCGGCCAGCCCAATGCTCTGACCATCGTCTACGAGAAAAAGTGACGCTTTTCGAGGAGCTCAATTCGGGGCGTCGCCCCTCTTCCCTGATTCCTTCCGGGTTATTTTGAGGATACGCATGATTACCCTTGCAAGAGCCGCGGGCGCAGTCGTCGCGCTTGTTTCGTACTCGGCTCTGCTTGGCCCTCTTCAGGGCATCGACCGCGCGGGCGGATGGGCAGAAATGTATGTTACGTACCTAGCATTGCTCGCTAGCATGACTGTGGGAGCGCTGGTCGGCGAACAGGTTGCGGCTTGCAAAAAAGCCCCCAACGAGACGCGAGTAGTAACCGCACTGCTGCACACATTGAGGGATAACGTTGAGGGATATGAGGGATACATAGGGAGCCGATCGTAGTTCCTGGAGCATATCGCGTCATCGCCCCGACGACGCTTTTCAATTCCGCTTGGCACGAAGCAGCCCTAAGGCAATTGAGGCAAAGAAGTCTTTGGTTCGGGAACGACGCAAGAACATCCGATCGAGAGCGTGCACGGAGAGGGGCGGGGGCCAGGCCGGGTCGCGTGCCTTGCGACGCTCGATGATGGCGGCTAGCGTTTCTCGTGGGCGCGTACGAAAGTCATCGAGCATTGCGGTCTGATGCACACACGAGATCGTGCAGAAGGGTGCGCAACCTTTAACCTTGGCGCCTTCACGGATCAGGTCTTCGCGCGTGTATTGTTCGAGCGGAATGCCAGGATGCCCGCGCTGCTGGGAACAGTAATGCACCAAGCCGTCTTCACAGATGTACAGAAAGCGTCCTCCTGCGGTGCAGTGCCACTGATTCGGCCTCGCACGAACTATGTTGCGCTGAAATGCGTCGAAGTGAGTGAAGGAGAAGAGACCCGTGCCGAGAGCCAGAATCCGATCATAGACGGTAGTCTGCAATGAATTTAAGGCGCGCAGCTGGCCGCTAGAGTCATGCAGAATTCCAGTGGTGCTGTTAAAGCCAAGCTCTCTCGCGCGCGCGGCGATTCGAAAGGCGTCTTCCGGTTGCCGAATGTCGCTTCCCAAGACCGAGTTGATCGTTACGTCGAAGTTGGCATATTCGGCGAGCCACTCAAGCTTGCGGTCGAGCACTTTGAGGCTTTTCTTCGAGACTTCATCAGGCTGGACGTTATCGATACTGATCTGCAGGTAATCGAGGCCAGCGTGATTCAGGCGTTTAATGCGCTCGGGCGTAAGTAAATAGCCATTGGTAATGAGCGTCGCGATCGCACCATGCTGTCGAACTCGCCGGATCAAGAGGTCGAGATCAGGATGCAGTGTGGGCTCGCCGCCGCTGAAAGTTATGATGCTGGTTCCGAGCTCACCCAACTTATCAATGCGGCGTAACATCTCCGCCGTAGAAGCTGCAGGAGAGTCCTTATCGAACTCGTTGCAATAGGTGCAAGCTAGATTGCAACGCCGGATAGGGATGACTTGGGCCAGAATGGGGTGGCTTGCGGAGGCCATGGCATGGGCGAATATTCGGGCTTCACGCCAGCGACGATGCACCCGGAGAAGACTCCGCATACCGCAGAGATGCAAGTCCTGCAGAAAGTGATTCTTTTTCTCACTTGAATACGAGAATCATCGTCCACGTCGTAATAGTTTTGCCTATATTCCTCCTATTTGCAGTTAAAATATGGGTCCTTTTAGGCCGTGAGGAGTTTAGTGCTGACCCTGCGGTCACTCGCCGTTGCGTGTCGTCGGGCCTATTACAGCAGCCAACGATCCATTTGTAGAGAAGTGGAAATTCAACCCTCAAGAGAGCAAGCTGACTGGATTACAAGAAACGATCGAGAATCTATTCGACCCTGAGGAATATGCCGCTCGTGGCCCGAGAGTGACTCCCGATCTACGGACGCTCGATGATCACGGAAAAGTTGAAGGGCAAGGTAACGGGTAGGTCGGAATACGGAGTATCCGAAGACGGACGAACGCTCACCCTAACGGAGCACTACGCGGGCGTCAAGACACCTCAAATGATTGTTTACGACCGGCAGTAAAAGCAAACCTGCCGCCCTTCCCCTAGCGTTAATACAGAATTGGCGCCCTGAAGCATTAGACTGATGGAGGTGCGCTGCGATCCTGAGTTCTTTGGGGAAGCTGAACTTGACCTCCTCTACATGGCGCGGCGGCTGCGCGAGGCGCTGAAGTTGGAAGCGCTCCTGACTGAAGCCGGTCTCGATTACCTGGTTGAAACGGGAACGTACACGGGCGGTTTCCTGATGCGCCGCGATTTGGCGGGAGCGTTCTTCTATGTTGCACCCGCGGACCTCACCAGAGCACGGGAATTACTCTTGAAAAACCGGTACAGACCGTACGAGAACAAGAACTGATCTAAAGGCAACTAATTGGTTCCGATTGACGCAGGTTTTCAGCCATTTTCTCGGGAGCCGTGTCTGCCAGGAAAGTTCCGAAGCCCGTTTCCATTGTCGCGAGATATTTAAGCTTGGTTGGGCTGCGTTGGAGAGGCATGAACTGCACGTGAAAATGATATGGTGATTCGGGCTCAGGCATTTTTTTCGAGGCTCCTGGAGAGCCTAAGGGAGCCTGCTTCACTGCCATCATCAGAGGCATCATGAATCCGTAAAGACTGTCGTACTTGCGCCTTATAACGCTGAGGAGGTTGGCAAGGCTGAATTTTTCTTCGCTGCTTAGGTCGAGCAGCGTTCGAGTATGACGACGAGGATAGAGCGTCACTTCGGCCGGAAAACGCGCCGCATACGGCACAAAGGCGGCGAACTGGTCGTCAGCAGCAATAACCCTCGATCCATCCTTCAATTCTTGTTGCAACAAACGGCAGAACAGGCATTCACCGCCATTTGCATTTGCAAAATCTCTTGCCGAGGAAATTTCCTTCTGAATGCTGGGAGGGATGAAGGGCAGCGCGTAGATCTGACCGTGCGGATGTGGCATGGTGACGCCAACGGCTGCACCGCAATTTTCGAACGGAGCGACGAATGCAATATCCGGATTCTCTGCCAACTGACGCGTCCGGTCCGTCCAAAGATCGACTATCTTTCGCCAGTTATCAATGCTGAGCTTCGATGGAGGAAGCGTGTGCTCGGGCGAGTAAAGGACTACATCGCACACGCCACGCGCGCCGGTTTCAGCAAATAAGCCGGGCGTGGGCGCGAATAGCTCGGTATCCGGAGAGAACGCCGGGAAATCGTTTGGATACAGATAGACGTCGTAGTGATCAGGCACGTGCCCTGATCCGGGATCGAATGGACACGAGTTGGACGGCATTTGCGGCCGGTCCTGGCGGTGTGTTGAAACGGCAACCCACTGCTGTAGCAGAGCATGCCAACGAAGCTGTTGCATAGATCAAATAGCGGGACGGCTTACTCGATGGGCCTCTGCACTGGGACAGTGATTCTGTTACTCACGTATCCGTTTTGGGCGATCAGGAGTTGAGTTTTCGGATCGTTCGGAAGATCGGCCGGCAAAACAACGCGAACTTCGTAGATACCGATCGAGCCCTGCGGCAAAACGGCTGAAACGACATGCGCAGAACGGCCATTCACCAACGCGCTAACCGGAGTGATGACCCGTGCATTGGAGTCGGCATAGGGCACGCCGACTGCGGGCGTAGTAGCAGCGCTGGTATCCTTCACAGCACCCAAGCCTGCCGCCCACACGATCAATATTTCGCCCGGCTGCGCTGGGTTCTCTGAGGTAACTGGGGTACCGCTCTGCCCACCGGGGTTTGTGCTTGCGTGAAGTATCAGACCGCTTCGCGGCTCCGTCCCGCCAAACGCAAAGAGCCCGGGATTTCCAGACACGATTTTGGCCGCACTCGCACTCGTGATCGTAACGCGACCGTCATTATGCTGCGTTCTTACGTAAACGCTGGCGCTCGACGCATTCCCGAACGCGTAAGGAATTTGCGCGCGGACCTGTGTTGGCGAAACAGATAGAAGCGGAAGTGGCACGCCGTCGAAAAGCACCTCGACATTTCCCAGCTTCGTGGGAAGCGACTGAGTGGTGTCGTCGGGCGTCGATGCGGTGCCATCCGCAAGCCGGTCTGCGGTGACTGTAATGAGCGTCCCTGGGGCGAGGGGTCCGGCAAGAAGACTCGCCGAGTTCGAAATAGCGTTCTTTGGAACCGGTGTATCGGCCGCACTGAAAACAAGAATGCGACGATCGACAGAATCGGCCACAAACAAATTCGCGCCATCAGAAAGAAGCGCTGTGGGCCGATGAATGGCGTCGGCACGGGGAACCTCGCTGGTTTCAATCGACGTAAGATTCTGCTGTCCCAGTACCGTATCAGCAGGTTGGTTATTGACGGTCGGAAGAGAGTTCCAGATCAGCACGCGCCTCAAAGCTGCATCCCCGACGAATAAACGTTTGCCGTCGAACGCCACAGATATTGGCTCAAGGAGCGTGCTGCCATCGACCGATATCAGATCGGAGTTGGGCTGGCCGAGCACGATGTCGGGCATCTGGTTGGCAGCGCTTACGCGGGTATCACGCCAGATCAGCACGCGGTGATTCTGGGCATCGGCGAGAGCTACGGTTGTGCCATGAATGCTGACGGCGGGAGAGCCTTGCAATAACGGCTGATTCGAGACGGCGATAGGCGCGAAGCCACAAGCGAGGCAAGACGCTGCTTGCACAGCCAGCAGATTATCTTGAGGCCCCAGGATTTTTGTCAGATCGAAAATCAAAACACGACGTGCAGCCTCGGTCGCATAGAGCCGATCACCCGAAATGAGCAGGTTCGAAGCCGAGATACCCGCATCGCGAGCCGAGAACGAAGGCTGTCCGATCACCAGCCGCGCGGCCTGGCCGTTGTGAAACTCCGCAGCCCAGATGGACACCGGCAGGAGCAGTAATGCGGTAAGACGAACGATCATGTCTATGGAGGTTCTTACAGGCGAACACACCTAATAATAGGCTACTTCTTTCTGCGTGTGTAAGTAGCCGTCACACGTGTGGAAAGCCCCCCGCGAGGGGCGAATTCTCCAATGACGGTGGCTCTAACAGGGTCCGCCGCCTTCACTACGTCCGCTATTAGCCGGTTCACTACATTCTCCTGAAAAATTCCTAAATTCCGGTAAGCCAGAGTGTACAACTTCAGAGACTTCAGTTCCAAACAGCGCCTGAACGGCGTATAGATGAGACGCAGAGTTCCATGATCAGGAAGGCCGGTTTTGGGGCATACCGAAGTGAACTCCGGCATGACGATTTCAATCTCGTACTCACGGTACTGGTTCGGCCACGTTTCTATTTCGGGCAAAGGCGCTTGAACGCCTGCCCCTGCCTGCTCGTCGGTGTACTGGCGGTTTCGCTTCATTGAGAGTCGAGCTTTTTTCGAAGGAGCTCGAGAAACAGGCCGACGTCAGTGACGACCCCGAGGGCCTGTCCGGTACCGCGATCACTTACCTTAGTGGGGACAGCGGGATTAATATCTACACAAACGATCTTCACCCAAGCGGGCAACATATTTCCTACGGCAATCGAATGGAGCATAGAACTGAGACACAGCACAACGCCCGCACCTCCGAGGTGTGCGGCATATGCGTCTTGGGCCTCATTCATGTCGGTGATGGTCTCAGGCATCGGACCGTCGTCGCGCAAGCTGCCGGCCAGCACGAACGGCACATTCGCTTTGACGCACTCATACATTACGCCCGTGGTGAGGCGGCCCGAAAGCACGGCTTGGGCGATGCCACCCTCATGGTAAATTGCGTTGATTGCGCGCATGTGGTTGCGATGACCATGCTGTTCCAGACGACCATCGCTCGTGCGAACGCCTAAAGAAGTTCCTAACAGAGCGGATTCGATATCGTGGACCGCAAGAGCGTTACCGGCCAATAAGGCATCGATCCAGCGATTGCGGATGAGGCTCGAGAGCGCGTCGCAGCCGCCGGTATGAACGACGACCGGACCTGAAACCGCGACGATCTTCTTGCCGTCGGCACGCGCCTGTTGCATGAGTGCCGCAGTCTGGCCAACCGCCGTTTCCACCTGGCGCTCAGAAGAAATGTCACTGCTCATGAATGCGAAAGCAAGCCGATCCCGCTCCTTCGCTTCAGGAACAACGCGAATCCCTTTCATGCCGACAACAATTGAATCGTTAGTCTTGATGTCTCGCAAACGGCGGCAGGTAGCCGAGCCATTCTGAACGACAATCATGGCGTCCATCCGCTGCTTACGCACCTCTATCCATTGCCCACGATGGCGAATCAGGGTCCGCTGATTTGTGGTTGAATAGAAATCTTCCGGCGCACATCGATCCCGCTCGGCAGGCTTTATTTCGGCATCACCTGAATCAACTGCCGAGCAGCCAAGGCCCAGCAATTGAGTCATCATCTGCTCCATTTGCTCCTGCGAGGGTGCTTCCACCCGCAAACGTAGCGATGAGGATTCGCTGTTGGTTCGGCCAATCGAGAAGTGCTCGACCTCGAAACGGCCGCCATACTCGACCACCGAATCGAAAATGCGCTCCATGATGTGCGAATCGATGAGATGGCCTTGCGCTTCGACTACTTCGCACAGCGGCAACTCGGATTCAGAAAACTGCTGTGCCATATCAGGCGCGTGTCAGGAACAGCGGCAAGCCTTCCTTATGGGCATAGGCAGGCCGATACCGGTCTTTGTTGAACATATCGTCCACATCCACTTTGCGCGGTCCGAGCTTAGGATCGGGAATGGGCACCATCGCGAACTTACCTTCGGAAATAGCGGCCATCAGCCCGTGCCTGTGCGCAGTGAACGCGTCATACGCCATCGTGCCGAATGTGGTCGCGACCATGGTATCCAAAAAGTCCGGGGCCCCGCTGCGCAGATCGTAAGTCAGGTCGCTCACGACCGTCTCGGCACCCATTCGCTTCTTGACTTCATCGCTAAAATCCTCCGCGACGTTGGCCTTCTTGCGATGCCCGAAAGCGTCCGCCTCACCGTATTCGCGCACCTGATAACCTTCCCACTGCGCACCTTCGGACATAATGACCAGGCAGTAGTTGCTGGGATTATTGCGCTTATCAGTAGCCAGTAGATCGATCATCTTCTGAAGATCGAACCTGTACTCGGGGATCGCACACCGAATGGAAGTGACGTAGGCCGTGTAAAGAGCCGTGTAGCCGGCATCGCGTCCGAAAACGCGAAAGATTCCGACGCGCTCATGCGAACCAACCGTCGTACGCTGCCGCTGAATAGACTCTTTGGCGCGCGAGATGGCCGTTGAAAATCCAATGCAATACTCAGTGCCCCGGACGTCGTTGTCCATGGTTTTAGGAATGCCGATGACGTTGAAACCCGCACTATCCAGCTTTGCCGCGTAACTGAGGGTGTCGTCGCCGCCGATTGCAACCAAGTAATCTATGTCGAGCTTTTCCAGATTCGCCAAGACCTGTTTGGTCAGGTCGTAGGTGGTCACCTTGGTCGCGTCTTTCGTCGTCACCGTAGATGGAAAGTCTTCTTTCCTGAGAAAATCGGGCACCTCTTTCATCTTCGAAGGATTGGTTCGGCTGGTATGAAGAAAGGTTCCGCCGGTCCGGTCGACGGTGCGTGTGTTCTCACGAGTAAGCGGGAGGATGTAGCGCTTTAAGCTTTGCGGATCGTCACAGTTGAGGTGTGTAAGGCCTTTCCAACCTAGGCGAATCCCAGTAACTTCGTGGCCGTCTGAAGTGCTGCGGTACACCACATTTTTGATGACAGCATTCAGACCGGGCACATCACCACCGCCTGTCAAAATGCCGATTTTCTTTCCTGACATGACTCTCCTGTGTATCAACGCGCGATGTTGATTTTGTGAATTGCTCTTATTCTAGCTTCGAGCGGGGATGTAGACGACGCGAGAAAAGGCCTTGTCACAAAAAACCTTCGGTGCGAGCGCCAAAAAACTTTGGGCTACGCTGTTTCGGGCAACATCACGCAAATCTCTTCTTGCACGGGCGGCTTGTCCGCTGGTATGGGCAAGTGATCTTTGTGAAGGCTTTCGACGTAAGCACGTATCGCGTCTTGCGCCATAGTGCGCGCTTTTTCGAGAGTTTCGCCTTCAGTCACCAAGCCTGGTAAAGCAGGACAGGTGACGACGAACCCACGTTCTTCGACTGGCTGAAAGAGAATGGTGTACCTGTATTCCGGCATCGAGCTTAGGCTCGCATCTTTCAAACCCACCATGCGGCCGCGGGCTTCTCCCGAATCATGATTTGATTCAGGAATTCTGCCGCTTTAGTAAGTCCTTCGTCGGGCGCCATAAGCGAATCCTCATGCTCGATTGAAAGCACGTAGTCGTAGCCGTACATGCGGAGCGTTGATATGAACTCCTTCCACCAACCATAGGGGTGGCCATATCCGCAAGTCCGGAAAATCCAGCCGCGGTTCTTCTCATCCGTATACTTTTTGGTATCGAGCACGCCCGTTTTTGGCAGGTTGAAATCGTAAATCTGCGTGTCCTTCGCATGCACGTGGAAGATGCTATCGCCCAACACGCGAACCGCCTTTATGGGATCGATGCTCTGCCAGAACATGTGGCTGGGATCGTAGTTGCAGCCCACGCTATCGCCGGCGATGGAGCGCAGCTTCAACATGGTCTCCGGACTATAAACGACGAACCCAGGGTGCATCTCGATCGCGATCTTTACGCCGTGATCTTTGGCAAACTTGCCGTGTTTGATCCAATAAGGCGCAACTTTCTTTTCCCATTGCCAGTCGAGGAGATCCAGGTACTCAGGCGGCCACGGGCACGTTACCCAGTTAGGGAACTTCGCTTTGTCGCTGTCGCCCGGACACCCGGCAAAGTCAATAACCACCGGTACGCCAAGCTTCGCCGCAAGCTCCACCGTTCGTTTGCTGGTATCGGCGTAATTCTTCGCAATAGCAGAATCGGGGTGAAGCGTGTTTCCATGGCAACTCAGGGCGCTAATGGAGAATCCGTTGTCATCGATTTTCTTTTTAAACTCTTTGAGCTCTTTTGTGTTTTTGAGCATGGAGAGCTGGCAATGCGGGTCGCCCGGATAGTTGCCTGTGCCGAGCTCGACAGTTGTAATGTTCAGGCTCTTCAGTTTTTCAAAGACTTTTTCAAGCGGGAACGTAGATAGCAGCGCTGTGAAACATCCGACTCTCATGAGCGAAAGAGTATCACAGCGCCTGGAATAGACTCGGTTAACCCAATCGGCCTGACCTCCAACATTTCCAGACCAGCCAAGCAGTTGCCAAGAGGAAGCCAAGAAGAGCCTTGTACTCTTCATTTCGTAAATAGAGAGACCACGAAAATCGCCGTTGCGGACCTGTCCATTTGCTTCCTGGGAAAAAGCGATTCACTTCCGCCGCGTAAGCTAGATAGAGTGGGAAAATCTTACGCAAGTGCTGCTCTTCGAGCTCAATCACGGGGAGATAAATCAGCGAGAACGCGAGGATAAAGATGATGCCTAGCAATGCATCACGCGCTGCGATCAGAATGCCCACAGCCACAATCAGCGAGCCAGTGTAGAGCGGATTACGAATATAGGCGTACGGACCGCTGATCGCGAGTTGCTGATCTTTCGCCAAGTGTCCCGAAGCCCACGCTCGAAGCCATAGACCGAGTAGCGAGACCGGTAGGCCAATGAGCATTGAGAGACGCGAAGGGTGAGAAAGCCAGGCAAACACGACAAGCAAGAGGAACCCGCTCGGAACCCGGACTCGCGCCACGAAATCAGCGTAGGGCTTGGGAAACGAATATCGCGGGGGTTTCTGCTGAATCGGGCTACTCACTGGTGAGACACGAGGCGATGACCGGCTATCGAGCGCATCAGAGCATGCGCTGCTTCTGCAACAGTGATAGCTTTCATGCTCGTGTGGATCTCGTGGTGCCGTGTATACGTGGTCCTCGTATTGTCGGCGCGCAGGACGACCATACTACCGCCGTAGGGGCCAGTGCGTGCAGGATCTGTTGGTCCATACAATCCAACACCGGGCTTGTGGAGTGCCGCAGCAAGATGCAGGGGCCCGCTATCGACGCCGACCACTGCTGTTGAACGCCGAGTCGCTGCAATCAAGCCGGCAATCGAAGACGTATGCACTCTAACGCGCTTGAGTCCCAACAATTCACTGGCGCGGTGCTCGGGAATGTTTGCGACTAGTTCCAGACCCTCTCGATTCAGGCGTTCAGCCAAGGGCTCATAATTTTCGATTGGCCACTGCTTGCTGGTCCATCCAGCGAAGGGACTCGCCAGGACGAACGGACCTAGCGGAAGACCTCCCTCATCTCGCCCCGCCGGCAGCCAGGCATCATGAGTCAGTTGGCAAGCGCCTGCTGCCCCGACAAGCTGCAGATTCCGTTCCACACGGTGGGGCCCGTTCGCAGCAACGCGATGCGTATAAAAAACCGAAGCGAATGGCTCGCGCGCGACCGACTTATCGAAGCCGTAGAACATTTTCGGTTGAGCGGCCCGCCCCGCGAGTGCGGATTGAACGAGACCTTGAAAATCTATAGCGACACCAGGTCTGACGGCGCGCAAACGTGTCCACGATGCTTTCAGAGCGCGCAATCCATGCCGACGAAACGGAATCAACTCATCGATAGAAGGGTTGCCTTCGAGCAACGGCATCCATTTCGGTGCGACAAGCCAGGCAAGGCGATTTTCGGGGAAACTCTTCTTGAGGCCCGCTACAGCCGGAAGCGCATGAATAATATCGCCCATCGCACTCAAGCGTATGACCAGAATGGCGGTCTCACTCATGAGTGTCCTTTACCTGGACGCTGTTGAATAAGGTCAATGCGGTCTCAGCGACGCGATCGGCGCTCACGCGGACCATGCAACGGTGATCGATTGGGCACTCACGAAGCAGACAAGGGCTGCATTCAACGGGCTCGCGTACTACGCGCGTGTGCAGGCCAATCGGACCGGTTGCTCTTTCATCGGTCGGTCCGAACATAGCAACCGTCGGCACTCCGAGTGCTGAGGCGATGTGCATGGATCCAGAATCGTTCGTAAGAAAAACTTCACATGCAGCGGCTAACTCTATGAATTTATTAAGGCTTGTCGCACCCGCAAAATTCACGCCCGTAACTCCGGCAGCTTCGACGCGTTGAGATACAAGTTCGCAGATAATACCTTCTTCTTTCGATCCGAAGATAGCGATGGATGCATTGCGCTCCTTAGCAATCCGCAGAGCGGCATCTGCGAAACGGTCCGGTAACCAGCGCTTCGCACCGCCATAAGCGGCACCGGGACTCACGCCGATAACCGGTCCAGTTAAGCCGCATTCTAGAAAACGCTTTCGCCCTTCTTTTGCGGCAGCCGAAGCACCGGTTAGCTTGATGATTGCTTCAGAGGAGTAGCCGGTGATGAGCTTCGCGCGCTTGAGAAGCTCAAGGTAATAAAAGCGCTGATGGCGCGGGACGTCATCAATCGCAGGAACAGGAATCGGATGGGTTAAAAGCCAGGCGCGCGCGTCACGACTGTAGCCAATGCGCACGGGAATGCGCGCTAGCCAAACGAGAGCCGCTGATTCGAACGCGTTCTGTAAAACAATCGCGCAATCGAACTTGCGGCGCCGCAACTCAGCTGCGGCCGTCCACTTCTCACCTAAACCCTTCCAGCCTCTCGGAGCTTGATAAGGAATCAGCTCATCGCAGAACGGCTCGCGGCTATACAAACTGGCGACCCAAGGGCGGGCAAGTATCGAAATACGAGCACTCGGGAATTGTACGCGCAAGGCGTGCAGAGCTGGCAGCGATATTACGGTGTCTCCAACCCAGTTCGTCGCGCGAACTAATATGTTCTGGAAATCCATCGATTATCGAGTATTCGCAGCTTCAGCATACCGGGCTCTCATCAGGCCTGAGGCGTGCCCAGGATCGTAAAATGAGAGGGGCGCGACACCTATCACTTGACCCATCCGGCAACACGAGAGCTTTTTCAATCCGCAGCAAAACAGGCAGCTTTTCAGTCGCTTCTGCAACGACTGATCCGAGGCGAGCGTGGCCCTCTCTCCATATCGGGTCTCGTCAACACAGCTAAAGCGCTCTACCTAGTCCTTCTTTATCAGCTTACAGAGAAGCCGTTATTTCTGCTGGTCGACGGCAACAAGCAAGCGGAAACGCTGCTCGAATCGGCTGAGGCTTTCTTCCATTTGCTGCTGGAGGGGCGAAACCTGCCTGCTCCGCAACTCATTCCTGCGCTGGACGTGCTACCGCATCAGCGGTTGTCACCGCACAATGAGATCGAGGAAACGCGTGCTGTCGGGCTATGGCGACTTTCAGCCCAAAAAATTCCGATCACCATTGTTCCAATCGCCTCTGCGTTGCTTCGCACTGAGGCGGCCGAGTTCTATCGGCAACTCGCTGTGGAGCTCCGCGTTGGTGAGGAACTACCGCTCGAAGATTTAGTCCAGCACCTCGAAAGCATCGGATATGAGCGACGTGAGCCGGTCGAGATGGTGGGCGAGTATTCGGTGCGAGGCGGCATCTTTGACGTGTTTCCGGCTGAAGCATCCAGACCCGTGCGCGTTGAATTTTTTGGCGATGAGATCGAGTCCATCCGCCAATTTGATGTGGCATCCCAGCGCTCAATCCTAAAAATCTCCGCCATCACGCTGCTCCCTCTCGCCGAGTATCCAAGGTCGCGCTCCCTTCTGCGAGAGCTTGCGGACGCGGCACAACAAGCTGAGCTGGATTTGACGAATCCGGGCGAGATATTTCCGGGCTGGGAGTTTCTGGTACCGCTGGTTCGTCCACGCGGTCACAGTATTTTCTCTCTAGCTCCGGATGCGCTGGTTGTCCTTGATGAGCCGCAGGCCATCCAGGCCGCCGCAGATCGCTTATGGCAACGTCTCGAAAATCCAGATCGTCCCGCCCTAATTGAGCCGGAGAAGAACTTTGCCACTTGGGATGAATTGAGCGCAACCCTCGCCGGCAGAACACGCATCGGCTTTCGGGAACTTGAGGTGCTCTCTGAAATAGGGAGGGACGGCGACATTGAAAGTATTCACATACCCACCCGGCCTTCGCTAACGTTTCAGGGCAACATGCCGGTGGCTGTCGCCGAAGCGCGCAATCTTATCGAGGCAGGCAATCGAGTCGCGTTCTTCGCCGCATCGACGGGTGAGTTGGAGCGCCTGGCCGACGTGTTGCAAGAGTACGCGGTGCCGTACCAGCTCGGTTTGGAATCGACGTCAGGTGCGCGCCCCTCGCTTGCTGAACGTGCCTATCACGCGGGCGCCATGTCGAGCGCATACCTTGTCAAGGGCTCGGTTCGGCGTGGCGCTGTTTTAGCCGATTCGAAACTGGCGATTCTTGGCTCGGAGGATCTGTTCGAGTCTTCGGAACTGATCGCGCGGCAGCCAACGAAATCCCAGCTGGCTGCTTTTACAACTGACATCGCAGATCTCAAGGCTGGTGATTGCGTCGTTCACACCACGCATGGGGTCGGCCAATTTCTTGGAGTTCGCCAGATCGCGCAGGGCGATCAGAAGGGCGATTTCATGCTGATCGAGTATGCGGCCGAATCGAAGTTATACGTGCCGCTCAGTCGCCTCGATCTCGTACAGAAATACCGTGGTGCAGGCGAAGCAAAACCACATTTGGACCGCCTCGGCGGCGTGACTTGGGAAAAAACGAAATCGCGCGTCAAGGCGAAAATGCGCGACATGGCGGATGAACTTTTGAAGCTTTACGCGCAGCGGCGCATGGTGCAAGGTTTCGCATTTTCAACAGACAGCAATTGGCAGCGCGAATTTGAAGACGCGTTCGAATACGCGCCCACCAAGGACCAGTTGAATGCGATTTCGCAAATCAAAGCCGACATGGAGACCCAGCAGCCCATGGACCGGCTGCTCTGTGGCGATGTGGGCTTCGGCAAAACAGAAGTAGCGATGCGCGCCGCGTTCAAGGCGCTGGGCGACGGTAAGCAAGTGGCAGTGCTTGCGCCCACCACCGTTCTTTCCTTTCAGCACTACGAGACATTTAGACGCCGCTTCGCTTCCTTCCCCATTCGCGTCGAGCTGATTAGTCGTTTTCGCACCTCGAAACAAATAAAGAGTGTTTTAGAGGATCTCTCGACCGGAAAAGTCGATGTACTCATCGGTACGCATCGGCTGTTCTCAGCAGACGTGCAATTCAATGATCTCGGATTGTTGATCGTTGATGAAGAGCAGCGCTTTGGCGTGAAGCACAAAGAGCGCCTCAAACAGATGAAGCATAACGTCGACGTGCTGACGATGAGCGCCACACCGATTCCACGCACGTTGCATATGTCGTTGCTCGGGCTTCGCGACATGTCCGTGATCGAGACCGCGCCGAAAGATCGTCTGTCGATCAATACGGTTGTCGCGCATTTCAATCCCCAGCTCATCAAAGCCGCCATAGAGCAAGAGCTGGCTCGCCAGGGGCAGGTTTATTTCGTCCACAATCGCGTGGACACGATTTTCATGCGCGCAGCATCGATCCAGGAGCTACTCCCAACCTGTCGCATCGGCGTTGCGCACGGACAGATGGGCGAGTCAGCGCTCGAGAAAGTGCTGCTCGGCTTTATGAGACACGAGTATGATGTGTTTGTCTCGACCACGATTATCGAAAACGGCTTAGATATTCCGCTAGCGAACACCATCCTCATCGAGAACGCTGAGCGCTACGGTTTGAGCGAACTGTATCAACTGCGCGGTCGCGTGGGCAGATCGAATCGCCGTGCCTACGCGTATCTGCTTGTGCCGGCAGATACGGAATTAAGCGAAGTAGCAAGAAAACGCCTTGCGGCTCTGAAAGAGTTTAGCGATTTAGGTGCGGGCTTCAAGATAGCGGCACTCGATTTGGAGCTGCGCGGCGCAGGCAACTTACTTGGAGGCGAGCAGCACGGTCACATTGAAGCAGTCGGATATGACACTTACATCCGTCTACTCGAGGAAACCGTGCGGGAGCTGAAGGGCGAAGAGGTGCCGCTTGAAATCCACGCCACGATCAATCTCGGCCTCGATATTCGTATACCTACCGCCTACATTGCCGATGAAGCGCAACGGCTGAGATCGTATAAGCGCATCGCCGATGCGAAGGACGAGGCGCAAGCGGGACGGGTGATCGAGGAGCTTGGAGACCGATATGGTGCGGTGCCCGAGGAGGTGATTAATCTGGTGCGCTTTTCGCTGCTAAAGAGCTTAGCGGAACGCGCCGGGGTCGAGTCAATCGATAGGCGGCAGGGGTTCGCGAATATCAAATTCCATCAACAGTCGAAAATCGATCCCTTCAAGTTGATGACGCTGGTTCGGAGCGCGCCGAACGCCCAGTTTACTCCGGCCGGCGTGTTGAAGCTTCCGCTCAGTGCCTCCAGCAACGCTGCTCAGTTGCTGGCAGAGCTAAAAGGAAGCTTGCTCGAGCTGAGTGTGGAAGAACCCGCTGTCGTGCGGAGCTAAATACCCTGAAACGACATAGTTTCATGGTTCAATGGGTCTTGCGATAATAAGGTCTTAGCTATGAAATTGAAAGCTCTGATCGCCAGTTTCATTTTTGCCGTCTTGTGTCTTGGCGCGAATATCGAAGTCGTAGATCAAATCGTTGCTCGTGTAAACGGCGACATCATAAGCCAAGATGAACTGGAGCGCCTCACCCGCGAACTTGCCCAGGAGCTTAAAGCACGCCAGGAAATGGGATCGAAGTTCGACCAAGACTTTCAAAATCGGCAGAAGGACATCCTCCGCGATCGGATTGATGAGTTGCTGCTGATTCAGAAAGGCAAGGAGCTGAACATCAACATAGATTCAGACGTCAGCAAGCATATGGCGAATCTGCAGCGGCAGGCAAATATCACCGATCCCGATAAATTTCGGGAGTACGTGCGCCAGCAGACCGGAATGAGCTACGAGGATTTCCTGGCGGAGACCAGAAACCAGTTGCTGACCAAGCAAGTGATCGGACAGGAAGTCGCTCGCCACATCAGCATTACGAACAAGGACGTACAGGATTACTACGATCAGCACAAGTCGGACTTTGTGCGCGAAGAAAAGGTTTTTCTAAGCGAGATATTGATCTCCATCCAAGGTAAGGACCCCAACGGCGTGGCTGTGGCCGAGAAAAAGGCCAAGCAGATCGCGGCTGATGCGTCTAAAGGCCAGCGGTTCTCTGATCTTGCGCGCGACAACTCAGATGCGGCGACCGCTAAACAAGGCGGTGAGCTTGGCGGCTACCAAAAGGGTGTTCTCACAAAGCAAATCGAGGATACTGTCTGGAATTTGCCGAAGGGTGCTGTGACACAACCCATCCGTATTCCAACAGGCTTCGAGATTTTGAAGGTAGACGATCATACAAAATCCGGTCTGGCCCCGCTAGCCGATGCTCGCAGTGAGATTGAAAATATTTTGTACGGGCCAAAGATGCAGCCTAAAGTGCGTGAGTATCTCACTCAATTACGAAAGACAGCATTCCTGCAGATTAAACCCGGGTTCGTGGATTCCGGCGCTGCGGCTGGCCAAAACACCGCTTGGCAAGATCCCGCTCAATTGAGGCCGGAGACTGTAACTAAAGCAGAAGTCCAAGAGAAAATCCGCCGAAAACGGCTGTTTGGCATGCTTCCGATACCTGGAACGCAAACGACAGTAACAGGAAAGAGTAGCTCGCGTTGATTTGCGTATGAAATCGCCGAATGTCGGCAGCCTCGTACCGAACGAGGTAGTCACAGCTCAGTTCCTTGTGTTGTCAAAGGAAATCCGGCAGAAAAGAACTGGTGAGCCGTACCTTTCGCTTCATCTCGCGGACCGCACAGGCGAGATGGAAGCAAAGATGTGGGATAACGTTGCTGAGGTAATGCATGCCTTCGACCGCGACGATTTCGTCAAAGTCAAAGGGCTGTTTCAGCTGTACCAAAATCGTTCGCAATTTACGGTGCATCGATTGCGCCGCCTCGAAGACCATGAGGTGGACTTCGCAGATTACTTTCCGTGTTCTGAGCGCGATCCGGATGAAATGTTCGCGGAGTTGCAGTCGACTATCGCGAGTATTCAAAATTCTCACCTGCGTGCGCTGCTTGAGGCGGTTTTCAGCGATCCACGTGTGGCGACGCTGTATAAGGTGGCTCCAGCAGCGAAGAATATTCATCATGCCTGCCGCGGCGGCTTAATCGAACACGTTCTGTCTTTATGCAAGCTGTGCCGGGTTACCAGTTCCCATTACAAAAACGTCGATGTGGATCTGCTGCTTACTGGAGCAATTCTTCACGATCTGGGGAAGATCGACGAGCTAGCTTACGCGCGAAGTTTTGCTTACAGTGCTGAAGGCCAGCTGCTTGGGCATATCGTAATCGGACTGCGTATTCTGGCCGGCAAGTTCGGTCAACTATCGGATTTTCCTCCTAAGCTTCGAATGCTGGTCGAGCACATGATAATCAGCCACCATGGCGAACTGGAGTTCGGCTCACCGAAGGTTCCAGCATTCCCAGAAGCATTGCTGTTACACCACCTTGACAATCTTGATTCAAAGATGGAAGCGATGCGCGTCGCCGTTAGCCGTGATCGCATAGAGAGCGAATTCACGGGATGGATTACGGCGCTCGAACGAATCGTGTTGAAGAAAGATCGGTTCCTGGGCGACTCAGACGGGGCGCCCAAGATGGAGCTGTCGCCGCAACCTGAACCTAAGCTCGAAACCGTGGAGGTTGAAAGTTTTACATCGCAGGAATCAAAGGAGCCAAATCCCGAGCCGCCTATGGCGGCCCACCCGCTTCCACAAAGCAGCGAGGAAGAACGGCCCGTCAGAGATGAGCAAAGCCCCGCGGTTACCACGCTATTTGGGGAAAAGCTGAAAGCCGTTCTGCAACCCCATAAGTAATGCGGATGATAGGATTGTGAATTGTCAGGCTCCGGGCTTCGTGCAATGGGCGGTTGTAAACCCCGCCAGGTCCGGAAGGAAGCAACGGTAGCGATTTAGCTCGTGTGCCGCGGATCACCCGGGGTCTGGCATTTCCAGTAAACAGGCCGAGGGCGTCGCAGGCGATGGTTTACTGGAAGACCTGAGTTGCCGCCAAGAAGTTCCGTGCGTTAAATGATCCCATGTATCAAGTGATTGCCAGGAAGTATCGTCCTCAAAAGTTCGACGAGCTCATGGGGCAGGAGCACGTTCAAAAAACACTCACGAACGCAATTGAGAGCAACCGGGTTGCGCATGGGTATATCTTTTCGGGCCAGCGAGGAACTGGCAAGACAAGTGTGGCGCGGATCCTGGCGCGCTGTCTGAACTGCATCAACGGACCCACTGCCACACCCTGCGGCGTCTGCTCGAGCTGCATCGAGGTAACCGAAGGCAATTCCGTTGACGTCATCGAGATCGACGCCGCTTCGAACCGGGGCATCAACGAAATGCGCGAGATCCGAGACAATGTTCGCTACCGGCCGGCGCGGGATCGATACAAAGTTTTCATCGTTGATGAAGCGCATCAAATCACGAAGGAAGCTTTCAACGCGCTTCTGAAAACCCTCGAAGAGCCTCCAGAGTGGGTTGTCTTTGTCCTCTGCACCACCGAGGCATCCGAGATCCCGAACACAATTGCGTCGCGCTGCCAGCACTTCAGTTTTCGTTCCATCGATTTTGCCGACCTTGTCAGTCGATTGAAATACATTGCAGAACAGGAAAGCATTGATGCAAGTGAGGAAGTTCTTTCGGTAATCGCGCAGGCAGGCGAAGGGAGCGTTCGAGACTCCCTATCGGCTCTCGATCAAGCCATTGCCTGTTGCGGGAAAGTGTTGCGCGTCGAAGATGTACGGGCCTTGCTCGGCGTTTTCGGAGCTGAATCACTTCGCGCAGTTGCCGAAGCTGTTCACAACCGAGACGGCGGTCGCATGCTCGACATCGTGCAGGAGCTCGAGCAAAAAGGTCAAAGCTTACAGCACTTTTGCCGCGAATTGTCGCGTTACTGGCGCAATCTGCTGGTGGCAAAGATCGCGGACAAGCCCAACCGCCTTATCGCGGGCTCCGAGCGAGAGCAGCAGGCATTTTCGGAAACCGCCGGGTTATTCAGTGAAGAGGATTTGACGCGCTACCTGAACCTGACTCTCGATTTATACAAGACGCTGCAATCTTCACTTCAGCCTCGGTTGCATCTGGAACTCGGGCTGATCAAGTTGATACAAGTGGGCAGGCTTCAATCTATCGAAGAAGCTCTGGCGCAATTGGAGAGCCCGGAACCGACGTCCGCTTTGTCACCGGCTGGCTCCGGATCGATCGTTGCGTCATCGCGCGCCGGAGCGCCGAAGCCTGCAAGTTTTCAAGCTCCGTCCATCAAGTTATCGGCCGCGCTAGAGCAAAGTGGCGGCTCAGCGCAAGCTGAAGCGGCAAGGACCGATGAGGCTGTTACTGCGAAAACCGGTGATTTGGCGAAAGATTTACACGACGCTCTTTGTAAGGCTAGACTCAACACTAGCGCTGACGCTGTCCAACAGTCTGAACTCCGCCTGAATGGCAGTGAGCTTGTGGTTAAAGCGCCGAAATCACTCGCCTTGGCACTGAAAGATCCGAGCGTACAGCGCATCGCGGCAGACGTAATAGGCAGGCCGGTGCGACTGCGAATTGAGGTGGGCGAGGGAATCAAAACTGCACCCATGCCGGTTTCTGAACATTCCGGAACTAGTGAAACCGAACTGCGAGAGCGAGCGTTATCACACCCGGGAGTAAAGCGCTTTCGAGAACTTTTCCCCGACGCTCAGGTCCGTACCGTGCGAAATTTGAATGAGTGAAAGGGGAGCATTCAATCGGCTATGAAGATACCCGGCAACATGCAGACCATGATGAAACAGGCGCAACAGATGCAGCAGAAGCTGCAGGAACAGGTTGCGGAGATTCGCGTGGAGGCTTCAGCGGGCGGCGGCATGGTGACCGTGAAAATGGACGGCCACAAGAACGTGCTCGGCGTCACGATTGATCCTGAAGTGGCGGGCGACGTCGAGATGCTCCAGGACATGATGATGGCGGCCTTCAACGAGGCTGCCAAGAAGGTGGACGACGAGGCTCAATCGAAAATGGGCGGAATGTTGGGGGGCCTTGGGCTGCCACCGGGCATGTTTTAGGCCTCTAACGAATGCCAGAGCTTGCTGAGCCGCTCGCCCGGCTAATTCAGGAATGTAAACGGCTGCCTGGCATCGGTCAGAAATCGGCTCAGCGCATCGCATTTCACCTTCTAAGGACATCGCGCGAAGAGGCGGAAAATTTAGCTCAAGCGATTCTTGACATCAAGGACAAGCTTGGAATTTGCGCCGCGTGTAACAACATCAGCACTGAAGAGCTATGCCTCTACTGTCGCGATCCCCATCGTGAACAAACTCAGATTTGTGTCGTAGAAGAGCCGCATAATATTCTGCCCATCGAGACTACACATGCTTTTCGCGGTGTCTATCACGTGCTGCATGGAGCGATCTCACCATTGCGCGGTATTGGTCCTGATCACTTGAAGATCAAGGGGCTTGTCGACCGCCTGCGTAACAGAGAAATTCAAGAAGTCATCCTCGCGACAAATCCCACCGCAGAAGGCGAGGCGACAGCAGTCTACCTATCGCGGCTATTAAAACCGCTAGGCGCTCGTGTAACACGCATTGCGATGGGCATACCAGTGGGAAGTGACCTGGAGTTTGCCGATGAAGTGACGATGTCACGGTCATTGGAGAACCGGCGGGAGATGTAGACTATGGACCCGCAACTGGAGTTCTTTCTAGAGGAAGCATTCAGCGCGGTACGGCCCACCTCTCCTCAGATCGGTCGCGTAGTGGTTGAGCCGGATTATGACATTAGTCCCGACCAGAAAGAACGGGATCAATTAGCGGGCGAATTGGTACGCTGCATTCAAGAACAGTCTCCAAATGCAACTGACCTTGCATCGCCTCAGGGCTGGGAACTTAAAATTCCGACAAAATATCCGCTTCTGGCGAAGTATCTTCGGAGCATCACGCTTCATCAGGCGCCCGCAGAACGGCCCTGGGTAGAGGTAGCTCCGCCGGGAAATTGGATTTGAACTAAAAAAGGTCTGCACAGCTACACTAAAACCAGTGCTCGTCACTATTTCTTCTCAGTCCGAACGGCCGAAATGGCTGCGCGCTCCCGCACCTGTCGGCGAGAATTACCGTGAACTGAAGGACTTAGTTACCCGCCTCAAACTGCACACGGTTTGTGAAAGCGCGGCGTGTCCCAATGTCGGCGAATGCTGGAACCGGCGCACGGCTACCTTCATGATCCTGGGAAATGTCTGCACAAGGCGCTGTGGATTTTGTGCAGTGCAGAAGGGCGCTCCGCTCGCCATAGACTACGATGAGCCGCGGCGTGTAGCAGAAGCTTGTGCAACTCTCGGACTTCGCTATGCCGTCATCACCAGCGTCAACCGCGACGACAGAAAGGATGGCGGAGCGGAATTGTTTGCGCTCACGATTGAAGCGATTCGGCAGCGTCTCCCTGGCTGCAGGGTGGAAGTGTTGGTTCCCGATTTCCAAGGCTCGCATCCTGCTATGGACATCGTCATGAATGCACATCCTGACGTACTGAACCACAATACTGAGACGGTTCCGCGCCTCTACCGGCAGGTGCGCTTGGGCGCTCGATACGAGAGATCGCTCGATATGCTGCGTTATGCCAAGCAGGTTCGGCCGCACATTCCGACGAAGTCCGGGTTGATGTTGGGCCTCGGTGAGACGGAAACAGAGGTACTGAGCGTGATGCGTGACCTGCGCAGTCATCAAGTAGACATCTTGACTCTAGGCCAATATTTGCGGCCTTCGCAGAAGCACGTACCCGTTCTGCGCTACGTCGCACAGCAGGAGTTCGATGATTACAGAATCGCAGGTCGCGAGATGGGTTTCGCGCACGTCGAAGCAGGGCCGCTAGTGCGCAGTTCCTATCACGCGGACAGCTCGCAAGAGAGTGCCGTAGCATCCCACCCCTGCAGTAATTAATTACGAGCTATAGTCTTTACTCAGACGGCCGAGCGCCAATGCGCCGAGCGACAAACCGAAATCTCGCAAGGCGATATCGAAGTACCCAGGAATGATCAGCAGGTTGATAACGATCCCCAGCAACCACGCGGAGACGACGTATGCGCCGATCCGGGGTTTAATCGCAACGAGAATACCGGCGACGATTTCAATCACTCCAATCAGCAGCATAAGCCCATGGCCTCCTATGGGCGATAAGCGCGCAATTACTGGAGCGAGATACATGTCCCAATTCACTAACAAGTGCGAAAACTTATCGAGCCCCGCGACGATTGGCGCGACCACAAACCCCACGTGGAGGATTTGATACGCCTGATAAGCTGGCGACCACGCCTTAGATTCCGCTTCACCCCGTGTTCTGTCCGCGAAAGCATCTTCCGATCCGATTGTCCGGGTCTGTGCCATAAAATGTTTCTCCTTTACAGGCATTTTCTGCCCGCGCCTGTACAGAGTGCGCTCCGGCCCCTGGGTTACAAACCTGCGGATCGAAGAAGTTGTAACCCTTGAGGTGGATTCGACTCTGTACAACCGAGTGGCTTCGGACACGGCTCCTTTGGAATCGAATTTAACTCAGACTTCGCCTCTGTCAGATGAAGAGGTCGTCGCAAGAGTGCGCGCCGGCGACATAGCGCTTTATGAGGTGCTGATGCGCCGGCATAATCAGCGCCTGTTTCGAATAGCGCGGGCGATTCTCCGTGATAACGACGAAGCAGAAGATGTCGTGCAGGACACCTATGTCCGAGCGTACGCCTCACTCCATCAATTCGCTGGGAAAGCCAAGTTCTCAACGTGGCTGGCGAAGATTGCTGTGCATGAGGCTCTCGCTCGCTCTCGAAAACGAAGACGGATTGAGGACGCTCCGGCCGGCGCGGATCAAGAGAGCCGGGGTATGGAAACTATGAAATCGTCAGACCCAGATCCAGAGCAACAGACCTTGAGACAAGAGGCGCTTTCCTTCCTGGAGCAAGCGGTGGATCGTTTGCCGGGTATGTACCGATCCGTTTTCGTATTGCGAGAAATCGAGGATATGAGCACTGCCGAAACAGCCAATTGCCTTGATCTGACAGAAGAAGCGGTTAAGATTCGCCTCCTGCGTGCTCGCCAAGCGCTTCGTCAGGAACTCTACGCGCTTGTGGGAGCCACGAGCTCTCAAGCCTTTCAATTTTTGGGATGGCGATGCGACCGAGTGGTTCGCCGCGTATTCGATCAACTCGAAGCAAGTAACAAGGTGGCTTGTGAGAGAGCATCACGCTGATTCTGCACAGATCATTATTTACTAATCATTTACCCGTGGAGCACAACGTTCACGCTTAGATCCGGCAAGCTGGGACCGGGCGCGAACAATCACACGAAACAAGCGCTCCAAGGAGATGTAAAACGTATGAGTGCAGATAAGAGTAAGAATCGCCGTTCCTTTTTGCGAGGCAGTCTCGCGACTGGAGCGGCAACCGTGGGCGCTGGCATTTTGGGCACCGGCCTATCCGCCTTCAGCGGCGAGCGCAAAGAGGAAAGTAGCGGTCACCTCGACAAAGGAGACGCTGCAAGTTTGAGGTTCCTAGCGGCGGCCGAAATCGTCGAAAGCGACCTGTGGCAGCAATACAACGAACTGGGAGGCATTCCGGACAACGAAGTCCCAGGAGGTGGAGGAAGCGCCCTCTATACCGCCGCTCTCAAGAACCTCGACGGGGACATGGACCAGTACATCCACGACAACACCGAGGATGAGATCACTCACTTCAGGTTTATCAATGCGTACCTGGCTTCAAAGGGTGCCGACACAGTCAATCTGGATCGCTTTCGCACTTTGCCGAGCAGTAAAGCGACAGGAGCTCAGCAAATCGGACGCCTCACCAACCCGATGCAGCTCACGGTTGATACCAGTTGGTACACCCGGTACCGCGCCCGCGACAAGAATCCCGATCTCGACCTTACGTTCCCGTTTGCCCAAGCAATCCGGGGTTTAGCTAAGGGGCAGCATCCTGCCATTCCCAGATCCGATGCCGACTTGGCGCCTCATGACCACATCCAAGCGATCGCCAATACCGCGGCATTTCACTTCGCGTTCATCGAGCAGGGCGGCACGAATCTCTATCCATCGCTCGCTCAGAGGGTGACGAATGCGGAGGTTCTGCGGATCCTACTCAGTATTGGACCTACCGAGACGGCACACTTTCAGACTTGGCATGATAAGGCCGGCAATGCCGTAAACGAGCAGATGGCTCCTCTGACCGACCCTAACGATCCTACGCTGGTTTTTCCCAATCTCAACACGACTCCTGGCGGGGAAGATTTTCAGACCAACCTGATCATGCCTGAGCCCTGCCCATTTCTCAGCCGGAAGTTTCCGGTTTGTTCGATCATTCGCCCTACTGAGACAAAAGGAGCTGCAATGGCGGCTGCCAAGGCTCTCACTGAAGATGGACTGTTTATCGGCCAATCCCGAGAGTTCTTCGAACTGCTGCGGGATCTGGCAGAAGACGCGGATCAGGCCAGACGCGAGAGGTAGAACGGAAGAAACGGCATCGCACTGCACGTGAGACCTCATTAACCTAAAAAAAAGGCGCAGCCGCAAGCTGCGCCCAGGAGGGAAGAACGGGGAGATAACCCACTACTTTCAGGGTCCTCCGCACTCTTCATGCAGTGGAGTCAGCAATGGTTAGACCATGCTCAGAGTATGATGTGGAATCTTGTTGCAAGCGTGGTCGCGCGGTAAACGTTTTGTAAAGATCAAGAGTCTCGCAAACGACGCACCTGTTGAAGCGTTCGACGCCGAGTCTGTACAATGCGTGTAAAATAATTGTAATAATCCTTAACATGAGACCCTTTCTCGAATAGAGATAGCGACAATACTCGTCATTACAATCGATACCTCCCTGGGGCGTGAACATTGGAAAAGATCTTGATTGTTGATGACGATGCAGAGTTGCGCGAGACGGTCAGCATATTGCTCGAGCGTGAGCAATTTATACCGATCCAGGCTGTGGACGGGCCGTCGGCACTCGAGAAGGTGTTCTCTACGAAACCGAACCTTGTCATCGTCGACCTCCGGCTTCCAGGGCTAAGCGGTATTGAAGTATGCAAGCAGCTTCGCGCGAATCGTGTTACGACGCCCATCATCGTTCTGAGCGCTGCGGCGGACGAAGTGGATAAGGTCCTGTTGCTTGAGGTTGGGGCCGATGACTACGTTGTCAAACCCTTCGGAACGCGTGAGCTGCTGGCGCGGATCCGCGCTGTGTTGAGACGAAGCGCGGGTGATGGGCCGCGTGTCGTACGTTTCGGCGATGTGGAAGTGGACGTGGAACGACGCGCTGTCACGCGTGCTGGAGCAGAGGTCCGGGTCACGCCAGCCGAATACAATCTTCTTCTCTTCTTCCTTCAGAACGTGGATCGCGTCCTAACTCGCGATTTAATCCTGAATTCCGTGTGGGGATATGAATATTACCCAAACACCAGGACTGTGGATGCGCATGTAGTAAGGCTCCGCCAAAAATTTGAGGGAGAGCCCACTATGCCCAAACACTTTGTTACGGTCCACGGAGTTGGGTATCGATTTCTGCCCTGACGCTGGTTCTATGCCCAAGGTTGTGGTCATTGTGGAGGACGCAGAAACCGTCGCCTCCTCTCTCGCCCTTGCTGTTGAAACGCTTCCTGATGTTCAAGCAATAGTCACTCGCGATCCAAGAGCGGCTCTTTCTCTATTCGGTGCTCCTGATTCCGCTATAGCCGCTCTGGTAACAGATTTGAACCTCCCTTACCTGGACGGCTTCGAATTGATTCGGCAAGTTCGAACCCTCGCCCCTTACCGCAACTTACCCATCATCATGATCAGTGCCGATGAACGGGCCAGCTCTCTGAACGGATCGACGCCCAATGGCGCAAACGCGCTATTCCGGAAACCGTTTTCATTGAAGGAGGTTTGTCATGTGCTGGAAAAATTACTTCAATAGAATAGGTTCGCTCAGCTGTCTCATCGCGATGATGAGCGGATCGGTCCACGCCCAGCAAGAATCGCCGGATGTCATGAGGCACATCTTGGACCGTCTGGACACGCTCGAGCGCCAGAATCAGGCTCTTCTCAACGAAGTGCACGCGCTTCGGGAAGAGGTTAAAGCTTCGCGGACTGACAACTCTTCTCAAAAAGAAGAACAGATCGAAGAGCGACTGGAAGTGTCGGAACAACGCATTAAAGAACAAGCGCAAACCAAAGTTGAATCATCTCAGCGGTTTCCGGTTACACTGAGCGGCATGCTGCTGTTTGATGCTTTTTTTAACTCTAACGAGCCATCAATATATGGGCAGACCGAGGCTGACTCGGCATACGGGGCAACTGGTGGCGCGACATTGCGGCAATCCATTCTGGGATTGGAATTCCGCGGACCGCAACTTCCTGGAAGCGGACAAGTGCATGGGTCGCTTTCGTTGGACTTTTTTTCCCAAAGCCCATATTACGACGACGTATTTCGAATCAGAACGGGAGTCCTCTCGTTTGACTGGACAAGGCGCAGTCTCATCGTCGGTCAGGACAAGTCGCTGATTGCTCCGCTCCAGCCCACTTCGTTCGCGCGAGTAGGCATTCCACCCTTAGATGGGGCAGGAAATCTGTGGTTGTGGCGTCCCCAAATCCGTTATGAAGAGCGCGTCCCAATCACAACCAACACCCACGCGACGTTCCAAGTGGGCGTGTTGCAGACCGATGAACGGTATTCGCTTGGCTATCTGGCGAGCGACGTTCTGCGCAACGCATCTCGCCCGGCCATCCAAGGGCGCGTTGCAGTGCGGCACGAGTGGCGCGATGAATCGCGTGTTGTGATCGGCTTTGGCTTTCACTCGAGTGAAAGTCATATTTTGGGAAGATCAGTCAACTCACGCCTCTTCAGCACGGATGTTTTAGTAAAGCCGTTGTCGAAATTTGAAGTGACAGGAACGCTCTTTCATGGCGAGAACTTCGCCAATATAGGCGGCGGCCCCCCAGGTATCACGATCACACCCCAATCCGTCCCAATTCCTATCCATGGAACGGGCGGATGGATGCAACTGGCGTTTCCCGTTACGAACCGGTTGACCTTTAATCTTTATGGGGGCCGGCAAGTGAACGACAAGCAAGACCTTGTGTCGACAGCAATTCTCAGCACCTCTACGTATGCTGGAAACATTTTGTATCATCTAAGCCCCAACGTGATCGTCGGGTTGGAGGCATCCCAGGAGCGCCTGGAGTATTTGAATCTGAACCAGCGCCTCACGAATCGATATGACGCGTCTGTTGCATACCTTTTCTAGATACGGCCGGCTGATATGCATGGCCATGCTGTGTCAGCTCGCATGGAGCGCGACTGTATCCGGCAGAATCGAAGTTTCGCTCGCTCCCAAAGTTTCTCGGGTTCGTGGACGGAGTCTTTCTGACATTGTGGTTTGGCTGCAACCTGTGCGCCCGGGCGATGCAGTCCCATTGCTGCCGCAACGCGCCCAGCTTCTTCAAAGAGACAAGACGTTCCAGCCGCACACTCTCGTGATCCCGGCGGGAAGCACCGTCGATTTTCCCAACTCAGATCCCATATTTCACAACGCATTCTCGACCTTTGACGGTCAAATTTTTGACGTTGGCTTATATCCGCCCGGCACCTCCCAGTCGGTGCGTTTTCGACGGCCAGGCATCGTACGCGTTTTCTGCAACATTCATCCCTCTATGTCCGCGATCATAGTGGTTGTGGATACTCCTTATTTCACGAAGGCGGATCGGAATGGGCAGTATCAGATACGTAACGTTCCGGCCGGGAGCTACGAGCTGCATGTTTTTGACGAGCGCGCCACTGCAGGCCCAGATTCCCACGTACCGCTCATAGTCGACGAAGAGCGGGCCGAAACAACTGCTCCTCCCGTACGCCTTTCAGAAGTTAGCTACGTGCATTTACCTCATAAAAATAAGTACGGGCTGGATTACCCGCCGACCAGTACCGATGCAGAGACGTATACTGCGCCGCCAAAATGAAGGCTGAACTCAGTAGAGTCCCGCTGCGTTGGCGCGTTTTCCTCGCAGCATCAATTACGGTCACTATTCTCTTTGCCGTTGCCGGATGGGGCCTGCAGCGTTACGCCCTTTCAGTAGCAGATCAAAGTGTCAGACAAGAGATTCGCGGAAGTATTCAGGCTTACGACGCGGTTTGGAAGGCTCGAACACAGGTGCTTTCCGCTACCTCTAGCCTGATGAGCGTTATGTCGGACGTGCGTAAGACGTTAATGACACGGGATCAAAGGACGATACGCGATTTCTTTGCTCAGGACTTATGGTCCCGCATATCTGATCCATCGGCCGTGTTCCTGGTTCTCGGCGGAGACGGAACTCTGATCTGCGCACTGGGCAAAAATGGCGACCAACTGTCGGCTGCCGAGATCCCGCTTCAACAGGTGGCCTCACGCTTTCCTCACCAGCTGGCCGGCTACCTGCGCGAAGGGTCCCGACTTTTCTATATCGTCCTGACCCCTGTTTACGTGCAAACCAGCGGCGAACCGATCTTGCTGAATGTGTTCTGCGCAGGATTTCGCATTGACGATCACCTCGCAACGGAGCTGAGGCAGTTGGCGCCCGGCAGTGACTTCGCATTTCTTGGGGGAGGACAAGTGTTCGCCTCCACTTTGGGACCTGACCTGATAAGCGCATTACCGGACGAGTCGCATCAGGCATCCGCCTCAGAGTACCAGCGCCTCCAAAAGAGCCAGTTTATTGTGCGTCGTCATCCGCTCGAGGACGTGACAGGTAAGCCGATAGCCGAACTCCGCATTCTTCACTCGTATGCGAACGTCGAGCGATCTCTCACTGATCTTCGCCGCAGTCTGGAACTGGCATGGCTTATGACTGTTGCGATCGCTCTCCTGGTCAGCTCCTATATGACGAACCGGTTGCTGCGACCCGTGTCATTACTCGACCGTGCGGCTGCGGAAGTTGCTTCGCGCAACTACAGTTACCGGCTGCCGGTCAAAGGAAGCGATGAGGTGTCGCGGGTAGCCGCCACGTTCAACGAAATGTGTGACTCCATCGAACAGGCGCAGGCCGATCTGATTCGGCAAGAGCAGATCCACACGATTGGACGCCTTGCAAGCTCACTGGTTCACGACTTGCGCAACCCTTTGGCTGCCATTTATGGAGGAGCGGAGATGCTGGTCGATGGCCATCTGCCGCCGGAGCAAACGGGAAGGGTCGCCTTAAACATCTATCGCGCATCGCAGCGAATGCAAGAGATGCTGCAAGATTTGTTAAACGTTTCGCGTGGAGAAACCGGCAACTTTGAGCGTTGTCAGCTCCGTGACATCGTCGAAGCAGCAGCGGAATCGGTCCCCGATCTGAGCCAGAACTTTCGCGTCAGAATCGCGATAGACGATGGGACGGAAGTGGTCGTAAGTCGAACGCGTCTGGAACGGGTGTTTGTAAATCTCTTTTCCAATGCTGTTGACGCAATGCCGGACGGGGGTGACATCTTCATCTACTCAAAGCGCGAAGGCGACAAACTTAAAGTATTCGTTGAAGATACCGGACCGGGTGTATCGCCTGAAGTACGTGCTCAGCTATTTCGACCGTTCGTGACATCCGGCAAACGATCCGGCCTCGGGCTCGGCCTGACGTTATCGCGTCAGACCATGCTTGATATGGGTGGAGATTTGGAGCTCATCAATCGATCGGGGTCCGGCGCATGCTTCTGTCTCCACTTCAGCGCGAGCTCTAGCGTGTCACCAACCGCCGATGTCGGCTCAATCGCTCCGGTTCAGGCGTGAAAAGAAGCTCATTGAATCGGCAAGATCAATCGAGCTTCGCAGCCCGGGCCATCCGCGGCATTTTCTAGACTCACCGACCCGTTGTGTGCTTCTGCAATCTGCCGGCTTAGTACCAGGCCGATGCCGGAACCGCCGCGTTTCGTCGTAAAGAATGGAACGAACAAATTCGATGTGTTGGACAGACCAGGGCCTTCGTCGCGCACCGTGATTTGGACTGTTGTCGCCGTGCGCTCATGACGCACAAACACCCGCCCGCCGGTTTCCTGTACTGCATCTACCGCATTACGAATTAGATTAATCAAAATCTGTTCGAGCTGATCTGCGTCGCCCTGAATGGTTAGCGGGGGACATTCCTCAAAAAAAACTTGCGTGCGCGTTTCGAGAGTCGTGACGCGCCTGAGAAGTGCATTGATTTCGACCGGCGCAAACTTCGGCGGCGGCAATTTGGCTAGGCGCGCATAAGAGCTCATGAAGCGGCTGAGCGATTCCGACCGGGTGGCAATTACGTTCAGGCCCTTCGACATGTCTTCCTCCCAATCATCAGGCTGGGGATTTGCCGTCAAGAGCAGCTCAAGACTCTGCGCAATGGATTTGATAGGGGTTAGCGAATTGTTTAACTCGTGACCGATCACGCGCACCAAGCGCTGCCATGCCTGCAGTTCTTCATCACGCAACGGCCGCGTCAGGTCTGTGACAACCAACAATTGATGAGGAAGGCCACCTTCGCGGAACTGGCTGCGGCGAATGCCCCAGCGGCCCGTTCCCCCAGGAAACGAGCGCTGAACGGTGCGTTCGGGCTCGCCGACGAGGTATTCGGCTAATCCCAGCGAGGTTGCATCACGGGCTAGGAGGCGTTCGGCGGGTTGCGACAAGAGCCGTTCACCGGCGCGATTCACCAATCGAAGGGTTTGCTGCGGATCAAACGCAAACGCAGCGACATCGATCTCTTCCATCACCTTGCGAAGGAGCGCAGTCGCTTCCAACGCACCGAGGCGCTGAGCCCTCAAAGTGGCGGCCATTGCGTTTACCTGGTGCATGACCTCGCCCAGCGCTTCTCCGGTGTTGTCCACGCGGGCGCGGATCGAATAATCTCCTTCGCGCATCGCTTCGAGAAGATTTGCCAAGGTTCGCAGCGGGCTGGCAACGCGCTCCCGGGCTGCGAAACAAAAGCCTAGCCAACAGAGAACGATCCCCAGACCGACGCTCCACTGTGTTCTGCCAGAATAGCTGCCCGTAAGCAGAATGATGAAGCAGGCGGCTACGGCAGGCAGCCCTCCCGCGAGAGCAAGCAGCAGCACCCGCAGATCGTGGCTAATATGGGGAAGCTTCATGTGCGAGCTTCAGGTACGCGTATCGGGGCAGGCGGCTAGAGCCCAAAGCGCTGTAACCGACGGTACAACGCGCTTCGGCTAAGCCCCAAAGCACTGGCTGCATGGCTCACATTTCCGCCGTAACGCGCCAAAGCCTTTTTGATGAGAAACTCTTCCACGTCTTCTAAGCTCATGTCCTCCAAGCGCGGCGAGGCAGTGCTGGTGGCGCGTAGAGCCAAGTCGCTTGCCTTGATGCAATTGCTTTGCGCCATCAGAACGGCGCGTTCGACGACATGGTTCAATTCCCGCACGTTGCCTTGCCAGGCGTGCTCGAGCATCGCTTGCATCGCGTTGTGATCGAAACCGGAGATGCCCTTACGGTAGCGCCGCGCGTGGATACCGAGAAAATGAGTTGCCAGAGCGGCGATGTCTTCCTTACGTTCTCTGAGCGGCGGGATATGAATTTCAATGGTGTTCAAGCGAAATAACAAATCCTGCCGGAAACGCGCGTTCTGTACCTCGTCGGTCAGCTTTGCATTTGTCGCCGAGATGACGCGGACGTCTACGCGCTTGGTCTTCGACGAACCGACGCGTTCCATTTCGCCGATTTCGAGGACACGCAACAGTTTCGCTTGGAGATTCATAGGCACGTTTGCGATCTCGTCCAGAAATAACGTGCCACTGTCGGCTAACTCAAAGCGGCCGACGCGATCCATCTTCGCATCTGTAAATGCGCCCTTAATATGACCGAATAACTCACTTTCAAACACGCCTTCGGCGAGACCACCGGCATTTACGGTAACCATCGGTTTAGTGGACCGGCTGGAGATCGCATGAAGCGTCCGCGCTACCACTTCTTTGCCGCTGCCCGGCTCGCCGGTGATCAAGACGTTCGCATCTGATGGCCCGACGCGGGAGATCATGTCGAGGACAGGCTGCATGGAAGGAGCCTGAGCAATCATCGTCGGTAGATTGTCGCCGCGCAGCAACTGGTTCTCAGCCTCGAGCCGTTGCCCGCGGCGCAGAGCCTCGCTGAGCTCGAGCTGAGTGCGCACAATCGACGAGAGCCGCTCGTTTTCCCAAGGCTTCTGGATGAAATCCCGCGCGCCGCGCCGCATGGCTTCTACTGCCAGGCCGACGCTACTCCATGCGGTCATCACGATGACGGGCAGCATTGCGTCAATGGTCTGGATCTTTGCTAAGAGCTCCAGGCCTTCTTCGCCGGACGTCGTGTCGCGAGTGTAGTTCAGATCGATCAGGGCGGCATCGTAATCGCGATTTTCGATGGCTTGCAGCACCTGCTGGGGCGATTCGGCGGCCTCGATCTTGTAGCCTTCGCGCTTCAGCAACAACCGCAACGCTTCGAGCACATCCGGCTGATCGTCGGCGATCAGGATGCGCATTTGCGAAGGGACGATCTTCATGTTAGTTGCTCACGCACTTTTCTACACAGGTCAATGCCTGAGCTCAGTTCCGCGTGATCCAGCCATCCTCGATGTAAATGACCCGGTTCCCGTACTCGGCGTTCTTCTCGTTATGCGTCACCTGGACGATGGTTGCGCCGTCATCGTTGAGCTTTTTGAAAAGCTCCATGATCTCTTTGCCTTGGCTTGAATGCAGATTTCCGGTAGGCTCGTCGGCCAGAATTAGTTTCGGATTGGCGATCATGGCGCGGGCGACCGCGACAAGCTGTTGCTGACCGCCCGACAGTTGGTTCGGGTAAAGATCTTTTTTACCGACCATGCTGAAGCGATCAAGCGTGTCGCAAACGATGCTCTGCCGCTCGGATTTCTTGATGTTGCGGTAGGAGAGAGGAATGTCGAGATTCTCGTAGACCGTCAACGAATCGAGCAGATGGTAGCTCTGGAAGACGAAGCCGATGTACTTCTTGTAAATCTCCGAGCGGTCCTTCTTGCTCAGCTTATGGATGGGGTGATCGAAAAAGTTATATTCACCCGTCCAAGCGCTGTCATGCATGCCGAGCAGATGAAGCAGAGTCGACTTCCCCGCCCCGGAGGGACCCATTATGGAAATAAACTCGCCTTCTTTGATGTCGATATTGATGCGGCGGAGTACGTAGGTCTTATTGGGACCATGTTCGAAGTACTTTTCGATATTGCGAAGAGAAATCATTAGGGTGTAGTTACAACGCGCACAACGGAGACCGTGCGCTTATTCATAGCGTAATGCAGTGACCGGATCAACTCACGCGCCACGTCGGAACACACAGCGCCCGTTCAGAGCTGATGCGGTAACAGCCGCTTACTGCCTGGTGAATTGGATGCGCTGCAAATGCTGAAATGCCCCGAAGGTACGGCACAAGCTTCCTTGTGCAATCGCGATTCGCTTGTTCGGGATGACTTCTAAGATCCTTGCCTCGCGTCCACGAGAATACAGCCCGATGCCGCACAACAAGACGGTTACGGCAATGACGTCGACATTTTTGCGAATCATACAGGGACCTCCATGTTTTCCTCCACCACACGGCCGTCAAACAGGTGAATGGAACGATCAGCATAGCGGGCGTAGCGCGGATCGTGCGTCACCATGCAGATGGTCGCGCCTCCGCGATGCAGTTCACGGAGCAGGTCCATGACTTGTTCTCCGTTCTGCGAATCGAGATTTCCGGTAGGCTCGTCGGCTAGCAGGATGGACGGATCTCCAGCCAGGGCCCGCGCGACAGCCACACGCTGCTGTTGGCCTCCGGAGAGCTGCGACGGATAGTGCTTGATGCGGTGCGACATGCCGACGCGCTCGAGGGCTTCGTGAACCTTCTTCTTTCGCTCGGCGGAAGCCATGCCGCGGTAGGTGAGAGGCAGCTCGACGTTTTCATACACGTTCAAGTCACCTATCAGGTTGAAGGCTTGAAAAATGAAGCCGATTTCGCGATTGCGGATACGCGCGCGCTCGGACAGCTTCAGGCTTTGCACCGGCTTATTGTTCAGAATGTATGTGCCAGAAGTAGGCGAATCGAGCAGGCCGAGGATGGCCAGCAGAGTCGATTTGCCACACCCGGAGGGCCCCGAAATGGAGACGTACTCGCCTCGCTGGATATCGATGTGAATTCCTGAGAGAGCGTGCGTTTCCACCTCATCGGTGACGAACACCTTGGTAACGCCATCCAGATGGATCAACGGCTCGGATGCGGTCATTCTGGTTTAGTCCTCCTGTGTCTACCTAATTACGTTCACTGCCAAGCTCTAGTTCAATCGGATTCGGGGTTGCGAATCCCACTGCGACATGTCGGAAAGTACCACTTGATCGCCCACCTTGAGGCCGTCTTTCACTTCTATGGTGTTGACCGAGGCGCGCCCCAACTTCACGTTCACGTGTTCAGCTCCCTTACCCTGGGGATCGAGTTTAAAGAGGCCGATGGTGCTATCCTGTTCACCCGAAACCGGGCGGCCGACATAGACGACGTCCGGCAAGCGCTCAATCTCGATCGTTCCGTCGACGCTAAGTTCAGGACGGGCCCCCTGGGGAAGCGATCCCAGAAGCGCGACGTCTACCGTGACGGTGCCATTCTGCGCGGCGGGATCGATTCGGATCACTCGACCCGGGATAATGCCGTTGCGCGTGTCGACGGAAGCGTCCAACCCGACGCGCACGTCCTTCATCTGGGTCTCTGCAATCTTTAGCTCAGCTTTCAGCTTCTTCGGATCGGCTACCTTCGCCAGGATCGTGCCAGCCGGGACGCGCTGCCCCACCTCGACGTCGACTTCCTGCAAGACTCCGTCGATCCCGGCGCGGATGGTTAACTGATCCACCTGCTTCCTTCTGAGTTCATAGCTGGCGCGAGAGCGTTCCAGGGCAACTTGCAGGGCCTCGATTTGGGCCTTGATCGAGTCATCCACAATTGCAAGGCGTTGCTTTTGCAGAGCCATTCGCTTTTCGAGTTCATTGGCCCTGTCGACTGACAGCTTGGATTCCAAGTCGCTCTTCAAGTTCAGTCGTGTAAGCTCAAGGTCGCGGTCTGCGGTTAGCTTTGCTTGCGTGTACTGCGATTCGAGCTCCGCGAGGCTGGCCCTTTGGTCGAGCTTGTCGCTTTCGAGCTTTACCTTGAGGTTCGCCAGAGTGGCCTCATCCTGCTTCACTTGCCAGGCCGCGCTTTCGGCTTCGAGTTCCTTATCCGGGTTGCTCAGGACCATCAGCACATCATTCGCTTTCACTGGATCCAGCCCGGCCCGGCGGACGATCTGAAGAACACGGGATTCGACTGCGGCGGGGATCCAATAGATCTCCTGGGGCGTGAGGCGTCCCAAACCACGCACCTGCCTTTCCATGGGGCCACGTTTGACTGTATCGATCCATACGCTGCTGCGGTCGACTGAAGGCGCTGCTGGTTTTAGACGGGCAACCGCTACACTGGTGCCTGTAATAACGATTACTGCGAGGGCGATCAGAAGGATCCGCCGGATCAGGCGCCTCCGGGCGACTTCTTTACCGCGTGGGACATCCATTGCCATTTGTACTCACTATAAAGTGCATTTCAGCGGCCAGGGCTCTGCTAGCGAGTAAGTGATTGATTTCGTAGAGATAATAGGAAATTACCAAACGAACTGCTGTCCGCTTCTGGGACTCGGCGTTGCGTTTTGCGCAAGGAAAGGCGGCTGCGAAACGAACCCAATTGAGGGGTGGAGGGCTGTTTTTGCGAAACGAAGTGGGTAGGACTGGGGCGCGCGCGGGTAGACGTTGCGAAACGAAGCCAATTCGGGGGCCCTTACGGAGCTAGTGCCCGAGCGAGTGCGAACGAGTTGTCGTCCTTCCAATTATCGCGGGGCTCTGCTGCCGCCCGGGCGAACGTCCATAGACGAACGCGCTCGTGATCGACGCCGAGCAGGTCCGCAAAGCGGCGGATCGTCCCCTCCGGGTCGGAACGGAGCCTCACGTCGCAGTTGAACAGATGCTGGGTCCCGTCATAAGCGGGATCGCCAACGAATGGTTTGGGGTCGATAACCAGCCACGGCTCTCGCTGCGCCCGGAGGACGTTTCCGGCGTGCAGATCGGTCGCTAGCAGCACCTGCCTGGGCGCACTGCGCGGCAATTCCTCGAAAAGGCGCAGCCCCTCAGAGACAAGACCGCTATCAGGCCACTGCTCGGCTTGGGCCAGCGTCTCATTGCTCCAATAGGCGGTCATGGCCGCTAGCGGGCGGAACGGGTGCGGTGATGATGGCGAGCGCCAGAGCCTATTAAGAAGTTGCGCGATCACGACATCCTGCTCGGGTTCTGGCAGGGCTCGAAGGACCGTTCCCGGCTCACAGCGCTCAAGCAACATAGCGCCAAGGTGATCGTCCGCTTCAAGGAGTCGCACGGTAGGGTTTCCGTTCCAGAAGCGCAGGCCGTGAAGCTCGTGCTCACTCTCCATGTGCGGCATCCCGAGTTTTAGGACGGCAGAGGTCCCATCGGCACGTGCGACCGGCGCGACCCATGCGCAACTCACCTCCTCGCTATTGAAGGGCGCTCCGAGCGTGAGCGACCAGCGGTGCTCCAGATAGCGGAGTGTCTCCGGCAATCGCTCCAGCCATTGCGCGTGCTCGGGATTTTTGCCGCAGGTAATCGCGAGCCGCTCCGGGAGGATCAATGCCATGGCTTCATTCTCCGCATTTTGGATGTACAATCGAGGGCAATCCGCTTGTATGACTCGACGGCAAACCTGCCGATATTTGTGGCTGGCGCTCTTTCCTGCTCTGCTGTTTGCACAAGATGCTCCGACCCTCCAAGATAGTCCGGCGACCAAAGATACGCTCCCGAAGCTCCTTTATAAGGTAGAGCCTGAGTACACGAATCAGGCTCGCAGTGCAGGCCTGTCGGGCAAGGCGCTCCTCTCGGCTGTAGTGGACGTAGACGGACGGCCGAAGGACATCAAAGTCGTGAGCCCACTCGCGGATGGTTTGGCCGAGCAAGCTATTAAGGCGGTCTCGAAATGGCGGTTTCAACCGGGAATGAGGAACGGTGTGCCAGTACCGATGACAGCACACATAGAGGTAAATTTCCGAATTTGCCGTTCCTGCACAGGAGAGCCGGACCCAACATACGAGCGGTTAGAGGCGGCTCGTGGCATGTACAACATGGGAATTCATCAGCTGCGCGGCGATCTGGAGAAAAAGAACGCAAAGGGCGCGTTTGAATCAATGCAGAAGGCGGCCAACATGGATTACCCTCCGGCGGAAGTAGTGCTGGGCCTGTTTTACCTTGACGGCACCGGAACGGTGGTCGACGCCACCAAGGCTGCTGAGTTATTTGACCGCGCTGCCGTGCAAGGAAACGCCCAGGGCGAGTATCAGCTTGGCCGGCTCTATGAGACGGGAAATGGAATTAAAGCGAACCGGGCAGAGGCGCTGCGCTTGTATTTGAAAGCAGCGGAGAAAAACCTCCCCGAAGGACAGTGCGCTGCCGGCATGTTGCTCGAAAAAGGCGATGGCGTGCCGCGGGACGCTGCGCAAGCCCTGAAGTGGTACCGCAAGAGTGCAGAGCAGGGCTTTCCGCCGGCGCAGTATCGGCTTGCGAAGGCTTATTGGAGCGCAGCCGAAGGCAAGCAGGACCAAGTGAAGGCACTCGCGTGGGCGCTGATTGCGAAGAGCAATGGCGAAAAACTCTCGGACGCCGCGGTTCAGGAGTATCGCGCGGAAATGACGGCGGAACAGATCAAATCAGCGGAGCGTGAAGCAGCAAGATTCAAACCGCATCAAGCGATCGTGAAGCGGTAGAGCGGACAGCGTCTTGCACGCAAATAGAAAAGCGGGTGCTCGATATGATACCCACAATGCGAGCCGCTGTTTTCTGGCTTATTTTGTCTTCTATTTTGCGTCCCGCTGAGTTACGGAAGCCGAAGAACGAAATCATCGCGTACGTTTTTGTGAAAGACCGAGTGCTTCAACCCGGCGAGGTTGCAGCGGCCAAGCTGACGCGCGTCAACTACGCCTTCGCCAATCTGCAGAACGGCCGGATCGTAGAGGGTTTTGCGCACGACGTCGAAAACTTCGCGGCACTCAACGCCCTGAAACAGACCAATCCGAATTTGAAAGTGCTGGTCTCGGTCGGAGGATGGACTTGGTCAGGGAATTTTTCCGACATGGCACTCACGAAACAGAGCCGGAAGGCGTTCATCGAGAGTGCCGTCCAGTTTATCGAGCGTTATCACCTGGACGGGCTCGATATCGACTGGGAGTATCCAGGCATGATTGGAAACAACAACGGATTCCGCGCCGAAGACAAACGGAATTACACGTCGCTCTTGAAAGAACTGCGGAAGCGGTTCGATGGTGAGGAAAGAAAGCTCCACAACCATCTGCTGACTTCGGTAGCTACGGGCGCTTCGACGCAGTTTTTGGCGCATAGCGAGATGCGAAAGGTCCAGAAGTACGTGGACACGGTGAACCTGATGGCGTATGACTATTACGAACCCGATTCGGATAAAACCACGGGACATCATGCGCCGCTATTTACCAGTCCGGCAGATCCAAAACAAATTTCAGCGGATTCTTCCGTACGCGAGTACGAGAAGTCAGGAGTGCCGGCGGATAAGATCGTGCTGGGCGTCCCGTTTTATGGGCATGTCTGGGGAGACGTGGGGGATCAAAACCACGGCCTATTTCAGCCAGGCAAGCCGGTACCGAATGCCTTTTCTAGTTACGCGAACATCACGGGCGAGATGCTGCACCAGGGGTTCGTCCGTCATTGGGATGCCACGGCTTCTGCGCCTTTCCTGTACAACCCAGCGAAGCGAACCTTTGTTTCCTACGAAGATGTCGAGTCGATAGCGTTGAAGTGCAGGTACGTTCGAGAGCGCAAGCTCGGTGGTGTGATGTTCTGGGATTATTCGGGCGATTTAAACGGAGCGCTGCTCGATGCCATCAGCATGGGACTGGGCCGTATCACTAATGGACACGGTATCACCAGCGCAGAGGGGCAGACGCATTAGTTCTGGCCTGATCGGCTGGACTTTTCTGGCTGTATTCATTTTGTACATTCCGACCTGCAGAGCAGATCGGGCGACACATTTCTTGCTCGTTTGGAGTCTAGGGCCCAAGAATCGGTACGAGTTGACAGACATATGAACTGTTTGTCATTCCTACCTTAGGTGAGGAGTTGAAAAATGCCACGTTGCTCATCAAGCAGTCTGTACCTACCGTTGCGGCTAACGGCGGTGGTCTTCCTGATCTTATGCGCAAGCAGTTTCGCCATTGCGCAAAACACGAATTCCGGTGAAATCCGCGGTACGGTGTCTGATCCTACGGGAGCAGTGCTGCCGGGTGCCACCATCACAATTCTCAATGTAGATACTGGCGTAAGCAAAGAGCTCACAACGAACCAGAGCGGTATCTACGACGCAGTCTCGATTTTGCCAGGAACTTACAAAATCACATTCCGCGCTAAGGGCTTTAATGATTTTGTCCGGGATGGGATCACATTGCAGGTGCAGACGCTCACCATCAATGCGCAGCTAACCGTTGGAGCTGCTCAACAACAGGTCGAGGTCACAGCGGAAGCTCCTATGTTAAAGACGGAGACCGCCGAACAGTCCACGACGTTTGACGCCAAAACTCTGATCAATCTGCCCAATGTCGGCCAGGACTGGGGCAATTACACCAAAATACTCCCTGGCGCGGTGGGTTCAGGCACCGGCGTTGCAGTCAACGGGAATCTGCCTTTTTACGCCAACTTCCTTGCCGATGGGGCCTCAACCACGCTGCCGCACAGCGGTAATACGGACACTTCAATTCTTGAGACGATGTCCGAACTCCAGGTCCAAACCTCAACCTACTCCGCGCAATACGGCATCGGCGGCGCTGCTTTCAACCAGATCAGCAAGGGCGGGACGAATGAGTTTCACGGCGCCGCCTACGAATACCTCCGAAACAACTTCTTCGATGCAAGAGAGTTCTTTTCTCCCGACGCGGGCAATCTGCGGTACCACAATTTTGGCGGTTCAGCAGGTGGGCCAATTCTAAAGAATAAGCTCTTTTTCTACTTCAACGTGGATAAGACCATCAACAACTCACACTACTTTCAGTTTGATACCGTGCCCACGACGGGTACTTTCGGCACGGTCAATATGAGGGCGGGCCAATTCAACTCTCCTGACTTTCCAACGATCTATAACCCCGTCACCCGACAGCCGTTTCCGAACAACACGATCAATATCCCGCTCGATCCGGTCGCACTCAAAATCCAGAACGTTTATCCGGAGCCGAACCTGCCTGGCTACACCAATAATTGGCAAGGGGTGCTAACAAGTTCGTCGCCGGCCCTGAAGTACTTTGGACGACTAGACTATAATCTCCCGGAAAAGAACCGCCTCACTTTCTCCATCACGGAGCGAGACGCCCGCGGGACCGGTACTACATTTGATTACCCATGGGACGCCGGATTTTACGACATAGCTAGTGTCAACGCGCAGGTCTCGGATGTATGGACACTCAGCCCGAACATCATCAACGAATTCCGGTTGGGCTTTACCAGGCAGGGCAACTGGTTCTATCCGAAGACACTCGGCCAAGGTGTCCCGCAAGCGTTGGGGCTACAGTACGCGAAGGCGGATGTAGCTCCCTCAGTTTCGATCAGCGGAACCTGCTGTACCGGGATCGGGCCCAGCACGAACGCCATCTATGTTGAGAACAGCTTCGATCCGTCGGACGTGGTGACTATGATCCGGGGCAGGCACATCCTCAAGTTCGGCGGTGAACTGCTAGCGTATCAGGACAACTCGACGCCGTGGGGAAACATCAACGCGGCGAACTTCACCTTTTCGGGCGTCTTCACTCAATCCGCACCGTTCGGCACGGGCGGGCTCGGCTATGCAGATTTCCTGCTCGGACAGGTCGACTCGTGGAACGCCTCGAATACGCCGATTGTCGGTATGAGGCAGAAGAGCCCACAACTTTTCGTGCAGGACGACTTTAAACTGCGGCCCAATCTAACGCTGAACTTGGGCTTGCGTTACCAAATCCAAGGTGGATGGCATGAGGTCGCAAACCGTATCGGTGCCTTTGACCCGACGATTATCAATCCTCTAACCAATACTCCCGGGGCAGTGTGGTTCGCGCCGAACAATGGACGGAGTTCCATTCAGTCGCCGATTCACAACATCTTCCTTCCGCGTGTGGGGTTCGCATGGTCTGCGATGAACAACTTGGTTGTGCGAGGCGGCTTCGGAATTTACAGTTACAACTGGACCATGGATACGTATGCCGACAATGCTAAAGGCCTAGGCACCAACAGCCAGGGATCTTTGTCCCAAACGGACCAGGTGGCTCCTGTATTCATTCTTTCGGATCCCAATCCCCCGCTGAACTACATCACCGCTTCTCGCGATCCGGGGGCGTACAACGGGCAGTCAGTGAATTACTATCCCTATCACACGCCGATCGCTCGCAACTATCAATGGTCGTTCAGCCTTCAGCGGCAACTTCCCCATGACATGCTGGCGGAGGCGGCCTACGTAGGCAGTCACACGACTGGCCTCTATTTTCCTGGCGACATAAACCAGGTGCCGCCCAATCTGCTTGCACAAAGCGCGGCGACCGGTAACGGACAAGATCTAAGACCGTATCCGCAGTTTCAGACGATTAATGGCAGCCGATACAACGCCATTGCGAACTACAATTCGCTGCAGCTATCGCTCACTAAGCGCTTCACTGCAGGACTTCAATTCGACGTGAATTATACCTTCTCAAAAATGTTGGACGACCAGGATTCTTCGGGCTATGGAGCCGGAGCCGGCAGCCAACCTTACCAGGACGCTTATGACCCATCGCTGAACTACGGACCCTCGAATTTCGACGTCCGGCATATGTTCAAGGGCGACGTTGTGTACCAATTGCCGTTTGGGAAGGGGCGAGCGTATATGAATCAAGGAGGATTACTCGACGCGGTCGTTGGCGGGTGGCAGGCGTCGATGATCTTCGTCCTTCAATCAGGCCAGCCTTTTACTCCTCTGGTCGGTGGATCGAATAACAGCGGCGCCTTATCTGGCAGTTGGTATCCGAATCTGATTGGCGACCCGAATGTATCGCATCCGACTATTCAGGAGTGGTTTAACCCCTGCACGCTACTGTCTGACGGCACGACCGACCCCGCCGGCTGTACCAACCCAGCATGGGCTGTTCCAGCGCCCGGCACATTCGGGAATGCCGGGCGAAATATCCTGCGAGGACCTCGCTTGGTCAGCTTCGACTTCTCTATGGGCAAGAGCTTCCGATTTCCGCTGCCCGACGAAACAGGTGAGCTCCAGATCCGAGTCGACGCGCAGAACGTATTCAACCACGCAAACTTCGGCCAGCCGGACCAAAACGTTGGAGTCGGAAGCGCCGGAATTATAAATTACACCACCGGGCCCCGCATCATTCAGCTTGGAGCCCGGCTGTCCTTCTAATTAGTTCGCCCTCGATCACGACGGCAGACGACGCAGACCGATTCGTCTGCCCCTCTTTCTGGCGCTTGTAGAATATTGCCATGAAGTGGGTAATTTTCGCCGGTACGGCCGTAGTTCTCATGGCCGCTCTTCCGGTTTTCGGCCAGTCTAGCGCAGAGCAATTGCAATTGCATGCGCGCCAGGCGCAGGAGTATTTGAAAAGTAACCGGCCGGATCTGGCCGCCGGTGAATTCAGCGCCGTGGTGGCTCTCGATCCGAACAATGTCGACGCGCGCGGCAATCTGGGCGTGCTGCTCTTTTTTCAACGGGACTTTGCGAACGCAGCTCAGCAGCTTCGTGCGGCGCTTCAGCTACAGCCGACATTGTGGAAGATTCAGGCTCTGCTCGGCATGTGCGAAAAGCGCATCGGCCAAACCGCAGATGCACAGCTCGATCTAGAGAAGGCGTTCCCGCAATTGACAGAGAAGAAGATCCGCGTTCAGACCGGAATGGAGCTGATTGAGCTCTATTACGGAGCAGGGGCGCTAGACAAAGCGGCTGCGGTCGTGAGCGTGTTGCGGCAGCTTAAGCCGACTGACGTCGACATCCTATACACGGCGCATCGAATTTATTTAGACCTCGCTGACGAGAGCATGCTGAGTATTACCATGCTGGCTCCGGATTCCGCGCGCATGCACCAGCTGATGGCGCACGAGGCGGCAAGGCAGGGCAACACGGAGGGAGCAATCGCGCAGTACCGGGAGGCTCTCAAAATCGACCCCAAAATTCCGGGGCTTCATTTCGAGCTGGCAGAGGCGCTCAACGGTTCAAAGCAGCCCTCTGACCGTGAGCATATAGAACGTGAGTACAAGGCCGCGCTTGCAGCGAATCCTTTCGACGAAAAATCTGAGTGCAGGCTGGGTGACATCGCGGCCCGCCAATCTGATTTGAAGGCAGCGGCCGCACACTACTCACGGGCTCGGGAGTTGCAGCCCAATGACCCGGACGCGAACCTCGGCCTTGCAAGGACGTTGATCTCTCTGAACCAGCCGAAGAAAGCGATGCCTCTGCTGGAGCATGCTGCCCAGCTCGAGCCCTTCAATGCGACCATTCACTATCACCTTTCCGTGTTGTATCGCAAAGCAGGACGCACGGACGATGCGCGTCGCGAATTGGCGGAATTTCGAAGACTTAGGGGAATGAAGACCCGGCTGGACCAGGTGTATCAAGCGATGCGTTTACAACCTGCCCAGCAAGCGGAACAGGAAGTGCCGAGATAACCCACTGCGCGCTACGGGGCAGCGGCTAACAATTCAACGTGAAGTTTTCGGAAAGACCGTACATCGCGCACATACTCTGTGAACGTCGGCATCACCTTCTGCGCGAGCTTCATGGCTTTGTTTGGGTTGGTCATGGCAAGAGCGTTCAGAAGCTCGTAGTCCTCAATACCTTCGCGCATGGCTTCGAGCCGAATCGAGGAATAGATGCTGTTCTTTTCGCGCCATGGATAGGTGATGAACGCGTCGCCTGCTGGAAGCGCGTCTTTGGTGGGCGCCCCGACGTCGAGGCCCAGCTCCGTGATCTCGAAAGGATTCTTGCCCCAGGAATCGCCGCCCCAGTGCAGATATCCGGTGAGCGCGTAACGATAGTTCAGCCAATGGAGCAGTCGTGTTTTCAGCAGCGGGTAATCAATGAAGCGATTCGGATATCGGCCACGCGGGTAGAGACACGTGTAATACCAGGCTTCCCCGCCCGCTTTAATATGCTGCCGAACAACATCCATCGCATTGTCGAATTTTCCAAGCTGCGGGACTTTGATGTTGCACGCATCGCCGAGCCATCCGCCTGATTCCTGATCGAACGCATCGATCGTCGGCACGCCAGGCAGGTTCCTGCGGACGATTGGCACGTATCGCAGATAAACAGGCGGCTCTTTTCCGTGCGGCTCATCGAGCACGTGCTGCACATATCTCTGAAGCCAGCCCTTCTCCTTGAGATGTGCATAGAGCGCAGGAAGAAACGACTGAAGGTGAGCCCGGGCGCTCGGATCATCGGGATCAAGCTGCTGCCGTTTCACCTCGCCGCCATCGGCCACAAAGCCGGGAATCTTGAGGGGACCATCATAGCCGCCGGCACGCTCGATTAGATGGCTGCCTTCGATGAGTTGCATCGCGCCGGCTCTCGTGACCGTGTCGACAAAGCGGTCAAAACGAGAGAAGTCATACTCGAGCTTGTCACCGTTCACCCGCGCATCGGTGAGGGCCAGCACGGGCGTGAGAAAGACGTTTTGCTTATAATCGGCCATCACACGCGCGATGTTGCCGAGCAGTTCCCACAGCTTCTCAGGCTTATCCTTCACATCGAAGTACGGCGACATGGTTGGTTCATCGAAGTAAAACCAGTTGCTGACTTTGAGCGCCTGCGTGGCTGGGACTGTGGCACTGACTACTTTGATCTTGAACTTGATATTCCCGACGCGCTCTTGACCGGCTCGCAGGACAGCCTCACCGTTGTAAACATCCGGCGTGGTCTGCGGCGGCGCATACACACTGATCCATACAGCCGTGGTCTCGTTCGCGGGAAGCGTAAACCGATCTTCCTCGAACAACGGATCGGGGAAACGCCCGGGCGCAGTCCGAGCCAGTTCGTCGGGCGGAGTATCGGGGACATTTGCGCGAACAGGCACGTAGCCCACCCGCCGCACTTCCGTTTGCAGGCCGCCGCCGAGCGTGAGGGATACAGTGAGTTCGGGAATCGCCGTGTTGGACCGGACGGCGAATTGGACGCTTGCGTGTCCATTGCGCGGGATGAGCCAGGTCCGATCAGCAGCACGATTCGTCCCGGGAGCATCATCCGGAAACACTTTAAGGAGCGCATCAACGGCCCAGACGGAGATGGGTGCCCCCGCACTGCCCGGGCGAACGGTAAACAAGACAAATGCGCAGATGATGACGGCCGTGAAAGACTGAGTCTTCACGTCAATTTAGGAACGACGAACGGCGGCCGATACTTCCTCGAAAACATTTGGTTTGCTTCTGCATCACCGGTACAAGTCATCGTGCTCGAGTCGAAATGCAAGGTCCGCCCGAGCCGATAGGAGATGTTCGCAAGATGGATCAGGACGACGGATGGGACTGCCTCCTCGAGCGGCGCGTTCAAATCTGACTGCTTTCGGGTGCGGACAGCGTGAATGAAATTCGCCCAGTTATCAAGACGCTCATCGCCGCGTTCCTCAGCGCTCGCCCGCGGACCCGGCTGCTGTTCTTTTCCGAGGAACGTTTCAAACCCTTTTGCCGTGCTCAGATATCCATTCGAGCCGTAGATAACGTTGCCGACTGTGGCGTGTGTGCCGGCAGCGGGACCAGACATCTTGTCAGCGATCGACAGAATTTTAGCCTCGCTGTTCGTAATCCAATGCCGCACTTCAAAAACGAGAATTTTCCGTGTACCCTCGTCGAACTCGAAGGTTGCGACCATCGTGTTGGGCGTCTCTTGATCGTCATCGAACATGAAGTGGCCGCCGGTTGCCGTAATCTTGGTTGGATACTTGACGCCGAGAAGCCAGCGAGCGGCATCCATCTGATGAACGCCCTGATTTCCGATATCCCCGTTGCCGTAATCCCAAAACCAGTGGAAATTGTAATGGAATCTGTTGCGGGTAAACGCGTGCTCGGGCGCTGGTCCAAGCCAAAGGTCATAGTGAACACCGGCTGGGACGGGCTCAACGGGAGTGTGGCCGATGGTATCGCGCCACTTGTAGCAAAGGCCACGTGACATGTAGGGATTGCCGATCAAGCCATCACGGACTTTTCGGACGGCTTCCTGCATGTTGGGTGAGGAACGAGCGTTCGTGCCGTGTTGAACCATCCGGTTGTATTTCTTCGCAGCAGCAAGAAGCTGTTGCGCTTCGAAAATATTATGCGCGCAAGGTTTCTCGACGTAAACGTCCTTACCAGCTTGGCAGCCCCAAATCGCTTGCAGCGCGTGGGAATGATTTGGCGTAGCGATGGAAATTGCGTCAATCGATTTATCTTCAAGGAGCTTACGAAGGTCCGTAAATGCCGCCGGGCGTTTACCTGTCAGTTTTTCGGCATCTTTCAAGCGCTGCTCAAGAATGGATTCATCGACGTCGCATAGCGCCGCGAGTTCGACATTCGGCATTTTGGCGTAGGCGCGCATGTGGCTTTGGCCTTGGCCTCGAACGCCGACGCACGCGACGCGAACAGTATCGTTTGGGCTCGCTTGCGCAGTCTTATACGCTGTGACCGCCGCGGCCGAACCCATTAGGAAATGCCTGCGATTCATACCGCCTCCTTATCGTTGTGTAACCGGATGCCCAGCAATAGAGTGCTCACCGATTCAAAATACGCCAGAGTGTTCCGCTGAAGATGTTGGCCTGCGCCTCAGCAGAAACACCACACGTGTCGAGCATTCGGTGATAACGCTCAAGTTCGCGATCGAATTCGCCGAGGTCACCCTCGAAAACGTCCGACCCAAATACCAGCTTCTCAAAAGCCGTCGCGTTCGATTTCGGAGTATGAGGACTGGCAACACTCGTCCACCAGAAGATCGATTTGAAGAATGAGTAGTCTTCCTGCTTCTTGATTAACGTCGAGCCAGACACATCGAAATAGAGGTTGGGATTCCAACGGCCGATCTCTCCTGCCCAAGCGTAGTCAGGATTTCCGAGATGCGCGCCGATGATCGTCAACTTTGGGAACCGGCGCGCGATTAGATCGAGAGTCGATACGCGCATTCGATCAGAGCTGGCGTCCTCCGGGATTTGTGGAGTTGGTCGATTTACGATCCCGGTGTGAAACAGGAGAATCATCCCATACTTCTCGGCGCGCTCGTAAATGGGCCAGTAGCGCCGGTCATCGTACGAGTATTGCGGTTTCGTAATCTCGCCTAAGCCGCGAAATTTGGCGCTATGAAATTGATCGATTGTTTCGAGCACATCGGGCGCGTCCAACTGGATCTCTCCCAGACCCACTAGCCGGTCGGGATGACTCTTCATGAATTGGCTTACGGCGTGCAAATCTTTGGGTGCGGTGATCAGCATTGCCATTCCTTGCACGCCATCGAGTTTCGTGACCAGCTTGTCCAAAAAATCGTTGCTGCTGTTATGGTGTACGTGGCAATCGATCAGCTTTGGTTGTACACGTTGGCACCAGCACACGCTGAAACTGATGATGAGCAGCATTAGCTGCCGGCAAACCCCGGAAATCATGAGAACATCCTATGGCGCCGACGCATACTGCTTATAAGCGTTCCCTATTTGATCCGGCGATAGCTTGCCTTCATAAATCAAAACACGATAGCGGAACTTGAGCGAGTCACCTTCGGGAATCGCCCAACTCCCATCCTGCTGCGGGTCTCTTGTAAACTCACGAAATCCGAACGGATTTGCCGCGAGCAGGCCGTAACCTCGGGCATGCCAAGTGGTCGGATGCCGAAAGCTTTTGGGATGGTCGAACACCGCAATACCGACATCTCGCCCCGAGACGGTTCCAAAATAGTCGACCCAATCAGCCCGCTTACCCCAAATTTCCTTTTCACCCTGCGCGCCATGAGAATTGATCATGTGTCCCAGGGGCGCGCTCAGCTCGCGTCCCAGGCGAATGCCGAAAGTGCCCTCTTTTGAATCGCCGATTGCGATCGGGCCGTCGGTCGCTTTCAGTGTGAAGTCACAATCAATCGTGCGTGTGTGATCGTCACCCCGAAACGTGAATTCCTGTGTTTCTTGGCCGATCATCCGGCCGTTTGGATCTTCTAACGCAAAATTTGCCCGTAAAGTCCCCGAGTCCGGCCCGCCGCGAGCCTCTTGTATAGTTGCATTGGTCATATGGCCGAATGCCTGACGAGCATGGTCAGTATAGTATTTCCCGAAAACCGCTTCAGCCCAGAAATCCAAACCGTCAATATTGCCGTGACCAAAATAAAGCGGGCGCTGGTGAGGCTCGAAAGAAGAAGCTTTCGGGTCGCCCATGGAGGCATCGTTGCCAACAGGAAATGGGCGGCTGATCACGATGCCATTGGCTGTTTGTAGAGGCATGAGGTATGCTTTGGCGGCATCCGGACCGAAATAGTAAGTCGTGAACGATTTGCCTCCCATGAGAATCTCAACGCGATTCTTGTTCTGCTTCACTTCGACAGGAGCCGCTACTATGACAGCGGAAAGAATACATCCCCAAAGCGTTGCGCGGCGACATTTTCCAAATTGGCTCAGCATCGCTATACATTCTAGAAGAAAGCGCTTGAAGAAAGCGGCACTTGGCACGATAGAATCCCCACGTAAAGGCTGCGTATATGAATTCGAGGCGTGAATTTCTCCAGGCAAGCTCGATAGCGGCTCTGACAGCTTATGCTTCTGAGGCTGCCCAGCTTTCGCAAAAGGCGAAAAGCGACGTTGTTACTCAAACTGCCCCTAAGCGTGATTACTGGAACGATCTGCCGAATTACATGATTGCGAAAGTGGAAGCGGCGCGCGCCAAGCGTAAATCCGATTTGGCCAGAGTGACATCCGCAGCTGAGGCCGACAAGCGAACGTCATTCATCCGAACCAAGGTGTGGGAACTCACCGGAGGAGAGCTCCCGCGGACACCGCTGAATCCGAAAGTCACAGGCATAGTCGAGCGACAGAGTTACCGAATCGAGAAAATCATTTTCGAAAGTCAACCGGAGTTCTTCGTCACGGCGAATTTGTACGTTCCAAAATCCGGGCATGGGCCATTTCCCGCGATCCTCGCTCCCGTCGGACATGCACGTGAAGGCAAGGCATACAAGAGCTATCAGACCCTCTTCCAGAACCTTACGCGCAAAGGATTCGCCGTACTCGCGTGGGATCCGCCGGGCCAAGGCGAACGTCTGCAATATATCGATCCTGCTACAAAAGGGTCGCTGTATGGACCGACTGGCGAGCATGATCGATTCGGATGGCCGGCGCTGCTGGTCGGATCTACGACGACGCAATTCGAGGTATGGGATGGCATCCGAGCGCTCGATTATCTCTTGGGCCGGCCGGAGATCGACGCAAAAAGGATCGGCTGCTGTGGGCATTCGGGCGGCGGCACACAGACCATGTATCTCTGCGCTCTAGAACCGCGTATCCATGCAGCTGTCGTCGTGGAAGGCCACACGGAAAACCTGGCTGGCGCCGATTATGAGCCGCCCGGCGCATATGCAGATGCGGAGCAAAACCTTATTGGCAGCTTAAAGGTACCGCTCGACCGCGGTGATCTCTTGTGGGCGTTTGCACCGAAACCGCTGCTCATCTGTTACACGCCGGTCGATACAGGAACCACGTACTCTCCGCACTACATCAAAGGTACGGAGGAAATGTTTGAGGAACTAAGAAAGGTGTATGGAGCGTACAGCGCCAGCGACAAAGTGGCGCTCTCCAGTTCGCCGCTTCCTCATGACTACGACTACTTTCAACGCCGCGCCACTTATCAATGGTTCGGCAAATGGTTTCTGCACGGGCAGGCAGATGCTGATGAAGCAGACTTAGACGATGGGCCGGAGTCCACGCTGTGGTGCACCTCTACAGGGCAGGTCCTTACATCGATAGGCGGACGCGCGGCATTTCAAGTAAACCTGGACCGGCTCCGAGTTACTAAGACTTATTCAGATTCGAAGCAGGCGAGCAGAGAGCAGGTTCAAACGGATCTTCGGGAACTGCTGGCTCTCCCCGCCGAATCAACTTCGATGCGCTCATCCGTGTTGTCCAGTAATACGTATCGCGATGTTGTCATCGAGGAATTCGAATACCAATCGGAGCTTGGGATCCGCGTACCTGGCTGGTTTATCAAGCCAGCAACAGGTGGCGCCAAGTTTCCGGTTGTAGTGGTTCTTCGTGAAGAGGGTAGAGACGGACTGTTCGACGAGTGGTCGTTGGTTCAGCAGGTCGTTGGTAAGGATGTGGCGATTTGCTCGATTGATCTTCGTACGTCGGGCGTTACGAAGCCGCGTCTTCCTTCGGCGGGCCCGCTGTTCTACGGATACGGGGTGGAGCTCGCTTACTCATTGGTCAATCTGACTCTCGGGGTACCGATCATTGGCCAGCAAACGTACGATCTTCTTCGATGTCTCGACTTTCTCGAGAACCGCAAAGATGTCGATAGCACGCGCATGGGACTATTCGGGACCAGGTTAAGCGGCACAGTGGGTCTTCTGGCGGCTGCTCTGGATCAACGTATTCACTCAATGCTGCTGAATAGCACGCTTGTCGACTTTGAATCGATCGTCGCATCGAAGGAATACGATCTGCCACTTTCTTCTGTCGCGTTTGGCTTTCTGAAGAAATTCGATCTGCCCGAGATTTGCGCAACCGTTGCACCCCGTCCAGTCTGGTTCGTGAACACCGTCGGGCCTCACCGGAACCAACTTCCACTGAACGATGTACGGCAAAGGTACGAAATCGCTACCCGTGCCTACGAAAACCCTAACCGGCCGAACCAGCTTTCATTTCGGGTGGAGCCGGCCCCTCTAGGTAATCTAGTGCTGGAGTGGCTCGAGAAGGGTTTTCTCTAGGGAGTGCTAGTACTTTGTTATGGCTTGCGTGTGTGATTCGCATCATTCTGCGGTACGGAGTACACCGGGTATGACATATACTTACCCCATACCATTTTTCAATTAGCCTGCGACTCGCAGTTGCTGCTGGATGTCAGCCGTCGATCTGATCCCGCGGAAGTGTCTCGCGAGATCTCGTGCATGACGAGCTTTTTTGACCCGCAAATCTACCACTTTACTTAGCCTCGTTAGCGGTTTTTTCTTCGTCGCGCAAGCATTCGGAACGACCTATTACGTCTCGTCGTCCAGCGGGTCAGACTCGAACAATGCAACATCCATGTCGGCGCCATGGAAGACAATCACGAAGGTCAATGGCGGAGCTTACAATCCGGGCGATTCGATTCTTTTCAAGGCAGGCGATACGTGGAGCGGGAGTCCTAACTTCTCTGCGGCATTGATTACGCCTTTTGCAGGCTCAAGCGGCAGTCCCATTACTTACGGCAGCTACGGAACGGGAGCATCCCCAATTCTCGACGGCGGGAATTCGTTACCGACGTTGATCACTATTTCCCACGATTACATCACCATCACTGGCTTACAACTTCAGAACGCCACCAGAACTTGGATCAGTTATCCCGGCACAAACGGTACGAGCATCACCTATGTGACGGGCAAAAACGCTGGGATTTGGGGATTCTATGGGATTTCCGGTATCGGAACCACGCTGATCGATCATACGACGTGCACAAGCGACCCGAATTGGACAATGACTGCTTGGTGCCACATCGCCCAGGGCAGCGGTCCAGTTACGTTCACCAATAACACTTGTGATCTCAGGAATGTGGACCCTTCGACAAGCGGCGGTGGTGCGTTGAAATCGGTGGCAATTCCACCTCAGTTATCCAATACAACTACGCTTATGGAGGTCAACAGGCATTCGCCTTCAAGGCAGGCTCCATAAATCCAGCTACGGTTACCGGTGGACTCATTTCTGATAACTACGCCGATCAGATAGTTCCTCTCTCAGGCGGCGATGCTGAGGCGATAGAGCTGACAGGGTCAGCGGCAAATCCCCAATCCGGCATAACTGTCACCAGGAACGTGATTGTGTGCAAAAGCGGCCCTGGAGGCACGAAAGATGCTATTGGGCATTACTACTCAAGCAACGATGTTGTCACTTCCAATGTAATTGTTGGGGCTTGCGGAACAGGAAACGGCGCCCACATCAGCTCAAGTTCGAGCGGATTTTACAGCAATAACACGTTTTCCGGCGGGCCAGGCACAACCGGGATTAGCGTCTATGCCGGGAGCAGCGTTACCGCCAAGAACAACATCTTCGACAATTTTTCCACCGGAATTTACTGCCACGGTTGCGCTTCGGCTACGGAAGACTATAACCTTTACAACACAAACGTCGCTACTCCTGTAAATGGAGCGGCTTTAGGCAGTCATAGCGCTATCACAAGCGATCCACAATTCATGAACAGCACTCCTTTAACTGCAAACGATGTCAAGCTGCAAACGACCTCGCCAGCGATTGGAGCGGGTGCAGACCTGGGCCCATCCTTTAGGTCGATCCTGGATCCGCAGGGCACCGCGGTGCCGTTCGACGCGTACGATCAATCTTCTGCGTGGATGATGGGGGCATTCGGCCACGCCAAGCAAACGATGACGAAGATCGCGGGCGACAATCAGAGCAATGCAATTGATTCGGTATTCCCGACGCCATTGCAGGTATCAATAAAAGATTCGGACGGCAATCCCGTGGCTGGCGCAACGGTGACGTTCTCCATAACCGCAGGCTCCAGCGGAGCAAGCGCAACGTTCAGCAGTTCGGCCACGATTACGACCGATTCAAATGGCTCCGCCACGGCTTCGGATCTTACCTCGAACTCGATTGCGGGCCAGTTCACCGCGACGGCGACGCATGGCGGCCTTTCAGCCACGTTCACACTCACCAACATGGACGCTCCAAAGATCTCACTAACCCCTGCGGGTCTGTCGTTCGGAAGCCAGGACGTTAATACAACCAGCGCGGCGAAGACGATCACTCTTTCAAATGCAAGTTCTGGAGCGTTGGCGATTACCAGCATCTCGATTCTGGGAACCAATGCCGCGGATTTCAGCCAAACCAGTGACTGCGGAACCAGTGTGACGGCTGGCGCGAGTTGCACGATCTCGGTGACGTTCACGCCGCAAGCGGCCGGGGCGCGATCGGGTACGCTTACTGTGAACGACGACGCAGCAGATTCACCTCAGACAGCGGCCCTCAGCGGAACTGGGGCAGGCGTCGCGCAAGTCTCCTTCAATCCCTCGGCTCTGTCGTTCGCAGATCAGAACGTTAACACGACCAGCGGGCCGCAGACGATCACGCTTTCGAATGCGGGTTCTGGAGCCTTGTCGATCACGGGTATCTCGGTTACGGGTGCCAATGCCACCGACTTCAGTCAGACCAATACCTGCGGAAGCAGTGTCGCGGCTGGGCCAAAACTGCACGATTACGGTGACGTTTACGCCACAAGCGACCGGAGCGCGATCTGCTTCCGTTACCGTAACCGACAGCGCGGCGGGTTCGCCTCACGCGGCGGCTCTCAGCGGCAGTGGTGCTGGAATCGCGCAGGTCTCGCTCAGCCCATCGGCGCTGACTTTCGCGAGCCAGAACGTTAACACAACCAGCACGGCGCAGGCGGTCACGCTTTCGAATGCGGGTTCTGGAGCCTTGTCGATCACCAGCATCGCGATTACAGGAATTAATGCCGCCGACTTCAGCCAGACCAACACCTGCGGAAGCAGTGTCGCGGCTGGCCAAAACTGCACGATTACGGTGACGTTTACGCCACAAGCGACCGGAGCGCGATCTGCTTCCGTTAGCGTTACGGACAGCGCCACAGGCTCCCCCCATACAGCGTCCCTCAGCGGAACCGGCGCGGGAGTGGCGCAGGTCTCGCTCAGCCCATCGGCGCTGACTTTCGCGAGCCAGAACTTTAACACAACCAGCACGGCGCAGGCGGTCACGCTCTCGAATGCGGGTTCTGGAGCCTTGTCGATCACCAGCATCGCGATTACAGGAACTAATGCCGCCGACTTCAGCCAGACCAACACCTGCGGAAGCAGTGTCGCGGCTGGCCAAAACTGCACGATTACGGTGACGTTTACGCCTCAGGCGGCAGGAGCGCGGTCGGGTTCCGTAACCGTGCCAGATAATGCGGCTGGCTCGCCTCACGCGGCCGCTCTCAGCGGCACGGGTATGGGAGTTGCACAGGTCTCGTTGACTCCGTCGAGTCTTGCATTTGGAAATCAGAACGTCAAAACGGCGAGCGCCGCTCGAGCGATCACACTCTCCAAGGCAGGTTCTGGAGCCCTGGCGATCACCAGCATAGCGATTACAGGAACTAATGCCGCCGACTTCAGCCAGACCAGCACCTGCGGAAGCAGTGTCGTGGCTGGCCAAAACTGCACGATTACGGTGACGTTTACGCCGCAAGCGGCTGGAGCGCGGTCGGCGTCCGTAACCGTGACAGATAATGCGGCCGGCTCGCCTCACGCGGCCGCTCTCAGCGGCACGGGTATGGGAGTTGCCCAGGTCTCGTTGACTCCGTCGAGTCTTGCATTTGGAAATCAGAACGTCAAAACGGTGAGCGCCGCTCGAGCGATCACACTCTCGAATGCAGGTTCTGGAGCCCTGGCGATCACCAGCATAGCGACCACGGGGACCAATGTCGCCGACTTCAGCCAGACAAACACCTGCGGAACGAGCGTCGCAGCCGGCGCGAGTTGCACTATTTCGGTCAAGTTCACGCCGCAAGCGGCTGGAACCCGGTCGGCTTCTGTCACCGTAACTGACGGCGCGGCGGGTTCGCCTCACTCGGCACCTTTGAGCGGCACAGGGATAGCTGCTGCACAGGTCTCGCTCACTCCCTCGAGCCTCGCATTCGGAAATCAGAAGGTTAAGGCAAGCAGTTCCGCCCGAACCATCACGCTCTCGAATGCGGGTTCAGCGGCCTTGTCCATCACCAGCATTGCGTTTACAGGAACCAATACGGCCGACTTCAGCCAGACGAACACGTGCGGAACGGGCGTTGCAGCCGGCGGAAGTTGCACGATTTCGGTCAAGTTCACGCCGCAAGCGGCAGGAGCGCGTTCAGCTTCGCTCACCGTAACGGACAACGCAGCGGGTTCACCTCACCGGGCGGCTCTGAGTGGAACCGGTATTCCAATCACGCTGACTCCTACGACAGTCGCGTTTGGAAACCAGAGACTGAAGACCGCCAGTTCCGCACGAACAGTCTCACTTTCCAACATAGGCACTTCAGCCGTGTCTATCACTAGGATTGCGTTTACAGGAACCAATGCCGCCGATTTCAGCCAGACCAATACGTGCGGTACGAGTGTTGCAGCCGGCGGGAGTTGCACGATTTCGGTCAAGTTTACGCCACAAGCAGCAGGAACGCGCTCTGCATCACTTGCCGTAACGGACAACGCGGCGGGTTCGCCTCATACCGCGGCTCTGAGTGGGACAGGGGTTCCAGTCACACTGACGCCCTCGACGCTCGCATTTGGAAACCAGAAAGTTAAGACGGCCAGTACTGCCCGAACAATCACGCTCGCCAACATAGGGACGGCAACCGTGTCCATTACCAAAATTGCGTTTACAGGAACCAATGCGGCCGAGTTCAGTCAGACGAACACGTGCGGAACGAGTGTCGCAGCCGGCAGAAATTGCACCATTTCGATCAAGTTCACGCCGCAGGCGACGGGAACGCGATCCGCTTCCCTCAGCGTAACGGATAACGCCGCCGGTTCGCCTCACACTGCGGCTCTCAGTGGAACCGGTACGCCGTAAATCCGCGACGGACAGCACAGGGTTGTTTTACGCGTAATTTCGCGAGCCACATTCACGAACCCATTTGGTAGTGTTCTAAAACTGCGCTGATTAGTTTTTCTTCCATATCAAGCGCTTGCTGTTCGATGATACGCTTGCGGCGTGGCAAGCCACCGACGCGCCGTGATCTCACGACGCCCCACCCCTCATAAATAAAGCAGAATCTCGTTCTCGCGACGATTCCGAATCCCCCATCCCTCGATTGCCGGCGGCGGGAAAGCCAGGGTGGAGGGGTCGGAGTACTTCGCGATAATTTGGGACGATACATAGGGAATGAAACGGCGCAAAGGCCCAACAGGCTTGAATCCCCTCAGCATTTCGATCCCCCTTTTTTCCCCTTGCTGAAAACGCTGATTTGATTGGAACTGGAGTTTCGACGTTGGCCTATGAGACGAACATCCGTACAATCTAATCCCAGTTCTCTCGCTTCGCTATTGAGCCAGCAAGTTAGGGCGGCAAAGAAAGAACTGCACAGCCTTTTGGCCGAAGTTCAACGGAAGGAGGACGAGGTGAATCAGTACGAGCGAACATTGGCACTGGTACACGCCAACTCTAACGAGCTGATACCCGATGGAATCAAAGACCGATGGCAGGCGTTTGAACACTTCTGCAAGCTACATCGAAGCGACGGATTTACAAGGCCGCAACTCCTGCGGTTTCTAAAGGGCCGATACATCGAATGCGGGAAAAATTTTGCGTATCAAGCGGTCAAAAAATGGGAGGGTTGATTCATTCAAAAAGGGGATCGGTATTTTTTGAGGAGCGCAAATGACGGATCGAGGACATCTCCTCTCGAAAATAATCCGCGACGCGTCGGCGAGTTGATCGCGGCGGTGGAACGGGCAATCGAGGTGCTTGACACTGTCAGTACAGGCACGAGTCATACACACCTGATGAATCAGCGATTTCAATTCTGGTCGGAGAAGCCCAAATCGTCAATCGCAGGCATTCTTCCGAAAGCTTCAAAAGCGCGGCAAAGTGATTGAAGTACAACCCGTCGACGGCAGCCATCGGGCAATATATCGAAAACCGACTGATTTGCAGACGAGTGGAGTGGAGAAAAGAGACGTCAAAATAATGCGACCCACGAGCTAGGGATAGTTTTCGACGCTGGCCTGCGCTCGCTGGCGGCCCGAACCATTGATCCTGATCCGAAGGTGAATTGAGAAAGCAGGAGGCGTGGGGCGCCTAGGAAGGCATTCGAAGCTAGTTTTGTCCTTATTAGCCGTGTCCGGAATTATGGCGGTTCCAGTCGAACTATAAGCATTCGAGCGCAACACTCTGAACCCAATGACCCCGAAAGTTAATGCCTAAAAGCAGCCAAAAAATCCGCACTGGGCCCGTCAACGCACCTTTAAGACACTCCCCAATTTTGCGTTTGCGGGCGCATGTCTTATAATCCAAGTAATCCTTCGTCTCATGCTCATCCTTTCAAACGGCGGCATTATTATCATTGCGGCTATCAGAGGCCCGGCCTGAGACTTCGTGATGAACTGAGTTTTCAAGGCCACTGGGCGAAAGCCGGTGGCCTTTTGCATTTAGGTCAGTGTCAACCTTTTTTAACACGGATTTTACGAATACAAACACGGGCAGGTTATGAAGATCTTTAGCTTAGATACGACGCTTCGCGACGGCACTCAGGGCGAGTCCGTCTCGTTCTCTGTAGACGACAAACTGATGATTGCGGAGAAGCTCGATGAGCTCGGTATCGACTACATCGAGGGCGGTTGGCCGGGATCGAACCCAAAGGATAAAGAGTTTTTCGTGCGGGCTAAGGACCTGAAGTTGAAGCACGCCAAGCTGACCGCTTTCGGTGCAACTCGGTTCGCCAAGAATTCAGTCGAGAAAGATGCGAACGTGGCGGAGCTGCTGGCGAGTGGGACTCCGGTTGTCTCGATTTTCGGAAAAACATCGAGTTTCCATGTGCATCGTGTGTTGGGCATTACGGAAGAAGAGAATCTGCGGCTGATCACCGACACCGTGTCCTACCTGAAAGGTCAGGGACGCGAGGTGATATATGATGCCGAACATTTCTTCGATGGCTACGATGCCGATCCGGCTTTTGCTTTGCGAACGTTGGAAGCCGCTCAGACGGCGGGTGCGGATGTGCTCTGCTTGTGCGATACCAACGGCGGCACGTTGCCCATGCGTTTGATCGAAGTTGTACAAGAAATTCGTAAACGTTTTGACGGAGTACTCGGGATTCATTGCCACAATGATTCGGAGGTGGCGGTGGCGAACACGATTCTTGCCGTCGAGGCGGGGGTAACGCACGTCCAGGGATGCATTAATGGGTATGGCGAGCGGTGCGGAAATGCGAATCTCTGCTCGATCTTGGCGGATCTCGAGTTGAAGCTGGGACATACCACCGTCGGCCGCGATAATCTGCGGAATTTGACTAGCGTGGCGCGTTTTGTAGCTGAGGTGGCAAATCTGCCTCTGCGCCGGGAGCAAGCCTTTGTTGGCGGCAGTGCTTTCGCTCACAAAGGCGGGATGCACGTGAGTGCCGTTTTAAAGGATTCTGCAAGCTACGAGCACATTAATCCCGAGATGGTTGGCAATCAGCAACGCGTTTTGCTGAGCGATCTCTCGGGCCGTGGCAATGTCAGCTACAAGCTAAAACAGCATGGGCTGGGCGACCATCTCAGCGACACTGCGCGGCGGGAAGTTCTACAACGCATGAAGCTGATGGAGCATCAGGGCTACGATTTCGAAACGGCTGAGGGCACATTTGAGTTGCTCGTTCGCCAGGCTGCGTATCCCGAATTTCATCCCTTTGACATCGTTAGTTATGAGGTTTCCACAAAGCTTCAAAGCGGCGCTTCCAAGCTGCAGGGCAGCGACGAGACGGTAACCACGGCGAGCGTGATGTTGCGCGTCGGCGACGACGTACATTCCGCAACGGCAAGCGGGCATGGCCCTGTGCACGCCCTCGATATGTGTTTACGGCAGTGTCTTGCATCAATTTATCCCGCCATCACCAACGTTCGGTTAACTGATTACAAAGTTCGCGTACTCGATCGGCGAGGTGGCACTGAATCCAAAGTCAGAGTATTGGTCGAATGGACTGACCACCGCCGCAGTTGGACAACGGTTGGGATTTCCGACAACGTTATCGACGCGAGTTGGAGGGCGCTGGTGGATGCTCTGCGACTGGAACTGATGCGCCTACTGGAGAAAGACGAAGCAACTGGGTCAATGATCCGCGATTACAGTTGGGGCGTGTAGATTCGGGCGGTCCGAAGCTACTCAATCGTTACAAGCAAATCGCGCGCTTCGACAGTATCTCGAAGGTTCACAGTAATTTCCTTGATCGTCCCAGCCACTGGTGCGTACACCGTGGTTTGCATCTTCATTGCGTCCATTACAAGTAGCCGGTCTCCTTCCTTGACTTCTTGACCGGCCTTTCCATGCAGCATCGTAACGGCTCCTGGCATTGGCGCGCCCACCTCGCCCTTCCTCGCTGGGTCCGCCTTTCGGCGAACACTGGCAATCTCCTTGAGGGATTTGTCGCGTACTTCCACTTCCCGCGGCTGGCCGTTCAGCTCAAAGAAGACGGTCCGCATTCCATCAGGCCTCGGTTCTCCTACGGTCAGAAGACGGATGACGAGCGTTTTGCCTGGCTCAAGCTCGACTGTTATCTCTTCCGTTTCCTGCAATCCATAAAGAAACTGTAGGGTCGGTAAAACGTCCAGTTCGCCGTATTGCGTGCGTGCCGCGGCGAAGTTCTCGAAGACGTCCGGGTACATCAAGTAACTCATCAGGTCCGTGCGACTCGAACACCCGGTCTTCTCCGCCATTTGCGCCGCGGATTGTTCAAGGTCCGCTGGCTCGAGTCGCTCACCTGGTCGTCCCTCGTTCGGCTTTCGCCCTCGCAAAATAACTCGCTGCAACTTGGGCGGCCAGCCACCCTCCGGTTGCCCCAGCGAACCCATGAACATGTCCACAACGGAGTTCGGGAACGTATGTTGATGATCGGGCGCCAGGTTCTCCAAATCTTTCACGCTCATGTCACGACTGATCAGATAGAGCGCAAGGTCTCCGACAGCCTTGCTGGAAGGCGTGACCTTGATGATGTCTCCTAGGGCCTTGTTTACGTCGGCATACATGCGCGCGATCTCAGGCCATCGATTGCCAAGACCCATCGCCTCCGCTTGCTCTTTGAAGTTCGTGTATTGGCCGCCCGGCATTTCATGGATGTAAACGTCAGCCGTGCCAGATTTAGGCGCGTTGTCGAAGGGCGTATAGTAGGTGCGCACCACCTCCCAATAATCCGCGCAGCGGTTCAGCGCTTCAAAATTTAGTCCTGTATCTCGTTCCGTGTGCGCCAAAGCCGCAACGATCGAGTTCAAATTGGGCTGGCTTGTCGTGCCGCTCACGGCCGAGATTGCGGCATCCGCCACTTCAACGCCCGCCTCAGCCGCTTCTAGAATTGTTGCGGCATTGATCCCGCTTGTGTCATGTGTGTGGAGGTGAATCGGAAGCCCAACCTCCTCACGCAAAGTCTTCACGAGCTTATATGCCGCATAAGGTCGAAGGAGCCCCGCCATATCCTTGATGCCGAGAATATGGGTGCCCATGCGCTGCAATTCCTTCGCAAGGCGCAAGTAATAGTTCAGCGAATATTTCTCTCTTGCAGGATCCAGAATATCGCCGCTGTAGCAGATCGCCGCTTCACATAGCCGGCCGGTTTTCAAGGTGGCTTCGACGGCCACTTGCATGTTCGGCATCCAGTTGAGTGAATCAAAGATGCGAAAGATATCGATTCCTTGGGCAGCGGCCTCTTCGATGAACGTTTTAACCACATTATCTGGGTAAGCCGTGTAACCGACCGCGTTTGAAGCCCGCAACAGCATTTGAAAACAAATATTCGGTATCTTTTCGCGCAAATCTTGCAGCCGTTTCCATGGGTCTTCCAGCAGGAAGCGCATCGCCACATCGAAGGTTGCGCCGCCCCACATTTCGAGACTGTACAGTTGCGGCAGTTCCTTCGCAACGAAATCAGCGATACGCAATAAATCGTAGGAACGAACACGAGTGGCCATCAAAGATTGGTGCGCATCACGAAACGTCGTATCTGTAATGAGCAGCCTGGATTGGCCCCGTGTCCACTCGGCAAATTTCTCCGGCCCTAATTTTTGCAGCAGCTGGCGTGTACCGTCCGGTGGTTTACTGGCACTCGACTGTGGTACAGGTGCCTCGCGAATCACCGTCGGTCTGGGTTTATTCGCTACTTCCGGGTTGCCGTTCACAACGATGTCTGCCAGGTACGTGAGCAGCTTGGTCGCTCGATCGCGCCTCGACTCAAACTCAAACAGCTGAGGAGTGTCGTCCAGAAAGGAAGTTGTGGCGTCACCCGACTGGAAAATCGCGTCATTCACCACGTTTTCCAAAAACGGGATGTTGGTCTTTACACCGCGTATACGGAACTCGCGCAAAGCTCGGTCCATGCGTTGACAAGCTTGCTTGAAATTCGTCCCCCAAGCCGTTACCTTGACGAGCAGCGAGTCATAATACGGCGATATGACGGCGCCGTTATATGCCGATCCGCCATCGAGACGAATGCCAAAGCCGGCCGGCGAGCGATAGGTACGGATCTTCCCGTAATCCGGAACGAAGTTATTAGCAGGGTCTTCAGTGGTTACCCGGCACTGTAATGCTGTACCGTGGAGCGGAATCTCAGATTGCGGAGGCAGTGCAAGCTCTTCGTCACGTAGACTGCGTCCCTGTGCAACCTGAATTTGTGTACGAACGATGTCGACGCCGGTAATCATTTCGGTTACCGTGTGCTCCACCTGCAAACGTGGATTTACTTCGATAAAAAACCACTCGTGAGTATCGGCATCCACCAGAAATTCGACAGTACCGGCGTTGTAGTAATTTACGGCTCGCGCCAGAGCAACAGCTGCCTCGGCCAACTCGCCGCGCACTTTCGCAGGTAGACCTATGGCAGGCGCGATCTCTACCACCTTCTGGTGGCGGCGCTGAACCGAGCAGTCACGTTCGTAGAGGTGCAGAATATTGCTGTGTGTGTCCCCAATGATTTGAATCTCTACGTGTTTCGCTCGACGTATGTAGCGCTCCAGAAATACAGCGTTATTGCCAAATGCCGCGGCTGCCTCCTGGCTTGCCTCTTGCAGCTTGGATGTAAAGTCGGCAGCCGACTCCACGACGCGCATCCCGCGCCCGCCGCCACCGAAAGCAGCCTTGACGATTAGGGGGAAGCCAATCTGCGCAGCAATTGCCTGAGCGTCGCTACTATCCGGATTTACCGGATCTTCCGTCCCTGGAACGACCCGTATGCCTGCACTTTTAGCCAGCCGCCGTGCAGCCGTTTTGTCTCCCAAAGCTTCTAGAATTTCAGCGCTCGGTCCAACAAACGTGATGCCAGCGCGATCGCAGGCTCGCGGAAGAGCAGGATTTTCAGAAAGGAAGCCGTACCCGGGATGGATTGCGTCTACTTCTTTTTCCGCCGCCAGCGCGACCACGCCGTCAACATCCAAATACGCTTGAACCGGGCCCTTTCCTTTACCGATTAAATATGCCTCGTCAGCTTTGAAACGATGCAGGCTCAACCGATCTTCTTGCGAATAGACGGCGACAGTTCGGAGGCTAAGCTCGTTCGCAGCCCGCAAGATGCGAATTGCAATTTCACCGCGATTGAGAGCAAGCAGTTTTCTCATGGAAGGTAGGCCTAAAACACTCGTCGACGTAAGCGTTCGATCCTGAACTGTGCTGTGTCGGCCACCGCCATCACTGCCATTACTCCTGCTTGCACCGGATCAGTCACAACCAGGTCGCAGGCATTCGGCACACTTCCGGCCATGTTCAGACTGATCACAAGTAATCCCTGGCCACGCACTTCGCGTACTGCCGCTTCGATATCCCCTCCCATGAGAGCACCCGCCATGACCAGAGCCCGCACGCGAGGCAGGCGCAGAACAGCACGAACCGCTGCGGCCAACGTTTGCTCACCGACCAACGGAATCGTGTCGACCGAAATATGTTCCCCGCGTATGTTGTGCCGGTCGGCTTCTGAGATCGCTCCAAGCGCCACCTGGCCAACCTGTGCTCCGCCCCCCACAATGATGATGCGCTTTCCGTAGATTTTCTGGAGCGATTGCACGGGAGTGACGGACCGAACTACCTCCAACTCCTGGAGATCTGTTACGAGAGTTTCTGACGCACCCGGCAAGTCAAGTTCAAAATAAATGCGAGCATCCGGCAACTGCTCCTCAATGATGGAAACGGACCGGATGTCACCATTATGCCTGGCGATCACGCCCGTCAATTGATGCAGGACGCCAGGCGCGCTGGCTGTAACCAGAACTAAACCGAGCTTACCGGTGCTAGGCTCGTTCAGAGTGCCACCTCCCATTAATGCTCCATGCCATACCTAAAAAGGGTAGACCTCGATACATGATTGTACCCGTGAGAAGGAGACTTAGTCGTTGAAAAGTTTACTGGTGATGAAGTTCGGCGGCACCAGCATGGGAAGCGCTGAGCGCATGCGAGCGGCCACAACCATCATCTCCGAGCAACAGAAACGGCATCCGTTGATCGTTGTCGTATCCGCCATGTCCACGGTGACCGATCTGTTGTTCGAAACGCTGCGTCACGCGGAATTGAGCGATAGAGCCGTGGTCGACTCGAGCCTGCGCCGCCTTTTGAATCACCATCTCGAGACTTGTGAAAATCTCTTCAAAGAGACCGCGAGCAAAGTTCAGTTTCGCGACGCCGCATACGAGGAGGTGCGGTCGCTCGTTTCGGAATTTCATCGAATCGCGAACGGAATTCTCATGTTGGGCGAACGTCCGCCCCGCTCCGTCGACGAAGCGCTTGCCATCGGCGAACGGCTTTCCTCTACACTCTTGGCCCACTATTTGGAGTCGATTGGAGTCGATGCTCAGGCGGTTAACGGAAGCGATGTAATTGTGACTGATGCTGTCTTCGGCAATGCGTCACCGCAGATGGAATTGACTAGAACAAAATGCGTTGAGCGCCTCTTGCCGCTGGTCGAGAAAGGTACTGTTCCCGTGGTAACCGGCTTCAATGGTGCAACCCCCGACGGTCGCCCAACGACTCTTGGACGAGGCGGCTCGGATTTCTCAGCATCTATTCTCGCAGCAGCTCTAGATGCCCAGGAACTCTGGATCTGGACGGATGTCGACGGCATTATGACGGCTGACCCACGTCTGGTCGCAGATGTCGCCGTCCTCGACAAAGTAAGTTACGCCGAGGCGGCAGAGCTCGCCTACAACGGCGCTAAAATCCTGCATCCCAGGACTCTGGCTCCTTTGGTTGAAAAGCACATTCCTGTATGGAGCAAGAACAGCTTCGCGCCGGAAAAGCCCGGCACTAAAATAGTGTCCCATCTTGATGAGCCCAGAGGCGTGCGGGCGGTCACATCGATGTCGAGCGTAGCGCTGGTTTCGATGGAGCCTGCTAATGCGGCGCTGAGCGGCACAAAGCTGATGGCTCGCGCGCTGGACGCGCTTGCGCTAGCGAATGTCGAGATCTTGGTGTTTAGCAGCTCGAGTTACCGCCAAACGTTTTGTTTCCTGATCCGCAAGCACGATGTTCTCGCAGCATTGAAAGCGTTGGAAGCAAATCTTTCGATTGAGCTAGCGCACGGCTACTTGAAGCCTATCGAAGTAGATGAAAACGTCGGCTTACTGGCAGTGGTTGGTGAAGGAATGCGCGGAACGCCCGGGCTCGCGGGACGCGTGTTTACCGCAATTTCCAGGGAAGATATTAACATCATTGCTATCGCTCAAGGCTCGAGCGAACTGACGATCGGTATCATCGTGCGGTTGGATGGCCTTGAGCGGGCAGTGCGCGCCGTACACGAGGAGTGTCATTTAGGAAAATCTCGTGCAGTCTCTGTGGTCTGAAGGTGCGCCCTGATAGTGCGAATTGTGAACGTCAGCCCCAAAGGAAGAAAAGTCTTTCGCAGCAACTCTTCGATCGCTTCGAAGTTCTGTTCGGCGAAAGCAACGATCGAAGGACCCGCGCCGCTAAGGCACACACCGAGAAGGTCCGGGTGCTCGAGCGATAAAGCTTTTTCCAGCCCGGGTACGAGGCTCAGCCGAAAGGGCTGATGGATACGGTCGCGCAGGGCTTCTCGCAGGAATGAGAAATTACCACTCTGAAGCGTGTGAAGCAGAAGCGCGAGCCGTTGCAGGTTGAAGACCGCATCATCGCGAGAAATATTCTCAGGCAAGGCGTTTCGCGAGGCAGACGTGGATAGCGGCGCTTCTGGCGTCAACACTACAAAGCCCAACGACTCCGGCCATGGCATCCGCACAGCAACCACGGACGCATCAGGCAACTGGCAACTTGCGGTAAGACCGCCGAGCAGAGCAGCGGCAACGTTATCGGGATGGCATTCAAGGGCGAATGCGACCTTCAACAATTCTTGTCGCGGTAGCGGACTCGTCATGGCTTCATAAAGCCGCAAGCCTGCCACTGTTGCCGCCGCACTGCTGCCGAGACCGGCCCTAGCCGGGATATCGCTCTCTACTTCGACCGAGAGAGATGGAAAGGAATTACCATGCTGCCGGGCGATAAAACGAAACGCGCGCTCGATGTAATTCTCACCATCGAGTTTGCAGCGCGTGAAGTGAAAGCGCAGTTTGTTTGTGCCCGGATCGGCCCGGACATGGAGCCGCAAATAGAGTTGTACTGCGACTGCCAGCGTGTCGAACCCGGGGCCAAGATTGGCGATGGAGCCGGGTACCGAAATTTCCAGGTCTGAAGACGATTCACGTCTCCGAAGAAGCGTCGAGTCCGTCAAGAAACATGAACTCCCGCCACCTCTCTGGATTCGAGGTTCTGCTGAGACTTAATGATGTAGTCGGTATCCTTCAGAGCATGACCGGTCAGAACGGCAGCGACAGTCGCGTCAGGATCTATCTTCCCTGCGACGGTCAGTTTTTTGAGTCCCGCCAGCGTGGTTGCAGACGCAGGCTCACAACCGATGCCATCGCGCCCGATCATTGTCTTGGCCTCGCCGATCTCCTCGTCAGTAACGTCGATTACCAAACCGTCTGTGAACTCGATCGCACGTAGAGCCTTTTTCCATGAACGAGGATTGCCGATGCGAATGGCGGTTGCGACAGTCTCGGGATGTTCGGTGGCTTGCAATCGTCTAGAGCCGGAATTCCACAGGCGAGTGAAGGGATTCGCGCCTTCGGCTTGGACAATGATCATGCGTGGGACCTTCTCGATAAGCCCATAAAGCTTGAGCTCCTCGAAGGCCTTGCCAAATGCCGATGAGTTGCCGAGATTACCGCCAGGCAACACAAGGTAATCCGGAACCTCCCAACCGAACTGCTCCAGCAATTCGAACATCGCTGTTTTCTGGCCCTCGATCCGAAACGGGTTAATGGAGTTTAGAAAATACAGATCCGGATTGGCACTGTGGAGGAGCGCTTCAAGTGCATCATCGAAGCTGCCTTCGATCTTGACGACTTCGGCGCCGAAATCGAGCGCCTGAGCTAACTTGTTGTTGGACACTTGACCCGCAGGAAGGTAGACGCGTGCCTTCAGTCCAGCACGCGCGGCATAAGCTGCCAACGATGCAGCGGTATTTCCTGTCGAAGCGCAGCCCACCGCCTTGGCGCCGGCGAACTTTGCTTCGGTGATCCCGACGGTCATGCCCAAGTCTTTGAAGCATCCGGTTGGATTCCAGCCCAGATGTTTGAACCACAGATTTCGAAGCCCTGCCCATTGCGCCGTTTTTTGCCCGCGCACTAGTGGCACATTGCCTTCCGAAATTGTCACGGTTCCGGATTGATCGTAGGAGCCAGGCAAGAACTCGCGGAACCGCCACACACCGCTGGTATCGCGCGGATCACGTGAGGCACGCCGCTCAAGCCAGATTCTCTTTAATACGGCCGCATCGGGCAGGCTTTGATCGATGACGATTTCGAGCAAGTCTCCACACGTAGGGCAAGCGAGGGAACGATCGTGCAGGTCCAGGATCGTCCCGCACTCGCTTGCACTACAGCGAAGATGCATCGCGACTCCTCGGGTCAGAGAATCTCATACCTAGTTGCATCAAATTTAGCATCCAGATTCGACGGCGCACCGGCCATTAGCGTCCTTCCAAAGCATCAGGGAGAAAATGCGACAAAAATCAGCACTGACAAGCTAAGGTCATGTAATCGGAGCAATGGAGTGTCCTGCGTATTCACGAAGCGATATGTCCAATCGATCCGCCGCGGTACCAACCATGTTGATGGCTCGCGAGCTTGGTCCCGGCGGGACAGAACGGCAGTTGACAGAACTCGCACGTTCGCTGGACCCATCCCGTTTTGAAGTTCATGTGGGTTGTTTCAAAGAGGGCATCCGAGCCGACGAGTTGCATCGCCACGGCATTCCTATTCTTCGCTTGCCAATTACCTCCTTCAAAGAACCGAGCGCATTCAGTGGCATCCGCCAGCTTATCTCTTATCTTCGAAAACATAAGATTCGGCTCGTTCACACTTTTGACTATCCCTTAAACTGTTTCGGCGTTCCTGTCGCACGCGCGGCTCGAGTGCCAGTCGTTCTCTCGAGTCAACGCGCCGACCGCCGCCTCATACCGCGTTCCTATCTCAAAGTGCTTCGAGTGACAGATCGTCTCGTGAGCGGCATTATCGTCAACTCGCAAGCGGTCTGGAGCGAAATGGTAGGCACCGAGCACGTTCCAACCTCATTGCTGCACCTTTGTTACAACGGCATTGATATAGAACGCTTTCATTCCGAAGGGAGGCAGCGCGTTCCTGCTCTGGCCGATGCTTCGGTTGTGATCGGGGTGGTTTGCGTTCTGCGGCCCGAGAAAGATGTAGCCACATTGATCGAAGCATTTGCACGCGTTTTAGCTCAAGATAGAAATCTTCGCCTCGCAATCGTTGGCAGCGGTCCTGAACTGGCGCGGCTAGAAAATCTTGCACAAGAGCTACGCGTTTCCGATCGCTGCGTATTTGAACCGGCAGTCTCCGGCGTCGCCAGTTGGCTCAGATCCATCGACATTTTTGTTCTTCCTTCTGTCTCCGAAGCATTCTCGAACTCTTTGATGGAGGCAATGGCGTGTGGCTGTGCGTGCATCGCCTCTCGAATCGGCGGCAACCCTGAGATGATTCGGGACGAAGAGACTGGACTGCTTTTCGAGCCCGGCGATTCCCGGGACCTTGCAGAAAAGCTGTCTCGCGTGCTTGATGATGCTGGCCTACGTTCGCGACTCGCCCAAGCAGGTACTCGGGCTATCCGCGACGGCTTTTCACTCGCCGCTTCCACGAAACGCATGCAGGAGATCTATACCGGTTATCTCCGTAAAGAGTTGAGACTTCCAGTCGGCAAGGTCGTATGTCAAACACAATGAGTTCTGAAATGCTAGCGCCACGAATCGTGGTGCTTGGCCTGGGTTACGTCGGCTGCGTATCTGCAGCATGCTTCGCAAAGCTCGGTTACCAGGTGACCGGTATTGATCGTGATGAGATCAAGGTTATTAACGTTCTGAACGGAATTGCTCCGTTTTACGAGGCTGGGCTCGAGTCTCTGATTCGGGACAACGTCGCTGCCGATCGGCTCACCGCAAGTACATCGATAGAGCCTGTCGTGGACGCAGATATCGCCTTCGTGTGTGTCGGAACACCCTCCGAAAAGAATGGCAATTTGAGTCTCGAACAGCTTCGGCGGGTAGTCAAGGAAATCGAAGCTACTCTTTCGGAACGTACAAAGCCTCTTATTGTTGCCATACGCAGCACCGTTTTCCCGGGCACGTGCGAAGAGACCGTTATTCCGTTGTTTAAAGATCATGCGCTCGTCTCTGTCGTTTCGAATCCGGAATTTCTCCGGGAAGGAGTTGCTGTCAAAGATTTCCTGGAGCCTTCGCTGATCGTGATTGGCGGTGACGATCCTGAGGCGGTCAAACGCATTGCGGCACTCTATGCATCGTTCGAGATTCCACCTTGCCTGGTTGGGCTCCGGACAGCCGAGATGATCAAATACGCTTGCAATGCTTTCCACGCTGTGAAAATTTCATTTGCGAACGAGATCGGATCGCTGAGTGCCCGCCTGAACGTGGATTCTGCCGAAGTCATGTCTACTCTTTGCGAAGACAAGAAGCTGAACGTTTCGCCCGCGTATCTCAAGCCCGGCTTTGCCTTTGGAGGCTCATGTCTTCCGAAAGACCTACGCGCGCTCAACTATCGCGCCAACCGCCTCGACCTCCGCCTTCCGCTGCTTGAGTCCACGCTGCCGAGTAATCAGCAGCACCTTCAGAGAGCTATTGAGGCCATCCTTGAACTACCTGCCCGGCGCCTCGGGGTAGTTGGGCTCGCATTCAAAGAAAATACGGATGATCTCCGTGAGAGCCCCGTCGTTACTCTTCTCGAGCAACTGATCGGCAAGGGGCGACAGGTGCGCGTTTTCGATCCGCACATTCAGCTAGATACTATCTATGGAAGCAACCGTCATTTCATTCTTCAGCAGATTCCGCATATCGGTCGCTTGCTCGACAATTCGCTCGAACACACGCTTTCGTGGTGCGACCATGTAGTGATCGCTCAAAAGCTCAGCGCAGATCTTGCCCTCCAGGTAAAGCGGACCGGATTGCCAATCACCGATCTCGTACATTCGTCTCTCGCTTATAGCGCCTCGCCGGTTCTAACTTGTTAGCTTGAAGATGTGATGCTCGGCCGGCTGCTCTCCTTATCTGTTCTCGTCATTTACTCCATCCCAGCGCAGGACACGGCCAAGTTGTCGCATGTTGTTCGGGCTTCAGGCGACGCAACCGTAACTGCTAAGCCCGATCGCGCTCAGGTTACGATTGGCGTTCTGAGTCAGGCTCCGACGGCACAGGCGGCATCGGCCCAGAATGCAACGCAGACCACCGCAGTGGTTGACGCAGTGAAGCGGGCGCTCGGTGGAAACGGGCAATTAAAAACGACCGGGTACTCCATTTCACCCGACTATCAATACTCGAAAGACGGAAGTGCTTCGAAGGTGATCGGGTATCACGCAAGCAATACTGTTCTCGCGACGGTGGATGATCTCTCCTTAGTCGGGAAGATCATAGACACAGCCACGCACGCCGGGGCAAACAACATCAACGGCATTGCTTTCACTCTGCGCAACGACGAAGCCGTCCGGGCTCAGGCACTGGCAGAAGCCGCGGGGAAGGCGCGTGCCAGTGCTGAAGCCATTGCGAAGGCGTTAAACCTCCGGGTGCTGGGCGTACTTGCCGCCGAAGCTACTGAAGCGCCTATCGTGCGACCTCTATTCGCGCAGGCACGAGCGACAGCTCAGATGGATGCGGCCGCACCCACGCCCATCGAAGCAGGCACGTTAGACATCCATGCGAGTGTCGTCATAACTCTGCAAGTACAGTAAGTACCCGCACTTTGTAGGTAGTGGCTCAATTGAATCATCACGGGGTTAATTTGTGATGCTTACACAAAAATCTCAATGGTAGATACTCCGTGGCGAGGCACACTGTTGACCAGGGTCGGTGTTCTATTTGCGCTAGCTGGCATATCGATGCTCGCCCCGGCAGCTATCCCGAGACTCATTCCTGAGGTATACCTTCCTGTCTGGACTGACGCCAATCTCCTTGGCGAGTACGTTCTCACCCCTTTTAATTACCGGAACCTAGATCTGGCTTTTCTGCAAAGCACACCGATCGGCTGGCAATCACAAGAAAGCTCTTCGTTGGCTGCTGTTGCTCATTCCTTTTGTTCTTTGTTATCCCGCGTGGCTGGTCATTTATTTTCTCATCTGTGGAGTGTTTGTTAGTTGGTGTACCGGGCCTCCCCTTTAGAAACTCTTGCTCTAAATAATGCTCAAATTGAGCCACTAGCCACCTAGGAGCCGATTTTGAAGTCAGCTCAGTGCGCCACCGCAGCGCATATCAGATCGCTCAATCGCTCGATGCCCTTCATCAAGTCTTTACCCAAATGAACGCGCAACGCACGCCGATGCCGATCGGCCGAAACCTGGAAATCTCCCCGGGCCTGGGCTGCTTTCACCACGCCGAATGTATACTTCTGCTGTGGCACTGGCAGATCTTCCGCGTCGTCACACGTGATTTGCAGGAACACGCCCGAATTCGGCCCACCCTTGTAAGCCTGGCCGGTACTGTGCAGGAATCTCGGTCCAAAGCCCAATACTGTAGCGACGCGCTTCGACTCGACGATCTCTTTACGGACCGCTTCCAGCTTGGCTTCGTATTCCGGAAACATAGGTATATAGGCGAGCAAGCCGAAGTAATCTCCCGGTTCGAGCCGATCCACATGCTCACGAATCACCGCGCCCAGCGTGTTCCCATGTTTGAGCAAAGCCGCCGCATTCGCTTTGTCAGTGAACAGCTTGATTCCGTCCTGCTCAAGCACAGGTTTTTCGGGAGGCAGCGAACCGCTTTCTTCGAATGCCGACGTCAGATCTCGCGTCACGATCTTACTCGCTTCAACGTCCGGCTGATTGAAAGCGTTGATCCCGATCACTGACCCCGCTACCGCCGTCGCGATTTCCCATTGGAAAAACGCCTGACCAAGATCATGAAGGTCGTTCATGACAATGCGCAGCACGGGCTCGCCCGCTTGTTCGAGCGCCGCGAGAGAATCCTCCAATTCTGGATCGTTGTCCAAAGCATATTTGATGTAAGCGAAAATGCGGTCCTTACCGTATTTGTCGGGCGGGAACAACGGCTCGCGATCCACCGGAATCAGACCATGCCCCTCTTTCCCAGTTGACTCAGCAAGCAGCTGCTCCAACCACGCGCCCAGATCGTATATCGATTGCGAGCACAGCAGCGTCACCTTGTCTCTCCCGAACTGTGCGGCCGCCGTTCCCAAGACCAGCCCAAGCGATACGCCCGGATTTTGTGCGGCGTCGGGAAGCTTGCATTTCTCGACCATCACTGCCGCGCGCCTCAGCAATCTCTCGGTATCGAGTCCCATCGCCGCATGCGGCACAAGCCCGAAATCCGACAGAGCCGAATAACGGCCGCCGATACTCGGCACCCCGTGGTAAACGCGGCGGAATCCTAGTTTTTCCGCGACACCTTCCAGTTTCGAACCCGGATCGGTAATGGCAATGAAGTGATGACCCGCGCGATCACCGACCGCTTTCTTCGTTTCATCGAAGAAGTACTGCATGTAAATATTCGGCTCAAGCGTCGTGCCGGACTTGCTCGAGACGCAAAATAGCGTTCGGGCCGGATCGATCCGCGCTCTCATGCTCCTGATGTAAACCGGATCTGTCGAATCGAGTACCAATAGCTCCGGGGACCCGGCCTGCTTTCCGAAAGTGAGACTAAACACCTCCGGGCAAAGGCTCGATCCGCCCATGCCGAGCAGCAACATGTGCGTAAAGCCGTCCTCGCACACCTCAGCCGACAAAGCTTTGAACCGGGATACATTTGATAGCTGCTGGTCAACGATGTCGAGCCAGCCAAGCCACTTTGCTTCGTCCGTATTTGTCCAGAGCGAAGCATCTTTGTTCCAGAGCCGCTCCGTGTTTCGGCTCGCGTCCCATTTTTTCCGCGCCTCCTTGACCGCCTTCTCTAAATCGCTTGGCAGCGAATAAGAAAAGGTGGCAGCCTCGGCGGCGCTCTGTGCATTAGCGGAACTCATTTTTCTCGATTCCTTTCACCTTATTTAGGCGGCGGACATGGCGCTCCTCGCCACTAAAACTCGCGTTCAAAAAAGCTTCCACAGCATCCTGAGCAAGCATCAACCCGATGATGCGCGAACCCAGAACCAGAACGTTCATGTCGTCGTGCTCTACCCCCTGGTGCGCCGAATAGTGATCATGGCAAAGCCCGGCCCGAATGCCCTTAAACTTGTTTGCGGCAACCGAGACGCCCACCCCGCTGCCACACACTAGAATGCCCCGTTCGGCCTGACCGGACCTGATATCTTCCGCAACCAAGATGGCGTAATCCGGATAATCATCTGGTTTTTCGGGCTCAAACGTGCCAACGTCGTGAACAGAGTGGCCGAGCTTTTCCACAAATTGCACCAACTGCCGCTTCATCTCGTACCCTGCGTGATCTGCTCCGATGGTAATTTTCATTGCCGAACTTTAGATGCGCTTAACACGGTAAGATGCTTCGCAGTTTAGCGCGGTCGAGAATTTGGATGTCTGCCGTCAAGCCCGCTTCATAACGAGTGTTGCATTCAGCCCGCCGAATGCGAAGGTGTTCGATATGGCAGTTTCCACGGGAGCGCGGCGCGCGATATTAGGAACCACGTCCAGGGCGCATGCCGGATCCGCGCTTGTAAAGTTAGCCGTAGGAGGAATCACGCCGTGCTTGAGGGCTAGCAGGGTGGCTATAGCCTCGATGGCCCCTGCTGCTCCCAGAGTGTGCCCATGCATGGATTTCGTCGAGCTTACCAGGAGCGAATCGGCGCTCCGGGAGAAGACACAGCGAATCGCCTGGCTCTCCGTTACGTCGTTTGCCACGGTGCCGGTCCCGTGCGCATTGATGTAGTCAACCTGCTCCGGTCTTATACCGGCATCTTGAAGCGCCCAGCGCATCGCTTTGGCCGGCCCATCTACACAGGGCTGCGTAATATGAAAGGCGTCCGAGCTCATCCCAAATCCTACGATTTCGGCAAGAATCTCTGCGCCCCGGGCTTTAGCATGCTCCCAGCTCTCCAGCACCAGCATGGCACCGCCCTCGCCCAATGTGAGTCCTTTTCGATCTGCCGAGAACGGCCGGCACGGGTCGGGTGAAACCACACGCATCGCCTCCCAGGCACGTAGCAGTCCTTCGGCGAAGACAGCCTCACTGCCGCCTGCGACCGCCGCAGTTATCTGCCCCCCACGCACCATCCAAAATGCCTGCCCCAGGGCGTGGTTCGAAGAGGAGCAAGCCGTGGCGATCGTATACGCCGGCCCAGTAATGCCAAATTCGAGCGAAATGCGGCTGGCCCCCGCATTAGCCATCGTGCGCGGAATAGTTAATGGCGCAACACGTGGATTTCTGTCTCGATAGAGCCGCTGATATCCTTCTTCTTCGGAAAACTGACCTCCCACGCTGCTTCCCGTGATCACGGCGGAATGGTCGGCGAGTTCCCCCTTAAAGGACAAACCGCTTTGAATTACTGCTTCCCGAGCAGCTACGGCGGCAAACTGGGCAAAGCGCTCCAACATCAGCAAATCTTTGTCGCTGAAGTGATCGGAGGCATTGAAGCTCCACGCTTCTGCGCCGTTCTGGAATTTATAGGGCGGAGTGCCGGGCTCTCTTAGCCGCGCAATGCAGCTTTTGCCCGCGGCTAAACGCCCCCAACATTCCGGTACACTATTTCCTAGCGCGCAAACCAGGCCCAAGCCCGTCACTGCCACACGGTTCATGCCGCACCTGGCGGCACAGTTTGGTTCTTTCCCTCCAGCAGCTTCCGGACGCCTTCGACGACCTCCTGAACGGAGCGCATATTTTGCACTCCTTCATCGGGAATGCTGACCTCGAACGCATTTTCCAGGGCAAAAATAATATTGATCCCATCGAGCGAGTCGATCTTTAACTGCTCAAAAGTGCTGTCGCGGGATATAGAGTCAATGGGAATGCGCTGTGTCTCGGCGATCACCTGGATCACCTTGGCGCCCAGATCATCTATCTCCGAGTGTTCGGGCATATGATGAAACTCATCATCTTCCTGTGCTATTGGAGTTTATTATAGTCAGTAACTTGGCGTGAGTCCTCGCAGATTCCGTCCGCTTTTCGTCCACTTAGTCTCTCCATTTCCCTATCCTGTTCAGACTGGCTCGGGTGAACGTACTTCATAACGTCTTTCAGGCCCGCATGGCCTAGGATCTTAGCGAGTGTAGCCAGGGGCATCCCCGGTATGGCACCCTTTCGGGCAGCCGCCCGAGTAGCGAACGTGTGCCGCCAATCGTAGATTACACAGAATAAACCGGCCTCTTTTCGGACTTTCGCGTTCCAAGCGTCACACGTGGTTAGGCGTAGTGGCTTAGTGCGGTCCTTCACGCCGCAGAATATCCAGGGTGCATCGCCTATTCGGCGTTTTAATATCTCTATTGACTCTGGCCTTAGTTTGAGTGTTCGGATTCCGGCGTTACTTTTGCTCTCAATAATGTCCATATAGCCGGTTGTGAAGTGTATATCTTCTACGCGCAAGTTTAGCGCTTCCTCTGGCCTACAGCCTTGGTAGAGCATTAAGAGGCAGAGGTCTAGCAGTTTAGGGTAGCGTGCCGCCTGCTTGAAATATGCCCGCTCCTCATCGTCCGTAAATATGTGAAAGCGGTTCGCTTTGTCTGCCTTCGGGATGTCTTCTTTTGTTACTGGGTTTACCGAAGCCCAGTTGTGTTTGATTGCGTATCTGTAGAACTTGGAGAGTGCGTAGAGGTCTGCCCGGATCGTAATATCTTTAACCTTATGCTGCCTTTTGCGCCAAGCGATGTAATCCAGGATATCTCCACCGCTAATTCCCGCAACTCGCCTGTCTCCAAACGCAATACATATCGGCGTAAAGCTATCTCCAATTCTCTTAACCGTTCTCGGTTTACTCGCATGGTGCCCCTCCACCCATCTCAGAAACTCCTCAACCGCATCGCTAAATACTACCCTTTCTGTCCTCAGCTTGCCGCCGTTCCGTACTATTTCCCATGCCTTCGCTTCGATTCTCTGCGCGGAGGTACGATTGCGTTCCGTAGCCGCCAAACCGGTATTTGCGGTGTGCTCGCGTCCTAGGTACTTGAATCGGTAGTGCCAGTGATTTTCTCGTTTTCTGAGACTCATCTCTCATCACCTGCTTTGTAGGTCCAGTCTGTCATTATTCGCATTGTCAACTCTTCGGGAATGGAAAAGGCTATATCTGTCGGACTATGGATGGAGAAACGCGAGGTTTAATATTCTGTCCTCTTTGCGATTTCTGAGGCCAGCTCAGTTAGAAACTCTTGGGTAAACATCGTCGTGTCGGCCTGCTCCGTATGAAGTAGTGTGCGATGTAGCAAAACTAAAGGCCGCCACTTTACGTACTGGCCTCTAAAATTCTACTCACATCCCTATTCTCTCAGCACTGTCAAGCTTTGAATTGCAGACTTTTGCCTAACAGCCAGGAGTAATACGATTTGCTACTTACAGAAGTTGAAACCGGTCAGTAGTTTTGTTTTCTTCTGGACGCGCTTGCCAGTAGCATCCTGCCAGCGTCGTATATAAAACCCCAAGAGTACCGCTCGCTCTTGAGCTTCGTAATCGATTCGCGAAGTAAGCGATTCGTCATTCCCCGGGCGGCAATTCAGAAATGGCTTGAGAATTGCAGCCGCGCGGAACCGTTTTGATGTATGGCCGCCACGCTCACCGATAAGAGGCGGCTAGGCGCTTACATAGGGACGCTATAAAGTCATGGGTATGGAAACGTCCTAAGCTCAGTAACAGCGTTTCTATTCGAGCTAACTAGTAACGCAGGAACGGCTTGCGCCCCGGCTAGTTTGTGTAACTATCCTACTCAGCAGTTAAAGGATATATAGCGAGCTCAGTGTAGTGTTTTCGCTCGACGGGCTAGATTAGCCAGCCTGCGATTAGGAACGAAACAAAAACGCGAGTTACGCGATTAAAGCTACTCCATTTAGATGATTTAGTAAGGGATTGAAATGTTATAATGGTGGTAGAAGAGATTATTTCCCAGATGTGTTACTTGGCACTGATTTTGCAATGCGCCTTGCTTGACAAAATGAGGTTCGTCGTGGTAAGCTTAGATAGAGAGATTAGTTTTATTTTGACCTGCTATTAGTGGCAAAATTCTACTCGCTCTGCCCTTCCGAACCTAGCTTCCCCAATAAGTCACGGGCATGAGGCTATTCAGGCAATTAGGCCCCCTGCCTAACCCCCCGGAGATCCCCATATATGAATAAACCCACTCAAGACCTCAATCTCATGTCCATCCGCGCAGCGGCTAAGTCGGCTGGTGTGCCATATCGCCGCTTACTGGTTGCTGTTAAGGAAGGCAAAATTGGTTGCGTGAATCTGTCTAAGCATCCGCTCGTCTCGGAACAGATGCTTCATGAATACATAGCCCGGTCGGTAGGCAAAGACGGCCTATGATGCCAGTGCAACGGCTTACACGCGCGCTACAGGCTCGTTAGGGCAAGCGCACGACCTGTGAGAGACGGTTACCTAAGCACAGCCATCCCAGGCCCGTCTAACTCGCGTTTTCGCGTGTGTGTCTGTACGCAGCCCGACCCACGCATCGAATCAGTTTTTATAGAAATCTCGCAGGCCGCTCGTTAGGGCCGGCGCAAGGTTTAGCCAGCCTGAGGTTGTTCGTGACTGCTATTTGCTCGTGACTGTTACGTCACGGGTGCAGTAATACTCTAAGCAAAATCCGCGTGGTAGCGCCCAGCGGGTAAACCTAAACAACTAAGCCCTAACGGAGGCCAATCCGTCAGGGCTTTAACTCTTTACTCGGGTAAGAGGCCCGAATTTTTAATGTTTGACAGAACTAATGTAACAGCAATCCTAAACGATTGCAAGTCAGATCTGAGACTAACGGTCTCTGAATATCTGGAAACACCTGATGACCCCCGATCCGAAGCACGTATCAACGTAGACGTTGGATCATTTTTGCGCCTCGTGGGGCTTCAAATATCTCACGACCGCGTCGGGAATCTTCTCGTCCGTCCTCCTTACACACTCGCAATACAAGGCGGTAAAAGAATCCCCATTCCTGCTATCTGGTTCCTTGACCACCAGCTTAAGCAGAAATTCGATAAAGCCGTCGAAGCAGCACTGGCCGAGTATCACAGGGGGGTGAATCGTGGATAACACCTTCGGAATCTGCCGGCTTGACCACTCCCGTTACGACTTCGCACAAGAGAACGGTATTATTTTTACCCACCCGAGATTTGCGAATATTTCTCGGGTCCACGAGTGCATCGTTGAATGCACTTCACCGAGTAAAAAACCAATCTTGCCCCAGTCGATAGCTAAAGACGACACCCTTATCGGCTATACCACCAAACTTGAGTGGGCAGAGCCAGATGGCAAACGATACACATCCCGAAAACTGAGCTCGTTGCCCTTCGGATGGCGGTTCAAGCACAAACGGCGCTGCTTTACCGTGCCATCTGAACGCCTCATCGAGTTAACGACTGGCAGTACACTCGATGACGATCACGCCATCCTCACGTGCTTGATCAGGCCGCGATACCCCAGTATCGTCGCGTGTTGCCCGTTGGCCGGGTGGCCGTCAAACATACCTTCCGAACTTAAGTGCTTGACCCTTCTGTCGGGGGGTGTCCGATGAGCGCCCTAGTCACAGAAATCAAACAGGTTGAACCTCGCTCAATGCCGGAGCAGATTCATAGGACACTTGGCCTTTTGTTTCAGACTGGAGATGTAACAGAAGTACGGGCGCTTATTAAACTAGCGCCCGCAGCGGTTGGATACTTCAACGACTGGGACTTACTGGCTACTGAGGTTGAAAACTATTCTGGTATCGCGAAGGGAATCTATTTCACTCTAAATCCTGTCCATCCGGCGCTACTGGCTCGGGCAGAAAATCAGTTTATACGGGGTGGTAAGGCCACTAGTGATGATGATGTGTTGTGCCGCCGCCATCTGCTGATCGATATAGATCCACAGCGGCCGGCAAACACTAACTCGACTGAACAAGAACACGATGCGGCTATCGAACGTGCTAGGGACATCCGCTACTGCTTGGGCGAGGAAGGTTGGCCCGTGCCTCTTTTGGGTGACTCGGGCAATGGAGCACACCTGATCTATAGGTTGCCTGAAGCATTTCCAAACAATGAGCAGGGCCGATGCCTGGTAAAAGCACTTCTGGAAGAGATTAGCAATCGATTCTCAGGAGAGGGAATTGAGGTAGATCAGACAGTTCATAACGCTTCTCGTATATCGAAGCTATACGGCACCGGCGTAATCAAAGGTGAGGTATCCGAGGAGCGCCCAGCACGATGGGCATCGATCGTGGATGCCCCAGAAACACTAGAACCCATCAGTGCTGAGATTATCGAGAAATTTGCTCGATACATCGTTCCTGAGAATGCTTGGGAACCCATTCCGATTCGTGGCGGTTCAACTATGCAGGAATTCATTAACCGGCACAGCATCAAGACGCGAGCGGCGCAGAACTACAGGGGTGGTCAGAAATGGCATCTCGACGCTTGCCCGTTTAATCCCGAGCATAGAGCGCCCGATTCCGTTCTGTATGAACTTCCCAGCGGGGCTAAGGCTTTCAAGTGCTCACATAACTCGTGCCGTGCTTACAACTGGAGGGCTTTCAGAACACACGTGGAAGGCTACAAGCCGCGGCTACAGCAGACGGCCAATACACCCGAAACGATTGGGGGGTTACAGAAGCACGTAGAGGCTTATCCCTCAAGCGGATACTTTGAGGTCAACGAAGACGTACTAGCGACCGAATTTGTCCGGCATCATGGGGGGGAGCTCCGCTACTGCCACGGCTGGGGATGGCTGCGATGGGATAAAACGCAGTGGCGCTACGACGAAACAGGGATGGCGTTTCATTGGGCGCGGCTCGTATGCCGAAACATCAACACCCGGCAACCAAAACCAAAGATGTCCATCGCTAAAGCTGCTACTGCAGCAAGCGTCGAGAAGTACGCAAAGTCGGACCCTGCCATTGCGATTACGCGTGATGCGCTCGATTGTGACAAGTTACTGCTCGGTACGCCGGGCGGCGTAGTTGACCTCCGAACTGGTGAAATACGGCCGGCGCGGATTAATGATTACATTACGAAATCTGCGGCAGTTTCGCCGGATGAAAAGGCTTCTAGGGTTCACTTCGATAAGTTCCTGAATGAAATCACTCAGGCCGACGAAGGCATGAAGAGATACCTCCAGCGCATCGCCGGATACTGCCTCACGGGGAGCACGCGTGAAGAGTCGCTCTACTTCATTTATGGCCCTGGCGGGAACGGTAAATCAAAATTCGTAAACACGCTGGCTAGTGTCATGGGTGATTACGCGAAATCGGCGCAGATGGACTTGTTAAACCTTGCCTATGGTGATCGGCACCCGGTAGATCTTGCCGACCTATGCGGGGCTCGATTGGTGACCGCCTCCGAAACCCAGGAAGGTCGCAAATGGGACGTACAGCGACTTAAGCAGCTCACAGGCGGCGATCCGATCACGGCTCGCTTTATGCGCCAAGACCCGTTTACGTATCAACCGGAATTCAAGCTAGTTATTATCGGTAACTACCAGCCGGAACTAGGGGACATAGACGACGCGATTCGGCGTCGATTCCATGTGATCCCGTTTCGGTATAAGCCCCCAGTACCCGATCTCCAGCTTGACGAGAAGCTACACAGCGAGAGACCGGCCATACTTGCGTGGGCTATCGAAGGTTGCTTACAGTGGCAACGGGAAGGCCAAATCAGCAAGCCGGAGGCGGTTGCAGAGGAAAGTAAGCAGTACTTCTCTACTCAGTCCGGTTTTGATGAGTGGCTTTACGGGAACTGCCAAATAGCCCCTGAATTTGAATCCCAGAGTAAGCATCTCTACTCCGCATGGAAGAAATGGGCAGAGGCCTATGACCACCATCCGGGTAGTCAAAAGCGTTTCTCGGGCCGACTTCAAAAACTGGGTTATCGAACACGGCACGGAAAGAACGGAACGAAATACCTAGGGCTCAAGCTTAAGGGCCAGCCGGAACAGGAGAGGCTAGCAACCTGATTTTGGTGTGGTGACACATTGGTGACACGTTGACAGGTTTTTATAGATGATTCTCTCCGCGCGCGCGCATGGAGCGTAATCCCCAAAAACCTGTCAATGTGTCACCTTTTGCTCCAACCTGTCACCCGACCGATTCCCCTAGACGTGAGTGGATCTCCCCTACTCATGCGGGTAGCGCCAGCCTCATGGCGGCGCATCCCGCTAGGAGTTTGTTTGTCGATTAGTGAACGATGGAGTACGAAAAACTTTGTCCCTTGTTTTCTATAAAACTGCGAAGTACAATGGTGCTCCTGCAGTTTACAAGGTCTTGGCGCCGAAGGACCGGGGGCACGACAAGCTGTTTCTTGTGATCGGTCCATGGCATCATGGGCAAGAGATCGAGGAAGCCGCCGAATTGCATAAACCGCGGCCCTGCTCCAATTGAGCCGGACTCACATCAATGCCTGTGACATGTCCTGACGGACCTACCATTTCCGCCAGCATGCGGGTCGTAGCTCCCACGCCGCAACCGAAATCTGCGACGGTCATGCCGGATTTCAAACCCGCCCGAAGGAGCACTCGGCGGCCGGTTGGTGAATAGACCCGATGTAACGCGCTCAGGCGGCGAACCGCGGCTTCGCCGGTAGCAAGCGAGTATTCGCCGTCAGCACTCAATTTTGGTTGCAAGGTATTAGATTCCTCTCGTCTACGTTTCCGCCCAGACATGCGACGGGATCGCCTCGACATAGGCCATTCATCGGGTAGTCCGGGTACAGATCTGTGAGAAATTAACTAAGTTTACCGGATGAAACGCAGGTTGTGGCTGCATGACGCTCTGCCTGGATGTTGTGGAGGAGTGTGCCGACCAGCCGGACACAATCGCCCAGCCGGTCTCACCTCGACTGAAGAGAAGAAATGTGGGATAACTTCATTCAAAGGGCACAATTGTGCAGCAGCGTGCGACCAGAGTGAATGCTTCGGAAGAGATTATCAAGACCGGTCCGATTGGAATTCGATTCCTCCTGACTGGCGATGATTCCAGCGGAAGCGTCTCCGTGTTCGAGGTTCTCGTACCCCCCTTGGGCAGAAGCTGGCAGCGCCAGCCCACAAGAACGATGCCTATGAGGAGATCCTCTACGGTATCGAAGGCGTCCTTACCTGGACCGTTGACGGCACGCCCGTCGAGGTTGGTCCCGGGCAGGCGCTGTGCATCCCCCGAGGCGCGGTGCACCGCTTTGATAATCTCGGCGGCGAGGATGTGAAACAGCTCGCCGTCATATCCCCTGCGATACTGGGCCCCGCGTACTTCCGCGAAGCCGCCCAAGTAATCGCAAGCGCGCAACAGACAGGCTCCCCTCCACACGTTCCACGCGATGATATTCGACACCCGCGGCGGCCAACGCATCGTTCGCATCAAGGTACCTTACCGTTTCGGACGTTTGTTCGGACGTCGTGGCGGGTTCCGGTGGCTAGGCC
>JBPCJX010000188.1:0-5494 GCA_051004875.1 Bryobacteraceae bacterium
GCGCGACGCCGCAGAACAGCGTAGTCGGCCAGGACTTCCACGTCTGGGGAACGCAAAGTCTATACGTCGTCGACGGAAGTATCTTCCCGACATCGGTGGGCGCAAATCCCATGCAGAGCATTTACACTGTCGCCAAGATCTTCGCCGATCATTGGGGCGGAGACTAGAAATGAGAACCCTCCTAGATTTCAGTTGCGTCGAGGTCGTCAAATCATCCTCGGCAGTTACCGCGTCATCGCGGATTCAGCGCGAGTAACGGCGATGTATAGATCTACGCTGGGCGACTACGCACGACCTATTTCCCAGAACGGCATTTCGAGCCGACAAGGGTGTTTCTCAGCTTTAATCGTAAGAAAAGTTCAAAGAGTCGGAAAGAAGCGGAAAGCTGAGGATCTGTGGCCCTTACTCAAGCCGCAAAGCGATAGCCGGATCGGTTCTCATGGCCCGACGACCTGGTACAAAGCAGGCAAGTGCGGCTGTCAGCAGTAATAATGCCGCAACTGCCGCATATGTAAACAGGTCGAAGGGCTGCACACCGAAAAGAAGCGATCTGAGATAGCGAGACACCCAGACGGCAACGCCCGCTCCGATGACAATGCCGAGAAGGGCCGGCAAAAGACCTTGTCTAACAATCATGCTGAAGATACCCGATTCACTCGCGCCGAGCGCCATGCGGAGTCCAATCTGGGAAGTGCGGCGGCTTACAGAATAGGAAAGAACACCATAGATCCCAAGGCTCGCCAGCAGCAGGGCGAATCCGCTGAAGATCACCAAGACAACCGAGTTCATTCGCTGCGACGACAGCGAACGGCTGACTACTTCGTCGAAGGTGCGTATGTTGCCGAGAGGCAGATTGGCATCGAGGTTCGTCACAATGGCGCGAACTGCCGGGACTACGGCCATCGGATCTCCGCGCGTCTCGAGAACGAACTCGGAAGGCACGCCAATGCGTCCATAAGGAAGATAGACGGTAAGCGCTGGTGGATGGTCAAGCCCGCGCTCTACGGAGTCACCCGCGACACCAACAACCTCAGCATCGAGCCCGCCACCTTGCCCCTTCCACAGCAGCGTATGTTTGCCGATCGGATCTTCATTCGGAAAGAGCACCTTCGCGAGCGCCGAGCTGAGCATCACGGTCCGATGCGATGGCGGTGGCTGACCGCGCTCGGCCCACACGGGCTTATCGGTTTCGTTGAAATTCCGGCCGCGCAACAGCGGTAAGCCTACAGCGCGCAAATATCCTGGTGTGATAACGCGCCAGCCCGCCCAAGGCGGCGATCCCAAGCCTGACGAGTGCGTAGCGGCATCAATGCCCATCCCGAAGTTCGGACCTTGCACTGGCCGCACATTGACAGCGCCGCTCGCCACGATGTCGGGGTTGACCGAGAGTCTTTCCAGCAAGCGATCGACAAATTCCTTTCCCCTGCCGTGTTCGTCGAGCGCAACCGGCCTTGGCGACGGCTCGCACCAGCTTGGCGGTCGCCTTCACGCAGTGCGGTGCCGATTCCCTGGACCGGCGTTTGGAGTGCGGGCGCAAGGCCGCAAAGTAGACAGGTGAGCAGAGTGACTCCAAAGGTGAAGGCGAGGACCCAGGGGTTCAGGCTCACTTCGTCGAGCCGCGGAACGCCGCGGATCTCTACTGTGCGGAGAATGTGCACGCACGCAGCAGCGAGGGCCAGCCCCAGAACCGCGCCCAACCCGCTAAGCACCAGTGATTCGAGCATGACGAAACGGACGAGGCGTGCACGTCCGGCGCCTAGCGCGGTGCGCACAGCAATTTCACGCTCTCGCGCCAAGCCTCGCGCGAGCAGTAGATTCGCCACGTTCACACATGCGATCAGCACCAGAAGCCCAACCGCTACGAGGAGAAAACGCAAAGCCGTCTGTGTCGATTCCGGCGCGATCCAACGACGGGACGGAAAAAAGTTCAATCCAATTCCCTTATCGTCGTTGGGATTGGCTGCGTCGAGTAGTCTTGCAAGGCTCTGCAACTCCTTCTTCGCGGCTTCGGTGGTGACGCCCTTCGCAAGACGCCCCACTGCGCTGAACTCCCGACTGCTACGGTCGGCGTTCGGATGATACGGAAACGGCAGGTAAACTTGATCGTCGATCCAAGGTTCACCGGCGGGAAGGACACCCACGACCGTATAGCTCGTGTCGTTCAGCCGGAGCACCTTGCCAAGAATGTGGGTGTCGCCTCCGTAGCGGGCCTTCCAGAATTTATTGCCGAGGACCGCGACGTTGGCGCGACCTTCTTGGGCGGAAAAACCGCGGCCTAGGATGGGAGCAACGCCAAGTGTGCGAAAGAATTCAACTGTCACATGCGGCGCGGAAACCTTTTCAGGCTGGCCGTCGCCGGTGAGATTGGCTTCATTGCTGTGGTACGCGGCAACGCTTTCGAAGCATTTTGCGCGGTCATGCAGGTCCCAGAAATCGGCTTCGGAAAACGCCACTTCGTTCATGCCGCCAGCCAGCCATGTCTCGACAAGTTCGACCAGCCGGCCGCTGTCGCGGAATGGCAGCGGCTGTAGGAGCGCCGCCTCGAAGATGCTGAAAATGGTGGTGCTTGCTCCTATGCCAAGCGCGAGCATGAGGGCGCATATGGTGGCCATGCTCGGATTGCGGCGGAATGCGCGGATCGACTGGCGGAGTTCGGTCCAGAGGCCTTCCAGTAAGGCTCCCCGATGGATATCTCGTACCTGTTCTTTAATCGCTTCGATTGCTCCAACTTCGATTACTGCCTCGCGACGTGCGGTTTCCGAATCAGCGCCGGCGGCGATCTTTTCGTCCTCAAGGAGTTGCCGGTAGGAACGAATCTCCTCGTCGAGGATGCTATCCACCGCACGCTTGCGAAAGAGATTGCGCCAGATTGATCTCAGCCAGTGCATTGGGAGCTCCTACGAAATTTCCAGGACGCCCGCCATCGCAGCCGAGATGCGGCCCCAGTTGTCGGTTTCCTGCTTGAGTTGTCGAAGGCCAAGCTTTGTGAGGCGATAGAACTTCGCGCGGCGGTTATTTTCTGATTCGCCCCACTCCGCTGTGAGCCAGCCGGCTTCTTCCATGCGATGGAGAGCGGGAAATAGCGAGCCAGGCTTGACTTGAAACGTATCGTTCGTCACCTGGGCAATGCGGCGGGAGATTCCCAGCCCGTGCATCGGCTCGAGGGCGAGCACCTTAAGAATGAGGACATCGAGCGTGCCCTGCAGTAAGGCGATATTGGCGGAAGGCGGCACCTTGTACAGACTCTCTGTAGGAGGTCCTGCAGAGATTCTATATGAACGCACGTGCGAACGCAACAGATGATTGGGGATGCCAGCCCAGGCGTGTCGAGCTACGTCGTGGATCGCGGCGCTAAACAAGATCGACAACAGCGGATCGCCGGTGAATCGATCGTGAGGCCGAATGGCCGGCTACGAACCGGAAGCCGGCTTTACTGCTCGGTTGACGCGGTTCTCGAAATTTCGGTCCCGAAGTCCCGTTCTAAGCAAGCGCTCCGATTGCCCCGGAAGAACGGCGCAGCGTAGAGTAAAGCAAACCCGCTTGGGTGGCTTGTCGGCTATGCCCACGTTGACAATAAAAACCCGGCAAGGTCCTGTTAAATCGCCTTGTATAGATTCTGGTGACCCGATTGTGGCGGATGACGCGCTAGCGTCCCTTCTGAGTCTGAACAATCGACACCTGATTCCCAATCAGCCACATCCAACACTGCCCGTCGATAGGGAACGATAAACGCCGTAGGCTCCGACGATCAGGATTACAGTCGCAATGCCGACTTGCCGTTCCTTATTCGGTCCAACCTCCCTGATCCCCGAAATCCAGCTGATCGCGTCGGGTATCCGGTTGCTGGACATCGCGGGCCTGCTGCGCTGTCGTCCGTAACTATCGGACAATTTTTATGCACTTTTGCTGTGAAGTACGGCCTAGTATTACTTCCACATTTCCCTTTGGCACCGCCAGATACTCGGCGAGCACGGCAACACACCTCGTCATTCGCTTTGCCTCTTTCAGGCGCCGCTCTGACCTTGACCTTAAGTCTGCCGTTCGCCGTTAACTCCTCGACCTTCCCGGATTGGGAGCGCGGGATCACTTTCACGTGAAAATCAGACTACCCTCGCGAGGGGAGCTTCAGGCGCATTTCTTCTGCTTCAGAACGACATGCCGCGCATGGTAGGCTATGCTCAACCTCGGCAAAGGATCGTGTAAATGCGAGACACGATCCTGGGAGGTTGTTTATGGCTGATGCGGGTCGGTCGCCGCTGTATCGGATTCTGGACTATGCGGCGCTGGGGTGCATCCTTTTTGGAACAGAGGAGCCTCTTCGCTATGCAACTCAAATGGGTAAAACCTCGCCTTGGCAAGCGTGGGTGTTGGCATGGTTGTTTGGCATCGGGCTATCCTATGTCGGAGATTACGGCTCCAAAGTATGGCGACGGCTATTGAATTGGTTTGAAGCCCCCAAGACTCTTAAGCACGCTCGCGCCGAGATTGAGCGGCTCAGGAGCGAACACAGTACTGGGATACCTACAGCAGATCGAGGGAAGGCCGAACCACCGGATCTTCGAGTGCGCTATGACGCCAATGGACCGCGCCCGAAATTGGTATTCAGCACCAGCAGCCCGGTCCCGATCACAATAACGAAAATCGGCGAACTCATATCAGAAGAGTTATATCGGTGTGAGCACGACCTAGGACTCCTTCAGAACGTGCATCCTGACGTTGAGCATCGTAGGCCGTTGGAATGCCAGATGTCTGGCGAACCCCTGAAAACGCTCCTGAAAGCAGGTGGCCCAAGGACATCGGATTTCGTTGCTATCGAATATTCGGACGCCAATGGAAATTACTCCGCAACGTTCTATCTGCATAAAAATCCCGATGGCAGTATCGTTTGGACCAACAAACCAACTGAGGGAGTTCTGAATTTGGACTCGCTACGGAAGAGCAGCGACTTCTACGATCCGCCTATCAGAAGCTCATTCCGGCAGGAGAATTGATGACTCTGATTACCGAAAGCGAGCGCCTGGAGAACACGCTCAAGGAAATTGTGGCTACCAATTATGACAAAAGCATTTCCGGCAATATGCAGTTGGATCTTTCCAAAGCCCTAAGCGAACGCATCATCCGTTTGGGTGAGGCCGAGACAGAAACTGTCGAAAAAGTTTTCCCTTGGCAGCGAAGACGCCTCATGTGTTTTCGAGATCGATATCAAGCTTACTGGAATCGATGCTGCGCGCTTAGTCTTCCAGGCATCCCAACTATTCCAAGCGAATTGAACGTAGATGCTATCACTCAACATTTGGCGGAACAGCGAGAAGAGATAATCCGTATCTTTAAGCTTTCAGTTTCGGAGTATGATGACTCGGCCAGCGTAGGGCCACCGGAAACGTGAGCACTTCCTACGATACGGAATCCCTTCTTCGCGCCGCGCCTTCGCTTCAGACGCTTTCGTCCAGGCGCTTCAGGATTTCCATTTCGCGGTGACTCTTCTTTCGCTCGT
>JBPCJX010000189.1:0-125062 GCA_051004875.1 Bryobacteraceae bacterium
GATCTTTCCTTTCGCGCTATCCTGCCTTCGGGTCACCTGTCACCTTTCCTTTCTTCAGCGCCTAACTGAATTCGAAAGGTCCAGTCTGACCCACCTCCCTTTTGCAGAATGTTTGAAGCTTAACCAAATACGTTTTCACCTCTTAGATACCGTTTATCGAAATGCTTTATTCCTTGTAGTAAAGGAAGAATGCTGAGAAACTAACACTTGCCACGCGGCGTGTCACGTCAATGTGGAATAAAATGGCGGGAAATTCGGTAGCGAAAGGCAGAATCCAGCGCTTCGAAGAGATCCTCTTACCCCACCTAAATGCCGCTTATAATCTGGCACGGTGGCTTACGCGTGATGAACATGACGCTGAGGATGTCGTCCAGGAGTCATACCTGCGTGCTCTCAACTCCTTTGATACGTTTCAATTCGGGCGCGATGCACGAGCCTGGTTGCTGAAAATAGTGCGAAACACTTGCTACACTTGGCTGCGCAAAAATCGGCCTTACGAAGTGGCTGCGCAGTTTGACGAGAGCGCGCGAGACGTTCCGATCGCGCCCTCCGATCCGGAGACGGCAGTCCTCGCAAAAGCGAATTCACAATTGGTCCGGCAGGCGCTCGAGCAAATATCTCCTGAGTACCGTGAGGCATTGATTTTGCGCGAATTAGAAGGCTTCTCCTATAGAGAGATTGCTCAGATCGTCGACATTCCTTTGGGAACCGTGATGTCGCGTTTATCTCGAGCGCGCAAGGAACTCCGCGACCGCCTGCAGAAAGAAGCGCAGGAGGTGAGACGATGAGTTGTCAAGACGCGCGCCAGCTAGTAGACGCTTATGTCGATGGAGAGTTGGACCTTGTGCGCGGTATGGAGTTTGAACGTCATCTGCAGCATTGTGTTGAGTGCGGTGTGCTGTACAAGCAGGTCGAAGAACTGCGGAGCGCAGTTCGCGCTCATATTCCCTACTTCGCCGCGCCTGAACGCCTCGAGAAAAAGATTCGTGACCGGGTTCGGCTTTCTCCCGAAGCGCAAGGCTCAGCCGCCCCAAAAACATTTATGGCGTGGCGTGTGTCTGCTGCGGCGGCCGGCATCGTGGCCTTAGCCATTTTCAGCGCCATGTTTGTGGCCATGCTCCGGCGCTCACCCGCTACAGAACAGGTAGCGGACCAGGTTGTATCGAGCCATATCCGTTCTTTGATGGCGAACCACTTGGCTGATGTCCCCTCGTCAGATCAGCACACAGTGAAGCCTTGGTTCAATGGGAAGCTCGACTTTTCGCCCCCGGTGAAGGATCTCAAAACTAAAGGATTCCCACTCACGGGGGGGCGCCTGGATTACTTGGAGGGCCGGCCCGTCGCGGCCCTCGTGTACCGGCGCAATCAGCACACAATTAACCTTTTCGTTTGGCCATCATCTCATTCAGATTCTGAGCCTCAAACATTTGCCATCAAGGGCTACAACGTAGTCCACTGGACCCGCTCGGGAATGACTTACTGGGCGGTATCCGATCTTAATGCTGGCGCGTTAAGCGACTTTGTGCACTATCAGCAAAAATGATTTGATCCCCGGAGGGGGCGGAACGGAGCAGGTGGTGCGAGCAGTAGGCGACACCCGACTCCCATTGGGTTCTGTAACTCGAAATCTTTTCACGTCCTAATCGGGCTGTCGGCACAACGGTGCGAATTTGCCTGCTCGCGTGAACGTAGCCACCGGTCCATACCTTGGCCGCTCTTCGCTTAAACCGCAAGCACCTTCATGTCCGGACGGACCGCACTGACGTTCTTTTTTACCAACTCCCGATCGAACTGAACTGCATCAGGATCCAACCCATCGAGAGCCGTATCGATCATCGCTGTTTCGAGATGACACAGCGTTCCGGTCGTGATCTGCCGGACCGGCGCTTGGCTGCGCGCGAGTCGTGCTGCGTCATTATCCGTAGCGAGATCCCCAACCAGAGCAGCCGGACGACACTGCTGTTTCAGCATTGTCAAGGTCTTTCCCAGGAATGCCGTCTTGCCCGAGCCGGGACTAGACACCAGGCTAACCACGAAACACCCAGCATTCTGGAAACGCTGCCGCAGCCCACGCGCGATTTCGTCGTTCTGCTTCAGCACATTCTGCCGGGCTTCAATGTACGCGGTGTGCTCATCGTTCGCCCAACTCCATGGCCGAAATCTGCAGCTCGCGCCCGCGCACCACTTCCGACGCCGCCGTCCTGCATATGACACAGCGAAACATCTAAGTCGATTCGATCGGGCGCTCCGCGTGGCAGGCGGAACAATACACGGCTATGGGTACATCCTCGAAAACCAAACGGCAATCCGCGAACCTGGTCTGCTCGGCTGCAAGTTCATACGCGGACACAAAAGCCTCCCTCACACGCCCGAAAGCGCGGCCACCTTCAAGTGAATCGCTTCCACGCGAACACCGCCGGTCCGCTCCCTATTCCTTCGCGATATCAAGGATGCTCATCGCAATGGGCGGCTCATGCATGAAATGCCTCCGGCGCTGGCCGATCCCGAACTACACCTGTGAGCGTCCTCCAATCCAGCTCACCGCCGGTGAACGAAAAGGGATAGGCCCCACAATCCGAAGCCCCATGGGCAATGTGCTCCAGCCACATCGCGGTTTGTCCTTCGAAGCTGATCTCGCGCGTGAACCGGACGAGTGCCACTGTGTCGAACAACCGTCCCACGGATGTCGTCTCGAAAGTGCGCACTCGCCTGTTCAGCAATTCAATTGAAGCGTGATAGCGCGCCGGAAAGTTGAACGGCTACCGTAAAATCGGCAATGCCATCGATTTGGGTCAGGAAACCCGCCGCGCATTGCACCGGATGGCGCCCGCCGCATCCCCGCCCGGCAGACTGGCGCTGCGTAGGTGCAATATCCGCTCAAAGCCAGCCGTCACGCTGCCGATGAAAAACTCGCGCCCCAAATCGTTGCGTCATCTCCAAAGCCCGTTCCATCGAAGCTGACTTCCACCACACGCTTGTTCCATGCCTGCCGTTCCGCAAGTACAGATGCAGTATGCGCGCGGTGACGCTGAATCGCTTGCTTAGCCGGAGAAGCAAGCTCGAGCGCATGCGCCGTCGACGCATATTGAGGATGAGCGTCATGCACAACGAGCAAATCATCCCAATCGACTTTCATACATCGAGACCAAATCTTTTATCGTCTGTCGGAACGACTGGAGCGAATCGTAGTGGTCAAGATCGCCGATATGCTGGCTGACAAACGCCTACCTCTCGATTATCAGCGTAATCGCATTCTTCAAATCGGCACCCCACCGCCAGAATCGGCCAGTCAATGGGAATCGTCATCACTGCGCCCGGCGCGTAGCCCCGCGATCGGCGCAACACGGCCGGCCCGAAGACGCCCGCTCAGGTTACCAACAGGCAATTGCCAAATTATGAAGCTGAGTTTTTCCGGCGTGTCGCCTCGCAACGATATTGCCAATCTGCAAGGGACAAGGGAGGAATGCCGTGCGGGAGGTGACAATATTCGCACCCGTTTCCGGCACGCCGACGTACTCCCGCCGGCAAGTCCTCTGCGAGGCTGCCGCAGCACCTAGCGAGCTTCGACTGCCAGTACGCGAGCAGGTCACTTCACTTCAAACTCATAAGATCCTGAACCGATCCTGGCAACATAGCTGCCGGACTGCTCACGGACCCGGACAATCCTCTCGTTTCTCTTCACTTTTGCCCCGGGAATCGCCGGAAGGAAAACCTGGGCCGTAGTGTTCGCAGGAATCGAAACTTTCAGCGAGAACGGCCCCATAGGCGTTCCACTCCAGTCCGTCGTAATCTTTCCGTACACTGATTCATACCGCCCATGAGCCTCATTAATGCGTGAATCGAGCCGCGGATGAATCGTGATTTCGTGATATCCGGGCCCGCTCGTAGTCGTGTCGATGCCCGCTACACACTGATACACCCAGCCAACCACAGACCCAAACGCGTAGTGATTATACGAATTCATCGCCGGATCGCCCGTGTCGCCGTTCCATCTTTCCCACCATGTGGTCGCCCCCTTCTTGAGCATGTAGCCCCAGGACGGGTACGTATCCGTCAGCAGCAATTGGTACGCGACATCCATGCGGCCGTGATCGGCGAGCGCAAATAGCAAAAACGGAGTCCCAAGAAAGCCCGTCGTGAGATGTCCGTTATGAGCTTGGATATCTTTAACGAGCTTATCGACGGCCGCAGCTTCCAGCGACTCTGGCAGCAGTTTCATCTGGAGTGCCACAACATATGACGTCTGCGAACCATTCCCGACCGTTCCGTCGCTCTTTACGTAGACCTTCTGAAAGGATGTGCGAATGTTCGCATACAGATCTGAATAATGCGCCGCAGCATCATCCTTGCCGGTCGCCCGCGCCATTTGGGACATCATCTCAGCAATTAGCGCCCAATACGCGGTGTCAACCAGGTCTTTCGAAGTGCTTGTATCCGGGGCTAACCAATCTGCAAAATTCGGCCCGACCTTATTTTTTCGAATGAAATCGGGATTCGCATCCTGAATGAACTTCATCCAGCGCTCCATTGCTCCCCAATTACGTTTGATCACGCTTCGATCACCGTATTGCAGCCAGGTAGTCCATGGCACGATCACCCCCGCATCGCCCCAGCCAGGCGCGCCTTCGATATCGCCAACACCGATATTCGGCGAGACATTAGTGAACGCTCCATTCGGCAACTGGGCATCATCTACATCGCGCATCCATTTATTCGCGAACGCAGCGATATCGAAGTTGTAACTTCCGGTACGCCAGAACACTGCGGCATCGGCCATCCAACCCAGACGCTCGTCGCGCTGTGGGCAATCCGTCGGGACACTCAGAAAATTTCCGCGTTGTCCCCAAATCCCAAGCTTCCACATCTGGTTCACCAATTCGCTTGAGATCGTTACGGAAGCGGTTGGCTCCCCGCTCAAGCTGCTCACCACTTCTGCCGTCATGTCGGCAAGCGTTGGTTTTCCCGGATAGCCACTAACCTCCACGTAGCGGAAGCCGTGAAACGTGAATCTGGGTGTGAACGTCTCCTCTGATTCCCCGCGCAGCGTGTACGTGTCAGTCGCATCGGCGTTTCGCAAATTTGTGGTGTAAATCGTGCCGTCCGGATTCAAGATTTCGGCGAACCGTAGACGAACTGTTACTCCGGCCTTACCGCTCATTCGCAGTGCAACCCACCCCACCATGTTCTGACCCATGTCAAAAACGTAAGAGCCGCCCGGCAGCGCATTCATTCGCTCCGGCTTGAGCGTCGCCACCACGCGCGGGGGCGCGTCTATTTGGCTGGACAGCGTGCCGCCATACGGTTCGCTCACAACAGGAGATGCCCATTTACTGTCGTCGAAACCGGGCTTGTTCCATCCTGGAATTTCGAGCCGTGCGTCATAAGTTTCACCAGCATAAATTTCTGCATGGAGAATAGGCGATTCAGTTACTTTCCATGACTGGTCCGTGGTGAGCGTATCGTGTGTGCCGTCACCGTACTCGATTGCAATCTGTGCAAAAAACCGCGTTGCTGGAACCAGCTTGAAATGTTGCGCCGTCCACGACATTCCGCTGCCGAACCACCCGGCTCCGACGATGGTGCCTACTGCATTCTGTCCTTCCTCAAGTAAACCGGTGACGTCATACGTTTGATACTGCACGCGCTTGGTGAAATCGGTAAAGCCCGGCGTCAGAAGATCATGTCCGACGCGCTGCCCGTTGATAAACATCTCGTACGCACCCAACGCTGTGACGTAGGCGCGTGCTCGCTGTACTCGCTTTCGAACCGTGAACGCTCGTCGAAATAAAGCTGCAGGTTGTGGCAAGGGTCCCGGAATACCTCCGAGAGATTCGCTGCCTAAACGTGCGTCACTGAGCTCCCCGATGACGGTTGCTGGCACCCACTGCGTGTCAGATTGTAAGCGTGCCTGCCAGCGCTCGCCGGTGAAGATGCGTTCAATGGTCCCGTTTTGGTGAGTTATTTTGAGCAGAGCCGCGAGGGCGCCCGGCTGCGGAGTATTAGGCGGTGCTGCATTTGGGCCGAACTGCGGAGGCTGTGGAATCTTCACACTTACATCAATCGAATTCTTCCCCTGAACGAGAAACCCATCGATCTCCCGGCGATCAAATTCATTCCAATGAGGCTTCGCACCAGCATCGTGACCGTTAACCGTCACCTTCCAATCGCCGCGCGCAATCAAGAAGAGAGCTGTTCGCCTAGGTATCTCGGAAAGGTCGAAATCCAGATGGAACATGGCTTCGGTCCCAGGAGCCACTTTCAAGAAATCTTGTCCTTGAACCCAAATCCATCGAATGCCGGACTCGTCTGCCGGTTCATCCGGGTTCTGCCACCGAATCCACTTAGCACTCCAGTCGGATCTCTGAAGTAAACCCATCTCCCACCAGGCAGGCTCAGCCGCTTCGGAAACGTGCCCTTTCGCATCCCACACGCGCACGGTCCAGTAGTAGCGTTTACGCGATTCGAGCGTCCTCCCCGCATATCCGATGCCCGTCGATTCGCCCGAGCTTTGCTTGCCGCTGTCCCACACGTCGGCGGTGCCGGAACGAAGCACATCCGCTCTGCTGGCGACGAGAATCTGGTATGCGCTTTGCCTCCAGTTCCGCTCCGTGCTATCGCTCTGCCACGACAGAGTGGGCTTCTCGATATCGATTCCGAGCGGATTGACCAGAGACTCGCACCGAAGGTGCACAGGATTGGCCTCTAACGTTAACCCGGACACGAGCAGCATCATTACACTTGCTTGCTTTAATTGGCTGGAAACTGGGTTTTTAGATTTCAACATCATCTTCGATCATAAATACTACGAAAGATCGCAACAGTACCGTGAGATCAGCGGTATGGACTCGCGATAGCCTGAAAAGTTGGCCACCTCCTTACACACCTGCCCCGGAATCGTCTTCAAGGCTCTTCTGCTTATTTGTGCGGGAGCTGCGTGCTCGTTTGCACATAGGGCGGACACTCCAAAACTAAAGCTGAATACCGGAAAAGAAATTTATGAGGCCGCATGCGTTGCATGCCACGGACCGGACGGCAAGGGCATGCCTAAATCAACTGTAGGATTCGAACCGCCTCGAACCTTTCCTGATTTCACTCGCTGTGACCAGACTACGCCCGAAATGAACAGTGACTGGAAAGCCGTCATCCGAGAAGGTGGAGAGTTCCGCGGCTTCTCTCAAATCATGCCCTCGTTTCGAGATGCGCTAACTTCCGAGCAGATGGATAAGGTCATCCATTATGTCCGCGGCTTTTGTCGCGATGCCGCTTGGCCGCGTGGCGAGCTGAATTTACCTCGCGCGTTCGCGACCGAGAAAGCATACCCCGAGAATGAAGCTGTCGTGACCACAACGCTCAATGCTCAAGGGGCGCCGGGCGTCACCAACGAGATTGTGCACGAGCAGCGCTCCGGAGTGGAAAATCAAATTGAAGTATCCGTTCCCGTCGACTTCGTGAACCAGAATCACGTCTGGTACGGAGGTTTCGGCGACGTCGCACTTGGATTGAAGCGCGAACTATTCTCGAATCTGCGTTCAGGCTCCATTCTGAGTTTTCAAAGTGAAGCGATATTCCCCACCGGTAACGTTTCGCACGGCCTGGGCACTGGTGTAACTACATTCGGAGTTTTCGCCGCCTTCGGCCAGTTATTGCCGGCCAAGAGTTTCGTCCAGCTGCAAGTGGGAAGCGATTTGCCGATCGATACCGCTAAATCTCCCCGAACCTTTTTCTGGCGAACTGCTTTGGGGAAGAGCTTCAACCGAGGACATGGCTTGGGGCGCATGTGGTCGCCGATGGTCGAGATGCTGAGCGACCGGGATCTCGAGACGGGAGCGAAAACGAATTGGGACGTTTTGCCTGAGATGCAAGTCACTCTGAGCAGGCGTCAACACATCCGCGCGAACGCCGGCGTTCGTATTCCGGTCAACAATACCGCGGGACGCTCTATGCAAGTCATGTTCTACCTTTTATGGGACTGGCAGGACGGCAGGCTCACGGAGGGCTGGTGATGAACCCGATTCGCGCCCATTTCTTCGCACGTGTGTGCTCCACGTCCGCTCTGCTAATCGGCTTGATTTTGGCGCCGCAAATTGGCCGGGCCGCCAGGCATCACGCCGAGCCTCAAGTAAAATTCCAAACTTCCGATCGCTGCGTCGCCTGCCACAATGGACTGACTACCCCGTCAGGCACGGATGTTTCCATTGGATTCGATTGGCGCGCCAGCATCATGGCTAACTCGTCTCGAGATCCGTATTGGCAAGCGAGTGTACGCCGGGAATCCATCGACCATCCCGAAGCCCAATCTTCCATCGAAGACGAGTGTTCGGTGTGCCATATGCCAGTGACTCGCTATGAAGCAAAACTGCGCGGGCGTCTCGGTGAGATTTTTTCGCATCTTCCGTTTGATGCCGACAAGAAGGAAGGCCCCGAAGCCGAAGACGGCGTGACCTGCTCGATTTGTCATCAGATTGGCAAGGAGAAATTGGGAACTCGCGAGAGCTTCAACGGCGAGTTCGTTATCGACCAGGCAAAATCCAAGGACGACCACCCGGAGTACGGACCGTTTGAAATAGAGAACGGGCAAAAGCGCATCATGCAAACGTCCTCAGATGGTTTCGTCCAGACCGCCGATACTCACATTCGAGACTCTCAGTTGTGTGCCACCTGCCATACGCTGTTTACCAAAGCGCGAGGACCCGGCGGCAAGATAGTTGGCGAGTTGCCGGAGCAAATGCCATATCTCGAATGGCTCAACAGCGATTACCGGGATAAACAGAGCTGCCAATCCTGCCACATGCCTGAGGTCAGTGAAGAGACTCCGATCGCGAAGGTTTTGGGAGTGCCTCGCCAGGGCCTGCACCGGCATGTGTTCGTTGCCGCAAACTTTTTTATGCAGAGAATGCTGAATCGTTATCGCGACGATCTCAGCGTGGCCGCACTGCCGGATGAGCTGAACTCCGCCTCCGAGAACACGGTTGCCTTTTTGCAATCCAAGGCAGCGCGCCTTAGTATCGATTCGATCAATTTAATTTCAGGACGTCTCGACGCGGAGGTTACCGTAGAGAACCTGGGCGGCCACAAACTTCCTACAGCGTTTCCATCGCGGCGTGCCTGGCTGCACGTTTCAGTTCGGGACCGTAACCATCGAACAGTATTTGAATCTGGTGCATTGAATCCGGACGGTTCCATCCAAGGGAACGATAACGATTCCGACCCCGCGCGCTTTGAACCGCACTACCCCGAAATCAACGATAGCCAGCAGGTGGAGATCTACGAGTCGATCATGAAGGATCAGGCTGGTAATGTGACAACCGGGCTGCTAACCGCCGTGGGTTACCTCAAGGACAACCGTGTTCTGCCGCACGGGTTCAAAAAGGATACGTCGGAGAAGAATATTGCGGTCTTTGGGGACGCAGCCTCAGATCCCGGCTTTACTGGAGCCGGAAGCCGCGTGAGATATTCCGTTACGCTCGGCGATGCCCAGGGTCCCTTCGAGGTGAAAGCGGAACTCTGGTACCAGCCGATTGGCTATCGCTGGGCCAACAATCTCAAACCGTACGGCAAGGCCGCTGAACCGCGCCGCTTTAATACCTATTACGATTCGATGGGCCCGGGAACTGCCGTTATTCTCGCTCAGGCGACCGCGATGAAGTAAGCTGCGAGCGCCGTTGCGCTCAATCCCGCTTGCTTTTTCACCTCAATGAGTCTATCCTGTTGTCAGTTACTGACAGGACGAGCTTGAGTAAACCGACCGATCTCGTGCAAGGCACGCTCGACCTGCTCATCCTGAAAACTATTGCCCTTGAGCCGATGCACGGCTGGGCAATTGCACAGCGCATTCGGCAAATGTCCGGGGAAGTTCTCCAGGTGGGGCAGGGTGCGCTCTACCCATCCCTTCACAAGCTTGAACAGAACGGCTGGATTCGCTCGGAATGGGCGGTAAGCGAGAATAATCGCCGCGCCAAATACTACACGCTGACCAGAGCCGGACGTAAGGCTCTGGAACAGGAAGCTGCGCAATGGGAACGTTTGTCAGCGGCAATCTCGCTGATTGTGCGGACGGTCTGATCGGGAGAAAACGCAATGCGCTTGGCAAATATCTTTCGGCTGAGGCTTCGGTCACTTTTCGCCCACAAGAGAGTCGAGCAGGAACTCGATGAAGAACTGCGTTACCACCTGGAGAGGCAGATCGACGAGAACGTGGCTGCCGGGATGAAACCGGAGGCTGCGCGCTATGCTGCACTTCGGTCTATCAAAGACATTGAGCAACGGAAAGAGCAGTGCCGTGATATGCGCGGACTCAACGTATTCGACAACGCGGTCCAGGACTTTCGATACGCGATCCGCCAGCTTCGAAAAAATCCGGGATTTGCTTGCACTGCGATTTTCGTCCTGGCCTTAGGCATCTCGGCGGCAGTAGCAATGTTAGGTTTCGTGGATGCGGCGCTGATCAGACCCCTGCCTTATCGCGATCAATCCCGACTGGTTGCAGTGTTCGAATCTTCGCCCGGCAATGCGCGATCCATCGTCTCGTACCTTGATTTCGCCGACTGGAAGAACCTCAATAAAGTCTTCAGCTTGATCGATGCCTATGCTTTGAACGGCGGTTTCACGCTGAGCACCAGCGCTGGCGCAGAGCAGGTGCCGGGCACGCGCGTCAGCTCCGGGTTTTTCCATACTCTCGGCGTCGCTCCGGCACTTGGACGGGACTTCCGCACAGGAGAAGATTCCCCAGGCGCAACTCGCACCGTGATACTCAGTTACGCAGCATGGCAAGAACGATTCGGCGGGAAACAGGATGTTGTGGGACAGACCGTCACGCTCAATGGTGCTCCCAACGTCATTATCGGAGTGCTTCCCAGCGATTTTCACTTCGCTCCCTATGGCGGCGCCCAATTCTGGGGCACTCTGCGGAGCTCCGACACCTGCGAGCAGCACCGCGAATGCCACAATCTGATCACGATCGCGCGGCTTAAAGATGGAGTCTCCATCGAGATTGCCTCAGCAGATATGCAGTCGATCGTGCGTCAATTACGGGAGCAATATCCTGACTCCAATCGCGACTTCGGCAGCGCAAATCTCGTTTCCTTGCGCGATCTCATCGTCGGGGACGTTCGCCCGATCCTGCTGGCGTTGCTGACCGGCGCCGGGCTGTTGTTATTAATTGCTTTTGTGAACGTAACGGCGCTAGTTTTGGCGCGATCTGACAAGCGGCAGCGTGAGATCGCAGTGCGCGGCGCACTGGGCGCATCTTCTGCCCGGCTGTTCCACCAGTTCGCAATCGAGGGATTCGCACTCGCGGCGGTGGGGGGCATCTCCGGACTGGTTTTCGCCGAATGGGGCATGCATTTTCTCGCCAGTCTTGTTCCGGCCGACAAGATGGAAAGCATGCCGTATCTGCGTGGACTCGGGCTGAACCTGCTTTCGATAGTGTTCGCCTGCTCGGTCTCGCTGCTCGCCGGGGTGCTCTTTGCCATCGTTCCGATCGCACGCACATCCATCTCGGAGTTGATAGAAGGCCTCAAAGAAGGCGCTTGCAGCTACGCCGGAACTACATGGGGGCGCCTCGGGTCCAACCTCGTCGTTATCGAAGTAGCTATCGCTATGGTGCTAATGGTGTGTGCCGGCCTGCTTGGCAAGAGTCTCTATCTGTTGCTCCATCTTGACATCGGATTCAAGCCGGATCATCTCGCGCTTTTGCAGACTGCCTGGGCCTCTGGCACTTACGCAACACATCAACAGAAGATCGTGCTGGAACAGCGAATTGTGGACCGGATCTCAGCACTGCCCGGGGTAAAATCTGTCGCCATTTCCCTAGCTCCTCCAGTGGATTCAGGTTGGGGCACAACATCTTTCCACGTGACAGGCCGGTCCAACCACGGTGAACACAACGAGGTACTCAACAGGCAAGTAAGTTCCGGATACTTCAGAACGCTGCAGGCACGATTATTGCGGGGCCGTTATTTCCGTGAAGATGAGGATGCCTCGAAACCTCCTGTGGTCATCGTCAATCGGACACTCGCAAACAAGTTTTTCCCAGGCGAAGACCCAATCGGAACGCAGATCTATTATGATTGGCGGCCGCCATCGTCGATGCAAATCGTCGGAGTCGTTGACGACATCAAGGAGGGACCACTCGCGGGCGCGACCTGGCCCGCTCTGTACGTTCCGTGCAACCAAAACCCGGTAGTCTGGCCTGCCGTCTTGGTTCGGACTTCGCACGCGGAAGCGTTGCTGTTCCCCAAGATAGTCGCTGCCATTCGCGGAATCGATCCCTTTATCTCTGTCTCTGGCCAAGAGACCATGACGGAGCGGATCAACCAATCGCCGTCGGCCTACCTCCATCGGTCCTCCGCCTGGGTCGTGGGAGGATTCGCAACCTTTGCGTTCCTTCTCAGTCTAATCGGACTCTATGGTGTCGTGTCGTATTCGGTCAGCCAGAGAACCCGCGAGATCGGGGTTCGGATGGCGCTCGGTGCGGAGCGCGTGGCCGTGTATCAGCTCATTCTGAAGGAGTCTGGGCGGTTAACTGCTTTTGGCATTATCTTGGGCCTCGTCTGTTCTCTGGCGGCGGCAACATTGATGCGCACATTGCTGTTTGGCGTTCGCTCGTGGGACGCTCCTACGTTGATTGGCGTCACTGTCGTGCTCGTTATTTCAGCGCTCTTGGCCAGCTATATTCCGGCCCGGCGCGCCGCATCTGTTAATCCGGTAGACGCGCTTCGTACGGAATAATCACCATACGCCCTGACGGCTCACCACACCAGCTTCAGCCCCAGTTGGATCTGGCGCGACGTAGTCGACGTTCCCGTGATCACGCCAGCCGTCGGGCTCGCAGACGTCGACGCCGAACTAAACACCACCGCATTGGGCGTCGCAAAATTCGCGCGGTTCAGAAGATTGAAAAACTCAGCTCGAAACTGCACGTTCACGCGCTCCGAAATGGCAGTGTTCTTTAGCAGCGACGCGTCCAGTTCCGCGAGCCCCGGTCCGATCAGCACATTCCTGCCGGCATTTCCATATGTGCCGTTCGGCGGAACCACAAAGGCATTCGGATTGAAGTATTGATTCGGGCCACCGAGGATCAGTCGCCCAGTAAAGGCCGGATTCCATGACGGTCGAGTCGGGTTCCGGCTATCGCCATTGTTCGTCGGATTGAATCCCAGCTGAGGCGTGAACGGGAATCCGGACTGGATTGTTTCAATTCCACTCAACACCCATCCGCTCGCCAATTTCTCGTGCCACCCACGCACGTTGCCGAAGAAAGGCTTGCCATGGCCGAACGGCAGCTCATATGCTCCGTTGATCACGGCCAAGTGCCGTGCATCCGATGTCGAGAGACTCCAATCGAGCTTCGTATTCCCCGGGTACATCACGAATCCCGGCGCATTCGCCCCCACGCTGCTATTCAGAGCCGTTCCATTGTCGAGGCTCTTCGAATAGGTGTACACCCCGCGCACTTGAAATCCGCTCGTCAAGCGACGACTCACGTCCACGTTTAGCGCGTTATACGAACTCACGCCTTCCGTCAGCCAGGTGGTTGTATTCGCCAGCTTCGGATTAGCGAGCTTCGCGCCTGCCGGATAGTACAGCGTTCCCGGTGCTAACGCTGCCGGGCACGGGGCAGCCGCGCACACAGTCGGAAAGGGCTCGTTCACATCCGCTGAAAGTAACTCGTGATAACCGCGGGAACCGTTATACCCAACCGCCAGCGAAGTACGCGGAGTAATCGTCTGCTCAATCTTGAAGCTGTATGCAATCACGGTCGGAGTGTACGGATCCGGCTGAATTCCACTGGGCGAAATCTTACTGCCCGTGAGTCCCGCGATTCCGGGAGCCGTTGAAATCTGCGCGACAGTTACGTTCTTGAACGCTTGTGTCGCGTTGAAGGGCGCGTTCTGATCCAGCCTGTAGTCCAGATTGTCCAGCAGCGCGTTGTACATTCCGAACCCGGCGTGAATCACAGTTTTCCCTTTCCCAAACGGGTCCCAGGCCAGCCCTACCCGAGGCTGCGGTAGGAACTTCGCCCGGTTCACCGTTAGGGCGGAGCCTCCAATGCGCGGATTGGTCTGAATCACTCCGTTCGCAAAAACGTAGTTTGAAGCGCGCCCGTGCGCCTCATTCCAGCCATCCGTCGATTCAAAACGAAACCCTACCCGAACGTTAAGATGGCTCGTCACCTTGATCGCATCTTGCACGAATCCGGCACTCTCAAGCGATCGCCATCCCAGCGCGGTCGGCGAGGGAACAACGCTAAAGGTCGATATTTTTCCAAGTTAAAAGTTTTCTAAGCTGCCAAACGACGCCTGGCCATATTGGTTCTGCGCCACGTTGTCGTTGGCTTGGATGCGTTGAAACCACACGCCCGCCTCCATCTGGTGCCTTCCGTGCATCACCGAGATGTGGTCGTCATAAGTAAACAAATTCCTCACGGCGGTTAGATTGCTTCCCGCGTTCGTACCCGCCGCGGTGATCTGCGAAGCTGCATTCAACGCTGTACCACCGCCGATCACTACGGCCCCGATCGGACGCCCGGTAACCCATCCAGGCAAATTTACCGCAGCCTCGCCAGTGAAGAAATAACTCGCGCGAGAGTATCCAAAGCGCGACGTGTTCAGTACACTCGGCGAGAATACGTGCTGTTCTTGGACGCTCGCTACCTGCTCCCGTGACGTTTCGACCACGGTGCTCAGAGGGTTGGCGGATGGTGTACTATCGGCGCTGTCGTCAACGGTGTATACAGCAAAGAGAGAGTCGCGGTCAGACAACGTGTGGTCCAGCCGAGTCGTCCCAAAATCCTCGCGAATCGTCTGCAGCGGATTGCTGAAAGCTTCCGCAATGCCGCCTCCCAGCTCTGGACCATTCTGCACCGGCCACAACGCAAGCAGCGGCTGAACGCTTTGTGCTACTCCGACATTTTTCAGTTTTCCGTTCGAATCTGGCAAATATCCGAGACGTGCCTGCGTATTAGGCACGAGCGTCACGTCACTTAAGCCCAAGTGCTGCCGGTAACCTTCGTAATTTCCAAACAGGAACGTTTTGTCCTTCCGAATAGGACCACCTAGCGCAGCCCCGAAGTTGTTCCGTTGAAATTGCGGGACCGAAGCCTGGTCAAAGAAGTTTCGAGCATCCAGATCGTTATTCCGCAAGAATTCATAGGCCGACCCGTGCACCGCGTTGCTGCCCGATGCCGTCACAATACTCACCTGTCCACCGGGTCGCTTGCCGTACTCCGCGCCATACGTATTTGAAACCAGGTTGAATTCCCGCACGGCGTCGACACCCAGCAATTGTCCGCTCGCCCCTCCTGGGGTGAGATTGATCAAGGATGCGCTCGTGAACTCAATCCCGTTCAGGAGGAACAAATTTTCCTGCGGCCGCCGCCCCGATACCGCGAACATGTTGCCTAGGGCAGAGTTCGAGCTTCCCACTCCGCCTGATCGCTCCGAGCTATAGTTCACGACGCCCGGGTTCAGCATCAACAGCCCGTCATAACTTCGGCCATTCAGCGGAAGCTGCTTGACTTGGCGCTCATTCACCACGCCCGATGTGTCCTGTGTAGACAAATCCACCGTCGGCACCGGTTCCTCTACCGTAACCACCTGCCGGATCTGCCCCACCGTCAGCACCAGATCAACCGTCGTATTCTGCCCAACAAGCAGATCGATACCAGTCTTCACCTGCGCAGCGAATCCCTGCTTTTCGGCCTGCACTTCGTATCTGCCAATGCTGATGGAAGGCGCCGCGTATCGTCCGGCCTCATCCGTCAGGAGTTTGCGGAGCGCTCCGGTTTCCAGATTCTTCACGATCACGCTCGCGCCCGGAATCGCGCTCCCCGACTCATCCCTCACCGTTCCGAACAAGGACGCCCCCACAACCTGTCCCCATAGCGAGATGCCGAGTACCAGGGCCACACCGGAGCCAAGTGCGAGCCAGAGGAATGTCCGCATTTCTATCGACTATACGGTGAATGACTCCCTCTGTCAACAAAGCCCGCTAACGGACATCAAGGAAGCTCAATGCTTGCAACGGACTAGGGTGATATCTTAACCCCTATCGTATTCGTAGGGATTGTGGTACGCTGGCCCTTGTGAGCACGCTGAGTCACTTGCGCCAGCTCGAGGCCGAAAGCATCCATATTATGCGGGAAGTGGTCGCCGAATCTCAGCGGCCAGTTCTGTTGTATTCCATCGGCAAGGACTCCTCTGCGCTCCTTCGCCTGGCGCAAAAGGCATTCTTTCCCGCGCCCATTCCGTTTCCATTGCTGCACATCGATACCGGTTACAAATTCAGGGAGATGATCGAGTTCCGCGACCGCTATACAGCCGAGCTCGGCGTCAAGCTGATCGTCCACAGAAATGACGCAGCTTTGTCCGATGGTGCGAATCCGTTTGCATGGGGAACACAACGCTGCTGCGGTGCGCTAAAAACGACTGCACTGTTGGATGCTCTTCGAAACGGCGGTTTCGATGCTGCCATTGGCGGCGCCCGGCGCGACGAAGAGCGTTCGCGCGCCAAAGAACGTGTCTTCTCCTTGCGTGATACTCGCGGCCAATGGGATCCCCGCAATCAACGTCCCGAGCTTTGGAGCCTCTATAACACCCGCATCGACGCCGGCCAAAGTCTTCGTATATTTCCCCTTTCAAACTGGACTGAGCTCGATGTCTGGCAATACATCCACGCTGAAAACATCCCAATTGTCCCGCTATATTTCGCAAAGCTTCGGCCGATGTTGGTGCGTGGCGAGTCGCTCCTGCCCATCGAGCATCGATCGGTGCCTCGGGCTCCGGACGAAACACCTCAGCTTGTGATGTGCCGTATGCGCTCGCTTGGCTGCACCCCTTGTACCGGCGCAATATGGTCAGATGCCGACACGGTCCCCCGAATCATCGAGGAGTTGGTCAGCATGCGCAAATCAGAGCGTCAGAACCGGGTCATAGACCATGACCAGGACGGTTCCATGGAAGTCAAAAAGCAGGAGGGCTATTTCTAATGTCAGCTGCAAGAGTTTTTCCCGTTGACGACACCTTCGAGGATTTCCTCGTGCAAGAGAATGCCAAGGACCTGCTGCGCTTCACTACGGCGGGCAGCGTTGACGATGGCAAATCCACGCTGATTGGCCGACTGCTTTACGATTCGCGCAACGTGTACGAGGATCAGCTTGAGTCGGTCACAAAGGCTTCGGTCGGACGCAATGCCGGCGTAATCGATTTTTCCTTACTCACCGACGGTCTGCGCGCCGAGCGCGAGCAGGGCATCACCATCGACGTAGCCTATCGCTATTTCAATACGCCGCGCCGCAAATTCATCATCGCCGATACGCCGGGTCACGAGCAGTACACCCGCAACATGGTGACCGGCGCGTCCACCGCGGAGCTGGCTATCATTCTCGTTGACGCGCGCAAAGGATTGTTGCAACAATCCCGTCGCCACGCTTTTATTGCTTCACTGCTCGGCCTCGAACATGTCATTGTTGCTGTGAACAAGATGGACTTGGTCCACTACGACCAGAGCGTCTTCACACGCATTGAAGCGGAATTTCGTGAGTTCGTGTCGGGCTTCCAATCCATCCAGCCATACTTCATCCCAATCAGTGCGCTCAAAGGCGACAACGTTGTCACTCGCAGCCACAGAATGCCTTGGTTCCATGGTCCGAGCCTTCTCGAGTACCTGGAGTGCGTGCCCGTCGGCAATCGAATCCAGCATGCGCCGTTTCGTCTCCCAGTGCAGCGCGTCGTCCGTCCAAACCAGGAGTTTCGAGGATATTCCGGCACCATAACCTCCGGTCACATCGCTCCAGGCGATCCGGTGGTCGTCTTGCCGTCAGGCCGTAGAACGAAAATTGACAAGATTGTCACCTTCGACGGCGATCCGGACCACAGTGTTGCGGGACAGTCCGTTACCCTTACGCTCACCGACGAAATCGACATCATACGCGGCGACATGATCGCCTCTTTTGACGATCCGCCCCATACTTCTAACTCCATTGAAGCGACGCTAGTCTGGCTTAACGAGACACCCGCGGAGCTGAACAAACAGTACCGCCTCAAGCACACTACGCGTCAGGAATCGGCAAACCTGAAGCAGATCAGCTACCGTATCAACGTCAACACGCTCGATCACGAACCGGCGAAGACGCTCGAAATGAATGCCATTGGCGTTGCTACGATCGAGACCGCCCGGCCCCTCATCTTTGACAGCTACTCGCAGGATCGAGCGACGGGAAGTTTTATTCTCATCGATCCGGCTACGAACGCTACAGTCGCAGCCGGCATGATCAATGGCCCAACCCCTGTAAACGAATCACGCCCAAGCGCACCCTCCGCCCAGGTCGCCTGGCAATTTGTAAACGGCTCACTCGTGTTATCTGGGATCGAAGCAATTGGAGCAAATAGCGGGCCCTCACTGATCGACGATCCCGAAGCTCTCGATGCTCTCGACCGCCTTCTTCAACGCTTACAACTCTGATGCCCGTACTAACCTCAGAACTGGAATCGAAGACTTCCAGCGCGCGCGAATCGATCGATCTTGCTTTAAGCGAGCCAGGCGTCGCATGCCTGACCTGCAGCTTCCAGGCCGAGGATATGGTTGTGCTCCACCTCGTCCGTGAGCGCTTGGCCGGCATCCCCGTGCTTTTCCTCGAAACCGGGTATCACTTTGTAGAGGTCTATTGTTACCGCGACGAGATGACCGCTCGATACAATCTCAATCTGGTGAACGTCATTCCCGAACAAACTGTTCCGGAGCAGGAATCTCAATTCGGTGTGCTCTATCAATCGCGTCCGGACGAGTGTTGCAAGTTGCGCAAGGTTCGTCCGCTGTTTGCCGCGCTTCAGAACTATGACATCTGGTTTACTGGTCTGCGCCGTGTGCAATCTCCCACCCGTGCAAACCTGAAAGCGCTCGACCGCTTCCCGTTACCCTCCGGCAAAGAGTTATTGAAGGTCAGCCCCTTGGCTGACTGGCTCGATAGGGAAGTGTGGGAATTCGCGCGCGATCACGGCATCCCATTGTTGCCACTTTACGAGGAAGGTTACACAAGCATCGGCTGCCAGCCCTGCACTGCGCTCCCTGCAGACGCCGCTAATCCCCGCTCCGGACGTTGGACGGGCCGCAAGCTTGAGTGCGGCATCCATATCGCTCAGCCTCACTGAAAATGGAGCTGCTGCTCGGCTTCGTAATCGCGCTTGCCATCTCGTTGACCGGTGTCGGAGCAGGCAGCATGACGACGCCGCTTTTGATTTTGCTCCTGGGCGCCTCACCCGCAACCGCGGTAGGGACTGCCCTCGCTTTTGGCGCAGTGGTAAAGCTCGCCTCTGTGCCTTTGTACGCGCTGCGGCGTCAAGTCAATCTCCGCGTATTGCGGTTGCTGCTTGCGGGCGGTCTTCCCGGTGTCATCGTCGGCGCCTTTCTGCTGGACCGTCTCAAGCGCGGGCCTTACAACGGCGTCTTATATGTTGCGCTCGGCAGCCTGATCGCCGCCACCGCTGCCTTTCATTTGTATCGCGTGTTTCGCCCTCGACCGCAGCCCTCGAATAACAACCGCTCCCGCTTACTGCCTTGGTTCGCATTTCCAATCGGAGCCGAAGTGGGATTCTCCTCTGCCGGTGCGGGCGCGCTCGGTTCCTTGGTACTACTCGCCTTAACGCCGCTCACGGCCGCCGAAGTCATCGGAACGGATCTTTGTTTCGGTCTCGGCGTATCGCTTGTCGGCAGCGTAATCCAGCTTGGCGCAGGCAACTACGATGTAGCTTTACTGCTGAAGCTCATCATCGGCGGGCTTTGCGGCGCCTTTGTCGGTTCGCTACTGGCAGGTCGCATTGCACAGCGCCCACTACGCGTCGGGCTTCTCCTGGTGCTGATCGTGCTGGGCTGTCAACTAGCCTTGCACGGATATACACTCAACCCCGGGCTCAACGTTCACGCCGCCGTTCAGGCGCCCAGATAGAGCTATCCTGCGTGACAGGCGACTCGATTGTGTCTTAGGAGTGAAGGGTGTTTGTCGTCATTCATCATGGAGTGAGTAGACACATTCTGCTATGGACTGGAGTTTTGTTCCTGATTGGGGCAGCTCCTTGGTGGATAAACAGTCTGGGTCACGCCTTTGCCGACCCTCTTGTTTATCGCTGTATTGGCGCATCGGCGCTGAATATCAGATACACTTATCCCCGGCAGTAAACCGCTGGACAGCCTCTCAGATAACAGCGCGGACGGGTATCCGCGCGACCGCCCCTACCCCGCCACTCCCGCCGGGACATGCCCAGTAGCCTTGTCCCGCTCGACCGGTTCGAACTCCCCGCCTGCCAGCCATCCACGCAATTCAGCGTCACTGTAACGCCCAAAAAATTCGCGCAAGTTTTCACCAGGAAACTTTGCCGCGAGATACGCCCGCAGCAAACGTTCAATTGCGCCTGGCACATCAGTCGCAGCACATCGATAGCCTAGCGGCCGGGCAATCGACTGAAACGCGCCCACCGCGCCACCGATACAGAAGTAGTAGGCGTCCACCCACTGCCCGTCCACCTTCAGCTTTTTGCCTTCGATGCCGATGTCCGAAATCCAGTGCTGCCCGCAGCTATTCGGGCAGCCCGTCACGTGCAACTTCAGGTGCTGCTCGAACCCCGGTAGACGCTCCTCTAAATCCTCCACCAGCCAGCGCGTGAAAGTCTTCGTCTCCGTAATTGCCAGGCGGCAGAATTCCATTCCAGTACAAGCGATGGCGCCTCGCCGGAAAGTCGAAGCGGCCACCGGCAAGCCGACGGCATCCAGTTCTTTGGCAAGCGTTTCCACATTACGTTCGAGCACATTCACGATCACCAGATTCTGCATGGTGGTCGTTCGAAGCTCGCCGCTCGCGAGTGAGTCCGCCAACTCGGCTGCCACACGCATTTGCTCAGGAGTGATGCGGCCGCGCAACACCGATGAGCCCACGTAAAAGTATCCCGGCTGCTTCTGCGCATGGATCCCCACGTGGTCGCGGTATACATCGGCCGGGGGTTCCTCATGCTCGGCTGGGTCCAGTTCGAACCCGATCCGCCGCTCCAGTTCCTTTTGGAAGATTTCCTCCGTCCAACCGTGCAGTTTGAACAAATATTTCAATCGCGCACGCTCGCGATGTTGCCGCAGAACGTCAGCCTCGCGGAAAATTTGTGTCACGCCGAGCACTACGGCAGGCACCTGGTTCCATTTCACAAACGCATTTAAACGTTTTGCCAGAAAAGGTTCCGCCGACAGTCCTCCGCCCACTCGCAGCGAAAACCCGACCTCTTCCTTGCCGTCGCGCACCCGGGTGATGGCCGTCAAACCTACGTCATTAATTTCCGGATAGCAGCACCACGAACGACACCCCGTGATGCAAATTTTGTACTTCCGCGGCAAGTTGTAGAAATCGGCGTTTCCCACCAGCATGTCTGTCGCGCTCAACGCCAGCGGGGAGGCATCGCAAATCTCATCCGCATCAACCCCAGACAGCGGGCAACCTGTGATATTTCGCGTATCGTCGCCGCAAGCCGCCATTGTGGTCAACCCGCAGCGCCACAACTGTTCGAAAACTTCAACTAAAGCCTCGGCAGTCACCCAATGCAGCTGAATGTTGTGCCGCACCGTGATATCCGCCACGCCTCGCGCGTACCGATCCGCCAGATCGGCGATTGTACGCAGCTGGTGCGAAAACAACAGCCCGCTTGGTACCCGGATGCGCACCATAAAGTAGGGCACCGCGAGCCCCTCGCCGCCTTTGCCACCCATAACTCCGGCACCGTCACCTTGCGGGTATACGCCCCACCAGCGTAAATAAGTGTTGCGCCATTCTGGAGGCATGGCGTCGTAGCCCTCACGGCCAAACTGCCGTAGTTCCTCCAGGCACTCCCACGGGTTCTTTTCTTGCTTTAACCGTTCGGCGCGCTGGGCTTTGGTCTCTTTTGTAGCAGGTGACAAGTCAAATCCCAAGTAGCTTGATGGACTTAGCTAATTATAGCCTATATTGTGGTAAGTACACCATCTCTACTCCCCTATCGATTCTATAGAGATTGTGCTAATCTGCCAATGTAAGCGGTAGATGAGCGCACTATTTCCCATCTTTATCAAGTTGCGCGGTCGCCGTTGTCTGGTGGTCGGTGCGGGCACGGTCGCTGAGCCAAAGATCACAAGTCTGTTGGAAGCCGATGCCACGGTCAAAGTCGTCGCTCCGCAGGCCACTGAGCAGGTCCAGGCATGGGCACGCGAATCGCGCATTCAGTGGGAGCAGCGACCCTTTCGAGAATCAGACATCGAGGACTGCTTTCTAGTGGTCAGCGCAACCAATAGCGTTCAGGTGAACGAGACCGTTTATCGCGAAGCCGAGGCGCACGGTGTTCTCTGTAACGCAGTCGATGATCCGGACAGATGCGATTTTTACTATCCGGCCGTGGTGCGCCGCGGACCTTTTCAAATCGCGATTTCGACTGCCGGCTATAGCCCCGCCTTGGCACAGCGTTTGAGGCGCGAGCTTGAAGAGCAATTTGGACCCGATTACTCCGCTTGGGTGGAACAACTAGGTCGTGAGCGAACGCAATTGCGAGACAACCGCGCTATCTCCGCCGAGGAGTGCCGCCAGCTATTGCACATCCAGGCGAGTGCCGCGGCGTATCAAGAATTCATTGCCCACCGGCATCTCACTCCTAACTCACAGGACGCGCAAAATGGCGGGTAAGGTTTACATCCTGGGAGCGGGGCCGGGCGATCCCGAGTTGCTGACCCTCAAAGCAGCTCGTATTTTGGCAATGGCCGATGTCGTCCTCCACGACGAGCTGGTCAACTTGGCGATCCTTCAGCACGTTCGATCGGGAGCAACTATTGAAAACGTCGGTAAGAGATCAGGTTCGAAGCACTATCCCCAAAACGCGATCAATGCCTCAATGGTGCTGCATGCCCGCCAAGGAAGGTGTGTCGCACGGCTCAAGGGCGGCGATCCATCGCTGTTTGGCCGTTTGGGAGAAGAGCTCGGCGCCTTGCGTGCCGCAAACATCGATTTCGAAATCGTACCCGGTATCACGGCTGCCGTCGCGTGCGCAGCGGAAGCAGCGATTCCGCTAACTGATCGGCACGCTGCCTCATCGGTGATGTTTCTTTCCGGCCACACCTGCGCAGCCAATGTTCAGCCTGACTGGGAAGCCGCAGTGCAAAGCGGCAGCACGATCGCCCTCTATATGCCTGGCGACTGCGCCTTAGTTGCTCAGCGGCTGATCCGTGCAGGCATGCGAGGCGATATTCCTTGCGCGATCATTGCGAACGCGAGCCTCGAGACCGAGCGAGTATTTCGGGCGAAGCTCGAGCAAATTGGAGATACCCGCATTGAGGGCAGCCCGAAGCTCATGATCATCGGAGAAGTCGCGCGTGTTGCCGAAATACGTGCTGCTGTGCAGCCGCAAGTTGATTCGATTTTCGAAAGAGAAATGTCTTTGACCTACGTCTCACCGCTACCATCTTTGACAAGCGTCTAAGAGCTGTGGTCCGCAAAAATCAGATCGGCATCTCATGCGATGATTCTCCGCTTTAACAAGCGCGGGAAGCATAGCTTTCTACCGTGGCACCGCTCGCATTCTGTACTTCGGTCATCGCAACTCCGGGCGTAACCGGATAATTTCTTTCAACAGGTTAGGCACGTCCTGCCTGATAAGAGCAAGGAGCGCATACTCACTTGGCAGTGAGTCCATATCGAGGTCGGTCACGTATTGTTCCGCCAGTCTCCATCGGATAATAATCCCCTCAACTGCGTCTCGATCGAATGTAGCAGCGACCGCAAAACTAGCCATGTATGTTGACTCGCTTGCAGTGGGAATCCGCACCTATCAGAAACCCCAGCGCACGCCCGGCCCGTCACTCTGCCTCGATGCCGGCACCATCTTTGACAGTCAAGAACTTCTTGACGCGTCCGCTAACTCGTCCGAAGAGCAATCATCGGATCGATTCTCGACGCACGCCGGGCAGGCAAATATCCCGCGCCGACTGCGACACTGGTCAAAACAATTAACATTGCCGCGAACGTCATTGGGTCACCTGGCGTAACACCGAACAGCAATCCCTTTAGGCCCTGCATCACCGCGCCCGACGCTGCAGTACCCAACAGTAGCCCAGCTGCAGTCAGACCTAGAGTTTGCAGCAGAATAGCCTTCTGCAGATTTCCCGGTGAAGCTCCCAACGCGGCTCGGATCCCGATCTCCTGCGTCCTTTGGCCCACCGAATACGAAATTACGGCGTAAATCCCAAGCGAAGCCAAAATCAGCGCGAAGCACGCAAAACCTGAAAGCAGCAGCACGATGAACCGTCGCGGCGAAACGGCTTGCTCGACAATCTGCTGCAGTGTGCGGAAACGCTCACGCGGCAAGCCGGGGTCAAGCGGCAACAAGACCGATCGCACGGTGGAGCTCAAATCGCTTCCCTCCATCTTCGACCGCACCACCAGGTCTACCGATGCATAGTCCTGTGTCTGTCGCATCGGAAAATACATCTCGGGACCGGAAGATTGCTCGAGCGCCAGATGCCGCACATCACTCACCACTCCGATAACGCGCTTGTCTTTTTCGTCGCCGGCTTTCATCAGGCGTCCGAGCGGATTCTGCCCCGGCCACAAGTTGCGCGCGAGTGTCTCGTTGATCAAAATCACCGGCTCAGTGGCTAGCGTGTCGCGCTCGCTGATGTCGCGGCCTGCCTTCAAGGGAATGCCCATCGCCTTCAGGTAGCCGTCGGTCACTATGTGTACAAACGCCAGCGGATACTGGTCTCGCTTGTAGACCACACCTTTCGCCGCAGCGCCCCAGGTTCGATTGCGTCCTAGCGGCAAAGCGTCGGTCAGCCCCGCGCCTTCCACACCGCTAATATCTCGAACGCGCCGGAGCGCTTCATTGAAATAGGTCGTCACCTGCTGTGGAGTGGAAAATCGTGCGCTAGGGTCAATGCGCATGGCCGCGGCACGCGTGGGCTGAAAGCCCAGATTCACATCCAGTACGCGCAGAAAGCTTCGGATCAGTAGTCCCGTACCAACCATCAATACGCACGCGAAAGCTATTTCGGAAATCACCAGCGTGCCGCGAACCCAGGCGTGCCTGCGCGAGTCGGTGGAACCGCGATGCTGGTCTTTCAGCGCATCGTTCACGGCCAGTTTGGGTACCTGCAGCGCCGGGACCAAGCCGAACACGACACCCGTGAGCACCGTCAGCAACAACGTGAACAGCAAAGCGCCAAGATCCAGATGCACATCAGTCAGCAGCGGAATATTGAACGTGGTCAGGCGCGCCAGCGCCCGCGTACCTCCCAGCGCGAGACCCACGCCCAGCACCGCGCCGCAACAGCAGAGCAGCACGCTTTCCGTCAGGATCTGACGTACCAGCCGTCCTCTCGATGCGCCCAAAGCACTCCGAATGGCGAGTTCTTTCTGCCGGGTAGTGCTGCGCGCAAGCAGCAGGTTTGACAGATTCGCGCAAACAATCAGCATCACCACGCCTACCGCGAACGCCAGCACCGTTAGGGCGGGCCGCAGCTTGCCGCTGACATGCTCTTTCAACATGCTGAGCCGCGGCGTCAGTCCGTTGCGGCCCGGTTGTTCGCTTGTAATCCGCTTGCCCAAGATCGTTGCTTCAGCTTGCGCGCTGGTCACCGTTGCACCCGGCTTCAATCGTCCGACCACCGCGATAGTGTTGCCCCAGCGATCCGTTTCCTGAGTAAGCGGAAATGGAAAATAAAGGTCCATGTGCGTGCCTGGCGCGAACACTGATCCGAAATCGAACGTTGCCGGCAGCACGCCGATCACCGTCGCAGGCGTGTCATCGAGCGTAATCGCACGTCCCACGATATGCGGATCGGCTGCAAAGCGCCGCTCCCACAATCCATGGCTTAACAACACAGCCTTCGGAGCGTTCCACTTGCATTCGTCCGCCGAAAACAACCGGCCTATTTGCGGTCGCACGCCAAGCAGTGGAAAAAAGCCTCGCGAGACGGGCAGCGCGTTCAGACGCTCAGCTTCTCCGTTCACTTTGAGCTTGCTGTCGCCGGTGCCGTAAAACGCAAAATAGGCCGCCAGATCCGAAAACGACTGATTCCGTTCTTTGTAGGCGAGAAAAGGCAAAACCTGCAGCGTCTGCGCTGAAAGACCTTCTTCAAGCGGCGCGTTCGATACCCACACCAGCCGTTCCGGCTCATGAAACGGCAGCGGGCGCACCAGTACTGTATTCAATACGCTGAAAACCGTGGCGCTCGCACCGATTCCCAATCCGATAATCAGGATGGCGAACAACGTGAAGCCCGGTTCGCGCCGCATCGTGCGCAGCGCATACCGTAGGTCCTGCACCAGGCATTCCAGAAAGGGGAGCGAGCGCGCATCGCGATGGATTTCTTTCGCGGCTTCGAGTCCGCCAAACCGGATCATCGCCCGCCGCCGCGCTTCCCCCGGCTCCATGCCTCCCCGGATGTTTTCCTCGATTGCAAACGCAAGGTGAGCTTCCATCTCTGTGTCCAGGTCATGATCACGTTGCGCCTTTTGAAAAAACGAACCCAACCGGTTGAGAAACTCACGCATGGGGTTCCGCCTCGGGAGTGATTGCAAGTACGCGCGCCATCACATTCGATAGCCGCTGCCAGTACGCCATATCATCGGCCAGCCTTGCGCGGCCTCTGGCAGTAATCGAGTAAAACTTAGCTTTCCGATTGTTGTCCGACGTTCCCCACTCCGCCTCAATCCAACCCCGTTGCTGCAGCCGCACAAGCGACGCATAGATCGTGCCCTGGTTGAGCAACACCTGGTCCCCGCTCACCTGCTCAATCCGTCGGGCGATTCCATACCCATGCTGCGGACCCAGCGCCGCGAGCGTCTGCAACACCATCACGTCCAGCGTGCCTTGCAATAGGTCCAGCTTCGAATCCGCCAACAAACCCCCCTGTGTGACGCCACATCAGCATAGCACTATCCTTATGTGGTCTACCCACAGGACGGTCCAGACGCATCCCACCCATTGGGTTCGTTTCGCAAAATCGACCCCCGCGCCAGAACGAAACCCGACCCAGTTCGTTTCGTAATAAAGCCCTCCATCCGGTCATAAGTGATACTCGGCAAAGGAGTAGAATAGATTGAGAGTGTGGCCGTCAGGAATCGAGCCGCTATCGAGGCAAGCCTACCACCCGGCCTAATCTTCTTACCTGAGTTCTTAACACGGCCCGAGGAGACCGATCTGCTTGACCTGATCCGTGACATGGATTTCCGAACCTTCCAGATGCACGGCGTGACGGCAAAACGTCGCATCAAACAATTTGGATGGCATTACGCGTTCGAGTCGTACCGGCTCACGCCTGCCGATCCGATTCCTGCTGCGTTCGACGGCATAAGAGCACGTTCTGCGGCCCTCGCCGGTATCGATGCTTCCAAATGGGCTGAAGCTCTCGTCACCGAATATGCTGCTGGCGCGGCCATCGGCTGGCATCGGGATGCGCCCACATTTGGCATAGTTGCTGGCATTTCGTTGATGGGCGCGTGTCGCATGCGCTTGCAGACTGGTACGGGTCCTGCTCGCGTGACCAGCGCGATCGAATTGCCACCCCGCTCGATCTACTTGCTGACGGGAGAGGTCCGCACAAGATGGCAGCACATGATCCCTGCCACACGTGAATTGCGGTATTCAATCACATTCCGAACTCTACATAAACGAGCTAGTCCAGTTTAGATACCGTAGAAGAGGAGTAGAGAGCTTGCGAGTCACCGTCTCTCATATGAAGTCGAAGGAAGAAGTTGTGCGCGCAGTCGATCGCTCGTTCGATGATCTCTTTCGAGGAATCGGAACGTTGCCGCTGCGATTTGTCAGTGAGCAAAGAGAGTGGCAAGGATCAACGCTCACTTTTGCGATCTCGGCGAAGATGGGCATAATAAGCACACCTATTAAAGGCACCATCGAGGTTACTGAAAGGGAACTCACCATCGACGTTGACCTCGGTCTGCTCGAACGCCTGATTCCCCAGGCGAAGACCCGCGAAGCAATTAGCACTCGGATACGCGGACTTTTGACGTAAACACGTTGAAGATTCAGATGACGTTGCGCAAAACGCCCGCCCAGTCTCAAACGCGCAGCTTCCTCAGGGCTTCATTTCGGCGAGCGGCATTCCTTTCACTCCGGCATAAAACACAATCAGCACGACAGGCTGATCTCCGGTTACGCCTCGATGCACGGTTGCGACTGTCTCCGGCACGACCTGCCCCGCCATGAAGTGTTGTTTCTCCTTCCCACTCGGCTCCTCTACGGTGATTTCTCCGGAGACGATGTAGGCTGCATTGGGCATCGGATGGGTGTGCCATTTCATTTTCGAATGCCGTGGAATCGTGATCTTTAAGACCGAAAGTTCCGGGGCGCCCTTGGAATAGTTTGCATACGGGACGCCATCCCAAGCTGAGCTGCTGCGCAACAAGGTCTCTGACCTGATATCGGGCTGCTTGTCGGCAGCAGCCATGAGGCACGGGCACGAGCCCACTATCAGGAGCGCAGTTTTGAACAATTTCAACATTTTCCTTCCGCTTTTCGATTAACTTACATGTGTATTCAGGTTGGGCAAAGCTTCTATTCGCTTCCAGCCTTCGCCTGCATTCACCGGCTCCACCGTGATGTCGTCGAAATATGTGTCCAGTACTGCAGCGCGCTCTTGCGCAAGCGGAGGCGAGCAGTAATCTTCTTCCTCCCAGACAGCTGTGCCATCGGACTGAAGACGAGCTTCGTTAAGCGAGTGTGTCAGAGCCTTGCCAAAAGGGCGCCAATTGACGAAAGCGTCCTTGCGCAGCCGTTGATGCAGTTCGCCAAGCCGGTCAGGTTTCGGCTTTGCACGAACGATATAGTGAGCCATCTAAGGGACCTCCCGTATAGAGTTTAGATGAACAAATCCTGATCGAGCCTTCGCGTGGCCTCTCTTAGAGCCATCCTCCCTTCTGTGACGTTCGAGCGTAGCGCTCAGACACTTCGCGAACATAGACCGCGGCGTCATACTCATTGTCAATTCTTCTCGCCATACGCAACCCTCTCAATGGTCGGGTTTCATTTAAATCAAGCGTGTGCGCGAGCGCAACCAGGGCCTGCTGAAACTCGGAAAGCGGCGCTGTCGAAACTTGACCGGTCGCTTTTTGTTGAGCGGCGATCTCAGCCGTAAGCTCCACACGTAATGGCTGGAGGTGTGCCGGAATGGCTGCTCCTGCGAGACTCGAAGGCGCATCCGTCCGCGCCACATCCAGCGACGCGACGTCCGAAAACGTTTGCGCTGCCGCATCGCGCTGAGTAAGAAACGAAGAAAGCCCAAACACCTGTTTCAGCGTAGCCGGAATGGACGCGCGGTCAAACGTGCGGTGATCGATTGTTCCCTTCGGAATGAAGGGTGAAATAAGCACCGCGGGAACCCGCAGACCATACCGATCAAAACCAAACTGTGATGTGTAAGCGTCGGGAGGTGTGGCTGCAGGCGGTGTTACGTGATCATACATCCCACCGTGCTCGTCGTGCAGAATCAGCAACAGTGTCTCTTCCCACTGTGGCGAGTTTCTGATGCTGTTATAAACATCGGCGATGAGCGCCTCGCCTGCACGGATATCGTGAGGCGGATGCTGGTCGTTCGCTTCACCGAAAAACGAGAAGTATTTCGGCTCGATGAATGAATAGTCCGGGAGCTGGCCGCTTTTTGCATCCGTCTTGAACTGCCCAAAGGAATAGAAGTTGGCCCCGTTCGCATCCGTTTGGAGTCGTTGCAGAGCCCAAGTCTGCGAAAAATCATGGTAGTAATCGCGCCACGTGCGGTTTGCTGCAGCCAGATTCTCGAAGATCGTGGGCATATCGTAATTACGAGACTGGCTGTTGTCGAGATAGCCCTTTGAAGTTGCCGCGTGTGCAAAGAAGCGGTTCGGCCAAGTCGGTCCAGGCACCGAGGAGTACCAGGCATCGCAAACTGCGAATTCGCGCGCTAAGGTCGTCAACACGGGAACGGTCGTCGGCGCCATGCACTTCATGATTGTGTCGGCAATGGGCGGCGTAACGTGCGGTTGCTGTGAATAACTGAGGATGAATCCTGCGTTTGGCAGGGACGTGGCGGGAGGCCCCACCGGATTGTCGAACAGTTGCAGATTCACGTCATGGAAGTTGTGGCCGGGGTCATAGCTGAAGATAAACCCGGCGTCGTTGCTCACCCTCACTTCCTGCGCAGGCTCTATATGTGCCGGGTCACGCGGATTCCATTCATTGCCTGTAAGGCCGTCGATGGGATAGTCCGTGCTCCGCATGAACCCGATCATGTGATCGAACGAGCGGTTTTCGAGCATCAATACGACAACGTGCTGAATAGTTTGGGGCACACAGAAGTCCTTCGGAAATCCTAACATCGCGATCCCTCGACCGCGCGAGGACCCGAACTCAGCTGCCCGTTTCTTCCGTCAGGCCGAATGGTGTGCGAGCGGTAGAGCCAGCAGAGGCGTTATTAATAGTGGGAACGACGTTATGCCGAAAAACAATCACAACAGTTTCACCTCGGCGACCATTATGATCCTAGCGCTTGTCGGCCTGCTTGTTTCGGCAGGGCCGGCGAATGGTGACGATACCAGTGACTGGATCACCGGATTGCCACGCGAGACCATTCATGTAAAAGCGTGGCCCGGAGGAAAAAAGGTCGCAGTTTGCTTCATTCTGTATGTTGAGGTATGGGGGTTCGGACACGGCCCCAATTTCAGACCGGATATGGCTGCGCGAGATCCGGACGTGGTAGACGAGTCGTTTCGTCAGTATGCGATAAATAGCGGTATTCCCCGGGTTGGTCGGCTGTTCAATGAGCAAAGCGTGCCTTTGAGCATTGCCTTGAATGCGCTTTTTCTCGAACAGCATTCCGACCTCTGGAAGAAATTTCGCGCGCTCGTCCCAAATGCGCCGATCATTGCGCATGGCATCAACAACTCGACCGAACTGCTCCCGCTGGGACGCGGTCTCGACCAACAGAAAGCCTACATTCGCCGGACACTGGATTTGATCCAGCAGGATACGGGTCTGAGATCGCGCGGATGGTCCAGCCCCAGTGTTTACCCCAATGCTGATACCTTCAGAGCCACCGCCAGCGAGGGCATCACCTATTCGCTCGATGGCATGGACTCCGACGTTCTGTCTCGCATCGCCACGAAGTCAGGACCGCTGGTGTTGATTCCGTATCCGGCGGTGACTGTCGACATGGGGCAATACCTGGAGCGCTTAAAACAACCGAGCGACATCGAGCGGCTATGGATCGACTATGTAACCGAACTGGCGAGGGAAGCCGCCGCCCATCCCGAAGGTGAGGCCACTGTCATTGCAATCGGGATTCATCCCTTTGTGGTCGGTACGCCCGATGGTGCGGCAGCATTGCGGCGTGTTCTCGAAAATTTCAAGCGACAGAAGCCGGTCTGGATCACGGACGTTGAAGCAGTCATGGACGCTGCCGGCGAGAAGCGTAGGTAAATGTCATTCGCTGCGGCGCCGCCGGGTGGGCCGTTTCGGCATAACGAGGACGGAAACGTTGAACTCGTGGATATAATGAGCATCGCTCTTAACAGTCCAAAGGAGTATGTATGTTGCCCAACTACATTGTCAAAGCTGTGCCGAATCCCGGCTCGAACCGCGCGCCTTGGTATAAGAACACGGCTCCCACGTACGCGGGTGTTTTTCTGTGGATCGTTTTTTATCGCGAAATCGCGGCTGGAACGCTGGATCGCGCCAATCCACCGGTGTGCCTAGCAGCTTTGGTGGTTGCCGGAATTATCAGTTATGGCCTCTTTTATTACGTACCCGCCCTCATGGGTATGCGAACGGGCTATCCGCTGTACGTCGTGGGCAGTTCTACTTTCGGCACACAAGGCGGATATGTGATGCCTGGCTTGCTGATGGGTCTACTGCAAGTGGGATGGATGTCGGTGAACGCATTTGTGGCGACCACTTTTATTCTGGCGGCTTTTGGTTCGAAAGCTGGGCCAGGAAGCTTGGTGTTTGGGTTGATTGCGGCGGTGTGGGCTCTAGCGCTGGGGTATGTCGGAGCGAAAGGAATCCACTACGTCGCTCGTTTTGCTTTGTATCTCAATCTTATTCCGTTGTTGATGATCCTGGTGGTGTTTGCCAAAAATGCGGGCGGGGTTGGACAGTACGTGCCGGCACACTCCAATCCGTATATAGGATTTACAATGCTTGTGCAGATCGTTGTGGGCTTTTTCGCAACTGCGGGAGCGGCGGGCGTGGATTTCGGGATGAGCAGCAGAAACGAGCTAGACGTTCGTTGGGGTGGACTGGTTGGCATTTTGCTTCCGGTGCTGGTGTGCGGAGGACTTCCACTGTTATCGGTCGCCGGCGCACACGTCCTCTATGGCGTCCAGGACTATCGCTTCGATTCGGCGATTGCGCAAACAGGCAGCTTCGCAGCGCTGGCGTTCTTGCTTTTCGCAATAGCTTCGATGGTGCCAATGTGTTTTTCTTCATTCATCGCGGGAAATAGCCTGGCCACGATGATCCCCGGAGTGCCACGATCTACCTCGACAATGGTGGGCGCGGTGATAGCGGCGGTGCTCGCAATCACAGGTGTAGCAGCAAACCTCATTAATCTGTTCACAATTATTGGTGCTTCTTTCGGACCGATTTGCGGCGCGATGGTCGCAGATTACTGGTTATCGGGGAAAAGGTGGGCGGGGCCAAGAGAAGGTGTCAATCTTGCGGGGTACGGAGCCTGGGCGATCGGGTTCGTGATTGGGATTTTGCCCTTTCTGCCGATTTCCGAAGACGCGAAACCTTATTTGCAACCGGCAGCGGTATACAGCTTTGCGGCGGGCTTTCTTGTTTATGTGATTCTGGCCAAGGCCGGGCTTCAGCCACAGACAGTCCCTGATCGCATAGCTGTGAATAATGTCTCACCACCTGCAACACTCGCCTGATCACGTTTCATCCGGTCCTAATGATCGGATCGTCAGATCCATCTCCAAACGTCGCTCGTTTGAATAGATACTGAGAACTCCTTCGAATAGCTTGAGGTACTCGGCAAGTGCCAGGACGGGTACTTGGCGAAAGCGCAGCGCCTCAACTCGTTCGGTTGTAATGTCGAAACCCCTTGGTTACTGGACCAAAACGAGATGACTGCTAATTAATACTACTCATTTTTTCCTCGATTTTGTCCTAAAGATCCGCGCCTTTGAGCCGATCTGTCAAAACATGTCCACATATATCGCTTTGCACTACAAAGATTTTTTCCGAGAGGAAGGCGGGCAAGATCTCGTCGAGTACTCTCTGCTACTTGCCTTTATCGCGCTTGCCGCAATCGCATTACTATCCAGTGCTGGAACCTCGATCAAGACGATTTGGACCGGCATAAACACACAATTGACAAGCGCTGCCGCGTCCTAGGAAAACGGTCCAAAGCGGGCGGTCGAATCGCCTAGTACTGCTACTCCTCTGAGGGCAATAGAGACGCCGCCAAATTTCGGACAAGATAAGGACGGAAATGGGGAACCCCTATGTTTTCCCTTCCGCTCGTGGGCTGCGAATTCCAAAGCCGCGGCCCACTAAATTGAAGCCGATCAACAAAGTTTGGCCGCTTCCCTCCGTTCCTGCCAGCGAATTGACGCGTTGCACTTTCGTAAACGTTATCTAACGAGGTGCCCAGGCTTTTTGTATCTCATCTTCGATTTGGCTGCGCGGATGCCATACACATCACGCGCTCGATAGGCATCACACGGTCCCGCATGGGAAAGTTCTGCTGAGAATGTCCTCGAGCCCGACGCCGCCCTGAACGGCTGTACGCCGGCACTTATCTGCTGATGAATTCACTGGAGCGAAGCTGCGCGTCGAACATCCTGATGCCGGTGGCGTACACTGTCAGGCGGGGGACGAGCTTTGTTACAGACCGTGGCGCCATGGCGTTGGGTGAACGTAGGGCGCATCTCTGTCGTCATCAAACGAAGCGACAAGAAAAGCGCTCGGATCGGTCTGCCCACAGGCCTTGGTTTTCTATTCGGTGTTCTTGCACTCTCGGCCGGGATATTTTGCGTTCACAAATCCATACAGATACTCTCTCAGTACACAGTTAGCTGGCGGTCGCCTGTGGACATACGCTTCCAATCACCTCTGGTAATTGGTCACCGGGCGGAAACGGTCAACGCCAGCGAAATACACCGCAATCAACGCGTGTCGCTCACGGGTTACCAGCAGTACGCGTGCCAAAAATTTGGTTCGGCATGCCCAGTGGCGCTGGCTATTCAGCGGTCCGAAAACCCAAAAGGAACATGCGAGATCTACCATTACAACCGGGACGGCACGCTTGACTGGGGATATTTTCAAATCAACACCGTGCACCTGAAGAGACCGGGAGTGAACTTGCGCGATTTGCTGGACTGCAAAACCAATATCGATTTCGCGTATCAGCTGTATGTCGAAAATCAGGGTTTCACTGCCTGGACCGTATATAACAACGGTCGTTACAGGCGATTCTTACGCGAGTGAACTGTATGCTCATCCACTTCGGCCAATAGGTACGGCAGACCTGTACCTGAATAATCTCTCTTAACGGCCAAGCGCTTATCGAACCCGATTACTTTGGCCGCGGTGTCGTCTCCCCGGACTTGTGCCGCTCCGCCTCCAGAAATCGCGCTCCGCGAATGACGACTCCTCTGCGGTCTCAAACCGGCCCACCACCCTCAACGTGGCGATCTAGCAAACTGAAAAGATGACATGGCTGACCTGGTCCCTGCTATCCGCGTTTTTCGCAGCCGCGACAGCGATCCTCGCAAAGCTGGGGGTGGAAGGCATCGACGCGAATCTGGCCACTGCCGTAAGAACGACCGTGGTGGTCCTGTTTACCTGGCTGATCGCTTACGGGGCGCGTCAGCCCGCTACGTTTCAGTCTCTGTCGACCAAAACGTGGCTGTTCCTGGTGCTTTCGGGATTTGCAACAGGCTTGTCATGGCTGTGCTACTTTCGTGCGCTTCAGGTTGGTCCGGCTTCCCGCGTCGCGCCTATCGACAAATTGAGTGTTGCGCTCGTAATCATATTTGGAGCTCTGTTTCTCGGTGAGAAACTCACCTGGGGCAAGGCTCTCGGCGGCGCTTTGATGGTAGCCGGTGCAATCGCGATCGCTCTCGAATAGATGGAGTCTGCCGGTTACGGATCATTCAGTTCTTAGCGATGTGATGGGATCTACCGACGCGACTTTGCGGGCTGGAATATAGCTTGCGGCAAACGTGATTACCTATTCCATCAAAATCAACTCCGTGAAGGTAAAGAGGATCGTGTTGGGTAAACCGAACTGCCATCCATTCGGGAGATGACGCTGTAGCACACTTCCAGACAGCCCCTGCGTAGCCTCGCCGACTCTCAGGACGTGTGGGCTTCTTCCCATGAGAGCTTGAGTGAAGGTCTCACCTGCACTCATTGTAAGAGGGCCAATAAGCTCCACAATTCGGCTGATCTGGGTGAAGCGCGATGCAAAGGCTAAGCCCAGACGGTCATCTCCTCCGAGATTCACCCTTAAATCGAGCACGAGCGATTGCAGAACTGGGTCAGACAAAATCTCGTTCAGCGCTGCATTCATCGCCGGCTCGTCAACGATGCTGCTCCATCATTATGCAAATCGCCTCAGCGCACGTTTGAGCGATGCATCTGTATGCCTCTCGTTCGACATCATTCCATATCGACGTCTAACACGCCGCTTGGAAGCTTATCCCAGATTCCGGGTATTAAGTGCCGTTTACGTCGTTGAGAGCAAGAACTAAACCCGGTGTCATTTTCCGGTATGGCTGTCTTCCAAAGGACAACCGTGTAGGACCGCCGACCAGTACAGCTGAGCCTAAAACGATGAAAATGGCCGTCGCCGTCGACACAGGGTCCCCGGCAGTGACTCCGTACTAACTGACTGGCGATTATCGGGCCAGGGCTAGGCCACACGGCAAGCCGGTCGCCACCATACTCAGGGTTTCACTACAGACTTCGCTATTCACATATCGTATCGACGCTCGATATCCAGTGTCGACGCTGGCGCTCTTTGCTCGCGAGTGCACCGTCTGTCCGGATTTAGGACCGTCTGTTCAGAAACGAACGCCATCCATTCCCGGCCGGCCTCATGCGATTACTTTCAGGAAAGCTTCAGAATCATCACGTAAACTTCTGATCATGAGGATTTCCATTCTACTTTCGAGTCTCCTGCTTGTCGGTACTGCCTTTGGAGACGATAACGAAACGAAGGTGCAGTTTAAGGATCTTCCGGCGGCTGTTCAGAAGACCGCGAAGCAACAAGAAACCAAGGGCGTCACGGTGCGGGGGTACAACAAGGAAATTGAAAATGGCAGAACTTTTTATGAAGTCGAAACCCGGGCAAATGGCAGAACCAGAGACATCTTGCTGGATGAAGCGGGGACTGTCGTTGAAGTGGAGCAGGAGGTCGAGCTAGGCAAGGTTCCGGTTGCCGCGATGGAAGGGCTGAAGAAAGAAGCCGGCGGTGCGAATGTCCAGCATGTTGAGCATGTAACAAAGGGCGGCAAGACCAGTTACGAAGCGGTGATTCTCAAGAATGGCAAAAAGAAAGAAATTGCAGTGAATGGTGACGGGTCCACGATACACGAATAGGATTACGGAGCAGCGCCATCTATCCTAGTGACGAGGGTTCAATAGCCTGGTAAGTTCGTGGCTCGATATACTTTTGCTGCGGTCGAGCAGCTGGACATTGGCATTCCTGGTCCTCGGCCCGTGCAACGGCAATGACCTCGAGCTAGGAGAGCGGCAACAGGACCTGATCCGTCATATCGACCAGGCGGAGTTACGCCGGGAGAGCAAGCTCACCGGATATACAGTCAGCGAATATTACACGATTAGGAATTCGCATTTCAGCAAGCCCGCCGAGGCAATTATCGAGACCACGTATAAGCGCGGGCAAGGCAAGACTTACAAGGTGCTGTCGCGCAGCGGGCCTTCGCTCCTGCGGAATCGCGTTTTGGACCGGCTGCTTCAAGAAGAAACTCAGATGAGCCGGGGCAGAATGCGGGAGCAGGCCATCATCACGTCAGCGAATTATGACATGAAGCTGATGGGGAAAGAGCCCGTTGGCGGCACCTTGTGTGACGTTCTGGAGCTGACCCCCAAAAGAAAGAGCCCCTATTTGCTCAAGGGGCAATTATGGGTCGATCCGGCCAAGATGATGATAGTGAAGCTCGAGGGGAAGCCGCCCATCAGCGCATCCTTCTTTTCGGGGCGCCCGCAAGTCGTTCGGGAGTACAAGCACCTCGAAGGGTTTGCGCTCGCTCACCATAGCCACGCAGTGTCCAACAGCTTCCTTTTCGGACAGAGTGTCGTCGACATTGAATATCGCGACTACCACCTGATCGCCTCTGCGCGTTGAAAGCTACGGCGACTTTTTGACGCTATTGGCGCGCCGATTTTGGATGTAACGGCTCCTGAACCTGTGAAAAACCGGAAGGAACTTCGAACCCAGAAGCATCCGCCGGACCGGAAGAATAGCTGAGTACCTCGGTAGTCATTTCGATCAGTGATGCCGAGGCGGAGTTGGAGCCGTTGGCGGAGTTGGATCCGTTGTCAGTGGAAGCCGGAGGCGTGTTTGAATCCGAATCCGCAGGAGCTTGTTTTTTGTGACGGCCAAAGCCACCCAGCCGTCCACCGAGCGCGGCACCGAGCGCGCTGGTGACAGACGTGGGAGGCGGAGTGGAATCTCGTGAGGCCTGGCTTTGCGATTGAGACTGGGTTTGCGATTGGGATTGCGAACCGGATGAATCGGCCGTCCCTTCCATTTTCCCGCCCATCTTGATCGTTTCGTAGACCGGCATGCCGTCCAGCTTGGCGCCCTCTTTGTAGAGTTGGGCCATGGCACGCGCCATATCAGGACGGCTCATCATGATCGGGTTGGCGCCCGGTGTCCACTCCAGCTTTTCGCTCATGCGGCGGTAAAAATCGCGCACCTCCTGATACCCAGCAACCTGGGGGGCAATCCACATGTCTGTAGTCATGTCGATGCCACCCTTTGCGCCTGACTTTGGGTCGGCGCCCTGCATCGTGATGGTCATGACCGTCTCGTGCGCGTTGTTGCCATTGATCAATTTGGATTGGCCGGTGTCATTTACTTTTACATCAAAGTGCATGTCCACCTGTTCGCCCGTGTTGGCTTTCTGTTCGGTGCTGGTGGGTTTCTGCTCCCGTGCCTTCTGGGTCATCTCGTCCATGGCCTGCTTTATTTGGGCGAAAGTCGCGACGGAGTATGTCTTCTTGGCGTAATTGACCTGAGTAATGGTCTCTTTGTCGATATCGATGATGCTGGCCGAATCGGCTGTCCTGTGCACCATGCGATTGCCTTTGATCGACGTGGTGGATTTGATCGGATCCATCGCCTTACGCGCGTCTTTTGAAAATGCGCCAGCGAACTTCATCATGCCGACCATGGCGCCGCCAGTAATCTTAGTAGCCTGCTCGTAAGAAAAATCGGCGTATAGATAGGGAGCCGCGCAACAGACCAAAATGGCCGTTACTGCGGATCGAACAAGGGTCATAGAATTACGTCTCCTCTGCTCGTGCCTTCAGTCGCTAGCTGGGTGCGGGAATCCCCACAATAGCACGGCCTCGTACTTTTGCTTGTTTTGAAAAAACGAAGCCAATCGTACGGGCGGGGAGTTCGTTTCGTAAAACGAGGCACAAGTTGTTTAAACTACAGTACGATTACTTGTCGAACGTAATCGTACTTTCGCCCGAATACTTGTGGTAATCGCGGAAATCGACCTGGTTCTTGGTGCACATCGGCGACCCCCGCCAGCAGGCGAGATTCTCGGCGTGTACGGGCAGCAGAAACGATGCAGTGCCCAGCGGGACGTTCTCGTAATCGACCGCCCACTGCAAAGAGTCCAGCGGGAAATCCTTCGGAATGTTGTCGGCCTGCATCTCAATGCGCCGGACCTGGGCAGTAGTACGGTCGATCCAGACGCTACCGCTATATGCCGGTCGGAGGGCCTGACCGCCGGTTTTCGTCATCCAGTTCGAATTTGGTAGGGCCACGTTGAAATCATAGATGGCGGTCGGGGAGTCTCGTAGCGTAGTGGAGCGGAAAAACCTGAACTGCGCCTGACTCGCGCCGGAGAACAAGCTGTACAAGGTCGATGCGAACTCGCCCGTCGAGGTGGAGCCGCCCACATCCAGCATGCTCTTATTTGTTCTCTTCCCGCCTACCGTGATCTCGCGGTAATTCTCTTTCCCATCCTCGTAGACGACCTTTGCCGTAACTACGTCTTGCACTTGCCACCCGGATGATTCCGACTCTTGCATGTATCGAGTCGTAGATTGCTGGCAAACGAAGTTAGGCAGCCCGTTTGTAAACGTTTCCGACCATTCCTTGGTCCGTTTGATCAGGCCTTCGGAAGCGGAGGCAGCCGGCTTAGCCGAATGGGAATCATCGCTGATGGTGAAGTCTGTCGTCTCTTTGTGGCTCGGTTCAGGGGAAGCACTGGCGCGCGCCGTATCCCGCGACTCTGCCTTGCTGACTTCGGTGTTGCCGGTATCATTTTCGTCGGAGCTCGTCCTTTTCGGAACGCCTCGGCGAAGTATGGGACGATCTGGGACGTCTACCGGATCATTTGAAATCGCCGGTCGCGCTGTGCCGGCCTGATCGCCCCGGCTGACGGCCACAGTGCGGGTTTGCGGCTCCGCGGAAGCGGTCTGCGCAGCATCTTTCAGTAGCTCTACGCGAATCGCCGTCAGGTATGATTCTTGGTCTTCAGCAGCTTCTACGTGCACTACTGTGCGCGGGACAACGCTGGTCGCCTCGACGCTGCTGCCCGAGCGTGTGAACTTCGTTTCAGGAGTTAGCTTAATCGTGAGGGTGCGCCCGTCCGGAATGTCTACTACGAGCGTCTTTCCGTCATTTGAAACGGTCTTACCGTCCGCCGAAATTGTGGGTGCGTTCGGATCAGATTTCTGCTGTTTCTTCTTGTGGCCCCAAGGAACCGGGATCCCGCCTCCGCCAAGCGGCCCACCGTACTGTGCGCTCACAGGAGCACACACGAGAACCCACAATAACGCTGTAAAAACAAATAACTTCAGCACTGAGGCTTTAGATGCGAATCCCTGGGGCATAGGTTACCGGGACCATGTTCGTCAAAAAAATCACCACCTTAGGAGCACGAGCTCGGAGCAGAAGCCGGGTCCCATCGCTGCCAAAAGGCCCCACGTGCGCGGTTCGGGCCTGCGATTCTTCATGATCTCCTCCAAAACGAACAGAACTGATGCTGAGGAAAGATTGCCCGTCCGCCCCAGGCACTCCCAAGATGCCTGCAGAGCCCCAGGCGGAAGCTCCAAGGCCGTTTCGGTGGCTTCGAGCACTTTGGGACCGCCCGTATGGAGTACCCATGTGCCGATATCGCTGCGATTTAATCCATGCTCGCTAAGGAACTCGTCCGCATCTTTCCCGAGATTGCGCAGCACAACCTCTGGAACGTCGCGCGATAGAACAATCCGGAAGCCTTTCTCGGAGATGTCCCAGCCCATCACGTATTCGGTGTCGGGGTAAAAGACGGATCTCGTGGCAATAATTTCTGGCCCCTCATGCCCCTCAATGTCGGCCCCTGAAACGATCACTGCCGCCGCACCATCACCGAACAATCCGGAGCTGATGAGATTGGCGACCGAGAGATCATCCTGCTGAATGGTGAGCGAGCATAATTCGACGGAGAGCAAAAGAGCGGCTTGCTGCGGGAATGCTCGCACGTAGTCGGCGGCGCGGGCAATCCCCGCCGCTCCGGCCACGCAGCCCAAACCAAAGATAGGGATGCGCTTCGTTCGCGGGCTCAGTCCCATACGATTCATAAGGCGGGCGTCTACCGACGGGCTCGCCACGCCTGTAATCGAGACAAAAAAGAATGCCCCGATATCGGCAGGCTTCGCTCCGGCCTGCTGCATGGCCTTGCAGATTGCCTCGTGCCCCAGATCGACAGCGGCTTCGATCCAGACGTTGTTCGCCTCGCCCCAACTGCTGAGCGGATAGGCTTCCAACGGTAATGTGAGGTAACGCCCGTCGACCTGGGTGGCCGCGTGCAGACGCTCCAGGATATCGAATCTGTCGATTTTCGGACCCCAATACTTTCGAAAGGCCTCGAGTAAGACCTTCTGCGGGTAGTAGTGCCGGGGAAGCGCACTGGCTGCGCTGGTGATCCTCATATAAGGGTGGTCGGATTGCTAAGATGCCGAAATGTCACGGGTGCGACTTCTACATTGGAATGCAAGTGAAGCCGCTACTTATGTAGAACTCTTGCGGACTGCAGGTTATGACGTCGAGTATGACCATGAGTTTCGCCCAGGCATGATGCGACTCTGGCGGGAATCGCCCCCCGACGCTTTCGTTATAGATTTATCACGGCTGCCCTCCCATGGACGAGAAATCGCGATCGCGCTACGGCAATCACCAGTCCTGCGGCGCATCCCCATTGTGTTTTGCGAGGGGCCGGAAGAGAAGATCAGCCGGATTCAAGCCCAGCTGCCCGATGCTGTTTATTGCCGCACAGGAACCCTGCGTTCCACCCTCAAACGAGCGATTGCGAGCCCGCTCAAAGAGCCAGCGAAACCGACGCCGATGATGGACAGATATGCCTCCAAAACTGTCGCTCAGAAACTCGGGATCAAGGAATCATCGACTGTAGCGCTGATCGATCCTCCGCCAGATTACGCGAAGGTGCTTGGCGAGATGCCTGCGCATGTCGAATTCTTGGAACACAGCGGAGAACTTGCGCCCGTAACGCTTTGCTTCGTGCGCGAAGTTCATTCCTTACGGCGCAGGCTTTCGGAAGTTCGGGCGCTTGCCGCCTCCACGAAATTGTGGATCTTGTGGCCGAAGAAGGCCTCACGAGCCGGCAGCGGTCTCACAGAGCGCCTGATTCGCGAGCACGCCACTCAGTTGGGATTGGTCGACTACAAGATCTGCTCGGTGAATGAGGTATGGAGCGCCATGTTGTTCGCGGGAAAAGAGAAAAGCGGACACTGACATACTTACCGATTACTCAGCAGCGGAGCGTGGCGACATCACCGGTAGCCCCAGATTGGTCAGCAGGAAACCCAGTTGTTTGCCAAGCGCCTTGCGGATAGTGACCGGCAGGCCCGCATAGTCCTTGTTGGCTCTCTCCGTAAAGCGCAGCTTCACGTCCGGCGCTTTTTAGCATGGCGTTTGGCCCGAACATCCAGCGCGGCAGTCGCCTCTTTGGCGCTCCCGTGAGGCCCGTGAGTTCTGCCCTTCCTCTCGCGCAGCATCTAGACTACGGTTTGCTAGCATTACCTCGGCAGACGCCTGGTGGGAAGGATTCGTTCCCCTTTGCGTGGCCCGTCCAAGCCGCTTGTGTCCGGGAGGGCCCTGAGAAGTAGGCCGCTTGGCTGGCACGTATTCGACGTGGCAACTGCCGTGCTCACCCAAGAGGAGACACTCCACTGGCTCGCCTTGCGGATGGTACCGGGATTGGGAACGGTGGGAACGTTGCGGGTGCTCGAGAAGCTGAAGTCGCCGCAGGCAATCTTCCGGGCCTCTGCATCGGAGCTCGAAGCAGCCGGAACCAGCCCGGCCCAGGCGCGCAACATAGCCAGCGGCTGCTCGTTCGAAGACGCAGTCGAACAGCAGCAACAAATGATGAACGCCGGAGCCCAGCTCATCTCAATCCACGATGGGCGCTATCCACAACGGCTGCGCGAAATTTTTGACCCGCCGCTGCTGCTGTTTGCAATCGGAAGACTTGAGCTGATGACGGCACATTCCATCGCGGTTGTGGGGACCAGGCGCCCTACGCCTTACGGAATCGCCGCGACCGAACGGCTCACCGCAGATCTCGCGAGGGCTGGGCTCGCAATCGTCAGCGGCATGGCCCGGGGAATCGATACCGCCGCTCACAGGGCTGCGCTTGCCGAAGACGGCGATACCCTCGCAGTACTTGGGTGCGGAGTAGATGTCCTGTATCCGGCGGATAACCGAAAACTTTACGACGAAATGTCCCGCCGGGGACTCCTCATCTCAGAATTTCCGATGGGCGCTCCGGCGTACCCTCAAAATTTCCCTATCCGAAACCGAATCGTGAGCGGCATCTCAGCGGGAGTCCTGATTGTAGAAGGGGCGCAGCACAGCGGCTCGGCGATTACAGCTCGGCTCGCAATGGACCAAGGACGCGAGGTATTTGCGGTGCCGGGGAATATCACTTCCAAAATGAGTTGGGGGCCTAACCTGCTCGTCAAGCAAGGGGCGAAGCTTGTGCAGGAATGGACCGACGTCACCAATGAACTTCCGGCTGCGCTACGGCGGGATCTTGTGAATAGAGCGCAACAAAAAGTTTTATCCGAGGATGGCGGTCAGCCTAGCGCTTCTGTTGGAGACGGCCCCGAAGAGCCCATGAAGCAGCTTGCGCGGAAGCTGCTGAACCATTTGCAAATTGATGTGCCACAACAACTTGAGAGTCTGGTTGAAACTTTTGAGTTGGTCTCTTCATCTGAGTTGATCGGCGCACTATTTGAGCTCGAAATGTCGGGGCTGGTCCGGCAGCTCCCCGGCAAGAGCTTCGTAAAGGTGTGGTAAAAGAGTATCGTTCTAGCGGGCTTCCCGGAGCAGTCCGGAATCGAATAGCAGGTAAGTAAAAGGTTATGGCAAAAGCACTCGTCATCGTCGAATCGCCGGCGAAGGCGAAAACAATAGGAAAATATCTCGGCAAGCAGTACGTGGTGAAGGCCTCTTTAGGTCATATTAAGGACCTGCCCAAAAAGGACTTGGCGGTCGATATCGAGCATGATTTCACTCCCAGGTACGAGGTGATCGAGGGTAAGAAGAAGCTGATCTCCGAGTTGAAGCAGGCCGCGAAAGGCGTTGATTCTGTCTACCTTGCGGCTGACCCTGACCGCGAGGGTGAAGCCATTTGCTGGCACCTCAAAGAGGAGCTTGAACCCAAGAAAGCGGGAAAGCCAGCCATTTTTCGCGTAATGTTCAATGAAATCACTGCAAATGCGGTGAAAAAGGCTTTTGACAAGCCTGTGGCTGTGAACATTCATCTCGTCGAAGCTCAGCAGGCGCGAAGGGTTCTGGACCGTCTGGTCGGTTATAAGATCTCTCCTTTGCTGTGGGACAAAGTGCGGCGGGGGCTCTCGGCAGGCCGGGTTCAAACGGTTGCGTTGCGGCTGATCGTCGAGCGGGAGCGCGAGGTCCGGGCATTTCAGAAACAGGAATATTGGACGATTGACGTCGCGCTGAATGCCAAAAAGCCGCCTATTCTGACCGCACGTCTCAACAAGCGGGGCGACGACACACCGCAAGTGCAGAATGAGGGTGCGGCGAAAAGCATCGTCGATGATCTTGTCGAGACGTCCTATGTAGTCCGTTCGGTGACGACGCGCGAGAAGAAGCGCAACCCCGTCCCTCCCTTTATCACCTCCACTTTGCAGCAGGAATCGTCTCGCAAGCTGCGCTTCAGCGTTAAGCGCACCATGATGCTGGCGCAGGGACTTTATGAAGGGAAAGAGCTCGGTGAAGAAGGCTCCGTGGGTCTGATTACGTATATGCGAACAGACTCAACGCGAGTTTCCGAAGATGCTCTAGCTGAAGTTCGAGCTTTTGTAGGCGAGCGTTATGGGCAAAACTACTTGCCAGAGTCTTCTAACGTTTATAAGACAAAAAAGGACGCGCAAGATGCGCACGAAGCCGTTCGTCCTACTTCAGTTCTGCGCGCGCCTGAGTCGGTCGAGAAGTATCTTGCGGAAGACGAGCTGAAGCTATATCGTCTTATTTGGATGCGGTTTGTCGCATCACAAATGATGCCAGCCGTATTCGACCAGACCACGATTGACATCAATGCTAGCGGGAAGAGCGCTGTCAACTACTTGTTCCGCGCCACTGGTACTGTTCAGAAATTCGACGGATTTCTGCGCGTGTATCAAGAGGGTAAAGACGAGAAGGACGAAGAGGACGAGGAACTTCAGCACAAACTGCCTTTGGTGAGTGAAGGCGAGATCTTGCGGTTCAAAGAGATTCGTCCGGAGCAACACTTCACGGAGCCGCCAGCACGCTACAACGAAGCAACCCTTGTTAAGAAACTCGAGTCGGATGGAGTCGGCAGACCTTCGACATACGCATCCATTCTCTCTACAATTCAGGATCGTGAATACGTAACGAAAGACGGCGGTAAGTTTATGCCGACTGAGCTCGGCATGGTCGTGACCGACCTACTCTTAGAGAGTTTCAGCGACCTCTTCGATGTGAAGTACACAGCTCGCATGGAAGAGGAACTCGATGAAATCGAGGAGGGCAAGCTTGAGTGGCGGGCGGCTATGGCTGATTTTTACGGCAGGTTCCAGAAAGACCTGGAGCACGCCGAAGAGCACATGACCGACATCAAGCGAATGGAAAGGCCGACTGATCTCATTTGCGAGAAGTGCGGCAAGCCCATGGTCATTAAATGGGGTAAGCACGGCAGTTTCATTGCTTGCACCGGCTATCCAGAATGCACGAATACGCGTGAGTTGACGGTCGATCTGCCTGACGTGGATAAGGCCGATTTAAGTGAGCAGGACGAACAGGAATATTGCGAGAACTGCGGTCGGCCAATGGTCCTCAAGAAGGGCCGATTCGGGCAATTCTACGCGTGTTCCGGGTATCCGGACTGCAAAACGACAAAGCAGATTGGCGGTGAGCAGCGCAAGGATGTCCCGCTGGAGGAGGTGTGCCCGCAATGTGGCAGTAACCTCGTGAAGAAGTTGGGCCGGTACGGTGAGTTCGTAGCCTGCAGTAATTATCCGAAATGCAAATACGTGAAGCAGAAGACGATTGGGGTGCCTTGTCCGAATTGCTCGGAGGGTGAGGTGGTCGAGCGCCGCTCTAAGCGTGGCAAAACATTCTATGGATGCAATCGCTATCCTGAGTGCGACTTCGTGGCTTGGGGAAGACCCATTCCCGAAAAGTGCCCCGACTGCGGGAGCAGCTATCTCATCGAGAAATATCTCAAAGCGGGAGCCGTGGCTCAGTGTCCCAATCCGGAGTGCAAATATAAGCATCCTCTGGAAGTTGTGCGGGAACCCAGTGTCGCGTAACTAGTCACTCCGCCCGGCACGCTCGCGCCGTCCACATCGATGCCCGGTACAGCATCAGCCGAACAGCAGCGCCTAGTCGAAGCAGAAGCTCGAACGAAGCACTGGAAACGCTGGGGACCCTATCTAGCCGAACGCGCCTGGGGAACAGTGCGGGAGGATTATAGTCCTGATGGCACTGCCTGGGAGTTTTTTCCCCACGATCATGCAAGATCGCGGATTTATCGTTGGACCGAAGACGGCATTTTCGGGATTTGCAATAACCATCAGTATCTGTGTTTCGCCCTCGCGTTTTGGAACGGAAAAGACTCGATCTTAAAAGAACGGCTTTTCGGTTTGTCTGGCAATGAGGGCAATCACGGCGAGGACGTGAAGGAGTTGTTCTATTATCTAGACGCAACTCCCACCCATTCTTATCTCAAGGGCCTCTATAAGTATCCGCAAGCACGATTCCCGTACGAGCAACTGCGCCAAGAAAATCAACGGGGCACACGTGCCGATCCTGAGTATGAGTTAGTTGATACAGGAATTTTCGATGAAGGACGGTACTTCGACATTTTCGCCGAGTACGCAAAGCAGGATGTGGATGACATTCTCATCAGAATCACGATTGCGAATCGCGGGCCCGAAGCCGCCAACCTTACTTTCCTACCGACTCTGTGGTTTCGGAATACGTGGGCCTGGTACTCCGATCCCCCTCACAAACCGCTGCTGCAGGTGAGCTCATCGGGCGAGCTGCAGGCAGACCATGATTCGCTGGGTACCTTCCTCCTATCTCTGGACGGCGCGCCGGAATTCTTGTTTACCAACAACGAGACGAACACGGAACGTATTTGGAATTGGCGTGGAGAAAACACTTTTTATAAAGATGCTTTTCATGAATACCTGATTGAGGGCCGTCGCCAGGCGGTAAACCCGGTGCAGCAGGGCACCAAGGCGTGTGCCGTTTACAGCCTAAATTTGGATGCGGGTGCGCAGACAGTTCTGCACTTCCGTTTACATCAAGCGGGTTCTCCAGATCTTCCGCGCGATCAGTGGAATGCCGTTTTTGAAGCTCGTATTCGTGAAGCGTCCGAGTTCTACAGCCATCTCTCGCGCGGGTTGAACGAGGAAGCCCGCAACGTACAGCGGCAAGCCTTTGCCGGGCTGTTCTGGAGTAAGCAGTATTACCACTTTGTCGTCGAGACCTGGCTCAACGGCGATGAAACTATGCCGAAACCTCCGGAGCAGCGCAAACGTGGCCGGAACCACAGGTGGAGGCACCTCTTCAATGAAGACGTTATCTCGATGCCGGATAAATGGGAATATCCGTGGTACGCCGCTTGGGATTTGTCTTTTCATGCCGTCGCGATGGCGCGCGCGGATCCGGATTTTTCGAAAGCTCAGCTGTCGCTATTCTTGCGCGAATGGTACATGCATCCGAACGGGCAACTCCCGGCTTACGAGTGGGCCTTTGAGGACGTGAATCCGCCAGTGCACGCGTGGGCGTCGTGGCGTGTCTTCAAGATCGATCAGAAACTGAAAGGCAAGCCAGATTTTGCTTTCCTTGAGCGCGTCTTTCATAAACTCTTGATGAACTTTACCTGGTGGGTGAACCGAAAGGACTCCGAGGGCGCAAACGTTTTTGAAGGCGGGTTCCTGGGTCTGGATAACATCGGCATTTTTAATCGAAGCGCGCAACTACCGTCCGGCTGGCTTCTCGAGCAGTCGGATGGCTCGAGCTGGATGGCAATGTATTGTCTCAATATGCTTAAAATCGCGCTGCAACTGGCCGCTGCCGATAGCACTTACGAAGATATTGCCAGCAAGTTTCTTGAGCACTTTCTCTATATCGCCGATGCGATCAACCACCACGAAGGCTCTGGTCTGTGGGATGAGGAGGATGGCTTTTACTACGATCGCCTGCGGATTGGGGAGGAGCGTCACATTTTGCTTCGGGTGCGGTCTCTAGTTGGGCTGGTACCGCTGTTCGCCGCCGATACTCTCGAAACGCGCATGATCGACCGGCATCCGGGCTTCAAAAAACGGATGCAATGGTTCGTCGACAATCGTAAAGACCTGACCGAAGGACTCGCACCTATGACGGAGCGCGGAATGGAGGAAAGGCGCTTGCTCTCGGTCGTCAACCGTCCACGTCTGGAGCGCATTCTTCAACGCGTGTTTGATGAAAGTGAATTTCTGTCTCCGTTCGGCGTCCGTTCACTTTCCCGGTATCACGAGAACAACCCTTACGAGTTATCGTTGGACAGCGCGAGCTTCAGTGTGGGCTACGAACCGGGAGAGTCGAGGAGTGGCACGTTCGGCGGAAATTCTAATTGGCGTGGTCCAGTGTGGTTCCCGATGAATTTCTTGCTTATCGAAGCGCTTCAACGACTGCATCATTATTACGGCGACTCGCTTAGCGTGGAATTTCCAACGGGTTCAGGGCAGCGAATGAATCTGCGCCAGGCTGCAGAAAAACTTTCACAGCGCCTCTCAGCGCTCTTTCTGCCGGATGCAAACGGACGCCGGCCCGTTTTCGGCGACGGCACATTATTTCAGGAGAATAAAAACTTTCGCGATTACGTTCTGTTCCACGAATTCTTTCACGGGGACACGGGCAAGGGCTTAGGCGCAAGCCATCAAACTGGATGGACCGGTCTGGTGGCAAAGCTTCTGCAGCAAAGTGGAGCGCCGGAGAAGTAGGGTGCTGCACAAGCAAGATAACCACTAACTAGATGGGGACGAGCCCGCGGCGTATTCCAATGGATACAGCCTCTGTCCGGCTGGACGCACGCAACTTCGCCAGGATTTGAGCAACGTGAAACTTGGCGGTGTGATCGGAGATATTGAGCTGTCCGGCAATCTCTTTGTTGCCAAGCCCATCGGCTAACATGCGTAGCACCTGCAATTCACGCGGCGTGAGTGCCTCAATTTCGAAGCCATTCGCATGTGCGGATCTCGGGCCGCCCAGCCATTCACTCACTTGGCCCTGAGTCAACACAACCAGCTCATTTGCTGCCGCCACAATAGCTGCTCCAAGCTCCGAAGGCGGTGCGTTAATGGGCAGCCACGCGCGTATTGAATGTCCCAGCGGCATCTCCTCAACACGCTCATTGGTGAGTGCGACCACCGGCGGCCCATTCAAGGGTATTTGATCGAGCAGCAATCCAGCGGTTACAACGACGTCCACTATGCCTGACCGGTTATAGTCGGCTTTATCGTGCGAGGCGTGCACCTCAATTATTTCAAGCCGCTCGTCTTCGCCCAGTACCGTTGCGACGCTTTGTGCGCGCAATAATGTGTTGGTTATGATGGCAACTCGAATCAAGCTGCGCTCGTGGCTGTTTGGGTAGCCGACTCTGGCAAGAGCCGAACGACTACTTTCCTCAACTTTTCCCGCCCCGCTCGATAGAATTCCAGGCGAAGTATCGCACCGGGACTCTGATCTATCGCGTCTTGCAAGTCATCGAGAAAACGAAACCGCCTTTCATTGCCTGCTACCAAGATGTCGGCAGGCAAAAGCGAAGCGCGTTCCGCCGCCCCGCCTGCAACCAGCTCGAGGACCATCATTCCGATGCGGGGATCTTTTAGAGAGACTGGACGGACCACTACTCCCAAACTTTGCTTCGACGTCGTTCGCGTCAGAAAGGATTGCACAGCACGGCTCGGAATAGCTAAAGCTAACCCGCCCGCGGCGATCATGGTATTAATCCCGACGATCTGGCCTTGTAAGTCGGCTAACGGCCCTCCCGAGTTCCCCGGTGCCAGGCGCAAATCCGCATGAATCCAGGGCAATCCGCTGATCGGCCCGGCGGGACCAATCGAATGCACAATCCCCGTGGAAACAGCTCCAACAAAACCCATTGGATTGCCAACCGCGATGATAGGCGTTCCAACACGAAGCGCATCGGAATCGCCCAAAGATGCCGAGAACGCCTCCAAGCCTGGTGCTGCGAGCAAAGCGAGGTCGCGACGCCGATCGATTCTCACGAGAGAGCCGGACACTACATTCCCCTCATACGATTCAAGACTCAGATGTCCTTTTTGATCCAGATCTGCCTGAACCACATGCGCGTTTGTGATCACTTGGTCGCGAGCCAATGCCACGGCCGAACCGTTGCCCTGTCGGTATCCTTGCCCGCTCCGTACCTGTACGGTTGATCTGCGAAGCGCCTCTGCGACGCGTCCTGGCACCGGAATCGGCATTTTAACTTTCCTTTTGCTTACGCTCTGAAACAGTGACTTGCGTTTCAACGAGTTCGCCACCACGCAGCGACGACGCTTTCACGCTTCGGCCAACTGTGTTTCCCCGCAAGGCGGTCTGAAGCTCGTCGACGTCAATGATTGGCTCATCATCGAGTGAGATCAGAATGTCACCTATCTGCCATCCGGCCTTGTCGGCGGGCGACTCAGGCTCGACACTCAGCAGAATGAGTCCCGATTCGGCAGCGACTCCCAGCTTCGCTCGCAAGGCCGCCGGAACTGCGACGGGATGCAAACTGACTCCCAGATAACCGTGACGAATTCTGCCTTCTTTCAAAAGTTCTTCGGCAATCCGGTGGAGTGTGGCCACGGGCACCGCAACAGCGGAGTGACGCAGCAACCCTGGAGTAGCCAAACCGATGAGGTGACCTTCGGCGTCAACTACTGCCGCGCCAGATTGCGAGGGATACAGGTTTACATCAAGCCGGAAGAAATGCTCCAAAGTACCGCCGCGCCACGTGCGCCTACTTCCGCCGACCGCACCTAGAATGCCGAGACTCGCGGATGGGCCAGCGTCGATTGTCAAGCCCACGACTGCTGCGAGCGTACCCGCCTTCAATGATGCCGGATCTGAAGCCGTCAAGGGTTTCAATTTCCCACCGTCTACTTTCAGGAAGGCAAGATCGACGGTCGGATCTCGCCCCAAAATTGTTCCAGCTGCTTGCGACCCATCGAGGGTCTGTATTGGAATCCGGTCTTCCCGCCGCAAAGTATGGTTGGCCACGGCTATCAAATCTTCGCGGACGATCAATCCGCTCACAACGCGATAAGGAGCCGACTTCACTGCTACGGCTCCTACCGCCGCTTTTTCCACGAGGTCGGCCAAGGCCTGGGAAAAGGCGCTTAAGTCTGCGATCACTGTGCTGGTCATAGCTTCAGTGTGCTTCGATTCAGCGATTCACACATCAGCCATTTGGGCAGGTGCAGCGCGCATTGGACTTTCAACGCGATGCTCGCGCGCTCGGCTTTACCGGCTTAGTCTTTTGAAATATTCCGCCACGGCATCGCGATATTTTTCAGGAGCCGATTCGGATGCCGCCGTTCGGGCATTCTCGCCGTCTTTCCCGAGACGTCGGCTCAGTTCGACTTCCAGGCGTTCGAGACTTGGTAGAACCTCATGACTGATTCTCGATTCGAGCAGACCGGATCGTGCGCCGTATAAACGATTCAAAGACCACAATGCGCCATCGAGATCCTCACGTAACTGCCGGTCTCGTGTACCGACTTGCTGCCGCAAGCCCGAGAGCTGTCGTACTACATCTTGCAGTCCGCTGTTGTCATTGCCGATTGCAGGCCCGCGACCGCCCGCTGGAGCGTTGGTGCCATTCTCCGCGTTTTGTCCCGGCTGAGCGCCGTTTCGTTCCAGCTGTTCCCGCAGAGCTCGCACTTGCGATAGTGCTCTCGCGGCGGCATCAGATTGTCCGTTCTGCCGGCCTTGATCGCCTGCCTGCAGAGCCTGTTGCGCGTCTCGTAACTGGCGGCTGAGTTGCTCGGCTCCCACCGTGACACTGTCCTCCTGATTTAAAGTTCGCGAACCAAAGCCGCCTCGGATCCATTCGGCGCTCTTCTTCATCCGCAGTGCTAGTTCTTTTTGCTGCGCGTCTGAAAGAGCGTTACGCAACTTTGAAGACGCGGTCGGCTGACTCCCGGCTACGCCCTGAGCTTGCTCGTGTATTTGCCGCTCGAGTTCCTCGAGTTGCTGTGCCAGTTTTTCCTTTTGGCCAGCGATGGATTTTTCTTGCTGAGTAGCCGGGCGTGCGGGCTCCATCGGGAACTGCTGCCAATATCGGCGGCGATACCCAAGACCGTAACGAGGATCATCCATCTCCGGCATCGCATTATCCGCGCTTGGCACACCGGAGCTACCGTTTGGCCGATCATTTGGCCCGGCCGTCCCGCCGTACATCTGCTTCAACCGATTTGCAACTTCTCTTTGGCTGTTTGCAATGTCCTGCGCGCGTTGTGCTAAGTCGGTAACCGATTTGCCGGTCTGTTGATGCTGCATTCCGTTTAGCAGATTCTGCGCCTCTTGAAGCTGAGCTGCTGCACGCTGCTGCGCTGTTGTGTCTCGCCCACTCACACTCTTGCGCATCTCATCTTCCGCCCGCTGCAACGCGTTAGCGGCTTCGCGCACTGCTCCGGCGGTCTGCTGACCCTGCTGCGTGCCCGTCCGTCCCGACTCGCTCTGAGCCAGCTGCTCCATTTGTCGCCGGAGTTGTTCTGCCTCCCGCCTCAATTGCTCTTCTTGCCAGCGCTGCTCAAACGCTTGTTGTTGGTTCTGTCGTGCTCCCAATTCCTGCTGTCTCTTGGCCAGCATGGCTAGCCGCTGCAACGCGTCATCGACGGCCTTTTGTTGAGCGCTTGCGAAAGAAGCCGATTCACCTGTTTCGTATTGATTCTTACTTGTGTCGAGCTCGAGATCGAAGAGCCGCTCCAGGTCACGCCCCGCGCCATTACTTCCCATCCCTCGTCCGCTTCGGCCGAAAGCGATCTGGATCTCGCGGAACGTCGCTTCAGCCCGGAGCAGAGCCTGCAATGCTCTCTGCTCAGGCGGTAGTGCATCGCGCCATTTATCCGGCTTCAGCTCTCCCACGGCTTTACTCATTTCTTCTGACGCTTGGTCCATGGAACGTGAGAAAGTTTCAAATTCAGAGCTTGTACCGACAAGCTCCCGGCTACGCATGCGGTCAGCCAACGCTTTTGCCTGCTGCCCTAACTTGCCTTCGAGGTCTGCCAGGAAACGTGCCTCTTCCGCCGCCTTGCTCCGTTCCTTGGGTCCGTCCTTCAGCTCATTCCAGGTAGCCGCGATTACTTCCTTCTGCCGTTCTGATATTTTGCTTTCCTCGCCCCCCATTGTCCCTTCGCTGCTCATCTGCTGTAGCTGGCGAAATTTATAGTCGAAGGGTTCCGCCTGAGCAAAAACGATATCGCTCCGTGACGTTCTACTCGCATCGCGCGCAGTCGCATACAAGCTAACCAGATCGCCCGGCTCAAGTTTGAATTTCTCGAGGTAAAGCGTCGTTTGTCCTTTCGTCTCCTTGGCTCCCTTCTTATTGAGAAGCGAGACCACTTGTTCAGAGCCGCCATTAACCGAATAATGGAGATCCAGCCCTTGAACCCCAAAATCATCAGCCGCTTCTACCGTCACCGGTACTTCCTCGATTGGACTCACATGCGGGTCACGTCCAGGCCGCTCGATTTTTACGGACGGAGGCTCATCTTTCTTCGCCTCAATAAAATAGTCGTCGCTGATGCGTACGTTCTCATTGCCATCCAGCGCCGCCACATGATAGGAACCGTCTTTTTGTACCGGTAAGCCTGCATTGACCCAGTTCCCTTCACCTCGCGTAAGCTCAACTTTCGATCCGTTGTCGAGTACAAGCGCGCCATGCTCCAATGGCTTGTCAGTTAGAACTTCGATCTCAGCGCGGCTCCCTTGGACCGCCCTCACATCACCGCCCGGATCTTCTACTACGTCCTTCAGCTCCAGCCTGGCTGGGAAGTGCAGCCTCGTACGAACCCGGCTCACGCCTGGCAGATCTTTTACGGCCAGCGTGTAGTGCTTCGATTGCCGCGCACCCGCTGCCACGTAATACTCGACTGGCTCTGAAAGACCCGGGAACAGGAATTGATAGCCATTGCCGTTTCGTTCGGGTTGCATTGGCGCCTGCTCCCATTTCGCTGCACCGTGATATTTGGCGTGAAGCGTTGCGTGAGCTGTGGAGAACCCGACTAACCGCGCCTTGATCACTTGGTCCGACTTCCGCCTGATCGTCTTGTTCCCCGGCTTAACTGTTATGTCGTAGAGCGGCGGAGTTCCCGCATGAGCGCTGCCGATCCAGAGCAGGGAAGCGCCGTAGCCCCAATAACCCGGCCCGGCTACGATCATCCACAAGAGCGCCCCAAGGGCTGCAGCAGCGAAAATGGCGAACCCTCGAAACGATGCAATTCTTGTGAGTGGCTCATGTTCGTGCTCGCGCGCAACACGCAACGCATCTTCAGCTAGAAGCTCCGTAAAAGGATTGTCGGGATCTGGTCGCTCCGCCACGGTTAAGAGCCGCTCTTCAAACCCGGGAATACGGCGCTCTGCGAATCGAGTGATCCAGCGCCGATTCACTTTGAGTAACGGGATTAAGAGCGCAAAAGAAACTGCTGTGCCGAGCGCTAGAAATAATAAAATCCGTAGCGGTAGAACGACAGATTGAGCGAACTCAAAACGATTGGCGATCCAAACGAAGAGCAGAGTCAGGAAAAGCGCCGAAGCAGCCACGATTCCCGCTCCTCGTGAAGCCGCGAATAGCCGCGCTCTTAATTGCAAGCGCCTCAAATAGGCGTTGAGTTGTTCAAGGGCCGTCATGCCTTGCTCTCTTCCTTCTTCAAATACTGGCTAGCGAAGACCGACTCGACCACTGCCATTACCAAAACTGCTAACAGGGCGTAGCGCCACAGACTCCACGGATAGGTCTGGCGCGTCACGCTTCTTGCCGGGTCCTCAGTTGCCTTGCTTCCAGTATTGCGCCATAAGGCCAAGGTTTCATTTGACACGGGCGTTAGATCTGATTCGCGCCGGTCTGCATGGGCAGCCATGAGCATCCGGCGCCCATCTGCGCGCTGCACCTCATAGAAACCTTCACGCTCTAAATCGACGCTCATAGCCTTAGCCGCTTCGGCAAGAGATAATTCGTGTTTTCCGTCTGGGCCGATAACATCTGCCGCTGTGCCCTGGTTGCGGGCGTGCCGTAACTGCACTGGAGTGCCTGTAACGACGTTTACGGCTGTGTCTTCGGCCCCCGCTAGATATCGCCCCGTCTGGACCACGAACGGCAGGAAGGAAGGATGTAAATAAAAATCGCTCATCGCATTGTCGAGCGTCGAAGCGAACGTCAAAAGGTGGCCTTCGCCCAGATCTTGTTCCACAATCAATGGCGATCCATCCGCAAGTTTTGCGATCACTCGCGCTGTTGGCTTCACAGAGATCTGCGGCGTACGCGAAAACTGCACATTTTCGAGCCGCTCAACGCCAATCAGAGCCGGATCTTGATTATCTAGAAAGCCTGCTCCCTGCGTCTGATCCGTGCGCGTGATCCGATCGCCTGTTAACGGCACATGTCCGGCGCGTTGCGTGTTTGGTCCCAAAGAAATCAGCACGGAACCACCTTTTTGGACATACTCCCTGAGCTTTCTATCGAGTATTTGATCGAGCTCACCAACATCACCCAGTACGACGAACGCATACTTCGAGAAATCGTCTCCCGATGCTTGTTCGACCGGCTCTGCCCGTACTTTCAGTCCGGTGTCACTGGCTGATTCCATAGCGGCCCTGTAGTAAAAGGCTTCGCGAGTGCGGCCGCGCTCATAGAGAAACAAAATATTGCGAGGATCGGAGCGCTGCAGGGAAAACGGAAACTTGTCGTCGTTCGGCAATTCGTCGTGAGGTTCAATTCGGACCTCGCTCCGATGCGCGCCGTAGGGAACGTCGAAGGACAGGAATTCGACCTGTGCACGGCCATTCGCTGGCACGTTCACATCTTTCGAAGCGATCACCTTTCCGTTCAGAGCGAGGGAGACTTTACGCGAGACTGCCGGTGTTTCCCATCCAGCGATGGTGGCGATCACGCGTGCATGAGCTGGGTCGTAGACCTCTGGTGCACTTACCGTTTCGACGGCCCAATTGGGTGTCCGGCCTTGTCCAATACAGTGAAGACTTAGAGCTGTATGCGGCCCAACCTGCAAATCAGCAAAGCTTGGCGGCATCGAGGTCTGCTGCATGTCACTTATGAAACGCACATCGAGGCGCATGCTTGTGGTCTGATCTATAACGCGCAATGCCCGTACAAATTCGCCAAAGGAGCTTGCCCCATCACCGGCCCGAATGGAATCGACCGCCGCTCTCAGCATATTCCTGTCAGTTTCCGGTTGCGTTAAAGCTTCAACGTGTGAGTCCACTGCTACGACCTGGGCCAAATCGCGCCCGCGTAATGCTTCAAGGAGCCGGTTCGCTTCCGCTTTTGCCCGCTGCATGTTTTCGCTGTAGCGCATACTGAACGAGCGGTCGATGGCGATGACGGTTAGCTTGCGCCTGGTGGGTGCCGCTGCAGTGCGGTTCACGAACGGATTCGCAAATGCGAGCGCTAGCAGGACGAGAAGCCCAACCCGGAGAGCTAGCAGTAAAAGATAGCGCAAGCGCCTGTGCTTGACGGAGCTTTGTACGCGCCGCTCAAAAAACATCAGAGAGCTGAAAGGTTGAGGTGTCCGGCGATATTGCCTAAGCAGGTGCAGCCATACAGGAAGACCAACTGCAACGACACCGGCCAGGAACCAGGGCGCAAAAAAGCCCACTTACACCCTCCGCTGCCGTACCGTGAAGTATTCACGCAGGCCTTCATCAAGCGGCCGATCTGTGGTGAGTAGAAAGTATTCGAACCCCGCCGCCTGCGCCTTGGAGCGGAGATCTTCGATGTGCGCGCCCATCTTTTGGCGGTACTCCGTCAGCGCATATTCAGGCGAGGCTTCGATTGCCTCGTCAGTTTCCATGTCGACCAGCAGGACCGGTTCCGGAAGTCGCGGTTCCAGCTCGCTTCGATCAAGTACCTGAAACAGTATCAGCTCGTTGCCCCGGAGTCCCAGAGGCTCTACGGTGCGCACAATGTTCTCTGGACTCTCAAAGAAATCGGATATAAGAATCGTAATGCCACGGCGTCTCAGAAGTTGCTGTAATTCGAAAAATGGCCGCCTGAAGTCGGTACGTTTCCCGAGCCGAGCCTTATCAATCGCATGCAGCAGCCGCATCAGCTGGCCTTGCCTTCCGGATGGCCGAATAAAATCTGCGACGTCGTCGTGGAAAACAATGAAGCCTGTGCTGTCTCTTTGTAGATGAGCAAGGAAAACGAGGGCAGATGCAAGAAATTTCCCGTAATCGAATTTGCTCACCTTGCCCGAAGCGAACCCCATGCTCGCGCTGGCATCCAACAGCACCATCACTTCCGTATTTGTTTCGCCGCGATAGCGCTTGAGGTACGCTTTTTCCGTCCGCGCAAAGACATTCCAGTCCACGTGCCGTAAATCGTCGCCTGGAGTATAGGCGCGGTACTCAGCAAATTCCTGGCTGAAGCCGAAATCTGGCGATCTGTGAAGCCCGGCTACAAAACCTTCGACGACCGTTCTCGCGACAAGATCCAGGCTCGAGATCTCGGCCAGCACAGCAGGATCGAGAAAGCGGTTTGTGATTTCTGCCGGCACACTTCGCTCTATCCACGCGGAGCGGGCTTCCATTCAAGTAAACGGCGCAGGATCTCGTCCGTATTCAAGCGATCTGATTCGGCGTGGAAGTTCAGGAGCACTCGGTGACGCATGATAGGAATGGCCAAGGCGCGAATGTCTTCATAAGAGACATGGAGGCGTCCGCGTATGAGCGCGCGAGCCTTCCCGCCTAAGACGAGAAATTGTGCTGCTCGAACGCTCGCTCCGAAGTTTACGTACTTCTTGATAAATTCTGGGCCTTCTCCATTCGGTCCTGGACGCGTAGCTCGCACCAGCTCTATTGCATAACGCGCCACTGACTCCGCGACAGGCGTCATGCGGACAAGCTGCTGAAAGTGTAAAATTTCTTCGCCGCTGGTTGCGGGTTCGGCTTCGGGCAGGTGCGTTGTTGTCGTTAAATCCACTACCTTCAACTCATCCTCGGCGGCCAAATAATCCAGCACCGTATTGAACAGAAACCGATCCAATTGCGCCTCAGGCAACGGATATGTGCCTTCCAGCTCGATCGGGTTTTGCGTAGCCAACACGAAGAATGGCGGGGCAATTAGATAATGCTGGCCTCGGACGGTGCAGGACAGCTCCTGCATTGCCTCAAGGAGAGCTGATTGCGTCTTCGGCGGCGTGCGGTTGATCTCGTCTGCCAACAGCAGATTGGAAAAGATCGGCCCGGGAACGAACGTCCACGTACGATGTCCCGTTGCCGGATTTTCCTCGATGATGTCGGTTCCCGTAATGTCGGACGGCATCAAATCCGGAGTGAACTGAATTCGATTGAACTTCAATCCCAGCGTGCGCGCCATCGTACGCACGAGCAGCGTCTTTGCCGTGCCGGGTAGCCCGGTGAGCAGGCAATGCCCACCTACAAAGAGCGAAACAAGCACATGCTCGATTACTTCCTCTTGCCCGACGATCACCTTGCGCACCTCGCGCCTGATCGCTGCCTGTACTTCTTGAAAATGGCGGATGTGGTTTTTCAGCTCGGCTGGGTCGGTGGTCAGCGGTGCGCTTGAGATGGACATAGTTATTGGCTCAATTGAAGCAGCAGTTGCTGCGCGGGCTTGAAATCGGGTGCAGCCTCGAGCGCCAGAAGAACTTGATCCTTCGCTTCTTGTACGCGGTGAGCAGCGCGAAAGGCCTTTGCCAAACCATAGTGCGACTCGGCTGGATCGCCCGGCTGAAGCTGCAGCACTGCCTGATATTCCCGGATTGCGCCGCTCGCATCGCCGCGGCCGAGTAACAGGCCACCAAGCCTGTAGTGAATTTCCTCGTCTTCCGGATAAATGTAGTTCAATTTTCGCAGCGTGTTCTCTGCCTGCGCCGGTTGACCTGACTCTTGTTCAAGGGCAGCAAGCTTTTTAAGGGTCGAGACGTTTCTTCCACCTGTGTCCCGATACTGTTCAAGCGCCCGAATCGCAGCCGCCTTGTCACTTTTGCCAAGATACGCCTCAACAATCAGCTCGTAATCGCTTGCACTACCGACGTAATCCGGATAAAAATCACGAATTCTCAAACCTTCGCGAATGGCTTCATCTTTCCTGCCGTTCCGCAAAGCGGTATGAGCCGTCTGTAACCCCTGCTTCCATTCGTCAAAATGACGCACCGTATTCCCAGTTTGCCGATCCAGCCAAAGTAAGAAATTCTTATCGAAATCGGCCGGCGTTTCGTGGAGATTCTCTTGAATCGATTCTGCCGTCGTTTTTCGATTTGCGTACGAGTGAATCATGCCTAAGATGACGTCGTTCCCCCACTTTTGGGCGATGTAGTCGCAAATTTTGCCGGCTTCGAAGTAGGACACGGTCACCTGCGCTGGATATTCTGGACGGACAAATCCGCGATCCAGTTCCAGAACAGGTAACAGTTTCTTCGCCCGGAGGGCCGCTACGATCTCCGGTGTCATGCGATCGCCCCAGTCGGGTGAGGCCGCGCCCTCTTCATGTACTGCGAGCCCTTCAGTAAACCACCGCGGAACCAGGTGATTCGTCGCCGTCAGGACATACACATGACTTAACTCATGCCACATTGTGCTCGCCCAATTGAATTCTCCAGGGGGACGCGCCGAAGGGCTATCCATCGCCACAACCCTGCCGAAGGTCACGCCGAGCAATCCACCCTGTCCCGGTAAACCAAGTGTGCGCACCACAAAATCTTCATGGTTCGGGTAAACTTCCAGACGCACCGGCCCCGGTAGCTTCATTTTGTACTTTTGCTCGTAAGCGGCAATTGCACGATCCAGCTCCGGCCCGATATAAGGGCGTAATAATGCGGCTTCCTTCTTCTGAAGGATTACGGTCTCCGAACCGGTGCCAATCGCCTCATAGTCCTTCGAAGTGTCAAGCAGCCGTAGAGAGTTGACGGTCTCAGCGTCCCGATACCTCGCTTGGTAGCAGCGTTCGAGTTGCTGCCGTGCTTCGTCTTCAAATCCCAGCCGCATTAAATTGACGCCAAGTTGCGACCGCGCTACCCACAGACTTGCGTCTAACTGGAGCGCCATTCGGTAATATTTAATACCCTCCTCGTAGCGCCGGTTAATCACGAAAAAGTGCGCGCCTGTTGCATACGCCTCGCCATACACCGGATTCACTTTCAGAATGCGGTCCGTCCACTCGGAATGCGGCTTGTTATTCAGCCAGTCAATCGACGCGAGGATAGCGAGGCCGTCTAACGCTTCGGGCGAAAGCGTAAGCGCTTTTTGTGCCTCTTCGGCGGCCAATTTTGCATTGCTGTCTTCGAGCGCAAGATACGACAGCAATTCGTGTGCTTCGACCAACCTCGGATCGCGTTGAAGTGCCTCGCGAGCGAAATCCACAGCCTTCCTGTCGTACCCTTTGGCAGCGACCCGCGCCAGACCGAGGTAAGCCGGCGCATAATTCGCATCTATTTTGAGAGCCTCTTGGAAGAGGTTTGCTGCCTCCGCTGGATTGAAACGCTCCAGGAACAAACGACCCCACTCAACCCGGACGGCCGGCGAATCCTTCGCTTGCTTATAAGCAATACGGAACTGCTCGTTAGCTTCCTCGTACTGGTCGAGGCCCCAATAACCCCCGGCACGAGTAAACGCATCGTTGCTCTGTAATAAAGCCGTGAAGCAGGCTCGCGCCTCAGTGCGATGCCCGTGATTACGCAGGGCGCGACATTCGCTAGGTTGTGCTGCAAAGCAGCGCGCCACTATAGCGAGCGTCCCGACCGAGGCAACTACGAAGCGGGTGTTCACCTATCGATCTCCGCCTGAGTGCGGGCAAGTTCCAGCAGTAGAGCGGTTAACTGCTGCTTGTATTCATCCGCGGTGAGCGCAGCCTTCTGGTATTTGAGCCTATCGATTTTCGCTTCCAGCTCTTCCTTTTTCGTCACTAGCCGTTGCTTTCCTGGCCTCACGTTCTTTGCAGCCTCGGCCTGCGATCGCATAAGTGGGAACGCCGCCGCAAGCAACCCCTGGCCATTCTCGGGTTTCGGATCACGAACTCCGTTCGCCGTCCCCAAATCGCTGAGCATGGCGTGCTCGGTCGCGAGTATTTTTTCAGTTTCGAAGTAAGCCGTTGTTTTACGCTCGGCATAACGGTAGGCCTCGAGTGCCGAGATTGCTCCGTTCTTGTCGGAGTCGGCTGCGGGATCGCGCAGCGCGTCGACCCAATACCGCGCGAAAACAGTCGCATTTTTCTCATTGCCTGACTTTGTCGCCGTAATTACGATGCGATTCCTTCTCGCAAGCGCAGAGAGTGATGCCCCGCTGGCGCTCGTCATGTTCACTACAAGCTGGCGCCGCGCTGGGATCCGGTTCAGTAGGGATCCCAAATCGCTTGCAGTAATATCCGGGCCGGGCAAATTGAATTTATAATCCGCGCCATCAAATGTCCCATGCCCGATTAAGAGGAGCGCAAATGCATCTCCCGGTTGTGACTCGGCCGCTACTCGCGCCAACATCTCCCGCACATGCTGTCGGGTCGCAGAACTTCCGGAGAGCGTTTCGACGTGTGCATCCAGCCCGTTTTCGCGCAGTTCACGGTCTATCTCGGTCGCCCATTGAGTGAATTTCGTTTCGTACTCCGGGCTTCCGCCGAGTCCCACAACGGTCACATAATACGTCGCGCCCGGTAATGAGAGCGCCGCGACCAGCAACAAGGCAGCGAGTCTCAAATCGTCCCCCACCTTCTGCGCAGAAGCCACTCCGCCGAGCGCAATGCGATCGCCGCAAGAAAAACGGCCGGCATATTCCACAAATCCTTCATCTCACGTGCGGTGATTCCGGCTTCAGAATAGGAGATCTCCTGCGCGAGTCGCCTGGCGTTGCCGGACTTGTAGTAATGCCCACCCGTCGCGGCTGCCAGCTTCTCCAGCAGTTCACGATTCTGTTCCTGATGAAAGTTTTCGGCAAGGCCATTCTCGCGGCGGAACGTCACAACGTCCCTCCCGAGCTCCAGCCCGGGGCGCTTCGCCGTTATCTCTGCTACATAGGAACCTGCTTGTGTAGCATTCCATTCTGTGGAGTAAACTCCTTGTGCCAGTGCCTCTGGCCGGAGCGTTGCCATCTCAGCCGACCCGTCCGGGCGAATGATGTTGGCCTCCACTTCAGCATCGCTCGTGGGGAGATAAGTGCGATCTCGCACCTCGGCGCGCAACTCGACCCGCCCATCATCTTCGAGTTGCGCATTGGGAGTTGAAGCGATGACGCGAGATGGCGTCGCACTGACCAGCCATCTCAACAACTGCCGGCAATATGTTTCCTGGCTTATATCACCGACCGGCTGTTGCATTCGCCATCGCCAGCTCCCGGCTGTGGCGAACACAGCGCTCCGGCCTCGGCCATAATTTTCGGTGATCAGCAATGGCAGCCGATTACCCCCAACACTCACTCGTGCAAGGACAACCGCGCCTGGCTTAGGTGTCCCCGCATCTTGGTAATTCGCCAGATACGGCAAAACCTCCCAGTGATTCGCGCTTTTCTCCGGATCATCTTCGATCCGGCAGATCAGGCTCTGCTTGCCCGCATCCGTAAGCTCCGCTGCGACCAGCTGCCGTTGAAACGTATTCTTCCGCTGCGGCAGATTGACGGGCAGCAGCTCCGTGAAGGGTTGAACGCGATAGCCTCCATCGCTAAGCGCCCAACGGCCGCCGAGAAACAGCGCACCCCCACCGCGCCGGTCAATGAATTGCTGGATCAACTCCTGTTGCTTTGCCGTAAAGAAGCTTGACTCAACGCTGCCCAGAATGAGGCCCTGGAAATCGAACAATTCTTCAGGTTTATTTGGAAAACCGTCTGCCAGCTCATCTGGGTTCTCGATCCCCTGGCGATAGATCTTGTTCTCGGTCGTCCGCAACATGGAGACCATATGCAGTGCCGGGTCATCTTCTACCGCCCGGCGCAAGAATTTGTATTCCCAACGCGGGTCTCCCTCTACATAAAGGATGCGCCGCTTTGTGTCATTTACGGAAAGTACTCGCGTGAGCTGGTTGTTGTGCCTGTTCTCTTCGCCAGGTAATGGATTGAGCTGTGCCGCGATGTTCTTTACGCCTGCCGGACCGGCATTAAATTCGAGATTCTCGATTTGTTGTGGTGCATCACGGAGCACAAGATCACGATTAGCAACTACGTTACCCCCCGCCGTCAAAACGAGCTGTACCCGCCTGCCGTTGAAACCGTTCTGCCGGATTGTTATCTGTGCTTGTAAACGAGAGCTCGCGAGTGCCTGTCCTGGGACTTCAAACCCATCCAGCTCGATATCGTTTCTCAGGTGTTCTCTACCGAGTCCGATGGTGTTCACTGGCAGCCGCCTTCGCCCAAGCGCGGAAAGCGTGGCGGCATCCACACCTCCCGAATTGTCGGCGCCATCGCTCAGTAGGACGACTGCTCCGATTGGCAATGTGGCGGCTTCATCCGCGATTTGCCGCAATCCTTTGCCGATCTGAGTCGCGCTCTCAACCGGCTTGAGCTGACCGGTATTTTGAACTCGCTCAACTCCCGCGCCCAGCCGGTATAGCCGGATTTGAAAGCGGCCTTGTAAATCCTTCAGCAGCCCTGAATCAAGGAGCTTGATCGCTTCTTGTTGCCGCGACTGACTGCTGTCCAGGATCGCCATGCTTCGGCTGTCATCCGCGAGTACGGCAATGATATTTTGTTGAGGCTTAAGCGCCGCGACACTAAGCGCAGGCTCCCATAGCAGGAAAAGCATAAGAGCCACGAGCGCCGATTGCAGCGCCCAAAGAATAATGGCTCTCGTTCCGTGCATTGAGGATGTGAGACGCGCTCTCCTGTGCCAGATCGTCCACGCGAGCAGTCCCGCTGTTCCAAAGATTGCGGCAGTGAGCACCCAGTGAGGCCATGACCCAAGCAAAACAAACGTTCCCTTTGAGAAAACGCTGGCGGGGTACTTGAATAAAAACTCGAACATGTCGTGTGGTGCGGCTTAGGAGGCCGAACAAGTAAGGAAATCTAGCTGCTCTAACAATTGTCGCGGGTCGCGAATCAGCAAGTCGGGCGGATCTAGCTCGAACGCTTCAGGCTGAAAGCCCCAAGTGACGCCGCAACTGCGTATACCCGCATTGCGCGCTGTCTGCACGTCCACGCCGCTATCACCCACAAGCAGGGTCTCAGATGGCGTGACACCCGCTTCGCGAATCAACTGAATGACTCCCGTTGGGTCTGGCTTTTTGCAGGAGAAGCTATCACCGCCATAGACGCGCATAAAATAACTCTGCAGACCCAAGGCTCCGATGATGTCGAAGCTAATGCGCACCGGCTTATTGGTTAGAATCGCCTGCTTATGCCCGGTTCCAAAAAGTTCTTCGACCACCTCGCGAATGCGGGGGTAGAGCTTCGTATGCTCGAGCGCGTGCACGCGGTAGAACTTAAGAAAGAAATCAAGCGCCTTGTGAACCAGTTCATCAGAGGAGTTTGAGCCCATCGCGCGCCGCACCAAAACACCCGCGCCCTTTCCGACATAGGAATAAATGAGAGCCGGATCGAGCGGCGCGAGACCAAAATGTTCACGCGTCGCGTTCATCGAGATCGCAAGGTCCTTGCTGGAGTCGATCAGAGTGCCATCGAGATCAAAAATGATAAGCAATTCGATTTACCTTGTTGCCCGTATATTTCAGCCCGAGAGGTCGCGACACGGCCAGTTCAGACTTCCTGTGTATGGCGGTCTTTCGGTGGCGCCCAGAATTGCTTTAGATTTTCCATTTGCTCGGTGAATGCGTCCCTCAGCTCGCGTGGCGCAACACCGACGAGCCACGATGAGATCTGTACCGTATACGGCAGAACTCGCGAGTTGATGAGAAAAGACGGTGTAGGAGAAGGTGAGAAGGCTACCAGTATGTCCGCCAACGCCGCGATTACTAACGCTCCTCGCAACACACCGGCGATTCCCCCCAAGAAGTGATTGAACCAGGAGAGACCAATCCAGTTGAACAAGCGTGAGAGGAGAGCCGAGACCAGTGAGCCCAGAATCAGCACACTGACAAAGATGATGAGGAATCCCAGAATGTCTGCCGCAGTTACCGTCTTAACCCAGGGCATCAACTCGGCAGCCGTTAACCGGTAGAACCAGAAGCCGGCAATCAGGCCGCATAGGGCTGCGATGAATCCGACTACAACCCTGGCGAGGCCCGCTCGAAAACCGCTCAATGCTGACCAAAGCACGATCAGAATCAACACGACGTCGAACCAGTTTAAGCTCATGAGGGCGCCCGCGCTTTTGAGGTATCCGAAGCTTCAGGCAGCAAGCGGTCGACCGGTCAGCCGCAAGTACGCTTCCTGGTACTTCTCACTTGTCTTCTGAATGACACTTTCCGGCAGTCCAGGGGCGGGAGGAAGCTTGTCCCAGGACAGCGTCTCCAGATAATCGCGAACGTATTGTTTATCGAACGAAAACTGTGGACCACCTGGCCTGTATGTATCCGCTGGCCAATAGCGGGATGAATCGGGCGTCAACACTTCGTCCGCCACCACTAACTTTCCGTCAATAAAGCCGAATTCGAATTTCGTGTCCGCTAGAATAATTCCGCGCTCGAGCGCATAGTTCGCCGCGCGTGCGTAAATCTGCAGCGTCAGATGCCGAAGCTGGCCCGCTAAGTCGACCCCCAACAGGTTCGCGACATACTGGAAGGAAACGTTTACATCATGCCCCGTTTGGGACTTTGTGGCCGGGGTAAAAAGGGGCTCAGGAAGGCGGTCGCTCTCACGCAACTTTGCCGGGAGCGCAATGCCGCAAACGGTTCCCTCCGCTTTGTATTCTTTCCAGGCGGACCCGGCCAGATAGCCTCGCGCGACGCATTCAATTTCGATCATGCCTGCCTTCTTGACCAGCATGGATCGCCCTTCGAGCATCTGTCGATGTTTGGACAATCTTCTCGGGTATTTTGCAACTTCCCCGGTCACCACGTGCGAATCGATCGTGCCGCGCAGGAAATCGAACCAGAACAGTGACATCTGCGTCAGAACGCGACCCTTGCAAGGGATTCCGCTACCGAGAATGCAGTCGAAGGCCGAAATTCGATCCGAAGCTACAAATAACAATTGATCCCCTACGTCGTAAACGTCGCGTACTTTCCCTCTAACGCGAAGAGGCAGCGAAAGCTTTGTTTCAAGCAGCACCTCATCGTGGCACATAACATTCCTGAGTATCCCAGAGCGGGGTCCCCTGGCTACCCTAATCGGCAAAAAAGCCACCGACAGTATGAAGAAATTGCCAGTACTAATCCTATGAGACGAGTTAACCCTCGTTGAATCATGTTTGGTCTCTAGATTGCACCACCCTTCAAGGAAGGAGAACCGTTCAAACATGAACTCCGATCAATTTGAAGGCAAGTGGAAACAGCTAAAGGGACAGGTTAAACAGCGTTGGGGAAAGCTCACCGACGACGACGTCACCGCTTTGGGCGGTAAGAAGGACGAGCTGGTTGGGAAAATCCAGGAGCGCTACGGCATCACTCGCGAACAAGCTGAGAAAGAAGCGGATGAATGGGCCCGCGCTACCGCCGCGGAGGTAAAACAGGAGACGCGAAGCAGCGCTGCCTCAAAATTCTAGCTGCTACTTCCGGAATAAAAAATAAAATTAGAAGGCGGCCCTTGCGCTCAAGCAGGGCCGCCTTTTTTGTGTTTACACTGAGACGTAGCATGAGCGGTCCCCACTTTGCATCTTTAGGTACGTTCTGCCACGATTTCCGGAAAGATATGAATCGTTCGATTGTGACGGGGGGTGCCGGCTTTATAGGCTCTGCGCTTGTAAGAGTTCTACTCACCGAAGGTCATCGCGTTGACGTCATAGACAATCTTTTAACAGGCAAGCTCGATAATCTCGAAGAAATCGCCGACCAGATCACCGTACATGAGTTGGATTTGCGCGACTATGACCGGATCGCCCCCGTAATCGCAGGTGCCGAGCGAGTGTTTCATCTCGGGGCTATCCCATCCGTCCACAAATCGATTTTGGCACCCGTGCCAAGTCATGAGAGCAATCTAGATGGCACCTTTAACGTCTACCGCGCGGCTGCGGAGGGCAAGGTCGGTCGTGTCATCTATGCTGCTTCGTCTTCGGCCTACGGTGACACTGAAGTGTTGCCAAAAGCCGAGACGATGGCCCCCAAGCCGAAATCCCCCTATGCAGTGCAAAAGCTCGTGGGCGAATACTACGGGAGCGTTTTTTCCCAGTGTTTCGGCTTGGACACCGTTTCACTGCGGTTTTTCAATGTCTTTGGACCGCGCCAGGATCCGACCAGCGTCTATTCCGGCGTGCTTTCCGTTTTCCTGACGTGTTTGATAGATCGGCGCCAGCCGACTATTTACGGAGACGGGGAACAATCTAGAGATTTCACCTACGTCGAGGATGTCGTGCAGCTGCTGATGAAGGCTTCAGGGGCGAGCGGTGTCTCCGGAAAAGTATTCAATGCCGGCAACGGGAACCGTTATACGCTTAACGAAACCTGGGAGCTGCTTCAGAAAATCGAGGGTGTCAAATTGCCCCCCATCTACGCTCCCCCTCGCGCTGGCGATGTGCGGCATTCACAGGCCGACACTACTGCCGCTGTGCGGGACCTAGGTCATAAACCTAGCTTTACCTTCGAGCAGGGCTTACGGCTCACTCTCGACTGGTATCGCGCGGATTTGGCGCGCAAAGCTACTTTTAGCAGTACGGGCGCTAAGCTGGTTTAATAATCTCCGGATCATTGATCCGGGATTGATCAGGCTGTTGTGAGCGGCTCATTCCGGCTCGGTATTGACGGCATCTATCGGTGCGACGCTTTACAGGAATTCGTGTGGCAAACACACGGTTTCGGCACCCGTCAAGCGAATCCACCGGCTGATGTTACTCCCCGTCAAATCCATTCCGATCGGGTTTTGAACGCACATGCATTGCGCAATCGGGAAGCCGAAGGTGATGCGCTGATCACGGACGATATCGGGAAGAGTATCGGCGTCCGGACCGCCGATTGTGTTGCCATTTTGCTTTTGGATTGCCGGCGACGCGCCATCGCCGCGGTGCATGCTGGCTGGCGGGGAACAGCCGCGAGACTGATAGAACGTACAGTCGAGAGCATGCGCCATACCTTTGGTAGCGCGCCTCCGGATATGTACGCGGCTATTGGCCCTTGTATTCGCGGTTGCTGCTACGAAGTCGGAGCAGACGTCGAAGCCCAGTTCGCGCCGCTATTTCCTGAATGGGAACCGATAACCGGCAAGCGTAAACTCGATCTGCCTGAAGCCAATCGCCGTCAGATGCACGCTGCAGGCATGAACGCGGACCGCATCTTCGATTGTGGGCTGTGCACAACCTGCCAGAGCGCCCAATTCTTCTCGTACCGCCGCGAACCCGAAAATCCGGGCCGTATGCTGGCGTCCATCTCTCGTCTTTCTTGAAATCATTTGCCGAAGTTTGCCGAGTCCCAGCGTCTTACTCCTGAAATTCACAACTGAGGAGAAGAAAATGGAACGTTCAGCGAAAGCGCAGTGGAAGGGTGATCTGAGATCGGGTGGGGGTACTATCTCTTCCGCCAGCGGTGTCCTTTCAAACACGCCGTATTCTTTCAAGGATCGCTTCGAGCAAGGGACAGGAACGAATCCCGAAGAGCTTCTGGCAGCAGCCCATGCCGGCTGTTTTTCTATGGCACTCTCACTCGCTTTGCAGAAGGAAGGTTTGAAGGCCGACAGCATCGAGACAAGGTGCAAGATCACGCTTGAAAAGGAAGGCGACGGCTTCGCCATTAAGAGGAGTCACCTGGAACTCAAGGCGAAAATTCCCGGTGCCGGAGAAGACGCTTTCAATCGTGCCGCACAAAACGCGAAGGAAGGTTGTCCCGTGTCAAAGCTGTTCGACACGGAAATCACATTGGACGCGAAGCTCGAGCCGTAATCTCTCTATCGCGGTGTCGGAGTTCTATTCCTCGTCTTGCTGCGATGCGAGTTTCGTCACAACCGTCAGGTCCTCTAGGGTTGTCACATCTCCAGTAACGCCGCCACTGGTGACGATCTCGCGCAGGAGTCTTCGCATAATCTTTCCGCTGCGGGTTTTTGGCAGAGCATCGGTAATCCGTATCTCCTCGGGACGCGCAAACGGGCCGATCTCGTGTGCCACCCACTGGCGCAGTTCGTCGCCTAGCAACTTGGGGTCCCAGTCTCCTTGCTTTAGAGTCACAAAGCAGCACACCGCCTGGCCTGTGATCTCATGCGGCTTGCCCACCACCGCCGCTTCGGCGACCGCGGGGTGGTGAACAAGAGCTGATTCTACCTCCATCGTGCTAAGCCGGTGGCCACTGACATTCATCACGTCATCCACTCGGCCGAGGACCCAATAGTATCCATCCTCGTCCCGTCGCGCCGCGTCACCCGTGAAGTAGGAACCGGGCACACGCGACCAATATTGTTCCTGAAAACGCTTCGGATCACCCCAAATGTTACGGATCATCGCCGGCCAAGGCTCTCGAAGCACCAAGTAGCCCTCGTGATTGTCCTCAACTGCGTTCCCTTTCAGATCAACGATGTCAGGTACCACCCCAGGCAGTGGAAGGCTTGCAGAGCCCGGCTTGGCAGGCACGGCCCCCGGCATAGCCGAAAGCATAATCGCCCCGGTCTCGGTTTGCCACCATGTATCGACGATCGGGCAGCGCTCTTTCCCAATCACGCGGTGATACCACTCCCATGCGGCGGGATTGATCGGCTCTCCAACTGACCCGAGTACGCGTAGGCTCGAGAGATCATGCGCGTTGGGCCAATCGTCTCCTTGCCTGATCAGCGCACGAATTGCAGTTGGTGATGTGTAGAAAATCGAAACGCGATACTTCTCGACAATCTGCCAGAAGCGATCGAAGGCAGGATAATCTGGCGCTCCTTCGTAGAGTATGCAAGTGGCTCCCGCGGCGAGTGGGCCATAGACGATGTAGCTGTGGCCGGTCACCCAACCGATATCCGCAGTGCACCAGTAAATATCGTTCTCCTGTAAATCGAACACCCACTTCATCGTCATCAGTGTTTGAAGCAGGTATCCAGCCGTGGTATGAAGAATTCCTTTAGGTTTGCCCGTCGTGCCGGAGGTGTAAAGGACATACAGCGGATGCTCCGAATCCACTTCTTCGGCGGGGCAATTTTCCGCTTGGTGATTCAGAAAGGGATCGCTCGACAGGTGATCGTCCAGTTCGTGCCACCATAGATCGCGTCCCTCCTTCATCGGCACGGCGGACCCGGTGCGTTTGTACACGATAACTTTGCGCACATCCGGGCAGTTCTCCAGAGCCTCATCTACCGCGCCTTTCAGATGCACCTCCCGCCCCCGCCGCCATCCCCCATCAGCGGTAATGACGACCGTTGCTCCCAGGTCCAGAATGCGGGCCTTTAAGGCCTCTCCCGAAAAACCAGCGAAGACAACACTATGAGTGATGCCCAGCCGAGCGCAGGCAAGCAATGCCACCGGGAGTTCCGGAATCATGGGCATGTAGATAACCGCCCGATCTCCCATCTCGTAGTGAAGCTGCTTCAGAACAGTTGCGAAGCGTGACACCAGCCGGTGCAGCTCTTCGTAAGTGATGATGCGCTGGTCGCCCCGTTCGCCTTCGAAAATGAATGCCGGCTTCCCTTTGCGAGCCGTTGCGAGATGCCTGTCCAGGCAGTTATAGCAAGCGTTGATCTTTCCCCCTGCAAACCATTTACCATAAGGGGGTTCCCACTCTAAAGCTTGAGCGAAAGGCCGGAACCAGGTGAGCTCCTGCGATGCAAGCTCGGCCCAAAAAACTTCAGGGTCTTCTTTGGCCCTATCGTAGAGCTCACGATACGCTTCCATACTTTTCACGTGGGCGCGGGCAGCAAATTCCGGGCTCGGAGCATACGTTTTCGAATCACTCATACTTTGTTCGGCTTCTCAGCGGTCAGTGTAACTCACGCGACGCGGCACCCGGCGGATTCTCCTGCGCGCTACTCTTTACGCGTCCACGGCATCAAACGTATGTGAGTTTAGGGCGGCTTCTAATATTCGCCGGACTTGTTTTAATCGGTTTTGGCATCGTGGCGTTGCTGCTCAGCAAACTGAATTTGCCTCTGGGGCGAATGCCGGGCGATATCGTCTGGCGCGGCAAGAACACGACTGTTTATGTCCCAATCGTCACGTGCCTGATACTAAGCCTCTTAGGCACCTTAGTTCTATGGCTCCTTAGTAAGCGGCCGTAGGCGAAACCTTTACGGCCTTGTGATACGCTTCCGCTTATGGCGACCTCGGCGCAACCAGCACTTGACCAGATTAGACTGGCCATGGCCAGCACCAATGACCTCTTTAACTCTGAAGTTTTTGGGAAACGAAATTTTGACGCTCTTGATGACATCTACACCGCCGACGCTCGCATTCTTCCACCCGGCGCACCGATAATTTCTGGTCGGGAAGCCATCAAGGAATTTTGGTCTAACCTGATTCAGTCGGTGAATGCCAGATCTGCGGTACTGGCTTCGATAGACGTCATGTCGGTAGGGGACGGCGTTATTGAGATTGGGCGCGCCACGCTTAGAGTTGGACCCGAGGGACAGGCCCCGACCGAAATAGAAGTGAAATACGTCGTGTATTGGCGGCAGGAAGACGGCCGCTGGAAATGGCACGTCGACATTTGGAACCAAAACTCCTGACCTTCTGCAGGTCTAATGAACCGTCCCGATCTTGTCCAGAGGCCAGAAGACGAAAACCGCTTTGCCGTAGATGTAATTCTTGGGTACGAGCCCCCAAGTCCGGCTGTCGTTTGACGAGATGCGATGATCGCCCAGCACGAAGTATCGATTGGGCGGAATGACAATGGCGGGATAACTTCGATCGTCGCGATACTCCGGCGGAATATAGTTCTCGACCAGCTTTTTGCCATTGACAATGACATATCCATCGTCAACGGAGACAGTGTCACCGGGTAGCCCAATCACTCGCTTGATATAGGACATAGTTGGTTCGCCTGGATACCAGAAGACTACCGTATCGCCGCGCTGTATGTTACCGAGGCCGAACTTGTAACTGAATTGATTAATAAATAATCGTTCGTGATCGTACAGGCTGGGCATCATGCTCGTGCCCTCTACCCTTACTGGACGATACAAAAAGAGGATCACCAGCACCGCGATAAGAACAGACAACATCAGATCGCGGAACCAGGCGATGGTGGTAATCACTGCAGACCGGGGCCGCTCCGATTGTCCGGGCGGGCAGCCAGGAGCAGTCGCCGTCGCTTCGGGAACCGGCTCGCTCATACTTGGGAACTTATTCTTCTAATTTACAAGAGAAACCTGACCGGGCCAAAGACCGCCCGTTTAATTTGACGGGCGAGCAGCCTTTCCGGTTGCTGACCCCACCGCGTTCGGATCCATTGGATCGGGAGCCCCCGGTCGCGTATAATTCGAGCAAGTGGTACCGCTCTTTAGTAAACGTGGTGTCGGCGCAACGCTGCTTGCACTTGTATGTCTTTCAGCTGTGCTGATCGTGTCACTTGCGGGACCACTTCACAAGCACGTCTCGGGACAGGACGCAAACTGTCTACTTTGTCACGTTGGTGAGCGCGCGAACGTAATAGCAATTGCCAGCGACGCCGGGAAACTGCTTGCTGCGCCTTCAGACGGCCTGAGGCTTTCATTCACACCGGCAGCTATCTTTGACGTCCCGGATTTAACTCGCACTCCGCGAGCCCCGCCCTCTTCGCTCCTTTCGCAGTAATTTTTGGATCGGCTACACCGCTATCCCACGGGCGTGCGTAGTCCCTCCAATCAGTAGTGAAACATAGAAGGAGGGTTATATTTTGAACCGATTATTCAAGCCGGCATGGGTGCTGGTTTCCCTGATTTTTCCATTTTTGTTATCTTTAGAGCCGGGCCTTTGCTCGCAGGCAACCGGGAACGGTGGCACCGTTCAAGGGATTATCAAAGACCCCAGCGGCGCCCTTGTTGCTGGCGCTGAAGTGACGATCCGTAATCCTGTTTCCGGTTACTCACAGGCCGCAAAATCCGCTTCGGATGGCACGTTCAGGCTCACGAACATTCCGCCCAATCAATACCATTTGCAAATCACGCTAAGCGGCTTTCAAATCTTCCAGCAGGATGTTGTCGTGCGTACTCAAGTTCCTATCCAGGTAAATGCTGCCTTGGCGTTAGCCGGAGCCTCAGAAACAGTCAACGTCGAAGCAAGCGCGGACGTTCTCGAGAACGTCCCCTCGGCACACACCGACGCAGATCAAACTCTGCTTTCTAGACTTCCTATTGCATCCTCCGGCCAGGGACTCAGTGACGCTATCACGCTGACATCAGGCGGCGTGGTTGCCGATTCGAACGGCTTCTTTCACCCACAAGGTGATCACGGACAGACGAGCTATGTTGTAGACGGTCAGCCTATCAACGACCAGCAGAGCAAAACGTTTTCGACTCAGCTTCCTCCGAACGCCTTTCAATCCCTCGAATTGATCAGCGGGTCCCCAAATCCTGAATATGGCGATAAGACGAGCCTCGTAGTCAGCGCCGTCACCCGCTCTGGCCTTGGCCAAAAGCCGACTGCAAGCTTCAACGCATATTACGGTTCATTCGGGAACATCGGCGAAGAAGCCACATTTGGTATAGGCGGAGCGAAATGGGGTAATTTTCTTGTAGTGAACTCAGATCGAAGTGGGCGTTTCCTGGACAGCCCCGAATTCACTCCGTTTCACGATAAGGGCAATAACGAGTCCATCTTCGACCGAATCGACTTTCAGCCCGGCAACCGTGACTCTTTCCATCTGAACCTCTTTGGTGCTCGCAACTGGTTTCAGATTCCCGATACATACGATCAGCTCAGTCAGGATCAGCGCCAGCTAGCCAAGACATTTAGCATTGGTCTCGGCTATCAGCACACGTTCAATCCGCAAACTCTTCTCACGATAGATCCATTTATCCGCCAGGATCGCATCGATTATTACCCTAGTCGAAATCCGTTTGACGACACTCCCGCCACCGTCAGTCAAGATCGTCATCTCACGAATTGGGGTACGCGCGCTGATCTCTCCTACGCGAACGGCACGCACAACATCAAGATCGGCACGCAGCTGATGCAGACGAGGCTGGTTGAGAACTTTGCGCTCGGGCTGACCGACCCAACTTTCAATCCCATCTGCCTGACTCTGGACGGGCAACCAATCGCATTGCCGACCGTTACAAGTCCGGCCGCGTGTGCCGGCCTTGGTTATGCCGCGAATCCAAATCTCTCGCCCGGTCTAATACCGTTCGACCTGACTCGGGGCGGCTCGCTGTTCCGATTCAATGGGCGCGCCAATATTAATGAGCAGGCCGTCTACGCACAAGACCAGATGACCATCAAAAGTCTGAGTCTTAATCTCGGCTTGCGCTTTGACAATTACGACGGTATCTCTCACGACAAGCTTTTACAACCGCGGGCCGGCGTTTCGTATCTGTTTAAAAAAACCGGTACAGTCATTCGCGGGTCGTACTCCCGAACCATGGAGACCCCGTACAACGAAAACCTGGTTCTTTCGAGTACGACAGGATCCGGAGGCTTGGCGTTTAACGCTTTTGGAGCATTCACGAGCGAAGCTCTGCGGCCCGGTCATCGGAATCAGTTCGGCGTGGGACTCCAGCAAGCAGTGAAAACATACATACAGTTCGACGGCGAATATTTTTGGAAATACACTAAAAACGCTTTCGACTTCGATACGCTCTTCAACACTTCTATCGCGATTCCGATTGAATGGCGCGAGTCCAAGATCGACGGCGTCTCACTTCGGATCTCGACTTCCAATCTGCATGGATTCCAAGCATACACAACGCTTGGTCACACGCGCGCTCGATATTTTGGCCCCGAAACTGGCGGACTCATCTTCAACTCGCCGCTTGATACTGGCGCTTTCCGCATTGATCACGATCAGGCCTTTCAGCAGACAACGTTCTTGCGGTATCAATACAAAAAAGATGGTCCGTGGGCAACGTTCACGTGGCGCTTTGATAGCGGTGAAGCGGCCGGCGCTGTCACGAATCTCGCCGATGCTCTAGCGCTCACGCCCGCTCAGCAGGCTGCTATTGGATTCTTCTGTGGCAGTCAGGTCGCGACGGTAATTCAAGGAATTAGCTCATGCTCGGGGACGTACGGTGCGACGCGCCTCGTTATTCCGGCCTCCGAGACCTACAACCCAGACCGCAATCCGCCGCGTATCGCCTCCCGCAACTTGTTCGACGTCGGTATCGGCACAGACAACCTCTTCCATACAGAAAAAGTGAAAACAACGCTGAAGTTCACCGCGATGAACATCACCAATGAAGCAGCGCTCTATAATTTTCTGTCTACGTTCAGTGGCACGCATTGGGTGACGCCCAGAAGCTACCAAGTCGCACTGGGCTGGGTCTATTAATCTTCTACGCCTAGCGAAACACTTCAGTGCATTCTGTATTGAGCTGCAAAAATGGGAGCGAGCATGTTCGAAGCGGCGTGCTGATTGCAAACGGCGCAGACAAAGCGTTAGCGGTCAAGGCCGCCTTTTTCCGCGAAGCTGGTCTCGAAGTGAGCCTTTGCGAAACGTGTAGAGCCCTTACCATCCCAACCCTACCATGAGAGTTGGACTTCTCGGAACAGGCGCCATTGCAAACAAACACGCGCAAGCCTACCGAAACATCGGTTTTGATCTTGTTGCTTGCTCTAACAAAACGGAAGCCCGTGGCCGGGAATTCGCAGCCCAGTGGAATGCTGAATTTCTCGCCGATTATCGTGATCTATGTCGTTATCCGGGTCTTGACTTCATCGACGTTTGCACATTCCCCGAATTCCATCTACAGCCAGTTGAGGTATGCGCTGAGATCAAGCGTGCGATACAGGTTCAAAAGCCCATCGCGACCAATCTTGAAAAAGCAGGAAAAATGATCCAGACGGCTCAGCAAGCAGGAATTACACTGGGTGTCGTCAGCCAACATCGCTTCGATGACTCAGTTCTTTTCCTGAAGGGTGCTCTTGCCGCTGGCCGGCTCGGCAAACTGCTTCAAGCAGACGCTTATGTTAAATGGTTTCGCAACGACGAATACTATGCCCGGCCAATCAAGGGAAGCTGGCGCACAGAAGGCGGGGGTGCGCTTATCAATCAAGCCATCCATCAGGTCGACATCCTGCTTTATCTTATGGGACCGGTGTCCGCCGTGAACGGCCTCTGGCAAATCGGTGCGCGCCACAAGATCGAGTCCGAAGATATCGTCAACGCGCTGCTTGCGTATCAATCTGGCGCAACTGGTGTCATTCAGGCTGCCACGGCGTTCTGGCCGGGATACACGGAACGAATCGAGATCCACGGAACCAGAGGGACGGCCATCATCAGCGGCGATCGCCTGACCACCTGGAATGTCCAAAACGATGAGAACGCCAATGCTGCCGATCCTGCTCCCATTGAGCACGACGTCGCGTCCGGATCATCGGATCCCATGTCGATCAGGCTGACGTCGTTCGAGCGCCAGTTTCAGGACTTTGCCGATTCCATACGTACCGGTCGAGAGCCTGTCGTCAACGGTGAGGAAGGTTACCGGGCGCTTGAAGTCGTGCTCGGTATCTATCAATCGTGTCGGGAAAACAAGTCAGTACAACTATCGTCTAGAGTCCCGTGACGCGTTGCCCAGGGCATTTGACAAATCAAAAGATATAATCGAGGCGATAGATTACCTCTAGGTCTCGAGTCACGCGGCAGCAAATCCAAAATCTCGTCGACACCTCGGTTGATTCTGAGAGGCCCTCGCACTATCTCACCGAGTTTCAAGCGAGACACCCGGACGTACTAAATCAGCTGGAAGCTGATGACGAGCGCTTTGAATGGCTCCTCACCATCTTCGCTTTCAGCCGCTTTCTTTCAGAAGAATTGCTGCAGCATCCCAACTGGCTGCTAGACATTTCGGAAATGCACCGCGCACTCCCGGTTGCTGATTACAAAGAACATTTGAGTGCGTTCCTGAAGCAACGCGCCGTCGCTTCACCCACCGCTTTAGATCTGGCGCTGTTTCGGCGTAAAGAGCTGCTTCGTCTCGTTGTTCGCGACGCGTTGGGCTTTGGTTCGCTCTCTGAAATTACCGAAGAACTCTCGGATCTCGCCGACGCCATTCTTGAACGCGCACTCGAGAAGGTGAGATCGGAAATAGCCGCGCGCCACGGTTCTCCCCTGATCGAGGACGCATCCGGGGTCACTGTGCCAGCAGCATTTACCGTGCTCGCCCTCGGCAAACTCGGCGGACGTGAGCTTAACTACAGCTCCGATATCGATCTAATGTTTCTGTATACCGGGAACGGCGAGACGTCCGGTCCCGAGAAGATTACGAATAAAGAATTCTTTAAGAAGGTAGCGAATCAGTTCACCGGTCTTCTTTCCACCTACACGGCTGCGGGCGTTTGTTACCGCGTCGATTTGAGGCTTCGCCCGGAGGGGAGCCTCGGTGACGTATGCATCTCTCTAGCTGGCGCGCAAGAGTACTACTCCAAGCGCGCTCGCGATTGGGAATTGCAGATGCTGATCAAAGCTCGCGTTACGGCCGGCGACGAGGCGCTTGGTCAAGCGCTGCTTGATTTCGTTGAACCTTCCATCTATTCCACAACTCTCGACTTCTCGACTATTGAGACGATGTCAGCCACTCGCGAGCGTATCAGTGAAAAACTCACACGCAAGCGGCTCCGCAAAGACGAGCTCGACGTGAAACTCGCTCCTGGGGGGATTCGCGATATAGAGTTTCTCGTACAGTGTTTGCAGCGCTTGCACGGCGCTCGCGAGACGTGCGTTCGACATGGCGGCACGCTTGCGGCGCTATCGAATTTGTTGGCGAAAGACCTACTCTCTGCGACTGAACACTCGCGCCTGGGTGACGCTTATAAGTTCTTGCGCCATTTGGAGCATCGGTTGCAATTTGAAGAAGACCGGCAGACGCACGCGCTTCCGGCGAAGCAGGAGGCTCTCGAACGCCTCGGCCGGCGCATGCCGCGGGTATCGTCAGGTAACGAACCAGGAGTTAGCTCTTTCGCTCAACTTCTACAGGAACTCAACCGGCACTTGGAAAACGTGCAGATCATTTACGACCGCATCGTGCATGCCCAGCGCCCACTTTCTTATTCATTTTCTCCGCCTGCCAATTCCGGACCCGAGGCGCCTCCCCGACCGGCGGATGAACGCGGCTCGCTCGGCCTTTCAAAAGATCTCTTAAGATCCCTCGATGACTCAGCCCCGAAACTGGCGCAGCGTTTTCGCGAACACAGCGTTTATCGCTCGGATCGAGCGCTTGCCTTCTTTCTCGAAGGCTTGCTTCAGCATCCGCCTTACCTTCAGCTTCTGAATGGCCATCTGGTTCTGGCCGATTACGCGATTCAAATGTTTGAGGTTAGTCCGTTCTTTTCCGAACAGCTTACACGCTACCCTGAACTGCTCGAGGAAATCGGTCGACTAGCGGACCACCCGACCCGACGCCGGGCTTTCGAGGGTCTTGCTGCGCCCCTGAATGATATCAATGGACTGCGGCGTTTCTTTCGCCGCGAGATGTTCCGCATCCAAGCCGGCAGTGTTTGCCTTCCTGAGTCGGTTTTTCAAACCCTCGATCGCACTTCGGCTCTCGCAGAATTTGTAATCGCACGCGCATACCGCATTGGTCTCGAACAGGCAATTGCGCATGCGCGCGGCCACGCAACCCAAGCGAAGCCGTTCGAGGAGCCAAAGAATGAAATGATGCTTGTGGCGCTTGGCCGGCTTGGCATGCGTGAGTTCGATCTTGGCTCCGATGCCGACTTGCTCTTCATTGTTCCCGATACAGAAGCGCATCGGCAGCGATTCTGGACGCGCGTCGCCGAGCATGTGATCGAGATCCTCACGACCTATACAGGAGATGGGACGATTCTTTCGCTCGATACACGCCTCCGGCCGAATGGCCGGGAAGGCATGCTCGTTCAGACGGAATCAAAATACGTTGACTACTTCGCGAACCGCGCCGAAGCTTGGGAAGGAATTGCCTACATGAAAGCGCGCGGCGTCGCCGGGGACATTGAGCGCGCGACAGTTTTTCTGACAGAACTGCAACACGTCGATTGGCGCCGTTATGGTCAGGGTGGCCGCTCCAAAAAGGATCTGTATCAGATGAGGATGCGCCTTCAAAGAGAAGAAGGCACCCTAAGTCCCCTGAAGGCGGGGCACGGCGGCTACTATGACGCGGACTTCATCCTGATGTATTTGCGCCTGAAGGGTGCCGGAATGTTCTTCAAGAGTCTGAACACGCCGGAACGAATTGATGTGGTCGAGAAGATGGGACATCTTGAGCGAGCGGATGCCGAATTTCTGCTTGAGGCAACTACATTTCTTCGGGCGCTCGAACACGGTTTACGTATCGTGTTAGGACGTGCCGAGGAAAAGCTTCCGGGCTCTCACGTCGAGCAGGAGATGCTAGCCGATCTGATGCATCGCTGGACTGGTGAATATCGAAGCGCATCCGCCCTCCAGACGGAGTTGCAGACGTTGCAGGACAAGATGCGTCACCTGTTCGAAAGGATTTTCGCCCACTAGCCGCTCCCAAGGGGGACTGGCGAGCCTCGCTGTTAGATACTGTCCGGAAGGGAGCACCTGTATGAAAACAAGAAGAGACTTCGTTGCGAACTGCGCCGTCACGGCCGGGATTCTGGGCAGTGTTGCGCCACTTAGCATTAGCGGCCAGCAGGCTCCCACCGACATGCATCCCGTGAAAGTGTTGCCACCCCTACCGTATGCGGCGGATGCGTTGGAGCCGTTCATCGATGCCCAAACAATGACGCTGCACCACGATAAACATCACAAAGCCTATGTGGATAATCTGAACAAGGCCCTCGCAGGCAGTCCAAAGCTGATGGAACTCAGCGTCGAGCAACTAGTTTCCGATATCGGCACCGTGCCAAGCGGCCTCGGCCCGGCAGTACGCAACCAGGGCGGCGGCCATGCGAACCACTCACTATGGTGGCCCTCACTTAAGAAGAACGGAAGCAGGGGCCCAAGTGGCGAGCTAGCGAAGGCCATTGATGCAAAGTTCAATAGCTTTGGTGCGTTTCATGACCGGCTCACAAAAGCCGCTATGGGGGTATTTGGGAGCGGCTGGGCCTGGCTTCTCCTGGATAAGAATGGAGCGATCGAAATCGCTACCACGCCGAATCAGGACAGTCCGCTCATGACCGGCAAGTATCCGGTTTTTGGTATTGACGTTTGGGAACACGCCTACTATCTCAAGTATCAGAATCGGCGTGCAGACTACGTTAAAGCGTATTGGAGCGTCGTGAATTGGGAGTTTGTCAACGAACGTTATAGCGGCCTGAAAGGAAGGCTGGCCAAAACGTAACTATTCTTCCTCTTCAACGTGCAGGTGCGTCTTGGCCGCGGCGATGATCTTCTCTGCTTGCATGCCGGGCACGTAATCGTAATGATCGAATTCCATGTGAAATGATGCGCGACCCTGAGTCTTCGAGATGAGGTCGTTCTGATAGCTGAGCATTTCAGACATCGGCACTTGGGCGCGAATGGTTTGCATGTTGCCCTTTATGTCCATTCCGGAAATGCGGCCACGGCGTCCGTTGAAATCGCTCATTAGATCGCCCGCGAAATCGGTCGGCGTTTCCACCTCAACTTTCATGACGGGTTCGAGCAGTGTAGGTTTTGCCTGTTGCATAGCGGCGCGAAATGCTTTCCGTCCGGCGAGTTTGAAGGCCATTTCCGAGGAGTCGACGTCGTGATAAGAGCCGTCGTATACGGTGACCCTGAAATCCGTTACCGGGTAGCCCGCTAAGAAGCCCTGTTCAGCAGCTTCCAGAATTCCTTTTTCTACGGCGGGTATGTACTGCCTTGGAATCGAACCACCGAAAATGTCGTTTACGAACTGAAATTTCTCGCCGCGGGGCAGCGGTTCGATTTTGATCCAGCAATCACCGAACTGGCCGTGACCGCCCGTCTGCTTTTTGTGGCGACCCTGGACATTCGCAGTGCCACGAACGGTTTCGCGGTATGGAATTTTAGGCGCTTTCAATTCAACTTCCACCGCATAGCGCCGTTTCAAGCGGCTGACAACAATCTCCACGTGTTGCTGGCCGTTGCCTGCAAGCAAGAACTCCTTGGTCTGCGGATCACGATAGAAGCGCAACGAGCGATCTTCTTCCAACATTTTCGCCAAGGCCGTGCTCAGACGATCCTCATCGTTCCGTGTCTTGGCGGAAATTGCGTAGGCAATGGAGGGCTCGGGCGTTTCGATGCCGCGGAAGACAACGCAATTCGCTTTCTCACAAAGCGTGTCGCCTGTAAGCGTGTCCTTTAGTTTTGGCACGACGCCGATATCGCCTGCGCGCAGCTCCGCGATGGGCTGCATCGTTTTACCGAACGGAGTGGCGATGTGCGCGAGGCGCTCGCTTACGTTCGAACGCATGTTCGTTAGATGTGCGTCGTCCTTCAAAGATCCAGACATAACTTTGAAATACGTGACACGTCCGGCAAACGGGTCCGCCGAGGTTTTGAACACAAATATAGACGGGGGTTCGTTCGGCGAGATCGCTTTGGTCGTTTCTGTGCCGTCCTTGAGAGCGGGCAACTCGCGGCCCTGCAGCGGCGAAGGGAAGATTTCGCCGATGAAGTTCATCAGCAGATCCGAGCCTATGTTTTGGGAAGCCGCTCCGCAGAGAATGGGGAAAATGCGGCGTTCGCGAACCGCTTGTTGAAGTCCGGTGACAATGTGCTCGGGAGGGAGCGTGCCCGTTTCAAAGAATTCTTCCATGAGCTCGTCGTTTCCTTCGGCGACCATCTCAACCAGGGCCTCAAGGGCCTTTGTGGCTGCCTCATGATGAGGAGTGGGAATCTCGGTGTCTTTGCCCTTTCCATCACCACCCGGCTTGTAGCAAAAGGAACGCATGCGGATGAGGTCGATAATTCCGCTGAAACTCTTTTCGGAACCGAGAGGCAAGTGTACAGGTACGGCGGCTCTACCGAAGGTCTCGCGCACATTCTCAACAACGCGATCAAACGATGAACGCTCCCGATCCAGTTTGTTTACAAGCAGGGCACACGGGAGCTTAAGTTCTTCCGCGAATTGCCAGACCTTCTCGGTCGAGACTTCCACTCCGGCGACGCCGTCCAGCAGAAGCATGCAGGCGTCCGCCGCGCCAAGAGTCGATCGCGTTTCGGTCAGAAAGATGTTATATCCGGGCGTGTCAAGCAGATTGATCTTTGTCTTTTGCCACGGAAAAGCAGCTACGGCAGAATTGATGGTCAGCTTGCGATAAATCTCCTCTTCGTCGAAGTCGGTAATCGTGTTGCCTTCATCGACTTTGAGGTGCCGGTCTGTGACGCCAGCCGTGTAGAGAAGCGTGGAGGCGAGCGATGTCTTTCCAGAATGCCCGTGTCCAATTAATGCCACGTTCCGAATGTCGGAACTGTCGAAAACCCTCATAAGGATGCACCTCCATAAGGAAACGCGCACAACGGGCATGAAAGGCCTCTGCGCTTGATCGGCACTACGGCCGACCATACCAAACGATTTTAGCCCCTCGGCCTGGATGTAGGAGGTTTACGCCGAATTTCAGGCGGTTTGCTGGGTGGCTGCTACGTCGCTCGCCACGTCTATGACGGGATTGTAGGTGAGCATGCGGCCGCAAGTTTCGCAGAACATAATCTGATCGCGGCGCCGCAAATCCTGGAAGAATTGCGGACGGAGTGCGATTTGACAGGCGGAGCAACGTCCTGTGGTAGCATCGGCGATCACGGTGCCCTTAGTTTTCTTCCGAATTCTAAGGTAATGCGCGTAGACCTTCGGGTCCATCTGGTCGGTGATCGATTTGCGCTCGGCGAGCCGATCGGCAAGCTCTTTCTGATCGACATCCGTGCGCTCGCGGGCACGTGTCTTTTCGCTTTCGACGTGCTGATTTTCCCGCTTCAAATCTGCTTCAGCAGCCTTCACGTTCTTTTCCAGGCGCTCCGACTGCTCCATCAGCTCGAGAATTTTGTCCTCAGCCTTGCGTATCTCGCCTTCGGCATAGGCAATTTCATTTTGAAAGGCGCGGTATTGCTCGTTGGTCTTGGCCTCGAGCATCTGAGTTTTGAGCTTTGAGATCTTCTGCTCTTGCACTTGAACGTCACCTTCAAGCTTCTTGCGCTCGCGCTGATTGGCCGAGAGCGCGGCGCGATCCGCTTCAAGGCGGCGTGAATGTGACTCAAGCCGTCTTTCGATTTCCGCGATATGTTTGGGGAGGGTCGCGATCTCGTTTTCGAGACTCGCGATGTTGCGATCCAGCGCCTGAAGACGCAGCGCAAGAGCGAGGTCCTGCAGCATCAATTTCGAATTCTAGCACGCGTGGCGAGGAAGCTTCGTCGAAGCGGCTCGAGGGTGCAGTGAACGTGGGAATAAATGCCGATGAGAGCGCACCTTCGGCGAAGAGAGTCCGCATCATACTCGGAGAACGAAACGCGAGTAGAAAGGCGTCGTAGTAGAGGCCTGCGCCAAATTTGTTCGCCATCACCATCTCGCGGGCGAGGCCGGTGATGCGGCTAACGAGAATAGCGCCGGAGACTACGCCTGCCGAACGGGCCACCTGCTCGGATTGAGTTTCGGTGGGCCGCACCGGACCCGTCACCGCGTTCCGGGCTCCGTATTTATGGCCTGTTTATCGTCGGCCGTATTCGTCAAGGAAATGGGCAATAGTAAGGATGCCCTGGTAGTAGTTACTGATGCGGTACTTCTCGTTCGGCGAATGCAGGCCATCGTCGGGGAGACCGAAGCCCATCAGTATGGTTGGAATGCCAAGATGCGTGGCAAATTCGCCCACAATCGGGATGGAGCCACCGCTGCGAATGAAAACAGTCGGCTTCCCCAGCATTTCGCTGAAGGCCTTCGCAGCAATCTGTATTGCGGGATGATTCGGGTTGACCGAAATGGCTGGGCCGGCGCTGAGCACGCGCACTTCGGTGTGAATCCCCTTGGGCGTGTTCTCGTTGACCCAACGCTTGAAAGCCGTCAACACGCGCTGAGGATCTTGCTTCGCTACCAGGCGCATGCTCACCTTCGCCGTCGCCTTGGCGGGAATGACAGTTTTCGCACCCGCCGCAGTGAATCCGCCAGCAATGCCATGAACCTCGAATGTAGGGCGGCCCCAAATGCGCGCGAGAACGGAGTGTTCAGGCTCACCTGTGAGTTCAGTGGAGCCGACCTCCTCTTTGAGGAACTGTTCTTCGGAGAACGGAAGATGGTTCCAGCTCTCAATCTCAGCCGGCTCGGGCGGGAGAACGTCGTCGTAGATGCCAGGGATCTGAATGCGGCCATCGGCGTCTTTGGCTTTCGACAAAAGCTCAATCAATCCGTAGACTGCATTGGGTGCCGCGCCGCCGTACATACCGGAGTGCAAGTCCCGCACAGGGCCGGTCGCTTGAACCTCCAGATAGACGAGCCCACGCAGCCCGACACAGAGTGTCGGAACACCGTCCGCGAACAGTTCCGTGTCCGAAATGAGGGCTACATCGGCCTTCAACCGCTCTCTGTGTTTCGGAACGTACTTGGAGATTGATTCGCCGCCGACTTCCTCTTCGCCTTCGATCAAGAACTTAAGATTGACAGGCAGCTTTCGGCGATGAACCGCGCGCAAGGCCTCGACGGCCTTGATATGCATGTACATCTGACCCTTGTCATCACACGCGCCGCGGGCATAAATATTGCCGTCGCGAATGCTTGGCTCGAAGGGCGGGGACTTCCAAAGCTCTAGCGGATCAGGCGGCTGGACGTCGTAGTGACCGTAGCAGAGCACGGTGGGTTTGCCGGCGGCATGAAGCCAGTCCGCATAGACGAGGGGGTGCTTGCTGGTAGCGATGACCTCAACGTTTTCGAGCCCCGCGCGCTTCAGGGTCTCAGCTACAAACCGGGCGGCACGGGCGACGTCGTCCTTGTGTTCGGGAAGAGTGCTAATGCTCGGTATGCGCAAGAATTCCATCAGCTCGTCAAGAAGACGCGATTCATTTTCGTGTACGAATGGTTCGACAACGGATGGCAAGGAGGAGTCCTTAGTTTTCAATTATAGGTCGACATTGCGCGAGGCTTGTATGGAGAAAACGGCGACCTCGGCAAGCAGGTTTGGCAGAAAATTCAATTGATGATTGCCGCGCAGGAACACTTGGCGTTCGATGATCCATTCTTGCCGACCGCAGAGGAGAATGAAATCGTCGATGGTGAGGAAATGCAAGTTGGGCGATTCGTACCAGTCATATGGGAACAGGGCAGTCATAGGCGCACGGCCGCTCGTCATATGCGATAGGCGCACCGTCCAGTGGCCAAAATTGGGAAACGCGACAATGGCGTGACGGCCAACCCGTAGGATCGCGCGTAGAACACGGAGGGGATAGCGCAGCTCTTGAACCGTTTGACTAAGGATGACAAAGTCGAACGCGCCATCGGGATAATCAACGAGACCTTGTTCCAGGTCGCCTTGGTAAACGGAAACGCCGCGGGAGATCGCGCGCTGCACCTTGTTCCCGTCGATTTCTACGCCGCGTGCATCGACATGTTTGTGGTCGCGCAACCAGGCCAGCAATTCACCTTCACCACAACCAAGATCGAGTACGCGAGAACCGGGCTCGACGATTTCGGCGATCATGGCGTAGTCGCGGCGGGCAAGCAGTTGAGGGCTGGCGGGGCGGGGCAGCGTCACGTCGCTGGTGTGAACAGGCTGGGCTGTATGAGTTCGATGAATTGAGATATCGCGAAAGACTCCTTCAAGGAAACCTGCGACCATCTCGCTCTGCTCTTTGGTTTCAATTAAAAAGGCATCGTGACCATATGTGGAAAGAAGCTCGCAAAACGCGACGTCACTGTTGGAACTGCGAAGGGCAGTGACGGTTTCGAGCGATTGATACGTGGGATAGAGCCAATCGGAGGTGAAGCTCAGGACCAAGAAGCGGGCGCGCGCATTATGAAAGGCGGCTGCGAGGGACGGGTGGCCTGCGGACAGATCGAAGTAGTCCATGGCTTTGGTGATGTAGAGATAGGAGTTCGCGTCGAAGCGGTCCACGAATTGGCTGCCGCGATAGCGTAGATAACTTTCCACCTCGAAATCGGCAGAAAAATCGAAACCGAACGCGTCTCTTTCGCGCATACGACGCCCGAACTTCTGGCGCATGGAGGTGTCACTCATGTACGTGATATGGCCAATCATGCGGGCCACGGCGAGCCCACGCGCGGGCGGCTTTGCGTCGTAGTAATTGCCTTCATTCCAATCGGGGTCAGCCATGACCGCCTGACGGCCGACTTCGTTGAACGCAATTTGTTGAGCACTGTGATGCGCAGTGGCGGCAATGGGGATGGCGGCAGCGACGGAATCCGGATAAGCGAGCGCCCATTCGAGAGCTTGCATGCCGCCCATTGAGCCGCCGGAGACGGCGAGGAGGCGCTCAACGCCCAGATGATCAATCAGCATCTTTTGAAGGCGGACCATGTCGCTGATTGTGATGACGGGGAAGCGCAGTGCATAGCGGCGGTCGGTTGCGGGATCGATGGAACTGGGACCGGTGGTGCCACGACAGCCGCCGAGGATATTCGATGAAATGACGAAGTAACGGTCGGTATCGAAGGCCAAACCGGGGCCAATCATCGATGACCACCAGCCCGGCTGCCCATTTTCTTTACTGATGCCAGCGGCGTGGGCGTCACCTGAGAATGCGTGCAGAATCAGGATGGCGTTCGAGCGCGCGGCGTTCAACGTGCCATAGGTTTCGTAAGCGACATCAACGCCGAGCAGAGTGATACCGCAATCAAGCGCAAGAGCGGGGAAGGTTGTGACCCGGGTTTCAACAGTAAATGAAGTCTCGGTTGAAGCAGGCATGACCGTGAAAGGAGATAGAACGGTTTGAACTTGCACCATAGCACGCGGGAATATTGGACACACGTAGGATGTCGGCGGGGGCGACGAGGCATATTCACATGTCAAAGAGCGCGGAAATTTACCTGCTATGCCGCTTCGGCGAGCGATTGGGGGTCATTTTGCGAAACGAACCCAATTCCTGGAGATGAGCCGGGCTCGGCGGAGATGGCTGTTTGCGAAACGAAGCCAATATTAGTGCGCGAGTCAGCCAGTTTTTGCGAAACGAACCCACGCGCACGATCTCTCTTCAACCGAATCAGGGTGTTCAGGGCTTTGTGAAAAGCTCGGTCGTGAGTGGTCTGGTAGCGCAGAAAGAGGGCGAGCCGTTTCTCGTTGACGCCCTCGGGAGCGAAACATTGGTTTTGAAAGCGAATGGCGCGTTGGGTGAGCCAATAGGACTGGGCCATTTCTAGAACCAGGAGTTGTTCAGTAGGGTTGGCGGGTTGGTGCTCAGCGAGTAAATCGGCGAGCAGCGCGTCGAACGCCGCTGGATCTTCGCCAGGGATGATGAGCTGAGCGGATGCCAGACCATGTTTGAAGGAATTGCGAGACGAAGCCAATTTTCCTTCGGAGGTGCGGGGGCCGGTGGAACGTTGTGCGTTGGCGTGATTGGTTTCGGCGCGAGTTAACCGGGGAAGCGCAGCGGCTTGCTGTCGGGATTCGTTTTGATTTTCCATTTTACGAGCGAGTTTCTGTTCTCGGCGCTCAGCGGCGCGACGTTGGGTACGGAGTTGACGAGTGGTCATAAGCGGCTACAACCTAGCACGCGAGGGCACGAAACTGAACCATCGCGACCGCCAACGGGCTGCAAGTTATGGAAAAGGAAGAGAAAGATTCTTATTGCGAACCGGTGAAAGGGGCGGAGTACGACGCTAGAACGGAGGGCAACATGGTGGTAGGGAGCCATGTTGCGCGCACTCGTTGTTGTGTTATAACATTTGTAATAGCAGCCATTAGCGAAGAATATCGAGGAGGTATGATGATTAGGCTCAAGGCCAGGGCGGTTGGCAACTCGACGGGCGTTACTTTCCCACGAGAAGTCACGGATCGCTTGAAAATTAAGAACGGAGATGTCTTGTACCTCACCGAGTCGCCGGACGGAGGATATCGTCTCACACCGTACAATCCTGAGTTCGAGCGCCAAATGACAGCCGCTGGATCGATCATGAGGCGATACAAGGACGCCTTGCGCCAGTTAGCTAAATGAGTGAGCCCGAGTGGATCGGCTATGAGGTTGTCCTGGCGATCCATTCAGAACAACTGGCGGAGCACGGCGGGCCGCAGGGAATTAGAGATCAGGCTTTACTTGAGTTCGCGCTGGCCGGTCCTAAAACCCTTTACCACTATTCTGCGGACGTAACTTTCAGTCAATTGGCTGCAGCTTACGCGCTGGGTATCACCGCAAACCATCCCTTCATCGATGGCAACAAACGGACTGCATGGACAGTTTGCGCAGTTTTCCTCGAGCTGAACGGGAATCCGGTAATGCTTGATCAAAGCGAAGTTGTGGAGATGATGGTTGGTATTGCTGGAGGCGCTATTGGTGAACAGCAATTCGCAAACTGGCTAAGTATTGGAGCTGCGGATTTCTGAGTTAACTCCTCAACGCACATTCAGTGCATTACATGATGGGCCGCAGGATGGCACATTTCACCTCCCGTTTACTCGCGCAGACGAACCGTTGGTACGTGTGAATCGCCACACATAGGCCGGAGGCAGGTTCATCCAGATACGGCCAACACGTTCGGCATCGAGGCCCAGTCTGCTAATTGGAAGGGGGCACGCGGCCGCGTAAGTCAATTGAAGCAGTTGACCTCCGGGCGCTAAGGTTTTGAGAATTGCACGGACAGTTGCAACTTTTTCCTGGGTACTCAAGTTGCAGACGGGCATGCTCGACACGATCGTCTTCACGGCTCCTACAGATTCGTTGGACAAGATGTGACTAGCGTGTACAGCGTCGCCGCACCTGACGCGAACTCCCGGAAAGCGATCTCGCAGATACTCGACGAGTGAAGGATCTCGCTCGATCAGAAAGAGGCGCTCAGGCTGAACTCCGTGCTCCAGAAGCGCGCCGGTGATGGCTCCGGTTCCGGCACCTATCTCGAGAACGCTTGACGTGTCACCATTGACGCTCGAAGCGACGAGCTTAGAAACTCGCGGCGAACTGGGCGCTAAGGCTCCCACTGCTGAGGGATTGCGCAGGAGAGAGCGAACGAACAACAAGCGTGCGGATGATTGGAGCGCCATTCTCTGTTAAGGATACGCAACGCGAGCTTAATGTTTCGATTGAGCTTTATATTCGACCCTTACGCAGTGGCTGGACCTTTGATCTGAGTACTGACTGGCTGTGGTTAGCTGTTCTACAAAGAGGCTGAAGGCAGCATTGTTGCGCGCGGCGGCAAGAGCTTGTAGCCGTGAGCATTGTTCGAAGGTTAGTTGAGAATTAGGAACGGCCCCGAATAGGAAGGCATCCTCAAGGGTGCGTTGAGGAGCATCCGGCAGACTATCGCGTCCGCTCAACCGAAACGAGATGGGCGACAACGGCCCGAAGAACAAGGTGCGCGCTAGTTCAGGCCAGCGCTCAAGCTCGGGTTCAACGCCTGCTTCGCGGGCAAAGTGAATTGCTGCGATGTGCATCCGCGTTGCCTGCGGGAAGCCCCGTCGAGCGCGATAGGCGGTGATGCCGACGTGCATCTGCTCGCGCGAGGGCTGCGGCACCGCTCCGCTCCAGGTATATGCAATCCAGCGCGCCTGCAATTCAAGCGTGGGAAAGTAAGGGCCGATCTGGTCGAACATCCCCGCAAAGCTAAGGCCCGGCAAATCCGGATGAAACGTGAACTTGTAGAGATCGGCGTGAAGGGTGTCGATGTCGAGCGTCTGTTTGATAGCAGGGCTGAGAAATGGAAGGTGGAGATCGTAGCCGGTGCCGAAGATTATGGTGTCGACCTCTTCAACACTACCGTCTGCGAAGCGGACGGATTTCCCATTTACTTCCGTCATCCACGGCTTGGTTTCAATACGGCCCTCGGCAACCAGCGGTAAGAAGTGTTGACTCTGCGTAATGCCGGCATCGAAGACGTAATCGGCAGGTTTTGGCGCGCCGAATTGCTCCGGGCTGCCGCTGGACTGCGTAATGAAAGCCTTGAGCGCGCCGGCAACGACTTCCCTCGGAAAATGCTCTTCGGCCAGAGCCGAAAAACGCGTGAATGCGAGGTGATCCAATGGTACGCCCGCCAGCAATTTGTGGAGGACGTATCGCTGGCGCCGGTTGGTCGAGATGACGCGGGCAGCACCGAGCATCGCAAGATCACTTGCGATTTCGAGAGCGCTGATACTGCATCCCGCGACCAGAACTCGCAGACCTCGATAACTCTCCGGCTGCTTATAACTGAAGGTGTGGACAATGCCGCCGGAGCCGGAAAACGATGCAAGGCCGGGCACGGGCGCTATGGCCGGCTTGTTGTACCGGCCGGTCGCTACCACGACATGCGAGTATGCCTCTTCACGTGATACGCGATCATCATCTATGAATCGCATAAGCCATCCATTGCGCTCTGGATCGCGATCTATCTCCTGAATGCGCGTTTTCAGACGCAGGCGGGAAACCAGGTCGAAGTGTTCCGCATAACGCTGCAGGTAAGTTTGGATGGTCTGATTGGTCGGATAAACGAAAGTTTTCGGCTCGTGCGCGAGATCACTGAATGCAGTCATGAGGCGGCTCGTGTTCGTGCGCATAGAAGGCCAGATGCCGCTGTATCGAGAGTCGCCGGTCCACTGTCCGCCAAGTCGGTCGCCTTGATCAAAGATGATCGGCTCGAAACCCTCTCGTTTCAGCCAACGAGCAGTGACCAGGCCGCTCGGACCTGCCCCGATAATCGCCACAGATCGCATGGAGGTTTTCCTTTTGATGGTGGAGTGTAAGTCAGATTGTCCATGTCAGAATAGCGAAGTTTACCGGGCTTATGACGGGGGAGGGTGGATCAATGGAATCGCCTCGCCACGGCCGCGACGGTATACGCGAAAATCCTTCAGATCGGTTGTGATCAGGTGATGTCTCGGATGCAGTTCGCTCAGCCTGATTAAGCAGAGATCAGCCAAATCTGGCGTCCGGTCGGCGTACCCGACCTGATCGAAGCACTTATTCGGCAGAACTCAATGTGCTCTTTCGATAATTTTGTGAGTTTCGTCGATACGTGACATCGTAAGCCCGCGCCAACTAGGATGGAGCACGAAGAGAATGCGATGTTTTGCCCCGCTCTCATCTGAGAAGAGATAAAGTCCCGGAAGCTCTTTCGACAAGTTGTCCCCCTTGTGAGCCATAAAGGAAGCTTCCATCCGCTTTCCGAGGCCAAGGATGAATGTGGGTTTATTCCTGAATGCCGGAAGCAGCATACTCAACGCTTTCCAGCCTATTCCCAATTCATCGCTTGTTGGTATAGCACGACCATACGCAAGTAACTCTTGTATGAGCTCCCAAAATGCCCAATTTCCCCAAACAGCTAAAAAATCATCTCCTTGCAGCTGGTTATTACCAGTCAAGTATGTTGTAATGTGCCGAGTGAAATTGCCTGTTGCCCTGTTGGGTTTTGTTCCCGATCTTACAAGTGCCTTTGCGATCTGATGTCTGCCCAGCTCGCAGACTGCGATTGCAACCTTGGAGAAATCGTCATAGGGGTCCTTCTGGAAAGCACTCCAAAGGTGGCAGAATCTCGATAATATCATTCACCGAGAATTAGAACCCTCTCGGGCAACAAATTATAGCTTTCTCCCAGCCACGGCGCAAGGCGCGCGGCCCCGACTGAGAATTGGCTTCGCATTTTCATATTTCTCATCAACGATTTCCCTTAGTTTTTTGCTGTTGTGATTTGCATCCTATCTCAAGCTTCGCACCCTTTTACTGCTTGGCGCTGCTGACCATTTTGCCTTCAATCGCGGTCCCAATGCAGTGGGATGTGTATTCGAACGGGTCGCCATCGTACATCGCAATATCGCCGTCTTTGCCGATTTCGAGTGAGCCGACGCGATTGGCGACGCCGATTATTTTCGCTGCATTGATCGTGATGCTGGCTAGCGCCTGGTCGAAGGTGAGTCCGTATGCCGCAGCTACGGCGGCCTCGAAAAGAATCACGCGCGTTTTTGGCACATACGCTTCGAAGCCGCTTTGAAGCGCATAAGGAATGCCCGCTGCTTGTAGATGAGCTGCAGTTTCGAAACTGATATTCTCCGTCTCTTCGTTGGCGCGCTGCATGGTCGGATGTACGATGATCGGGTATCCCGAGGCCTTCACTTCTTCGAGCACCATGTCGCACTCGGCGCAGCCATCTAAAATGAGTTTGAAGTTGAACTCTTTGGCGAGGCGGATGGCGGTCATGATGTCGCGCGTTCTGTTTGCCGTTACGAGCAGCGGCAGCTCGCCTTTCAAGACTCTGGCAAACGTCTCTTTTTTAAGATCGCGCTCTTGAGGTTTGCCGTCCTCCTTCTTCGCGGGCGATTTCATGTATGCCTGCGCCTTGATGAATTCAGTTCGCAACATCGCTGCTTCCTTGCCGCGAGTTCCCGGGCTCTTTTCTTTTTCGGCTAGGCCCTGATTGCCTAGACTCGCCGCAATCATTGCGGCCGGCACGATCATGGCCTCGTCGACCGTATTGCCGCGCGTCTTTACGACCATGGTTTGGCCTGAAACGAGAGCGCCCGGGGAGTGACCGGTGTTCATGGTGGTCACGCCGAAACTGCGAACCCATTCGATCAGGCGTTCCCGCGGGTCATAGGCGTCAATGGCCCTCAGCTCGGGCTGAACGGCCGCGCTCTTCTCGAGCTCATCCTGATCAGTTGCAACATTCAGATAACCCGTCAGGCCAACAGCCGAATGCGCATCGACTAACCCAGGAGTTACCACTTTGGCGGAGTGCGTTTCATAGCTTTGCGGGATGATGACCTGCGAGGCGGGGCCTACCTTGGTGATCTTTCCGTGCTCGATCAAGACGACGCCGTTGGTGATGGGTGCTGCACCCGCCATCGTGTAGACGGTTTCGCCTTGAATCGCAAGGTTCTGCGCGTACGTGCTGGTCGCGAGGAATACTAGTGCGGCTGCGATTCTCAAGTTATCGAACCTCCTCGCCATCGTCATCGATCCAAGCAGGTGATTGATCGTGACTGGCACCCTCGCCACCGGTTGCATAGAGGCGATCCTTCGGAGCACTGCGGTCGAAAACTTTCTTTCCTTCAATCCAAGTTTGAAGCACATGGGTGTAGGTGCTGAGCGGATCGCCGGAAAGCAGAATGAAATCGGCGTCTTTACCAGGCTCGAGCGAGCCGACGCGAGAATCGAGACCAATGATGCGGGCGTTCGCCATGGTTAACCCATAGAGCGCCTTTTCGCGCGAGAGCCCGGCGCGAACTGCCAGGGCCGCAGAGCGCATGAGAAGTCGAGAGTCTGTGATGGGGTCGTCTGTGTGGAAGCCGAACATCACGCCGGCTTTGTCGAGAGCTGCTCCGGTAAACAACGCCGCGTTCTTTGCCTCTTCCTTTCCGCCTGGACTATCAATGACGATTAGGGAAACCGGAATATGTGCTTTTGCAATTTCATCCGCGACCAGCCATCCCTCGCTGACGTGGTGAAGGACAACGTGGAAATGGAATTCCTGCGAGAGGCGGATTGCGGTCATGATGTCGTCGCTGCGGTGGGTGTGGAATTGGACGGTGCGCTTGCCATCAAGTACCTCGACGAGACCTTCCATTTGCAGGTCGCGCGGCGGCAATTTGCTCGCGTCACCTTTTGCGGCGATCACTTTCTCGCGATACTCCTGTGCTTTGATGTATTGCTCGCGGTCTAGAGCAGCGGATTTGCCGCGAGTACCCGGAAACGGAGGCGGACGGCGAGAGTTGGTGCCATTCGCCATTTTCATTCCACCCGCGATACGTCCGTCGGGGAGCTTGATGAGAAGATCTTCGATGGTCTTACCTGGGCGAAGCTTTAGATAAAGCGTCTGGCCACTGAGGAGATGACCTGAACCGGGCATGACGTTTGCGGTGGTGATGCCACCGGCGCGAGCTTTGGCAATACGGGCATCGCGAACATTGATGGAATCGAGCACGCGGACGTCGGGCTGAATTGGCGCGCTCGAGTCGCCGCCTTCCGGCTCACCGATGTGGCTGTGGGAATCGACTAATCCTGGCATGATGATCTTGCCGGAAGCGTCGATCTTTGTTGCGCCGTCTGGAATTTTGGTTGTTACGGCTGAACCCACGGCGAGAATCTTGCCTTGCTGGATGATGAGGACGCCGGAATTGATCTCTGGTCCCGCGATGGGAATAATTTTCGCGCCGGTGAGCGCGATGGGAGCTTGCGCGGAGCTGAGGCGGCCCAGGACAAGCGCAAGGAACGGAATCGACAGAAGTCGCATGAGGAAGGAATGAGTTTAGCGCAGGAGTCCTCCCGGGCTGCTGAGAAGGGGACCGAAGCTGCAGCGAGGGAGTATCCCCCATATTTGGTGTGGAGATGAAGGTCCTGTAACTTCGCGTGCTGAAACGTTTTCGGCCAATCTGGCGTTTCACCTATGGGCACCAATGAATCGATCGAACATGGCCAAAGTAGTGGTGACGTTCGTGGCGGGCGTGGTTCTCACCATGGGTGCTCTTATCTATTCGAGAACCCATGAACTAAGTCACCTTCGCAAAGTGGTCCAGATTGCGCCGTCTTCGGCTCGCGGCGAGATTTCTGTTGCGCCTGTGGCCGGTCGTAAAGATGTAAAGGCGTCAGAAAGGCCGATTCAGGTGGTCGCAAGAGCATCGAATAGGCGAGTGCCGGCGCAAGTACCCGGACTGGCGGTACGGGCTCAATCGGACCCATCGAGTGATCGCGGGTCGGAAGTGGGGCAGGCTACAGCGCCAGATAGCGTGCCGAATACGATTGCTCCGGCTACTGCTCCGGGATCGGCGGCCGAACCGAATCCAATTGGGGCGGAAGGGCAGCAGCCGTCGAACGTGATAACAACGCCGGAGGCACGGAAACCGAAGCTGATCACTTTGCAGCCGGGCACCAGCGTCGCCATCCGGCTTGACGAGAGCGTGTCAACTGATCGGAACCGCAGAGGCGACACGTTCCGGGCCACGCTGGATTCACCGCTGATCGTGAACGGGTTTGTATTGGCCGAGAGAGGAGCACGCGTGCTTGGGCAAATCGAACGAGTCAGGAAAGCGCGCTTGTTGCGGGGCAAATCGGACCTCAGATTGCGACTGACAGAGATTATGATGAGGGACGGACAGCGGGTTAGGATTGAGACGAACCCATGGGAGGAGAAGGGAGCGCGCAGCAGCATTGCCGTTAGGCCGAAGAGGGCGGCAGGGGCGGCGCTGGGGGCGGTTGTCGGAGCGCTGACTGGTGCCGCGAGAGGCGCTGGGTTTGTTTCAGACGAGAGTGGAGCGAGAAAGAGCACTCTCAGCGGTGCGAATAAAAGGACTCTGGGTGTAACAACAGGAGCGCGGCTTACGTTTCGGGTCGCGAGGCCGGTGACGATTACTGAAAAGCTGAAGTACGCTGAAACGCGCCGTTAACCCACAGTTGTTCCCGCTGACAGCGTTGAAGTGCAGAACGCACATTTGCGAGCGGCAATCGACACTTCGCTCAGGCACTCGGGGCATCTTTTCGTCGTCGGATCGGGAGCCGCTTCACCGCGTCTCATGCGAGCCAGGATCCTGTTCACAGGAACGACGACGAAAAAGTACACGGCAGTTGCTATTAACAGGAACGAGACTACAGCGTTGATGAACTCGCCGACGAGAAATTTGCTGTTATTGACGGTGAACGAGATGGCAGAGAAATCGGGCTTGCCGACAATGGCAGCGATGAGCGGTGTGATGAGATCCTTAACAAGCGCTGTTACAACGGCTCCGAAGGCCGCGCCCATGAGCACAGCCACCGCGAGATCGAGTACGTTACCACGTAAGAGAAACTGTTTGAAGCCCTTCATATAAGTTCTTTCCTCTTGCTCTCCTCTGTTTGTATTTGCATCTAGCTGATTACTTCTGAAACGGCGGAGTCTCAACCAGTCTACTGGAAGGAGTAAGTGGCGCCGGCTGTAAATTGGAACGAGTTTTTCTTGAAGCTGGGTGGCGGATTGTTCAAGAAATTGTCGAGAGCGCCTAACGTGAGGCCAAAGCGATGATATACCGGGAAAGTCAAGCCCGCGCTGGCGAAAGCAGAATAGGCGTTCGTATTGTTCCAGGCTGGAGTTATGCCCGCCTGCTCGTTCAATACGATTCCGTGCACAAACTTCTCGATGTATGTTTCTCCGAAAATGGAACCAAATAATTTTTGGTCGAGGCCAGGGGATTCGAATCTCTGGTCAATGTAGTCCGCACTAGCTTTGAAATCGAGTTCCCGATTCAGCGATTTAAACACGACAAACCCCAAACCACCGCCATAAATTTGCTGCAGTTTCAGACCTTGGGAGAAGCTGTGATCTAGAACGGCCTGCCCGAAGACAAATAGTCGCGGATTCAGATATCGGTCCTGCTCGGCGTCAAAATGAAACAGGGAGGTTTTAATGGCCGGTGAGCCAGGCTGGCTCAGCTTTCCGTACGCTTCGTTGAAATCGAACATAGTCCGATTGCGGACATCCAGCCAGTCTTCGGCCGGAACAGCGCGCACGAGGTTCAGTGCTGCGGTATAGGTCTGGCTCTTTTGCGTGGCTTTGGTGAGTGATAGTCCAGCAGTAGCGCCGCCTTTCCAGCCCTGAAAAAAGCCGGGATTTTGAAGGCCCTTTTCGAAATTACCGCGATTGACCAGTTGCCCGAGGTCGCCGACTGGAATAGTTTGGGGTGAAGATTGCGTTGTTGTACGGAGCTGAATTTTCTGGTCTGCCATTGAGACTGTGCCCTGAGGAACTTTGGCGGTATCTTCCGGAGTGTGCAGTTTCACTCCTTTGGGGACGGCTGCAAAAGTTTGGGTGGATTGGAGCTCTTGAATCTTACTCCAGTCATGGTTAGCTCGCCGAGTATTTCACTTTTAAACACGACGGACGAATTACTCGCGCGCTGAAGCTGCCCGATAATTTTTTCACCATCAGTGAGGATAAGTACATCAGATTGAGGTTTGGAGCCGGTAGGCGTGGTTTCTGCGTTAAGAAGATGCGCTGTCAGCACGCAACAAAGCAAAAATGAAGCCGCCCACTTATTCTGTGGCATGGAATGCGATTCTCCTTTGAAACCGAAAGTTTAGTGTACCGAGTGAATCGTGGACGGAATTTGCAGATTCTGAAGTGTCGGTTTGAGGAAGCCCGGAGCTTAACGGCGGCATCGTTCGGCGAAACGGGAGTTCCGACTGACCCGTCTCTTACGGTTGTGACGAAACAATGCATCGGCGCTAGAGTGCCGCGAGTTGTGCTGTTGTTAGCGGCAGCGGCGGTCACGGTTGGCGGGGGTGAAATATGGAGGGGCAAAGACTACACACAGTGGAGCGCCGAGGAGGTGAACCGGCTGCTTACGGATTCGCCCTGGGCGAAGCAGGGCAGTGCGTCGTTTAGTATTCCTTCACGGGAAGAAGAACGGCCCGTTATCCCACCGCCGGGTGCATCGACGGCAAACATGGGCGGGACTCGCGGCGTGACGGATGGCAATTGGGACGGAGGAGTCGGACGGAACATCGATGATTCAGCTCCCAAGCTGCCGGTGACAGTGCGGTGGGACAGCGCATTGCCCGTGAGGCAGGCCTTGCTGCGGTCGCGATTCGGCGGTCAGCTTCCCGAACCTGCAGATTTGAAGCAGAACCTGAACCAGCCGGAGAAGGACTACATCGTTACCGTGATTGGTTTGCTTGCGAGTCATCAGTCCAGAGATCGCCAGCGAGTGGAAAAAGAATTGATGGGCGCGGCGAAGCTAGCTAGGACCGGTAAAGCGCCCATAAGGCCAGAGAACGTCACGCTCGATGCATCAACCAGTGCAATTCAAGTTTTTTTCCCAAAGACGGATCCCATCCGCGTAGACGACAAGGAAGTCACGTTCGAGTTGCAGTTCGGATCGATAAAGGTCGTGAAGAAGTTTCGCCTGAAAGCGATGACTTACAAGGGCCGGCTTGAGCTCTGAGATTGAAGAGGGCTGCACTAACCGTCCATAACGCGGGTCAGAGCCAGAAACATTTCTAAAAAGGAATGTTTTCACAGAGGGTTCACGGAATGCAAATCTGAACGTAACGTTGCTAACAGACCATAGTGTAGGGATCTAGATTCTATGGCCGTGGTAGACGGTACAACATTCCAGTTCATGTGGGCGAGATGGGGCTCGATCAGTAGCGAGTTCCGGGCCGGTGTATCGCTACACAGCCATACGATGTACTCAGAAGAAAGCCTCGAAGCGATTTCGCGTTATACATCAAAAGTGCCCTTCGTCGACCGTGCGATTCGATTGAAAGGCGCCGAATTCGGCGAGGCCGGCGACCGGCTCGAGTTTCGGAATGCGTTCTGGACACCTCCGCTCTCGTCGAGCCAGGCGTGCCGGTTGGAAGAGAGGCAGATTAAAACTTAATCTCAACTGCCCGGCTTAGTTTCAATAGCGATCGCGACGATATATGGGCCGGCACTCTGCTGCAGGTCTTGGATAGATTTCGTCACGCCCCCATCTCGACGGAATGGACGATGCTGTTTGACGCGACATTTTTTCACTTGGGCATCCACAATATTCCGCGTCGGGATGCAAGACCCATCATGGAAGTGCTCACGAATTTCACATTTCATCCGCGAGAAGAAAAGCTCGGCGAGATACTCGCGATGCTGAGATCTTATAGCGACATCGACGTGAAGACCGCAACCGCACTGTCATTCTCTTCCATTTGGAGTGATGGTGGTCCAGAGGCTTTAAAGCACATGATCGGAGCTTTACGGCTGCTCGGCCGTGTGGACGCTTTGTTATTCTCACGGTTGCATGAGCGGCGGTACGTTGAATACGCGCGTTCTCGATGGGCGACGGATTAGCCAAGAAATCCAACAGGAGTTGCGGCCCCGAATCGATGCGCTGCGAGCCAAATATCGTGCTCCCGCCCTCGCGGTGGTGTTGGTCGGCGACGATCCTGCATCGCAGATCTACGTCCGTAACAAGATCAAAGCGTGTCAGGAATTGGGCATCCACAGTCTGGATGCGATACCGGCGGCAAGCATCACGAACGACGAGCTACTTGCTATAATCCAAAACTTTAACAATAACCCAGAAGTAGATGGCATTTTAGTTCAAACTCCGCTGCCAGAGCAGGTGGATTCGGAGGCAATCGTACGAGCGGTGGACCCCTCAAAGGACGCCGATGGTTTTCATCCGTTCAACGTAGGTATGTTGGTGGCGAACCGCCCGGGGCCACGCGCCTGTACGCCGGCAGGAATCATCGAGATGCTGAAGCGCTACCAGATTTCAATAACAGGAAAGCGGGCAGTAATAGTCGGCCGCAGCGACATTGTTGGGAAACCGATGGCGTTGATGCTGATGCATGAGAACGCGACGGTAACAATCTGCCATTCGCGCACCCAGAATCTTGCCGAAGAGTGCCGGCGGGCCGACTTGCTGGTAGTGGCGATGGGAAAGCCTGCGGGTATTACAGCGGAGTACATCAAGCCAGGGGCCGTAGCGATTGACGTCGGCATGAATCGAATTACAAATGAAGCCGAAGTGAGGCGGCTGTTTTCTCACGAACCAAGCCGGCTGGCGGCGTTCGCAAAAAACGGCAGCGTACTTGTGGGTGATGTCGAGCCTCTCGCGATGCAGCAGATAGCTGGCGCTTACACGCCGGTTCCGGGTGGCGTGGGTCCGCTGACAATTGCAATGCTGATGGCCAACACGGTTGCTTTGGCGGAACAGCATCTGGGATGTTGAAGGTCGGTCTGACGGGTGGCTACGCGACGGGGAAGAGCCTGGTCGCGAAGGAACTAGAACGGCTGGGTTGCCACATTATTTGCGCCGATGAACTCGGTCATCAAGTTCTGGGGCCGGATGGTGAGGCGTATGCAGCAACAGTCGAGACATTCGGGCGCGAGATTTTGAACGCGGATGGAACAATCGACCGCAAGAGGCTTGGCGAAATCGTGTTCGCTTCTCCCGAACTTCTGGAGAAGCTGAGCGCGCTGGTTCATCCGGCGGTGATCGGGCTTGAGGAGCGGCTATTAGAGGAATTTCAGAGGCAAGATCCGCATGGCATCGCGGTTGTAGAGGCCGCTATTCTGATAGAAACAGGGCGATACGCGGTGTTTGATCGAGTAATCCTGACGTCCTGCGACGAAGAGACGCAAATCGCGCGCGGGATGAAGCGCGATCACGCGACGCGCGAACAGGTGCTTGCGCGATTGGGAAAGCAGTTACCACTCCATGAGAAAAGGCGGCACGCTCATTACGTGGTGGACACCAACGGGCCAAAAGAGGAAGCGGCGCGGCAGGTGCAGCGAGTGTATCGAGAATTGAAAGAGATTGCAGAGGCTCGCCAGACATGAGGGCGCGGACCTGGATTCTGGCAGCCTTTATGACGTTTGGCGTCGTTTGGTTCACGTCGCAGGCGAACTGGAATCTTCGAAGCTTGGGGCTTTTGCTGCTCCAGCGTCAACCACCTTCCGAGGGCGTCGTAGAGGGTGCGCCTCCCGTAAGCGCTCCGCGAGCTTCGTGGACCGATCCGGCTGCTGTTCGTGGCGCTGTTTTGAGTCCGGAGGAGCAGAACAATATTGAGATTTACAAGTTTGCGAAGCTGGCGACGGTTTATATCACGAGCACGGCCGTTCGCCGCGATTTCTTCTATCAGCCCGTCGCGTCGAGAAGTTTGGGCTCGGGATTTCTAATTAGCGATGACGGTTTCATTCTCACGAATTTCCATGTCATCTCGGGAGCAGCCGGATTCAAGTTACCTTGTCCGATCAAAGCCAATACATCGCGCGCGCGGTCGATACTGATCGTTCAGACGATCTGGCGCTAATCAAGATCACTCCGAAGAGAAAACAAGCCTTCCTAAGGCTTGGCGACTCCGACCAGCTGCAAGTGGGCCAGAAGGTGCTGGCTATAGGCAATCCATTCGGGCTTGAAGGAACGTTGACGACTGGGGTTGTGAGCTCGATCGGCAGAGCGATTGAGAGCGAAGACAATGAGCGATTGGAAGGCATGATTCAAACCGACGCGGCGATCAATGGCGGAAACAGCGGCGGTCCATTGCTCGATTCAGCCGGCAACGTCATCGGAATCAGCACAGCCATTGTGGGCCGGACAAACTTAGGGATCGGTTTCGCGGTTCCCATTAATCGTGCGAAAGCGCTGTTGATCGACTTCCGGGCTGGACGCGTTACGGAACGGCCGAAGATCGGCGTGACAACTGAATACGTTGCAGGTGATCTAGCGGAGGCGCTTGGATTGCCGCGGCCTGGAGGGTTGCTTGTGCAAGGGGTTGTGCGAGGTTCGTCGGAAGATGTTGCTGGAATCCGCGGCGCGCGCCAAATTGTCGCGATCGGCAATGTTGAATTAGGAATCGGCGGTGATTTCATTGTGGCGGTGGACGGCCAAGCGGTCGATAGAGAAGACGCGTTGGTGCGTGCGATGTCGCACAAGCGCGTTGGTGACACGATCACGCTGACCATAATCCGAAATGGCCGGACGTTCAAATTGCCTGTTCGGTTGCTTCGAGCGCCGCAGAATGAGGGAATCTGAGAGGCTACTCTTCCGTCACGAATGGATTGAAGTTCGTTTTGTAATCGAAGTAGTCGACCCCTTCGCTACGCTTTAAGGAGTTAACAATCGCATATGTGACCGGGGTCATCAAGGTCTCGTAAACCACCTTGATCAAATAGCCCGAGATGATTAAGCGAACGATCACGTCTAGAGGCTCTTTGTAAAAGATGACGAACACGACAACCGTGGTGTCGACCGCTTGTCCCACAATTGTTGAGCCGATTGTGCGCGTCCAAAGATACTTGCCTTTGGTGATGAGCTTCATTTTGGCTAGAGTGAACGAATTAGCAAACTCGCCGCACCAATAAGCGAGCAGGCTGGCCAGTACGATACGGCCAACAGGCGAGAAAATCGTTGCAAATGCGTTCTGGTTCGTATACTCAGGCGCAGGTGGAATTTTCACGGCAATGAAGCTGATTGCTACGAGGACAAAAGAGGCAAAAAAGCCGTACCAGATGGCGCGGCGGGAGGCGCCATATCCATATACCTCGGTGAAGATGTCAGCGAAGATGTAAGTGATAGGGAAAAGTATTTGAGCGACGCTGATTCGAAGCGGGCCTATGGCGAAGAATTTCGAAGCGACCATGTTTGAAATGAGTAGAACCACTACGAACAGCGTGATAAACGTGTCCAGATACTTGTAGCGGCGATCGCTGCGGAGAAGTGTAGCGATGCCATGCCTCTCGCCTTGCTGCATGTGGGTATGACCGGCGTAGGATTTCACAAATGCGCTGTGAGTTGAATGTCCTGGCCCACCGGCGTGACCCATTTCTGCCGACCATGGCCTGGCAGAGACCTCTCGCTGACCTTGACGACACCATGGCGTTGTAGTACCTGCACATCCCGGGCCACAGCGCTTCTGTCGCGTTTTAAGTTTCTCGCCAACTCCGTAATCGAACCAGGTGCCTTCTTCAATGCCTTCAACAGCAACACGCGCTGTTGGGTGAGCACGCCGAGTAAATCCTCCACATCCTCAAAGGCTACGATACGACTGTGAGGGATGCGCCCACGTTTGTCCGCCAGCTCGGCGGTTTTTCGAGCACGCTCAAAGAAAGCGTCGACAGGTTCAACTCGGATATCAGTTTTTCGCAATTTCTTTCTCCTTCATGAGGGCGTGCCACTCTGTGCGAAAGCGCCTTTCCAGTTGTGCAAAATCTCTAAAATCCACCGTCGTTACTTTGCCCATAAGATGCCGGTGATGTCGTCCGTGGGCGTTGTCATACCCGAGAACACGCCCATTGTCGTGCGGGCACCGGAGTGGGTTGATGTAGGACAAGTTGTATCGCGCTATGACGCCATCATCGTCCACCGAGATCTCGATTCGTAGCATTCCTCCGCCTTTCGCCTTGGAAAGGTAAAGGCGCTCGTCGACAATTTTGCGTACGCGTTGCAGCCATGATCTATTCTGTCATGCCTGAACGTTTAAGAATTATGGCGCGGGCGACAGTTCCTAAACACAAAATAGCGGGAATGAGGCGGAACTTCATGCGTGAGCCGGAAGCCATTGCACTCTCTCTAGTTATAATCGGAAGGTGTCACGGCAGTTAGCCGCGCTCTTGGTAGCAATGGTTCTCGCGGGCGCTTGCGGGTCGAACATCAAGAGCAAGGAAAAGGTTCAACAAGCGATCCTAACCCGTTTGGAAACAAACTCCGGGCTGGACTTAAAGAAGCTGGACGTTACGACCACCGGCGTTTCGTTTGACAAGAACATGGCGTACGCAACCGTGGCGTTTCATCAGAAAGGCGATTCGAACCTGGGCAGCGGGATGGTTATGACGTACACACTAGAGAATCGCGGGGGCAAGTGGGCGGTGGTGAAAGTAGGCGATTCGCACGGCCGGAGCATGACAGGAAAAGGGCCACATGGGGCGGGGGAGCTGCCCGCAGGACATCCGCCGGTTGACTCGGTTAATCCGCCCGCTCTCGCTAATCCCCGCGGCGGCACGCAAGAGCGATGAAGACCGTTGCAGTTCTGGGTGGCGGGCCGGCCGGGGCTTCTGCCGCTGAGCGGTTGGCGCGAGCGGGTTTGAAGACCATTGTGCTGGATGAAAAGCTGGCATGGGAGAAACCTTGCGGGGGCGGGCTCACCTACAAGGCATATTCTCAGTACCCGTACCTGATTGAGAACGACACGCCCAAGAAGCTGGTCACAAATACTTGCTTAGCTGCTCCGAAAGCTGGGGAAGTCAAGATGGCCCTGAGCCGGCCGCTGGTTATCTATTCGCGCATCGATCTAAATGGAATGTTATTGCGCCGCGCGGAGGCCGCGGGTGCCGTAATTGAGAAGGAACGCGTGCTGGGGCTGGATCGAACTTCATCGGGCTGGCAAATACGCACTCGCTCGGGAAAGTTGGATGCCGACTACTGCGTGATTGCGACAGGAGCACGCAACCCCTTACGGGATGTAGGGACGCAGTACACGGCGCAAGACACTATGTACGCGCTTGGCTATTGGGTTCCGAGCGATCAGGCGCACATTGACATTCAATTTTTGCCGAATTTAGAAGGCTACATTTGGGTGTTTCCACGCAGTGGTCATTTGTCGGTCGGGATTTGCGGAAAGAGCGAATCGGCACACTGTCTGCGTGTGCGGCTAGAGCGCTATATGGATGAGCGCGGGATCTGCCGCAAAGACGCGAAATTCTATGGTCATATGCTACCGGCACTCGAATACCGCGGCTGGCGCAATAACCGGCTGGCGGGCGATGGCTGGATCGCAGTCGGCGACGCGGGTGGTCTTGTCGATCCGATTACGGGCGAAGGTCTTTACTATGCCGTTCGATCGGGCGACTTAGCGAGCCAAGTTGTTCTGAGCGATCAAGAACCCGAGAAGAACGCGGAATACTACCGCCAGTTAATCAGCCGCGATTTCGGGCTGGATCTGACCTACGGCGCCGGACTCGCCAAGCGGCTTTTCTGTGGAGTTATCTTCTTCGGTGCAGTGCCGAGCCGGATGATCGGCTTTATGAAACGCAGCCCCAAGTTCTGCGAAATCATGCAAGATCTGTTTGCGGGAACGCAGCCTTATCTTGAATTGAAGAACACTCTGCTGCGGAATGTCAACACGACGCTGCACGAGATCCTGATGAGCTTTCTATTTCGCAAGTTGATCCTCGGCCAAACGCGCGTATGAACGTGGCACAGTCGGAAGCGCTCTTTTCCCGGGCTCAGCAGTCGATTCCGGGAGGAGTGAACTCGCCTGTGCGGGCATTCCGGGGTGTTGGTGGCACGCCACGCTTCATGGCAAGAGGCGAAGGCGCGCACATTTTCGACGTCGACGGCAACGAATATATAGACTATGTCTGCTCCTGGGGCCCGCTCGTGATTGGGCACAGGCCCAAGCCGGTGATCGACGCGATCGCAGGAGTCCTCGACATTGGAACCACTTTTGGCGCTCCGACGGCGCGTGAGGTGGAGCTGGCCGAGCTGATCATCGATGCCGTTCCTTCGATTGAGATGGTGCGGCTGGTCAACTCGGGAACAGAGGCGGGTATGAGTGTGCTGCGGGTTGCGCGAGGATTCACAGGGCGCGATCTTACCGTCAAGTTCGAGGGATGCTATCACGGGCACGTCGATTCACTTCTGGTTAAGGCGGGTTCTGGAATCGCAACGTTAGGCCTGCCGGATACGGCGGGTGTGCCAAGATCGTTCGCCGAGACGACGATAGCGCTACCGTTCAATGATCTCGATCAAGTGGAAACTGCATTCAAGAAGCAGGGTGATCGCATCGCGGCTGTGATTGTCGAGCCCGTGGCGGGCAACATGGGTTGTGTTCCGCCGATTTCCGGCTTCTTAGAAGGTTTACGGAAGGTTACCGAACAATACGGAGCGTTGTTGATCTTCGACGAGGTAATGACTGGATTCCGGCTTGCTTACGGTGGAGCGCAACAACTTTATAACATCGAGCCTGACCTGACGATGCTGGGCAAGATTATTGGCGGGGGGCTGCCGATGGCCGCTTATGGGGGACGTGCCGAGATCATGAAAAAAGTTGCGCCAGTGGGACCGATTTACCAGGCGGGAACGCTTTCTGGGAATCCTGTGGCAGTTACCGCGGGTATCGCAATGTTGCAGTACCTGGAGGCGCACCCCGAAGTGTACGTCACGATGGAAAGCCGAACAGCTCAATTGATGGCAGATCTGCCGGTTCAGGTTTGTGCGAATCGGGTGGGATCGATGCACACGTTGTTTTTTCAATCAGAACCGGTGAGAAATTACGAGGAAGCAAAACATTCCGATACGGAGAGATTCAGCAAATTCTTCCATTATCTGCTGGAGCGCGGCATTTATTTTCCGCCCTCGCAGTTCGAATCGGGCTTTGTGTCGGCCGTCCACACGCCAGACGACATAGTGTACACAAAGAAGGTTATCGCTGAGTTCTTTGCTTGAAGTACACAACGAGGCTTGAGCGATGAATGCCCAACCACGGCGCGTTCTGGTCACGGGCTCTGCCAAACGAATCGGTCGCGTGATTGCGATCGAGCTGTCACGCCGCGGGTTCCGCGTTGCGATTCACTACAACACTTCACAAACTGAGGCCGAGCAAGTATCGAGGGAATGTAACGACGCTCCTATTTTTCAGGCGGACCTAGCCAAAGTGGAAGAGATCCGGCGGTTGTTCAGCGAGGTTCGCGAGCGATTCGGATTGCTGGATTGTCTGGTAAATAATGCGGCCCGGTTCACGCGTTTCGATGCGCTCGCGATTACGGAACAGGACTGGGATTTTATCCACGACGTAAATCTGAAGGCGACTTTCTTCTGCTGCCAGGAGGGCGCCAAGCACATGGAAGAAATTGGCGGCGGCAGGATCGTGAATATCAGTTCGTTAGGGGGCATGCGCCCGTGGGCGCACCACGTACACTACTGCGCATCGAAGGCCGGGGTCATCATGCTGACCAAAGCGCTGGCCAAAGCGTTTGCTCCAGCAATCACGGTGAATTCCGTGGCTCCGGGCGTGATCGCTTTCGATGATATAGACGTGCGGACCCAACGAATGATTGCTGCGACGCCCATGCGGAGAGCGGGCAGACCCGAAGAAATCGCCGAGGCTGTGCACTTCTTTCTCACTGCTCCGGATTTCATTACCGGTCAGATTCTCGCGGTCGACGGCGGATTGAGCGAGGGCTAGAGGCGGTCATAAATCGACGCAGTCTATAATTGCGAGACATATCGAGGGGTTCAATGTCGAACATTTTCAGCGCTGTAGTATTTTTCGCCATCATAAGTTCTTCTCTCAAGGCGCAAGCCGAGCCGCCCTTGCTGCTTCGTGATCCTGCAGTAAGCCAGACGCAGATCGTATTCGAGTATGCAAGCGATCTTTGGATCGTAAGCCGCGATGGAGGCGACGCTCGCCGCTTGACCGCTGGGGTAGGGCGTGAATTCAATCCGCACTTTTCGCCAGACGGCACGCAGATCGCCTTCAGCGGCGAATATGACGGCAATATAGACGTCTATGTTGTTTCAGCGTCGGGCGGTGTGCCGCACAGACTGACGTACCATCCGGGAGCTGACGTGGCAATTGGATGGACGCCGGACGGAAAGCGCATCCTATTCAACTCTTCGCGGGACAGCTACGCAGATAGCGGCCAGCTCTACACGATGGAGCTCGATGGCTCGCTTCCCCAAGTGCTGCCGCTCCCGACTGCCGAAGATGGATCTTACTCGGCGAATGGGTCGCACATCGCGTACGTCCCCGTGTTTCATTGGCAGGCCGCGTGGAAAAGATATCGCGGCGGACAGATGACAAAGATCTGGATCGCGGACCTCTCCGATTCGAGCATCGTGAAGGTTCCACATGATAGTTCGAACGACTTCAATCCTATGTGGGTCGGCGACAAAGTGTATTTCTTATCCGACCGCAACGGACCGGTCAGTTTGTGGGTTTACGATACTGCGTCGACGTCGGTAAACGAGGTGGTCAAAAATCAGGGGCTCGATTTCAAGTCCGCGTCGGCCGGTGGTGGGGCGATCGTCTACGAACAATTCGGCGCCTTGCATTTACTCGATCTGAAAACAGGCAAGACACGTGGGGTGGATGTCCATGTCTCGGCGGATCTGGCGGAGGTGCGGCCACATTTTGAAAAGCTTACTGTTCCGAAGATCGAGAACGCTGCCATTTCGCCGACTGGGCAGCGCGCCGTTTTCGAAGCACATGGCGAAATTCTCACCGTGCCAGCTGATAAAGGGGACATCCGGAATGTGACGAGTACTCCGACGGTTGCCGACCGCGACCCGGCGTGGTCACCGGATGGTAAATCGATCGCGTATTTCTCCGACGAATCGGACGAGTACGCGCTTCACATTCGCGCCCAGAGCGGCCTGGGTGAAGTGAAAAAAACTCATTTGGGCAATCCTGCCTCGTTCTTCTATTCCCCGGTTTGGTCTCCCGACAACAAAAAAATCGCGTATACCGATAAGCGCCTGAACCTCTGGTATCTCGATTTGGAGAAGAAGATTCCGGTTCGTGTGGATACGGATCTTTATGACAGCCCGGGGTACGCCATGACGGCGGCATGGTCTTCGGACAGTCGATGGCTGACGTTCAGCAAACAACTACATAACCATCTACACGCAGTTTTTGTGTATTCGCTGGCAAACGCCAAGTGCGCCCAGGTGACCGATGGCATGAGCGACGCTTTATCTCCCGTATTCGACAAAAGCGGCAAATATCTGTATTTCATGGCGAGCACAAATGTGGCTCTGAGCGGCGGATGGATCGATATGTCAAGTATTGCGCGTCCCGTGACGAGCAGCATCTATGTGATGGTTCTGAGGAAAGATCTGGCCTCGCCGCTTGCGCCCCAGAGCGATGAAGAAAAGAGTGCGAGCGAGCAGAAAGACGATCAGAAGGACAAGGGCAAGGACGAGGCAAAAGACCAGAAGGATAAAAGCGATAAGAGCGATAAAAGCAAAGACACCGCGAAGGATCAGAAAGAAAAGACACCGCCGGAAACCCGCATTGATTTCGATAACCTCAGCCAGCGCATCTTGACTGTGCCGGTTGCCGATAAGAATTACTTCGCAGTGGCGGCCGGAAAAGAGGGCGTGCTGTTTCTCGAAGAACGTCCGATTGCTGCAGGAGGGCCCGCCCCAGTTGATCGTGACTAAGTTCGATTTCAAAACTCGTAAGACCGATACGATTGTGCAGGGTGCCACTGTGTTCAAGCTTTCCGATAACGGCGAGAAGGTGCTGTTCCGGCAAGCTGAGCAGTGGGTGATCTCAAGTGCCGATCAGGCGCCGAAGCCCAATGAGGGTGTGCTGAAGCTTGCGGACATGGAAGTGTATGTCGATCCACGCGCCGAGTGGCGGCAGATGTACCGCGAGGTGTGGCGGATTGAGCGCGATTTTTTTTACGATCCGGGATTTCACGGTCTCGATCTGAAGGCGGCCGAACGTTTTTACGCACCATACCTCGATGGCATCTCGACGCGTGGCGATTTGACTTACCTGTTCGAGGAAATGCTTGGCAATATGACAGTGGGTCATATGTTCGTTCACGGCGGAACAGAGCCACAAGTGCCCAAAATCAAGGTTGGGCTGCTCGGAGCTGACTACAAAACTGAAAACGGACGTTATCGCTTTTCGAAGGTGTACAACGGCGAAAACTGGAATCCACAACTGCAAGCGCCTCTCACGCAACCCGGCGTGAATGTCACAGCGGGCGAATACCTGCTGGCTGTTCGCGGTCGCGAGCTCCATGCATCCGACAACATCTACAGCTTCTTCGAGCAGACTGCGGGCAAGCAAATCGTATTGAAGGTTGGACCGAATTCCGATGGCACAGGCTCGCGCGAGGTGACTGTCGTGCCCGTGGACAACGAAAACCGGCTGCGGCACCTTGCATGGGTGGAGGGGAATCGCCGCAAGGTAGACCAATTAAGCGGCGGGAAACTCGCCTATGTTCATCTGCCCGATACAGCAACAGGCGGCTTTACCAGCTTCAACCGCTACTTCTTCGCACAAGTCGGACGTCAAGGCGCTGTTCTCGACGAGCGGTACAACCATGGCGGCGATATCGCGGATTACATCATCGACTACTTGAGCCGGCATCCGATGTCACGCATTACGACACGTGAAGGCGAAGATATTACCGACCCGACACAGGCTATCTACGGGCCGAAGGTAATGATCATCAACCAGTTCGCAGGTTCCGGCGGAGATGCAATGCCTTGGTATTTCCGGAAGGCTGGAGTGGGACCGTTGATTGGAGAAAAAACCTGGGGTGGACTTGTTGGGATTGGGGGATATCCGAATCTGATGGATGGCGGCCAAGTGACGGCTCCGCGCTGGGCATTCTATGGCCTCAAGGGGGAGTGGGAGGTTGAAAATCACGGCATTGCTCCGGACGTCGAAGTGGATCTGGATCCCAAGCTAGTTCGCGAGGGACATGATCCGCAATTGGAGCGAGCAGTTGTGGTTGCGATGGAGATGCTGAAGAAGAATCCACCGCCAACTTACGAGAGACCGGCGTATCCGAACTATCACCAAAAATTCCAGGCATCCGCGCCGTAAAGAAGCGGCTACATCAGAACTGTTGCAGCAGCGGGCGCACAGCCTTATCGAGGCGAATCATGGCATCGACTAATTTTTCATGGATCGAGGGCCAGGACTCGTCGGGGCTCAGGAAGCCGCCTTCGATGACTTCCTGAACCCGCAGAAGCTTGCGTTCCCGGCGCTCTCGCCAGTGTAGAGGACGGCCATAAGTCTGCTCGATTTCGGCCCGATGCGATTGTAGATAGTGAAACATGGCGTCAGTGCGCTCCCCACGCTGCACGTGAAGCTCTACTCTAGAATCGGCTTTTCGAATAATGTAGCTGAGCGAAATGCCTGGGCGGAGGCGGACGAAAATTGAAGAATACTGTATCGTCGGCCGCTGGTTCTCATGCAATCGTGTGATCTTGAGCCCGGTTTGCCACAGCTCGCCCAGAAACCTTCGCCGCCGCTGTTGTTGACCGGAGATTCTCAATTTCTCGAGTTGTCCCAGCTTGGTGATGCTGGTCTGATAAGCATCGGCTTCGGGCAGAGGCAGAATCTGCTCCACATTCAGGAGCACGCGCTCGTCCGCGAGTTTGTGTGGGCGGAGGCGGATGCAACGCACATCTAAGCCCTGGTCATTTAACCAAATAACCGATTGGGTTAGGTCTCTCGAGAAATCGGAAGAGGCCAGGATGATTCGAATGGTGGGGGCAAACTCGCCTTCCTCCGGCGTATTCCAGTCGAGAAAATCCAGGATCTCCTCCCGGATTTCCTCTATCGGAGTAGCCGGAACGAGGGGGTCGCGGGCAGCCGCAGCGACCGCCTCCTCGAACGTCATAGCGGAGATCATCGCAGCAGAGCGGATGGCCTGAAGATCGATATAACCTGGCTCAGCAGTGCTTTTTATCTGAACGATAACCAGGTTGGCTTCTTTATCCAGGCAGAGAAGATCAATGCGGAGATTGCTGTCTTCCCAATTACCGTAGTCCTGAGCAAGTACTTTCAGATCGCCTGAGAGCACCGAAATATCCTGCCGCAAAAGACGCTGCAGGTCTTTGCTCTTCAAAACCTCGGAATCGAAACGGGTCTCTGGAACCTGGACGAGGGTCTGGTTAGTGAGTTCAAACAGGGCCACTAACTTTGCCTCCGGTGTCCGGCGCGATCAGTGCGGATGAGAGCAGTTCCTTTTCCAGCGCACAGGTGGCTAGGAAACGCGACCTCATCTATGCTCACGCATCAAAATTTGTCTTCATTACTGCGGGATCGACCGCGCCGCGCGTGTAGCAAGACAGCAACTAACGCCCGTGCTGCGCAGCGACTCCGACCCGGCACGACTGAGCAACGCCAGGACGAGGTCGTGAGAAACGCTAGATCAAGATCAACCTTCCCTTGCCGGAATTTGAGTTGCAAGGCGATGTACCCAGCCGGATCAACGTGCCGGATCGGGAACCGTTGGAATCGTAACATACGTTCATGTCTGAATCCTACGGCCTGGCAGCGCGATTAGTCCCTAGCCTTACTAGTACTTAAGCGTGAGGTTTGAACGTGACGGCAGAAGGCGAAAGCTCTGGCTAAAATCACGCATGCCGGATGGTAGCAGGACCACAGGCGAGTTTCAGGTGGGATGCGTGCGGGCATCGCCGCGGGAATCACCAAGGAAACAGATGCCCGGCGTGTCTCGAAATCAGGCTACTCGGAGACCCGATGGCTATTGTTTGTTGAAAACATCGACCCCGGCTAGCGGCTTTCCCTGTGGTCCAATGCCTTTCACCGTATTCGTCAATGTTTTTCCATCGCGAGATACGACAACTCGACGCGACACGGTTTCTTTACCGTTCTTCGTATACGTGTTCTCGCGGACGCGCGCGCTGACGCGTTTCGATGTTACAGCGTCGAACGGCCCTTCCTGAACGGTTCCCGTTCCTCCTGCTTTTGGAATAGTGTATTTGACAGAAATCGGTGATCCGTCGGCATAAGTACCGGTAGCGGCTACTTGATAACTATCGCCCTGTCCCTCGATGACAATTGTCACGTCTTTGGGCGCACTGCCGGCCGTATATTTCGATTTCGCTGGATCGAGCTTCCACGTTCCTACAAACGGATCGGCTGCAAACAGCGGCATCGCAACTGCAAGCATCGCGATCACGTACATAATCTTCCGCATGGCTATAGACCACCTCCTGGGTGATGAGTATACTCCGCCGTATGCGAAATGATCGGCAGGATCACCGCCGATGGATATTGTTGCTCGTGAAAAACCGTCTGATGAGCTTTCACGATCTTCGTCTCAAGAGCATTCGGGCGCGTCGAGTTGAGGTTCCGATCAAAGCGCGGAAAGTTACTACTCGAAACTTCTAACCTAATCCTATGGCCCGCGGGAAAGACATAGCTAGTCACGCCGGCGTCAATGTTGATTTGATAATCCGTGTCTCGCTTTACGAACACGGGACTGCTGAGCGAGGTACGGTATCGCAAGCGCTGAATCCCGTCCGTTACAAGCAAGGGCGATCCGTCCGCCTGCATATCGACAAGCTTCGCCGTGAAATCCGTGTCGTTTGCTGAAGTCGCAACATAAAGCACAACGCGCACAGCGCCGGTTACTTCGATGTCTTGCTTAAGCAGAGGCGAGGTATAGACGAGAATGTCTCGCCTGCCTTCGACGGGCGTTTGATCCAGCGGCCCGGGCGGCAGCACTTTCGCATCGCAACAAAGCGCGCCGCCGATGGTAGGAACTGGATTATTCGGGTCGTAAATAAAGGAGTCCGCTGGCGCCTTGCGAACAGGGCGCCACCCCAACGTTCCATCTCCTGCCGCAGAGTTTGCGTTTCCTTGGCTACTCAAGTAGAGCGGGGTGTAGTGAGTCCTTGCCAATGGCCACTCGTGTTCTTCGCGCCACACATTCGGTCCCATCACAAAGATGTGCAGTAGGGGCGCAGAGTTTTCGCTTCCGTTGGGCCGCGATGGGTTTTTTACGCGTTGATCGAACCATTCGAGTTGCCTCATACGTATGCCGATTCGCGCCTCAGGCCCAAAGTCTCGAGTCGGAAACTTCAGACCCGCATTATGCGCCCAAGGTCCAACCCAGGTTTCAATAGAGCGCCGTTGGCTGGACAGGTGCGAGAACGCGTCGAGATCGCTCTCGACATAGTTGTCGAACCAGCCCCCAAACGACAAAACAGGGACCTTGACCCTATTCAGCCGCTCTCGAATACTGCAACTCTTCCAGTAATCGTCGTATGAGGGGTGGTCGAGCGCGGATCTCCAGAGCGGCAGCGGGGCGCCAATGGCTGCAACATCTGCCGTTCGCAGCGGCAAATGATGAATGTAGGTGCTGAAAAGAGGCCTGATTTGCGCTGGCGGCGTGAAGTTTTCCGCGACCCATAGTAGCCGGTGCCCGATCTTGAACGCGCCGCCCGTCGAATAGAACCGGTCAACATATTCGTCGTCGCCGGAGAACACAGGCGATATCGCGAACAGGTGGGGATTGTCTTGAATGGCTGCCCACCACTGGACAATGCCCACATAGGAGCCGCCGGCCATCACCACTCGACCGTTGGACCAGGGTTGTTCTGCAATCCAGTTCATTGTGTCGTTCGCATCCGGCCCTTGCTGCTGCGTTGACCGAAACACACCCTCGGAGGCGTACCGGCCTCGCACGTCCTGCATGAGCACGGCATAACCGCGCTGGGCAAAAAGCCGGTAGCTTCTCACGCTGGGTGCCTTCCGGCTATACGGCGTGCGAATAAGCAGCGTAGGCCAGCGCCTGGTTCCGCGAGGCATGAAAACATCCACTGCCAACCGAACACCGTCGCGCATAGGGATGACGACGCCTAATTGTTCCTGAATGCTAGGCGATTGCGGACTTGGCGTGACCGCTTGCGCGAAAAGTGCGTTCGAGAAGAGCAGGGCAACAGCCAGAATGCCTTTGCTCATGAGGCGAGCGGGGGCGGAGCTTTGGAAGGCTTAGGCCTTGGGCCAAACAGCGCCGTACCTACGCGAATGATGGTTGCACCTTCCTCGATTGCGACCTCGAAATCCCCCGACATCCCCATCGAAAGTTTCGGCAACTCAAATTGCCGCGCTAATTGGGCCAGTTCCTGAAAATATGGTCTGGACTGCTCGGCGTCGGTCGACCAAGGCGGTATTGTCATCAGCCCCGATACGGTTAGACGTTTGCAGGAGACGGCGGCATCCATCAAACTGGGCAACTCTTCCGGACGTGCGCCGCTCTTGTTCTCCTCCTGAGAGAGCCTTACTTCGATCAGCACTTCAGGCAGAGCGTTGGCTTCAGCGGCCGCCGCGTCCAGGCGGCGCAGAAGTTTGACGGAATCGGTCGTCTGGATCACCTTGAAAAGCTCGCACGCCAATCGCGCTTTATTCGATTGCAAGTGCCCGATCAAATGAAAACGCGCGTCATCCAGGCCGTGTAATTGGGGGTGCTTTTCCGCGAACTCCTGAACATAGTTTTCGCCGAAATCGCGAAGGCCTGCCCCGTATGCCTCGCGAATCGCCGTCGCAGAAAATTTCTTTGAGACCGCCACTAGGGTTATGTCCGAGCGCGACCGGCGGCTTCGTTCGACGGCGCGTTGGATACGGCCTTCCACGGCCTCTAAGCGGCTTTCGAAACTGGACCCGTTACGTGACAAAACTCTATCATAAAGGCTCAGCCAAACTCTCTCAAGCGCTCGATGCCGACGCCCTGCTTGCGACTATCGAGGCATTTCTGACGACGTGCCGCAGTCCCGCGATGATCGAGTATGGCGAGGAAATTACGCGCCTCGCGCCGGGCCAATACGCGCTTGAACTCCGGGCCGGTAGGCTTTGGATGGAAGTTTGGTACGAGACACGAAGCATTTCCAGGCGAATCCTTGCAATCGACCGCCACGCGGTCGGCGTGCTCGATTGCAGTGTCCAACGGTTCGGAGGGAAATCCGGCAGGTTGAGTTTTCTCGATCTCGACCGCCCACAAAGCGCTCACAAAGCACTCTGCGGCACCCGACAGAATTTTACGGAGCAGTTCCGCCGCATGTTGTCACGCCAGTTTTCCCGGGTGGGAAATCTGCACGCTCTCCTGCGGCATGGACCTGCAGCGGTCCTTTTCGCCGGTCTTTCCTCGCGCTCGCCTCAAACGAGGCAATCAGCAGGTTGCGGCTCTGGCATGCGCCGATGTTCAAGACGAGAGCGCGATGCTTACCTTCGCGCTCATCTGGCACTGCCATTTGTGCGCCGTTGGCGGCCAGGGAACGCACACTTCTCTGTGCCTGTTTTTGCCCGATACTGCAGGTGGCTTAACGGCGCATCGCCTGCGCTGGCTGACAGGCAAAACGCTTGAAACTCGTCTGTTCCGTTTTAACGTGCACGGGTCAGCAGGAGAGGTGGATGCGCAGGATCTGGGCAACCTTCAGACGCGAGTGAGTCCACATTATGTCCAGGCCCCGTTGAGCGCAGACCTGAGTGCTTTACTTGCGCGGCTTGCCACCATTGACGGTGTCGGCTACTGTCCAGAACTCAATGGCAGCATTAGCATGCGCTGCCGGGGCCTGGAATTTGCCCGCATCGAAAACGGGCGGCTCCTACTTGGTATCGAAACAAAGCGGCAGGTGAGCGCATCCCATATTCAAGACGTGGAACAGCTAGCAGCTCAGATCTCTAACCCAGGCATGACCGCTGTTCCGGCGTCGGCAGCTTGCATGCACAGACTGGGTCTGCAAACTTTTCCGGAGCGATGGCTCGAATCGTCTGTCCGCTCCAGTCTCTCGATGATCGACGCTTCGCTGTTGCAGACTCCCGTTCATGGGCAGGTGCTGACGTTCGCGGCTGGAGACCGGGATCTCATCGATCTTCTTGCCGTCTCCTCTTTTGGACGCCTCGCCGTTCTCGAATTGAAAGCGTCTGAAGATATCCATTTACCAGTGCAGGCGCTGGACTACTGGATGCGCATTGCTTGGCACGCAGAAAGCGGCGAGCTGGAACATCTGTTTCCCGGAATTTCACTTGACGGCAGGCCTCCGCGTTTACTGCTGGTTGCTCCCGCAATTTGCTTTCACCCTTCAAACGCCAGTGTGCTCCGTTATTTCTCGCCAGATATTGAGGTCGAACGCATTGGCGTAAATTCAGAATGGGGCGAGAATCTTAAGGTAGTGCTGCGGCTGAAGGGTGCCGATCTACCGATATCCCACAGGAGTTCTCAATGAGTGTTACGGGTTTAGTGAGCATTAGAAATGCAATAGGCAAGCTCAATCCCAAACAGGTTCGGGAGATGAGCGAACGTCCTTTGCGAATCGCGCTTTATTCGGCGAGGCCGGAAGGCTACCAGCATATGGAAGACTTCTTCCTCCGTGACTTGAGCCCGACCCGTCGCAGTGAGTCGAGTGCGCTGCTGATGAGGGCACCGGCCGGATCACCTCAGGCATCTCATTTTGATCTAGCTATCTACGACGAAAGCGTACTTGCGCCATCTCGGGCCTTGGTGTTTGAAGCCGCCAATCCGGAAGTGTTGGTAAACAAGATTCTCGAGAAAAATCAGGATCTGGGTGTAGCTCTGGCAAAGCACTTTCCACCGTTCCGCCGTCCCTTTGTGGATCGGGTGATCAAGAGAACCTGCAGGGAAAACACATTATTCTCGCTCGCAACGGCTCTTCCCGATATCATTCCCAGCATTATTGAGTTGCCTTGGGCGATTGCGGAATTTGCTTCTGATACCGCGTTTCTGACGATGAACCAGATCCGTATGGCTTTCTTGATTGCCGCAGCCAGCGACCGCGAGGTCGGATATAGCGAGCAGAAATCGGAAATCGCCACTGTGATTGGAAGCGCGTTCGGCTGGCGCGCTCTGGCGCGGCAAGTAGTTGGCAAAATTCCATTTGGAGGAGGGCTTTTGGGCAAGGCTGCCGTGGCGTACGCCGGCACAAAAGTCCTGGGGCTGTCACTCGATCGCTACTACAGCATAGGCTACAAACACACGCGTGAGGAACGTGACCGGTTATATGCGCAGGCATTCCGGCAGGGCAAAGAGGTTGCTGCGCGTATACTAACCCACTTACGGCCTGATGTGGCAGACAAGTATGCTGCCGAATCGGCGCGAGAGCAAACTATCAACGTACCGCCCCAGCCGTCAGCTTCAGGCATGCCATCATAAGACTCTGAATTCCGACTGTTCGCAGAATGGAACTCCTCGATCCCGTCGAAGTGCGTGTCCTCGGCGCGCTGATTGAAAAGGAAGCCACCACACCTGAGTACTATCCTCTCTCCCTGAACGCGCTCGTGAACGCGTGCAATCAGAAGTCGAACCGTGATCCCGTCGTCGAGTACGACCAAGACACAGTGGAGGACGCCGTCGAACGCCTGCGCGAAAACAAGCTGGCATTAACAATCGTGGGTAGCGGGCGTGTTAAGAAGTACGCCCAGCGCATCTCGGAGACTTTGAACCTTGGGCGGCGCGAGTTAGCTGTGTTGTGCACGCTGCTATTGCGGGGACCGCAGACGTTAGGTGAAATTAAGGACCGCAGTGAGCGCATGTTTGCGTTGGCAGATCCGGCTGAAGCGGAACGAGTGCTCGACAAGCTTGCTGAGTGGCCTGAGCATGCTTTGCTTAAGAAATTGTCACGCCAGCCTGGGCAAAAGGACGCTCGCTACGCGCATCTGCTTTCAGGCGAACCGCGAGCGGAACCGCCTACTGAGGTAGCCCCAGCAGCTCAGCCCACGAGAATTGCTCAACTCGAGCAACAACTGCAGGAGCTTCGATCGGAGTTCGATCAACTAAAGCGGCGATTTGATGAACTAGAGGGACAACTTCGCTGATCGGCAGCATATAATCTGCTCTGATGCGTTTCCTCCTGCTGGCCCTTGCAGCCCCGCTCATGGCGCAGCAATATGACGTAGTGATCAACAACGGCCGGGTGATTGATCCGGAGTCGAAGCTCGATGCGATTCGTGCGGTAGGAATCAAGAACGGAAAGATCGCGGAAATCAGCGTGCACCCGCTCACGGGCAAGACCGAGATCCACGCCCGAGGATTAGTTGTTTCGCCGGGATTCATCGATCTGCATTCGCACGGACAGACGCCGGAAAACTATGCGTTCAAGGCACGGGACGGCGTCACGACCGCGCTTGAGATGGAAGTGGGTGTCTCGCCCGTGCCGCAATGGTACGCTGCGCGTCAAGGCAAGGCGCTGATCAATTTCGGCGCGAGCTCAGGGCACATTCCGGCGCGGATGGCTGTCATGCATGATTCCGGTACGCTGCTGCCGCGGGATTCCGCCGTGAACCTCGCTGCTACTTCGAAAGAACACCATGAGATCTTCAGCCGCGTCCGACGTGGTTTAGATGATGGGGCGCTCGGGATTGGACTCGGCATCGCTTATGTTCCGAAGACCACGCGAGAAGAGATTTTGGAGCTGTTCCAACTTGCGGCTGAATACAAAGTTGCCGTCTATGTCCATATGCGGAACGGCGGTCCGGTGGAACCAGGAGTAATAGATGCGCTTCAGGAGGTTATTGCGGATGCGGCGGTCACCGGCGCTTCGCTCCATGTCGTTCACATCACCAGCATGGGAATTCGTGAGACGCCGCTGTGTCTGCAGATGATTGCCGGCGCACGCAAGCGCGGACTCGACGTGACCACGGAAGCCTATCCGTACACGGCCGGCATGACCGACCTTTCATCCGCGATTTTCGATGAAGGATGGCAGGCGCGGCAAGGCGGGATCAGCTACGGAGATTTGCAGTGGGCGGTGACAGGTGAGCGGCTCACGGCCGAAAGCTTCGCGCGCTACCGCAAGCAGGGCGGGATGGTTGCGATTCACTCCATTCCCGAAGAGATCGTACGTCTCGCCGTGGCAGATCCAACCGTGATGATCGCGAGCGATGGCATTCTCGACAACGGTAAAGGACATCCTCGAGCAGCCGGCACGTACGCGCGCGTCTTGGGCCTCTACGTTCGCGAGGAGCATGCTCTTTCACTTAGTGATGCAATTTGCAAGATGAGTCTGATGCCTGCACGGCGGCTTGGAGTATCCAATAAAGGACGTATTCGGGTAGGCGCGGATGCCGACATCACGGTATTTGATCCAGATCGCGTCATTGACCGTGCTACGTTCGACAAACCCGCCCAGTATTCGGAAGGGATTTCGTTTGTGCTTGTTGAGGGGAGACTCGCAGTAAAGGATGGCCAGATACAAATGGGAATTTTCCCCGGCACCGGCATCCTTCGCCCGAAGCAGCGTGGTGTAATCGCTAACCCTGAAGCGCGCCACTGATCAAGCTGTACAACAAAATCGTAAGTACGATTGCGGTAATCACAACATAGGTGCGATCCCGCTCCAGGGCGAAGGCAACCAATGAAAAAGCTACGCGAGCGATGGGCGTAGCTATCAAGAGCAGTAGCCCCAGTTGGATAATGGAGCGCGCGCGGAAAGCAAGCGCTCCGGCAACAATCTGACCCACAATCCGGTCTATGCCTGGTTCGCCATGAAACGTACTATGGTCGGCGTTTTCATACCCATGCCTCGCAAGATAATAAATACCGCCAAAAAACACGATTACACCTGAGATCACGACGCCAGTTCGTAGTAAGACACTCACCATCCGCTCGATACTCGCGTCCGTAATCGTAGGGCTCTTCATACTCGGCCCGTTACTCCATTCAAAATCATCTCTATGGCCATGAGGCCCACAACAATCGCAAACACTTTCCGCAATAGAGGAACCGAGAGGCGGGCCAGATAACGAGCTCCAACGATTGACCCCGTCAGCACGCCCAGCATCACCGGCATGGCGATCGCTGGGTTGATGTATCCGCGGCTCAGGTAGATGCTCGCGCTTGCTGCAGCGGTGACGCCGATCATGAAATTGCTGGTTGCGGTCGAAACCTTGAAGGGAAGCTGCATGGTTTGATCCATGGCGATCACCTTGAGAGAGCCCGATCCAATCCCCAGAAGTCCGGAGATCATGCCGGCGCCCAACATGAGTCCGAACCCCGTTTTGACCCGGCGCACCTCGTATTGCCGGAGCCCTTCATCGCTTGTGTAAGCGCCATTCAGTCGCAATCTTTTGGCGAGCGGATCTGGCGGAAGCGGCGTGTTTGAATGCCTGCGTGCACGGCTGGTTTGCCAGGCTGCCTGGAGCAAAATAAGGCCGAAGAGGACACTCAGATGGCGTGCCGCCACATGCGTCCCGAGAAATGCGCCGACCAAGGCCCCTGACGTGGTTGCGATTTCCAGGAACATGCCGATCCTGATGTTCGAGTAGCCGTCGCGCACGTACGCTGCCGCAGCTCCCGAAGACGTGGCGATCACCGAGACAAGGCTAGCTCCAATTGCATAACGGAGATCCACGCCCAGAAACAATGTCAAAGCCGGGGTCACGATCACGCCGCCGCCCAGCCCGGTCAGCGAGCCAAGAAATCCCGCCGCCAGAGCCGCCATAAAAACGATCGGAGTAAATTCGGCGACTGTCATTGCTGGATAGTGGGTCAGTGTGAACCGGAGGTAAGACCTTCTATCGGCAGGTCAAACTCGCAACCTAGAAGGTTTGTCGAAGAGTGCGATCTCCTCGGGTGTCGGCATTTGGAATATCTCGACCCATCGCAACAATTGATCTCGTTCTCCTTCGCGCCAAAAACGGTGACCGGATTTTGAAGTGACCCACTAGCCATTGAAGAGTTACGCTGTTCATAGCTTATATTCAGGACTCATGATGAAAACCGTTGTTTTTGGTTTAGCCACGCTCAGCGCGAGCTTCGCCCAGCACCCTCCGCCCGTTCCAATCGCCGGATGTACATTCTGAGAAACGGGTCACCTTCCGTTCTCGTGATCCCAATGCAAATCTGCTAGCCTCTGCCCCACTACTCTTCAATGATGCACAGCCTAGGTGATCAGACGGTTTTCCGCACCAACACGTGGGTACTGTACCTGGTGCTGCCAAAGGGGGCCACGACCTTGAATCCCTTTCTCTCGAACATCGATAGAGTGCCGTTTGTGGATTCACTTCCGAAAGCGTGCGATTCCCAGCGAGTGATGGGATAGGCCTCAACCACGCCGCCTCCCTTTTTCTAATGGATTTCAGAGCGGCTTTCAACGCAGCGCTTGCTATCCCACGTCTGCGATACTTCTTATCGACAAGGAAGCAAGTGATTCTCCAAAGTCTCTCTGTGCCGACTTCGGGGGCAAGCCCTCGATACTTGCGACTGTTGTCGATACGAGGAAGCTCCTCGGCGGGGCCGTACTGGCACCATCCTACTGGCTCTCCGTTTTGTGTAGACAAGTATCCCGTGTGAGCATCCCCTCTCGACGAGTGCTCTCTTTTCTCGGCGATTCCTCACACCTCTCAGGCCTGGGATGCAGTTTATTGTCCTTGGGCAAAGAGCAAGGTCGGTGAAAATGCATGCACCAACAGAAGTCCCATCCATTCTTTTGGGAGAAAAGTCTCGCAAAGTCAGGCCAGGTCTTCTTTGATAGCTCCTTAGTCGTATATGCCAGAACCTGTGATGCCATGGGGCAAGAAAAAGCCGAACGGCCGTTGACCATTCGGCTTGTCGTCTCGGAGCGATGGAAAGTAATCCGAGAAAATTATTTGCTCGTTGTTTCAGAACCCTGCTTGGCTTGTGCATTCGAAGCTACGACACCTTGATTCACAAGCACGTTGACCTCTACCCGCCGATTCTGTTTGCGTCCCGTACGGGTCTTATTATCGGCGATGGCATGTGACGTTCCCATACCGGCAGGCGTCAAGATTCGATGTATCGGAATGTTACCTTGCTGTTCGAGATACTGAATCACAGCAAGTGCACGCCGTTCGCTGAGAGCTTGGTTGACTGCGGTTTTCCCGCTCGCATCGGCAAAGCCGGCAACCTCAATCACGTAGCCCTTTTCGTTTAACGCCTGCTGCGCTAATTGATCTAAGTCCTGCTTGGCTTCGGGGCTCAGAGTAGCGCTGTTCAATCTGAAATACACCGTTTTCGAGTACTTGGATGCGTAGTTATCCAGATCCGAGACTCGCTTGTTCACATCCGTGACACCCTGATTCGCTTGATCGGCCTCCGTCTTCACTTGGTCGGTTTGTGCCTTCACCTGGCCGACCTGCTGCTGTGTTTGCTTTTCACTGTCTTCCAGCTGGCCCTGTCGATTTTCGATCGTTCCAGCGCGGCTTTCAAGCTGCCCAGCACGGCCTTCGAGCGTGCCCGTCCGTGCTTCTATCGGGGCAACGCGCGTGTCGATTTGTCTCGATGCACGCATCGAGTTTGGGTCGAATGTCACCTTGTTCGCAACCAGCTCACCCTTGTCATTTCCCTTGCCTTGCGCTTCCACATGGAGGCCAGGCACTAGCGCGTTCGCGTCCATGGCGCTCTTGCTCCAGCCGAACATGCCGTGCTTCATCTTGATCTGTGTCGTCTCGGTCAAATCCACCGTGCCGATCGCATCATCATCGCCGCGAAGCTTCAACGTGTTTCCTTCCCTCGAAAGGATCACGCCCTTAACTTTCGCATCCTGATCCTTTGTGAAAACCCGCTCATTGGGCGCGACCATGCTCATGGCGAGCGTGGCTGTTAGCAGTGCTTGCGCCAAAATAGCCATCAACGCTTTCATGTTCTAACTCCTCGTAAGTGCCTCATCATCCGATTAGACGTCTGCTATAAGCCAGAGTAACCGTAAATCTCCGGGGCGGCGAAGCGGTTTTATAGGCTCGATTACAAATATTTCATTTGTCCCTTCTGAGCGGGTCTGTCCTCGGCCCGTCGGCGGTCCCATCGATGACCAGGAGACAATAGAAGAGATGAGCGAAAAAGCGACTTTTGGTTCGGGATGTTTCTGGGGTGTCGAAGCAACCTTTCGAGAGATCGACGGCGTTGTCGATGCGTTAGCGGGATACGAAGGTGGGCATACCGCGAATCCAACATATATGGAGGTCTGTACCGATCTAACCGGCCATGCTGAAGTCGTCCAGGTAAAATACGATCCCGCAAAGGTCAGCTATGAACAACTTTTGGACGTGTTCTGGAAGACGCATGATCCCACGCAAGTGAATCGCCAAGGTCCGGATGTTAGAACGCAGTACCGGAGTGTAATCTTTTTCCATACGCCTCAGCAGGAGCAGACCGCGCGCGCATCCAAGGCAGCTCTCGAAGCATCCGGGCGATTCCGCCGCCCTAGCGCAACACACATTGAGCCGGCAGGGACCTTCTATGAGGCGGAAGATTATCACCAGCAGTACCTTGCAAAGCGCGGACTTCTACACTGCCACATCTAGCCCGGAAGAGGCATTAACAGTACCTCTATAAATTGCGATCGACCCGCTTTGAGCTAGCATGAAAGAAGCGGAGGCGTGCGTTGTCCACCTTGAGCGTTGCGGATCTCACGACTACCCAGGCACCGTTTATTGAACAAGCTCAACACGATGGGCAATTGTTCATTCATCAGCCCTACGAACAATACTCGGAACAAAATCACGAAGCGTGGCGCAAGCTTTACTCGCGCATGCTGCCACGATGGAAGCGGTACGCAAATGATGCATTTCAACGTGGCATCCAGTCGTTGTGCCTGGACCCTAAGTCCGTACCAAAGCTCGAAGATGTCAATCGCTTTTTGCAGCCACTAACTGGTTTCCAAGCTAAGCCCGTGAGCGGCTACGTTCCGGCATTCTTATTTTTCGATTGCCTGCGTAATCGCGAATTCCCCACGACTATTACAATCCGTGATTCGAAACGACTAGAATATTTGCCGGAACCGGACATTTTCCACGATATCGCAGGGCACGTTCCGATGCACACCGATCCTGCCTTCGCCGAAACACTAGTTCGCTTTGGTGAATGCGCGCATACGGCAGCGGACGTGGCCGACCAGATTGACGACGTTCACCAACGCAGCGCTGCGATGACAAGTATCATCCGCGCCATGGCTCGCTTCTTCTGGTTCACGGTTGAATTTGGATTGATGCGCTCCCGCGAGGGCATCTGCGTTTACGGAAGCGGCTTGCTCAGCAGCTACGGGGAGATTCAGTATTCTATCGAATCCCCTAATGTCCAGCGTTATCCGTTACAGCTCGAGTGGGTCATCAATCAAGGCTTTGAAATAGATCATTATCAGCCGCTGCTGTTCGTCGTCGACTCGTTCGACCACCTTTACGAGTCCGTACACCAGCTCGAAAAATGGATGAAAGACGGGAAGCTCAACAACGTTGCTCCCGGGGAGCCTACAGTCAATGAGCGCGATCTCGAAAGCTTTTTAAACGCTTCTAAACAGCCTCGATCTGATCGGTCTGTGCACGGCTCTTAGAATCCCGCACGCCGTGTGTCTCTTGTCGAAGGCTTATGGGGCCGCCCAAATCACTCCGCCGAAAATAGATCGAGCGGATTCCTCGACTACTTCGCCGGTCGTCAGATTGGTTACGCAAATCATAAGTGGCTCTCTTGCATGACCGACGTGAGTTTGGATAAGACCCAACCCTCATCGCGTGATCCTGCCTCATAAGTGTAGCCTTACCATAGAAGTCGGGCGGACTGCCACCGCTGTGTTCGGGCTGAAATTCTCCATCTTGAATTCGAGTGCAGATGATTGCGGATAACGAAATCCTCATGGCAGGCGAAGATGACGATCAGCTCTTCGTCCCTTTGCTCTGCGAACGCTTCTTCGTTTGCTCGATCTCTCCTATTTGAGAATACGCCCGATCCCTGACCTTTTGAAAGTCGTTCTGAAACGTGTCGAGTTCCTGGTCTGTGAGTTCTTCCATGTGCACGAGCCCGGTGCGGGCCGGGTGCAGCGCTCTGATTGTTCATTCAGTTTCAGTTGCACGACTTTCGCGTCTCGATTTTGCGCCTCGGCAGCGCTGTCTCAGAAAGGACCGTCTCTCGCATTCTGCGCACTGTTCGCTCGTGGGGTGGTTGCGCAGCCGAGGCGCTAAATCGGCCAAAGAACTAAAGTGAGTCGTCGGTGACTCGTGACCCAAATGATCGATCCGCCTTATTGGCGAGAGTTTACAGGCTGCAGGAGAGACATGTCATCGCTGTAAATGTCCTCGTGTTCCTC